>NZ_CP024963.1:0-600000 GCF_002803985.1 Williamsoniiplasma luminosum
AACAGCTGTGTCTTCTGATTTATCAGTTTCAGCAGTTGCAATGGCGTTTTGTAAAGCAGTTCAATCAACTAAACTTTTACCAGCTTGAGCAATATTTTTGGCTTGTTCAAGCTTGGTATCTAATGCGTTTAAGTTTGGGGTTGCAGCATTGCTGATTCATTGCTGATTGTAGATCAGTGGTTTTCACAACAGCTGTGTCTTCTGATTTATCAGTTTCAGCAGTTGAAATGGCGTTTTGTAAAGCAGTTCAATCAACTAAACTTTTACCAGCTTGACCAATAGCTTTAGCTTGTTCAAGCTTGGTATTTAATGTGTTTAAGTTTGGGGTTGCAGCATTGTTAAATACAGTCATTGCTGATTGTAGATCAGTGGTTTTCACAACAGCTGTGTCTTCTGATTTATCAGTTTCAGCAGTTGAAATGGCGTTTTGTAAAGCAGTTCAATCAACTAAACTTTTACCAGCTTGAGCAATATTTTTGGCTTGTTCAAGCTTGGTATTTAATGTGTTTAAGTTTGGGGTTGCAGCATTGTTAAATACAGTCATTGCTGATTGTAGATCAGTGGTTTTCACAACAGCTGTGTCTTCTGATTTATCAGTTTCAGCAGTTGAAATGGCGTTTTGTAAAGCAGTTCAATCAACTAAACTTTTACCAGCTTGAGCAATAAGTCTCGCTTCAGCGATCTTTTGATTTAGAGCGTCTAAGTTTGGGGTTTTAGGAGGAGCGACTGTATATGTTACAACAACTTCTCCATGATATCGATCATGCGTTCCTTTTATTTGAATTGTTACAGTACCTGAAGTTTTTGTTAAAGCTGATTTAATTTGCAATTGAGTTTTGGGCAAACCTTTAAATTCTGGGTTTTGATTTAAAAAAGCTTCTATAATTTGATCATCATTATCACTAGGTAATTCGCCTAAAACTTTGTCAGTTGCTGTCGTAAGATTTATTTTCATAAGTTCAAAAGCAAATTCACCTTTAATAACTTTAGATAATTTTTTTGCTGCAACTTTTATTTTAGAACTTGAAAGCGTTCTATCTAATCCTGTGATGACATAATCCTTGTCTTGAATAATATCAATTCCATCAGTTTTTGTTTTGATCGCGTTTTTAATTGCACTTTCAATAGTTTCCTGATTTTGATTGAAATCAGCAATTACTTTAGTGTTTTTAATATCAAGTTTGCCTACATTAACATTAAAAATTTTCTTCAAAAATACTAACTCTTTTTGTGAAGTTGGGCTAGTTGTTGATTCTTGCGAACCTTTTAACCTAAGATAACCAAATCCAATTTCGTTCTTAGCTGTAAATGTAATTTTTGAAAATTTTGATCCTTTAATATTTGAAGTTGTATATTCAACACTTGAAAATATTTTATGTGGTGATGATAGTTCTGCGCCTAAAAAGTCAACTTCAACCGCTTGAATGTTTGAATAACCTTTAATCATTTCTGGTTCAACATCAATAAAGTTTGTTCCATTTGGGACAACCTCTATATCGATTCTTTTTACATTATTACATGCAAAGACAGTTGCCGCTGTTGACGCGACAACACAAATACTATTCAATAGTAATAGTAATTTTTTCATTTACCTAATTTATTCCTTTTCCTTGTTTTCGTTCTCTCTGCGAAAGTTGGTGGATTTCTACAAATGTGTTAATAAAATTAATAATTTATTCATTTTTGTTCCTTCTAAATTTTTTTAAAATTTTCATATTTCTATATTTATCCAAACAAGAAACTATGATTTTTTTCGATTTGTCAAGTCTTTATTTAAAAAAGCGAAATAATTGTTGAAATGCAAATGATAATGTGTTTAATGATATTTTTTAAATCTATGAACACAAGAATTAATTGTGTTCGATAATAAAAATTATTTTGGTTTATCAAGAAATAAAAAATTAATTACAAATAGTAATTCCCAAATTCAAACTTCCATCGTTATCACTTAATAGTGATAGTATCTATGCTATTTGGTCATAAAAAACCCTCTTTCTTTGCACATATTCATACAACCGTTTTGTTGTGATGCAATTATGTGTTTGGAAAAAGGATTGATTACAGTTAAATGTTAAAAGATCTGAAAATGCATGTATTTTTTACGAAATATTATGATTGTTGTTTGATAACGATAGATCAAATCTCTAAATTAACTAATTGTTTTAAATTTTAATCTAATTTTATGCAGCTGAAGAATATCAACCATTGATAAATCAATGAGTTTCTGAAACGACCATATCTACTGTGCTTGGTATTACTTTAAACAAAGAATTTGAAGCTTTAAGTTCTAATATGTATCCTGTTCTTATTACACCAGGAAGAGGCGCTAAACATCATATTTTTATGTTTAATCTGTCCTTTCAAAATACTGGAAGAGCTTCTTGAATCGCTGTTTCAGCAAGATCTTTTGTGGCAAAAGTTTTTGATTCAAGAGCATTATCAATAGTTCGCTCTAACATTCTTCCATCTAAAAATAATTGATTATTTTCAAATTGGACATCAGCACTGCCTTGCAGAGTTGCAAAATCAGGTCTAACTTTAATTTTTGCCTCGTGATTTGTGATATGACTAACTATTAAATCGTCTTCTGTTAAAGTTGTGATTGAGTTCTTATTAAGAAATAGAAATTTTATTGTACTTTCATCTCTATTATCCAATGCACCTAAATTTGTTGTTGTAACAACCAAACTCGGTTTAATTGTATAAGTTACATCATATTGCCCTTGATGAGTTGGAAAACTATCTTTAATTTTAATTGTTGCTGAACCTTCTAATGGTGTTCCAACAAATTCTAAATCATTAATTGTCAAACCAGCAAATACTAATGGATTTTGAGCAATTAAAGCTTCTTTAATTGCTTCTGCATTATTATTTAGAGCTCCTAAATTTAGAGTTGGAGCATTAATTGTGGGCTTAATTGAATAAGTTACATCAACTTGTCCTTGATGAGTGGGGGCATTCGTTTTAACTTTAATTGTTGCACCCTCAGTATTTATTGCACTTATTTCTAAATGTTCACCTGTTAAACCAACAAATGAATTTTTTTCAAGAAAGATAGATCTAATTGTAGATTCAGCTTGACTGTTTAATGGTCCTAAATTTAGAACCCCTGTATTTATATTTGGTTTGATTGTATAACTCACATCAACTTGTCCTTGATGAGTTAGTGAAGTGTTTTTAATTCTAATTCTTGATTTAACATTATCTGGGGTTCCTACCAATTCTAAATCCTCTTTTGCTAAGCTTGTAAATTGTGAATTCATTTGAAGAAAAATATTTTTGATCATGTCTGAAGAATTATCATTTATTGCACCTAAATGAGTAATTGTGTTTGTTGTGTCAATATCTGGTTTGATTGAAAAATTCACTACAACTTCCCCTTGATGAGTAGCTACATTAGATTTAATTTTAGCACTTTGAGAGCTTGTTGCACTAACTTCTAATTGGTTAGCACCCAAACCTAAAGTTGGGTTTTTTTCAATGAATTTGGTTTTAATTGTTGCTTCATTATTATCGTTTAGCATTCCTAAAACAGTATTTGCAGTATCGATATTTGTTTTAAGTGAAAAACTTACATTTACACTTCCTTGGTGAGTTGATGAAGTGTTTTTCACACGAATAGTTGCACCATTATTTTGTATATCATTAACTTCTAAATCGACAGATTTTAAATCTAAATCTTGGTTTTTCGCAATGAAATTATTTTTAATTGTTGCTTCATTATTATCGTTTAGCATTCCTAAAACAGTATTTGCAGTATCAATATTTGCTTTAAGTGAAAAACTTACATTTACACTTCCTTGGTGAGTTGATGAACTTGAAAGAACTGAAATTGTTGCGCCCAAATCAGTTATTGCAATAACTTCTAAATCCTCAGATTTTAAATCTAAATTTTGGTTTTTGTCAATGAAATTGTTTTTAATTGTATCTTGTTCTTTGTTATTCAATCCACCCAAAGCTTTAGATGTTGCAATATTAATATTTGTTTTGATTGTAAAACTTACTATCACTTCTCCTTGATGAGTAGCTACATTAGATTTAATTTTAATCTTAGCACTTTGAGAGCTTGTTTCACTAACTTCTAAATCTTCCTGACCTAAATTTAATGATGGATTTTCAATAAGAAATGCTCTTTTAATTGTGGTTTCAAAATTGTTGTCTAATGGCCCTAAAACTCCATTTCATTGCGCATTATTTGTTTTGATAGTATAAATTACTTCAACTTTTCCTTGATGAATTAAAGAACTTGGTAAAATTGTAATCGTTGCTTTTCCAACATCTTTAATTTGAATTTCTAAATCTTCAGAGCGTAAATTTAATGACGGATTTTTAATAAGGAAAGCAGTTTTAATTGTATCTATTTCAGCATCAATCAATGGTCCTAAATCAAAAATTGTATTTGCGCTGCGAATCATATTTTTGATTGTATAAAATACATCAACTTGGTCGTGATAAGTTATAGAACTTGGTAAAATTGTAATCGTTGCTTTTCCACCATCTTTAATTTGAATTTCTAAATCTTCAGGGTGCAAATTTAAAGATGGATTTGCAACAAGAAAAGCAGTTTTAATTGTTTCTATATTTTCATCATTTAGTCCATTCAATGTTTTAATTAAAACTGTTTTTATATTAGTTTTAAGTACAAAGTTTACTAAAATTTCTCCTTGATAAGTTCTAGCGTTTGGTTTGACTCTAATTTTAGCTGTCAAACCAGTTGTCTCAATAACTTCTAAATCATTTGGTTGCATTTTTAGTAATTGATTTTTAGCAAGAAAAGCAGTTTTAATTGTTGCTGCATTATTATTATTTAATGATCCAATTTCTTGTGAAAGACCTTCTAATTCAATTATGTTTTTTTTAGTAGCACAAACCGCTATAACACTACCTTTAAAATGTTTTGTGCCTTTTTGTACTACTATTTTTTGCCTTCCATCTTCAAGAATTTCTGCTTCTAAATCTCTAGCCTTTAAAGTTTTTAATCCCTCATTTATTTGATTTTCTTCTAAAAATTTAGCAATAATTGTATCGGATTTTAGATTATCTAAATCTATTAAGTTTAATTGAATATTTGGAATTTGTTCAATATCAATTTGATTGTTTGGCATTTTAACACCGCATGCTACAACAGTTACTGGGAGTGTTGCACATATGGTAAAATTCCCTAATAACATTAGTATTTTTTTCATTTTTATTTTCCTTCCTTCTCGAAATTTATGATTTCCAACAAGAATTTATAGTTTTTTTTGTTTTTGTCAATCACTTTTGCAAGAAAATGAAAAAAATATTAAATTTTAAGGTATTAAGCGAATTCATTAAGTCTTTTTTGCTTAAAATTTCACAAAAAAAAACGCAAAATGCGTTTTTAAAATATTGGATACAAACTTTAAAAATTGTTTTAAATTGATTTGAAATCTATTTAATCAATTTTAATGTGTGATTACAAATCATTAATTCTTCGTTGGTACGAACACAATAAATTGGGTATTTTGATTTCGGAGTTGAAATTAAATTGTAATCAGTATATTTAGCATGATTGGCATTTTCATCAAGTTCTAATTCCAGTAATTTGGCGTTGGCAATAATTTCTGCTCTTGTTGATTTTGAATTTTCTCCAACTCCAGCTGTAAATACAATCGCATCAATTTTACCTTCAAGTTGGTTAGCGTAATCCACAAGATAACGATCAACAACTTGACAGTATTTTTTTCATGTTAAAGTTACTTGTTCATTTCCGGCTCTAACAGCATCAGTGACATCACGCATGTCACTCAACCCACTCATCCCAAATAAACCAGATTGTTTATTTAGAGCATCGGTGATTTGGAAAACATCCATCCCAGTTTCTTTAACCATGTATTGAACAATCGAAGGATCGATATCTCCAGATCTGGTTCCCATCATCAATCCAGCTAACGGAGTAAATCCCATTGATGTATCAAGGGATTTACCATTTTTGATAGCTGCCATACTAGCTCCATTTCCTAAATGACAAATAATTAAGTTTAATTTGTTTTGGTCAATTTTTAAAACTTGGCTCATATGGGTTGTAATGTATTCATAACTGATTCCATGAAAACCGTATTTTCGAACTTTGTGATCAGTATATCAATTGTATGGAACAGGATATAAATAATTAAGTGGAGCTAAAGTTTGATGAAATGATGTGTCAAAAACTGCTACCATCGGAATTTTAAATTCTTTTTCAAAAGCGTTGATCGCAACTAAACCTGGTGGGTTATGTAATGGTGCTAATTTAAAATTCGCTTCAATTACTTTTTTCACTTCTTCATTAATAATGGTTGGTTGAATAAATTTATCTCCACCATGCACAGTTCTAAAACCAATTCCGGTGATATCTGCTTTGTTTTTGATGACTTGTAATTCAAGCATGCGATTGTTAATTTCTCCAACTGCTGCTAAATGATCTGGCATATTGATTTTTCATTCATATTTTTGGCCTTGGAATTTCATCACTAAATTTCCATCAATCCCAATCCTTTCAGCCAATCCTTCTAAAATCGAAATTGGTGTCGTGTTTTGGGTTTCAAACAACTGGAATTTAATTGAACTTGAACCAGGATTTACTACTAAAATCATTTTTACCTCTAATATCTATTTGTGTTTAATGTTGTTTTTAAGCATTTAATGCTTGGAAAGCTGTATAAATTGCAGTTTCATAAATGTCTTCAAGTGTTGCTCCACGACTCAAATCATTAATCGGTTTATTTAAACCTAAAATGAAGGGACCAACAGCATCAAAACCACCGAAACGTTGAGCAATTTTATACCCAATGTTGGCTGATTGTAATTCTGGGAAAACAAAAACATCTGGGATTGCTTTTTTTAATTTGGTATTGGGAGCTTTTTTATTTCTCACTTCTTGAACAAAAGCAGCGTCAAATTGGAATTCACCATCATAGATGAAATCAGGTTTGATGTTATCTAATTCAGCAATTGCTCCAACCACTTTATCAACTGCTTCACCAGCTCCAGATCCTTTTGTTGAATAACTTAAAAAGACAGTTTCAGGATTAGCGACATTCATTGATTTAGCAAAGTTAGTTGCCATAATTCCGATTTGAGCTAATTGTTTAGCATCAGGATTAACATTTAATGCACAATCTGTGAAAATAAATGCTTGATCATCTTTTTTCATAATGAAAGCAGATGAAGCAATTGAAAAGCCTTTTTTAACTTTCACAACTTGTAAAGCTGGACGTAAAGTATCAGCAGTTGTGAAAGTTAAACCACAAACCATCGCATCAACTTTTTGTTCTAAGATCATCATTGTTCCAATGTATGTTCTTAATTGCATTAATTTAGTTGCTTGTTCTAAATTGGTTTTTTCACCACGAATTTCAACAAATTTGTTGATGTATGGAGTGGTGTCAATTTGATCAACTGATAACATTTGAATTTTTGGATTTGCATTAGTTGGGATATCAGTTTTTTTGTTGAACAACAAAATGACATTGACTAAATTTTCTTCAACAAGCATTTGGGCTGTTTGTTGAATTTTCAATTCATCACCTTCTGGGAAGATGATGGTTTGAGTTTTTGAATCTTTTAAAATTGTTTTAATTTCTTTTAATGAATACATATTATAAGTTCAAAGTCTTTCCAGTTAATAAAGCTTCAGCAGCTTCTCCAATTGCCTCACTCATTGTTGGGTGAGGATGAATTGCGTGAGCAATTTCTGAAATTGTTGATTCAGATTCCATTGCCACAGCAAGTTCTGAAATCATTTCTGTGGCACGGTTCCCAATAATATGTGCCCCAATCACTGTTTGATATTTGTTTTCAATAATTAATTTAACAAAACCATGAGTATCTCCATCAGCTAAAGCTTTACCAATTGCTTGGAACGGGAATTTGAAGGCTTTGTAATCAAGATTTTCTTTTTTACATTGTTCTTCAGTTTTACCAATTGTGGCAATTTCAGGACTTGCATAAATACAACTTGGAACACGTTCAAATTCCATTTTCATATCTTCAGCATGGGCAATCCCTTTTTTACGAGCAATATGGTTAACAGCAATTAAACCTTCATGACTTGCCACGTGAGCTAACATCAAACGACCGTTAACATCTCCAATGGCATAAACATTGTCAAGATTTGTTTGACAATAATCATTGGCAATTTCAATGTAACCATTACCAGCTTTTTTTAGACCGATATTTTCAAAACCTTCTGTGAATGGTTTTCTTCCAACAGATTGTAAGCAGTAATCTGCTTCAAGTTTGATTTCTTTACCATCAAGTTCATAAACAACTTTATTTTTTTCAATCCCTTTAATCATCGCGTTTGTGACGATTGTAATATTTGATTTACTACTTAAAATTTTGCTCATTTCTTTTGATAGATCAGCATCAAGCATTTCAAGAATGGTTGGTAAACCTTGAAGTAAAACAACTTCACTACCATAACTGGCAAACATTGAAGCAAATTCAACCCCAATTACTCCTCCACCAATAATGATAACTTTTTTAGGTAATTTTGGTAATGATAAAGCATGAGTTGAATTGATTAAGAAACCAGTTTTTTCAGCTTCTTCAAAACCTGGTAAAGTTAATCCACGAGGATTTGAACCAGTGGCAATGATTAAATCATCAGTTGTAAATGTTTCACCATTCACTTTGATTGTGTGATTATCAATTGCTTCAGCCACACCTTCGATGTGTTTGATTTTGTTTTTGTTCATCAAGTAAAGGACACCACTACTTAATTTCTTAACAACATCTTCTTTACGTTCAATCACTGCTTTTCAATTAACAGTAATTTTGGCATCTTTTGAAATTTCAATTCCAAAAGATGCTGCTTTATGAACAGTTTGTTCAAAAACTTTTCCAGATTTTAATAAGGTTTTAGTTGGAATACATCCGATGTTTAAACAAACTCCTCCATAAGCACCTTTTTCAATAATTAAAGTTTTTAAACCAAGGTTTGCAGCTTTAATTGCAGCCACATAACCACCAACTCCGGCTCCCACGATGATTACATCAAAGTGTTTTTCTGGATTTGGTGCTTGGAAATTAGTTTTTCTTGGTGGTAAGGTTCCATTACCTTCTTGTAAGGCAGGAGCACAATCTGCTAATGCACTTTTTGTTGCTTCACAAGCACTTGGTGTGGTTTGTTTTGGTAACCCACGAGTGATCAATTTATTTGAAACAGGAGTGGCACCAACAACACTGGCGTTTTCTTCTTCTTTAACTTCTGGACCTTTAACAGCTGGGGTTGGTTCTGGTTTTGATGCAGCAGTTGATGAACCATCATCAATTTCCATCACAACTTCTCCAACAACAATATCTTGATCAGCTTTGATCAAGATATTGGCGATTTTTCCAGTCACGGGGGCTGGGATTTCTGAATTAACTTTATCAGTTTCAACAAAGAAAAGTGGATCACCAGCTTTTACTTCTTGACCCAATGTGACTAAAACTTCAGCAACTTTTCCTTCAGTTAATCCTTCTCCGATATCTGCGAATTTTACTTTAAACATTTTTTCTCTTTTCTATCCAACTAATAAAAGTACTGGATTTTGTAAGTATTCTTCAATTTTCATTAAGAATCTTCCAGCATCAGCTCCATCGATCACACGATGATCAACTGTGGCTACAAACGGCATAATATCTCTTGGTTTAAATTCTCCATCAAGATAAACTGGTTGTTTGGTCATTGACCCAACTCCCATAATTGCAGCTTCTGGTGGGTTAATAATTGGTGTTGCATAAGTTAAACCAACTGAACCAAAATTAGTAATTGTGAAAGTTGCTTCTGTCATTTCTTTCATTGTTAATTTTTTATCACGTGCTTTTGTTGCCAAATCACTAATTGCATGAGCAATTTGGAATAATGACATTTTGTCAGCGCTTTTAATCACAGGAACCATTAATCCCTCTGGTGTATCAACAGCAATTCCGATGTTAATATTATTCATAAATTGAATAGCATTATTTGCTTCATCAATTCTGACATTAATATTTGGGAATGCTTTTAATGCTTGAGCAGCTGCTTTAACAATAAATGCTAGGAAAGTTAATTTGATTCCTTGACTAGCAGCAACATCTTTAATTTGATTACGAGTAGCAACTAAATTAGTAACATCAATATCTTTAAATCCTGTAAATGAAGCATTTTCAGTATGTGATTTTTTCATCGCTTTAACTGTTGCTTTACGAATCGCATTCATTGGTTTTGATTCGAATGTTAATGCATCATTAAATGATGCAACAAAAGCTGGTCCAGCTTGTGGGCTTGGAGCAACGCTTGGTTGTGCTGGTTGATTAACACTTGGTTTTTTCAAGTCGTGTGAAAGAATTTTTCCATTTGATCCTGATCCAGTAATAGTTGCTAAATCAATGCCTAAATCTTTGGCCATTTTACGTACTAATGGTGTGGCCAAAATTTGTTTATTACTTTGATTTTGATTTGCATTAACTGAACCTCCACGGTCAATTAGCTTGTTAGAAACAGGGGTTGCTCCAACTACACTTGCATTTTCTTCGATTGGAGCTGTGGTTGATGCAGCTGGTGTTGGTTCTGGTTTTGCTTCAGCAGTTGATGAACCATCATCAATTTCCATCACAACTTCTCCAACAACAATATCTTGATCAGCTTTGATCAAGATATTGGCGATTTTTCCAGTCACTGGGGCTGGGATTTCTGAATTAACTTTATCAGTTTCAACAAAGAAAAGTGGATCTCCAGCTTTTACTTCTTGACCCAATTTTACTAATACTTCAGCAACTTTTCCTTCAGTTAATCCTTCTCCGATATCAGCGAATTTAACTTTAAACATTTTTTCTCCCTCTTAGAATTGGTAATCCAATACTTCTTTCATTTTTACTAAAACCTTGGTTGGATTAACTTGGTGGTATCCTTCTCCACGATCAAACGGAATTGAAATGTCATATCCTGTGCATCTTGATAAAGGTGCTTTTAAATATTCAAAACATTCTTCATTAACTGATGCAATAATTTCAGATGAAACTGAAAATTGTTTAACAGCTTCATGAACAACTAATAATCTTCCTGTTTTTTTCACAGATTCAAAAACCATTTTTCTGTCTCATGGTTGAATTGTACGTAAATCAATTAGTTCAATACTTGCATTTGGACGTTCTTTTAATAACATATCAATTGCTTTTTCACAATCAACTGTTTGAGCTCCATAAGTCACAACTGTTAAGTCGTTTCCTTCTTGAATTTTGTAAGCTTCTCCAATTGGAACTGTATAGTATCCATCTGGAACTTCTTGTTTGAAGGCACGATATAACTTAGTTGGTTCAAAAACAATAATTGGATCTGGTGATTCAATTGCTGCTAATAACAACCCTTTTGTATCATACGGAGTTGAAGGAATTACAACTTTTAATCCTGCACAGTGCGCATAAATCGCTTCCATTGCTTCTGAATGGTGTTCTAAAGCACGGATTCCTCCACCCATTGGCATACGAATCACCATTGGAGCAGAATATTTACCACGACTACGGTTTCTCACTTTAGCAATTTGAGTTAAGATGTTTTGAAGTGATGCTCATCCAAGCCCTTCGAATTGGAATTCGACAACTGGTTTCATTCCAGCAACAGCCATTCCATAACCAGCTCCAGCAAATAAAGCTTCTGAAATTGGCATACTAAAACAACGGTTTTCACCATATTTAGCTCATAGTCCCATTGTTGCACGGAAAACTCCTCCGTCTTGTCCAACGTCTTCTCCAAAAACTACAACTTCATCTCATTTTTCCATTGCAACATCTAGAGCATTTGTAACTGCTTGTACATTATTTAAAACTGCCATTAGTGGTGTCCTCCATCTTTTGATTCTGGGTATTGATCAAAGAACGCTTTAGCTTCAGCATATTGTTCTTTTAAAAGATCAGTTTTTTCTGCATACATGTAGTCAAAAACTTCGTTTAAAGGATAGTCTTTGCTTGCCATTGCTTCGTTGAATGATTTGTCAATAAACACTTCATTTTCTTGATCTAATTCTGCTTGTTTCTTGTCATCTCAAAGTTTTTGAGCAACAAGATAATTTTTCATTCTAATTAATGGATCGAATTTTACAGCTTCTTCATATTCACCTTTTGGACGATAAATATCTGGGTTATCTGAAGAAGAGTGAGCCCCTAATCGGTAAGTATTAAGTTCAATTAAAATTGGTCCATTGCCTTTTCTTACATAATCAAAAGCTTCTTCAAAAACTCCGTATGATGCTAAGAAATCATTTCCATCAACTTTAATTCCTGGAGTTCCAGTAGCCATCCCTTTAACTGCAAAGTTAATTGCAGCAGTTGCCCCTGATGAAGGGTGTGAAATTGCTCATTTGTTGTCTTCAACAACAAAAATCACTGGTAATTTTCTTAATTGAGCAAAGTTTAATGCTTCATAAACTTCCCCTTGGCTTGTTCCACCATCTCCAGTTGTTGTTAAAACAACACTGTCTGATTTTTTGTTAAATTTTTCAGCAAATGCAATTCCTGCAGCGTGTGAATATTGACTCCCGATCACAATATTAATTGGAAGATTGTTAATCCCTTCAGGAGAAACACAACCATATTCATTTCCCATTCAATACATCATGATGTTTTTCATTGGCATTCCAGTTGCTAATCATGCAGCATTGTTTCTGTATGCTGGTAAAAATCAATCTTTACCTTTTTGAACATGCATTGAATATGCAATTTCTCCAGCTTCTTGTCCAGTTGATGACAAGAATGACAAAATTTTTCCTAAACGTTGTTGTTTGTTTTGGTAATTATCTTGTGATCTTGATAAACACATTAATTTATATGCTTCAATTAAAGTTTCATTTTTAATATTTGGCATTAAAGCTTTGTTGATTATTTTTCCATTTTCATCCATTATGTTAACAGATTCATTTTTTACAGGGTCAAATTTCCCTATATATTTATAAGCCATGCGCTTCTCCTTTATTTTAAAATTAAATTCACTAAGTTTTCGATGTCGATATCCGCACCAAAAATTTCGTTAATGTTTTTAATTTTTGTTAGTTCATTTTTGATAGTTTCCCTATCATATTTTTTTTCAATCAATTTTTCAGTGATTCCTTGGGTACCTAACGTACCTAAGAAATCACCAAAAATATGCATTGATTTAATTATTCCTTTATCGACATTCATTCCGATTTCAATCAATCCAATTTGGGGAATATATTCAGTTTTCACTGAACTAAATGTTTCATTTTTCCCGAAGTTTCATTCTCATGTTTTGAATTTATTAGTTTCTAATTCTTCAATCGCCTTCAAATCTTCTGCATCCAAAATAAATTCTTCAACATTTGCTTGACTATATTGTTTGGCAATCATTTTAATAAAATTTTCAATCCCAAGATTATCTTTTAATAATGGCTTGATGTTGGTCACTCTTGCTGGTGCAGAAGCAATTTTTTTAGATTCCATTTTGACTTGATTAACATTCAAATATTTACCAAGTTTTGGTAAATCAACATCAAACAGTAATGTTCCATGCGAAAGAATTTTAGTACTATTTTTAACTTGAGCATTACCAGATATTTTGGCCCCATCAATTTCTAAATCGTTGCGACCTTTAAAATTAGCATTTAATCCAAGACTACGAAGGAGGTCTAAAATAGGTTGAAGGGATTTTTCAAAAACCTCAGTTGAACTTTCGTTTTGATTGCTAATTAAAAGTGAAAAACACAGATTACCTAAATCTTGATAAACAGTTCCACCACCAGTATTTCTTCTGACGATGTTCACAGCATCTTTTTGCGCATTAATTAAATTAATTTCGGCAAATGTGTTTTGGTTTTTACCAACAACAATGGTGTTTTGGTTTTGTCACAAAAACACAATTGGAGGTTGGTATTTTTCAGAATTAAACAAATATTCCTCTGTTGCTAAATTAAAATACGGACTATTTGTCTTAGCGAATAAAATTTTCATTATTTATTTTTTTGAACCATTCTTTTTAAAGTAGTTCAAACCTAATACTTCTAACCCTGCAAGAGTGATGAAGTTGTATGGTTTGTTGAAGTGAGGCAAGAAGAAAATATCAATTAATGGTAATTCATCAATTGTTAATCCTTTTTGAATTCCTAAGGCAAACATATACATTGTTTCTGTATGGTTTGCTTCAGAACCAACTTGTGCTCCAACAATTTTTCTTGTTTTTTTATCTCAAACCACTTTTAATGTAACTGGTTGAGTTGATGACATAAATTCTGGTAAATCGTTATCTGTAAATAAGATTTCTTCAGTATCAACACCCATTCTTTTAGCCGAAGCAGATGTAAATCCTAAACTAGCCATTTTGAATCCAAAAACATCAATTCCGTTTGCTCCAGTAAATCCTGGAGTTTTCATTGTGTTATTTGTCACAGCATTAACTGCTGCTAAAATTCCAGTTCTCACTGCAGTTGTTGCCAACTGCACAGGCATTTGTTGGTCTAAGGCAATATTGTGCACTTCAGCACAATCTCCAATTGCATAAATATCTGGATTTGTTGTTTGCATAAACTCGTTTGTTTTAATTGCCCCAATTGGAGAAAGATCAACAACACCATCTAAAATTTTGGTTTGTGGTCTTACCCCAACCGAAAAGATTACGTAATCAGTTTTGATTTCGCCTTTATCAGTGATTACACTTGCCACTTTTCCATTTGGTCCAGCTTTAAATTCAACAACTTTTTCACCAAGAGCCATTTTAACTCCAGATTTTTTCATTTTGTCTTCAACAACTGAAGTAAATTCAGGGTCGTAGTAATTTGGCATAATTCTTTCAGCCACATCAATTAAGGTAACATTTTTACCTTTTGTCACAAACGCGTCAACTAATTCAACACCGATGTATCCAGCCCCAACAACAGCTACGCTCTTGATATCTGGATTACTATTTGCTTGATGAATGATTTTTGCATGGTCATAATTTTTACAAATTTGTACACCATCTAAATCAATCCCTGGAATTGGTGGAATAATTGGTCATGAACCAACACCAATAATTAACTTGTCGTAATTATCATCAAATTCTTTTCCAGTATTTAAATCTTTAATTCGCACAGTTTTTTTCTTAGCGTCAATTCCCACTCATTCATGTTTCATTTTGACATGAATTCCTTCTTCTTCTAAAGTTTGTGGATTCGCATAAAATAATCCATTTGGATCTTTCACTTCTCCACTAACTCACAGCGCAATTCCACATCCCAAGAATGAAATTACATCATTCTTGTCATATGTGGTCACTTCTGCATTTGGATTTAATCTTTTAATAGTTCTAACTGCCGTTGTCCCTGCATGATTTGTCCCAATAACAATAATTTTCATTTCAACCTCTATATAACATTTTCATTAACTTTTTAAAAAATAATACCCAAAAATCCAATTAACTTGGCTTTTTTGGAAATTATTCTTTATTACATTTTATTCCTAAGAACGTCCTTTTTCAAGATTTATTGTGAATTCTTGAGTATACTATAAAATGTTCGAAAGAACAGAAAGGTTTTTAACGTATGGAAACAGAAAAATTAAAACGCAAATACGGCTTTTGAAGCATCTTCATGATGGCGATTTCTGCCACGATTGGATCGTCAATTTTAATCACTTTTAGTTCGGTTGGAAGTCAAGTGGCTGACAACCCAATTTTGATGATTCTTGCTTGAGTTATTGGAGGATTATTAGTTCTTCCAGAAATGATTTTATTTGCCGAAACTGCAACATCATATCCTGGCAATGGAACCAGTTATTATTGAATTCGTAAAGCAAAATGAAATGCTATTTCATTTTGATTTGGATGAGTTCTAGTCCTTTTTATCTCAGCAACTGCAATTGCAACTTCAATCATTGCCCTTGGTGGAGTGGTTGTTGAACTAACCGGGATTGAAGGTAGTGCCGAGGCAAAAGCTTGATATGGAAAATTAATCGGAATTGGGATTTTATTCTTGCTTGTTGCTTTCCAAATTTTTGTCCCAAAAGGGTCAGGGAGAGGACAAATTGTTTTTACATTATTAAAAATGTTACCGATTGGTTTTGTTTTAATTTTAGCAATGATCAAAGGGAATTTATCAAATTCATTTAATTCAGAAACATTGGACAAAAATTTGGGCGAAATTTATATGTCAAGTTTTATGTTACTTCCAGCAATTGCATTAACATCATTTGCCTATTCAGGAATGGAGGCCATCACTTATGTGAGTGGAGAGGTCATCAATCCGAAAAAAAATATTCCTCGCGCTTTGATTTGATCAACAATTGCAATCATTTTAATTTATACATTTTTAATCATTGGACTATTGGCATTGGCCAATCCAAAAGATTGGACCAATGCTCAGGGGTCAGGGAACGTTTGAACCAACGCGATCATGCATGGTGGTTTACCAAAATGAGTGTCAAACACTTTTAACATTTTAACTGGTTTCATTTTTATTGGTTCACTGAATGCTTATTTGGTTTATCATTCAAGATTAATTTTTAAAATGAGTGAAGAAAAAGATTTATTTAAAATTTTTCAATTAACTTATAAAAAAACTAATATGCCATGATTTGCAATTGTTTTGATGGTCTTAATTTCACTAATTTATGTTTTATTTTCAACATTATTAGATGTCATGACTTACTTAACTTTAGCGTTAGCTGTTTTGAAATTTATTACCCAAATAAATATTATTTACTTGCGCTTAAAAGATCCTAATTATGTAAAAATGTACAACAATTATATTTTTTGATTTTTAGCATTGGTTTCTTCAGCAATTGCAATATTGATGTTTGTCGGAACTATCATGGTGATGTTCGCGACCGCAGGAGCAACTACTCTATGATGGAATTTAGGAGTGATTGGAATCATGTTTATTGGTTTACCAATCGGGATTATTAAAGTCAAAATTCAAAAGAAATTGGAAAATAAAAGACTAGAAAACAACCAAGAACAACAAGAAAAAATTGAAGTTCAAAAATAAAAAACTTGCCGTTAAGCACTAGTTTAAAGTGTTTACTCGGCAAGTTTTTTATTGATAAATTTTTTTGTTTTTTCTTTATATTCTTGATTGAGATCGGCAATCACATTGAAATGGTCTGGACCAGTTGGTGTTCATAGAACATCATTTGAATTACCATGTTTTTCAAACATTACTTGACTCATCCAACAAGGCACAAAAGTATCGGTTTTAGAATGAATAAACATTGTTGGAATATCGTAATTAATTTTTTTTAATAAATCATATTGTCTTGGATCTAAACCTGTTATTTTTTTAAATCCATGAGGAATAAACATATTTAAAAAGATTCAATTAATCTTAAACATTCCTTCCATTGAGGAATTAAATTGATTATTTAAATTTGAAAATCCACTATCAGCGATAATCCATTTTACATCACTTGCATAAGCTCCGGTTTCGCCATATAGAATAGCAGCTGATGCCCCCATACTATTTCCGATTAATCCTATTTCTTTAGGTTTATAATCTGTTTTAAGATGCATAATAATTTCATCAACTAATGGAATGGTTGAATAACCAAAATCGGTTTTTTCTCCATAACTTTTTCCATGAGCAAAAGCATCAAAAGTAATCACATTATAACCCATGTTGTAAATGTGCATTACCAATCTCAAAGCTAGAAATTTATTTTCAGTTCAACCATGTAGCCCAATAACTCATTTGTCAGAATTTTCATGCATTAATTTTAAAGCACTGATATTACCTTTATCAGATTGAATATCAAAGTTTTCAATTAAATCAATCGGGATTTCTAATTGCATATTTTTCTTTTTTAAGTCATCTAAAAATTCTTGAATATTATTATCTCTATTATATTGAAAACAAGAATTTAGAGATTTGTTTTTGAATTTAATTCCTATAAAAATTGAAACCGGAAATGTCATCACCAGCATTAAAATCCTTCATCAATTATATTTATATTTTTTCATATATTTTGTTTTTGTTCATATACCCTTTCTTCGTTTTGGTTTAAAAAACCAAAACATTTTGAACATCATGTCTATACTATATACTTATTATTTGCAGTAACAACTAGATGGTGAAATATTCAAAAAAATATTTAAGAACAAAAAAATAAATTAGTTTGGTGCTCTTTGAACATTAACAACTAAAACAAAAAATTGAGATTTGATTAATAAAAAACTTGCCGTTAAGCACTAGTTTAAAGTGTTTACTTGGCAAGTTTTTTATTGATAAATTTTTTTGTTTTTTCTTTGTATTCATGATTGAGATCAGCAATCACTTTAACATGATCTGGACCAGTTGGTGTTCACAAAATATCATTTGGATTGTTGCGTTTTTCAAACATTTTTTGACTCATCAAATATGGTACGAAACTATCGGTTGTAGAATGAATAAACATGGTTGGAATATCGTAATAAATTTTTTCTAATAAATCGAATTGCCTTGGGTCTAAGCCTGTTATTTTTTTAAACCCACAAGGAATAAACATATTTAAAAAGATTCAATTAATCTTATACATCTGTTCCATTTTTCAATTAAATTGATCATTTAAATTAGAGAAACCACAATCAGCGATAACTCATTTTATATCACTTGTATAAGCTCCGATTTCTCCATATAAAATAGCGGTTGAAGCACCCATACTATTTCCGATTAATCCTATTTCTTTAGGTTGATAGTTCTTTTTCAAATACTTGATCACTTGATCAAGTAAAGGAATGGCTGAATAACCGACATCGGTTTTTTCACCATAACTTTGGCCATGAGCAAAACTATCAAAAGTGATCACGTTATAACCCATGTTGTAAATGTGCATTACCAACCTCAAAGCGAGAAATTTATTTTCAGTTCAACCATGTAACCCAATAACTCATTTATCAGAATTTTCATGCATTAATTTCAAAGTACTAATATTGCCTTTATCTGTTTTGATATCAAATGTTTCTATTAGATCAATCGGAATTTCTAATTGCATATTTTTCTTTTTTAAGTCTTCTAAAAATTCTTGAATATCACTTTCACGATTATATTCAAAACAAAATTGTAGGAATTTAGTTTTGAATATAATCCCGATCAAAATTGAAAATGGAAATGTGATTACTAATAAGAGAATTCTTCATCAATTATATTTATATTTTTTCATCTAGCCTTTCTGGTTCAGTTCAATTTGAACCATTACATTTTTAACATTACATTTTTACTATAAACTTAATTCATTTTAATTATCAAGAATTGATAAAAATTTTTTTAATTCATCAATTTCTAATGTTGTAAAAAGATGATAACTTTCAAAATAATCAATCAAATCCTTAATGCTGATTAAGGCTTTTAAAGTTGTATTATGTTTTTGAAAATTAACCAGTGATTTTTGCAACTCATAAGTTGCAATTGCTTGTACTCCCAACACTTCTAGACCAATTGTTTTTAAAACTGAAACAGCATTCAAGCAACTAGATCCGGTCGAAATTAAATCTTCAATCACTAAAACTTTTTGTCCAGAATTGAAACTACCCTCAATCTGTCTTCCTGCTCCATATTCTTTTGTTGAACTACGAACATAAACCATTGGTAATTGCATTTTTTGGGCAATCATGGCCGCTCAACTAATTCCCGAACTAGCAACTCCAGCAATTAAATTTGTTTGAGGATAATTTTTTTGAATACTTTCAATAAACGCATCAATGATCATTTCTCTTGTTTCAACATCACCAGTTAGCAAACGCATATCACAATAAATTGGACTTTTTATTCCACTTGTTCAAGTAAAATATTTATCAAAATTTAATTGAATTGCTTCAGCCTGAATTAAGGCTTTTATAATATCTTTTTTGTTACTCATTTTCTTCTCACACTTTCTTAATTTCTAAATATGTTTCATATGGTTTAGAACTTTTAGTAATTTCTCTCCCAACAACAATGAAATCAGATTTTGCTTGTTTGGCCTCTTGAATTGTGGCCACTCTTTTTTGATCGCTATGTTTTAGATGATTTCTAATTCCTGGGGTCAAACACAAAAAATCTGATCCAAACTTTTGTTTAATTTGCTCAACTTCACCAACCGAACAAACTACTCCATCTAATTGAGCTGATTTTGCAATTTGTGCAAAATCAAGCACTTGTTGTTCGACTGTTTTGTTCACTTTTCATTGTTCAGATAAAACTTCATTATTAATTGAAGTTAAAATTGTGACTGCAAAAATTTTAGTTGATGCTTGGTGTTCATCAATGATTTGTCTTAAATTTTTTAACATATCAACCCCACCAGCAGCATGAACCGTGATAATGTCAGGATTTAATTCAATCAGATTTGTGAATGCATTTTCAACTGTGTTCGGAATATCGTGTAATTTTAAATCAATAAATATTTGATGACCTTGATTTTTTAATTGGGTAATTATATTTGAACCAAATTTCACAAATAATTCTAAACCAACTTTTAGAAAAAGTTTTTCATTTTTAAATTGATTCAAAAAATGATCTAAATCTTTTTGATTTGAAAAATCTAAAGCGATGATTGGTTTTGATTTCATAATCTAGTCCTCCTAATTTCTTTGACTAATGAGTCGATTGATTCAATGCCTAATTCTTGTAATTTATTTGGTAATTCGCTTAAAATCTTTGTAATCACAATTGGGTCTTTCATGATTGCTGACCCGATTCCAACCACACTAGCTCCAGCGATTAACATTTCAATCACATCATCAGTTGTTGAAATTCCACCCATTCCAATAATCGGAATATCAACAGCATTTGAGATATCATAAACTAATTTTAAAGCCAGTGGTTTGATTGCGCTCCCAGATAATCCTCCTGTTTTATTTTCAAATATCGGAGTTTTAGTTTTGAGATCAAAACGCATTCCTGGTAATGTGTTTATAACTACAAGAGCATCAATACCAGCTTTTTTACAACTTATAGACACTGCTACAATTGTGTAAATATTAGGACTTAATTTTACAAAAAGTTTTTTATTTGTTAAGTTTCTTAACTTTGATAACAAGTCATAAACTTGAGTTGGATCACTATCAAAAAGAATATGTTTATTATTTACATTTGGACAACTTAAATTAATCTCAATTGCCGATATTCTATCTTCTTTATCCAGTGCTTTAATTAATTCTATAAATTCCAACTCTGTGTTACCAGCAATACTGACAATTAATGGCACATCAACTGTTTTAAGAAATTCTAATTTTTCTGAAATAAATTTTTTAAGACCGACATTTTTTAACCCAATTGAATTCAAATAACCACCAGGATAATCTAATAATTTGTGACCTTTATTTCCAATTTTTGGTTCCAAAGTAATTGTTTTTGTTGTGATCGCACCCAATGCTTGAATATCAAAAAATGTATCTAATGCTTCGCCATAAACTGCTGGGCCAGCAGGGATTAAAATTGGATTTTTTAATTCTAAATCACTGATGTAAGTTTTTAATTTTGCTCTCATTTTATATGTCTTCTTTCTGAAAAATTTTTTTACCTTTGATTATCACTAATTGATTTTCTGCAAAGACTTCTTGATTGAGAAAAGGTGTGTTGGTTTGTTTTGATTTGAGATTATGTTTATTAATTTCATATTTCTTGTTTAAATCTCAAACTACCAAATTTGCAATTTCTCCAACCTTAATTTGGTTTGCGTTTAATCTAAATATTTTATTGGGATTGGTGTGCATTTTATCAATTAATTGTTGTAGAGAGAGCAGATTTGTTTTGACCAAATGTGTGTACATTAAACTAAATGAAAAATCTAATCCGATCATCCCAAATGCTGCTTGATTGATCGGAATTTTTTTCTCCTCACTCGTGTGAGGAGCATGATCGGTGGCAATACAATCAATGGTACCATCTTGCAAACCAATGATTAATGATTGACGATCAACCTCAGTTCTGATTGGCGGATTGATTTTATATATTCCACTATCATTTTGAATCATTTCTGATGTTAATAATAAGTGATTAGGAGTAACTTCACATGTTATATTTAATCCTTCTGCTTTAGCTTTTCGAATTAAATCAACTGATTCTTTTGTTGAAATATGACCCGCATGATAACGTGCATTTGTCACTTTTAATAATTCAATATCTCTTGCTAATTGAAGATATTCTGATGACTTATCAAAGCTCGCAATATTATGTTTTTTAGTAAAATTGGTTTGATCCATCATCCCATGTTTTTTGATTTGATTTGATTCCAAATGTGTACTTATTAAGAGATCATGTTTTTTGATTTCAATCAAAATTTTTTCCATGGTTCTTTTGCTTTGAATTCCAAAACCATCATTTGAAAATCATTTTGCACCAACCATTTTCAGTTGATAAAAATCAACTATTTCATTTGTCTTCAAATCTTTTGTAACAGCTCCCATTTGATAAATATCAATCACTGAAAATGTTGAAAGTTGCTTTTGAATTCTTTGATAAGTTTCTGGATTATCTGGAATAGGATCAATATTTGCCATTGCACAAACCGTTGTAATTCCACCATGAATGGCCGCTTGATTGAATGATGATAAATCTTCTTTATATTCAAAACCAGGAGTTCTTGTATGGGTATGAACATCAATTAAACCTGGAGTTAAAAAGAGATTTTTTCCATCAAACATTTCTGCATTTTTAGCATCATTAATTTGTTTTTCAATTCTTGTGATGTTTTGATTTTCAATCAAAACATCTTTGATCACTATTTTTTTATCTTGAATTAAACTAATGTTTTTTAATAAGATGTTCATTAAAATTTATCCCTTAAAATCGTTCTTAAAATTGCCATTCTCATAAAAACCCCATTTGCCATTTGCGCAACCAATCTTGATTTTGGTGCTTCGATTGTTTCAGTTCCCATTTCCACATCACGATTAACAGGGCAAGGGTGCATCACAATTGCGTTATGTTTTAGTTTGGCATATCTTGTATTTGATAAACCATATTTTTCCAAGAAACTATTTTGCTTAAATTCTTGTTCAGTGTGTCGTTCTAATTGAACTCGTAAAAACATCACGACATCAAGTTGATCAATCATTGTATCAATATCAATGAATTTACCAAAGTGACCAAATTCTTGTTCAACATATCATTCACGTGGCCCCGCAAAGTAAATTTCAGCACCAAGTCTTTTTAAAATTTTCATATTTGAACGAGCGACACGTGAATGTTTTAAATCACCCACAATTGCGATTTTTAATCCTTTGAATTTTTCAAACTCTTCATAAATAGTCATTAAATCTAACAGTGATTGAGTTGGATGTTCCCCAGACCCATCACCTCCATTTATAATCGAACATTTAATGGTTTGTGATTCTATTAATGGTTTATAGTATTCAATGTCTGGATGCCTAATCACTAACGCATCCACCCCAATTGCATTCATGGTTAAGACAGTATCATATAAACTTTCACCTTTTTGGACAGCACTTGTTGCAACATTTAAATCAATGGTTTCGATTCCTAATTTCTTTTCAGCAATTTCAAAACTTTTATGAGTTCTGGTTGAAGTTTCAAAAAATAAATTACCAACCACTGTATGTTCATTTGTTTTATCTAATTTATTTTTTGCATCTTTATCATTATTACTTGCTTTGAATTTTTTAGCTAAATTAATTAATTCCATAATCTCTTGATCAGTTAATTGTTCGATTGTTAATAAGTGTTTTAATTGTGTTTTCATATTTCCCTTTCACATATAAAAAAGAGCAGACTACTCATTAGTGATTTGCACAATATCTTCATTATCAATTTCTGATAATTTAACATCGACTCTTTCACTAAATGATGTTGGAATGTTCTTTCCAACAAAATCTGCTCTAATTGGTAATTCTCTATGCCCGCGGTCAATCAAGACAGCTAAAGCAATTTTTTTTGGACGGTAGTTTGTTAAAATGCAATCCAATGCTGCACGAATTGTGCGGCCAGTAAATAAAACGTCATCAACAATAACAACGTTGAAATCATTTAAATTTCGATCAATAACAAAATCCTTGGTTCTAATTTCAATGTCATCACGAAATCCAGAAATATCTAATTCAATCACGTCAATTTTAACGTTTTCAATTTCTTGAATTTTTTGACTGATACGTTGAGCTAAATAAACTCCATTAGTTCTAATACCTGCCAAAATTAAATTTTGCGTTCCCTTTGAACTTTCAATAATTTCATGGCAAATACGACTAATTGAGCGTTGAATTGCTTGGTAATCTAATAATATTTTTTGCATTTTACTCCTTACCTACAAAATAATTCCTATAAAAAATGCCTACTCAAGAACTTGAGTAGGCAAAAACAAAATGTTTGATAAATATCTTACATTCCTTTTTCGCCTCTCTGGACTCAATTAAAGGATTACTTCTAAATATCATTGTATAGATATTTCTAGATTTGTAAATAATAGATGTGATTTTTTGAATTTTATATTCAGATTCATTCCTTATTGACAAATAAGTAAATAGAAATGTCCTAAATCTTTCATCACATTAAGTGAATAAACCTGTTGAGATACCAATCAAACCAGCGACAAAAATTCAAAGTGGTAATGTTATAAAGGAGGTCAATATGGTTAAAGATGTGGTTTCTGAAACTAATGCTTGTTCTCGATGAAAAGCAATGGCGTAACTCACAATGGTTGTGGCTGTCGGACTTGCAACAATTGCAATCATTAACATTAACACCAGTGTTGAAAGACGAAAACCATGACTTAAATCTCCAATTCAAGCAAAAAATAGAATGATTAAAAGGGCAATTAAAGGCATTAAGATGTTTCTTAAAAAGACTGTATATCAAACAATTTTATTTTTCAAAGCTTTTACCAGTTGCCCTTTGGCAACAACTGTCCCAATTGCTAATCATGCTAGTGGACTTGCCATCAAACTTAAGATTTCTAAAATTTTATTAACCCCTGGGATATAAACATCAATTCTACTAATTGAAACTAAATCACTTTTTGAATTAGGGATTAAATTAATTCCCGGAATTAATTGACTAATTCAAAGTAAAAAACCAATAAAAGTAGCAATTAAAACTGGGTTTAAAACCACTGGTTTTAAATTTTTTCAATTTAATTGATATTTGTATGTTTCTCGATTTAAATCACTTGTTAAGTGTTCTTTATTTAAAAGCGGTTTTTGAAAATAATAAATTGCCCCAGTTGATAACAAAATTCAAAAAGCCACTAAAAACATACTCGACATCGTTAAGATTTCGGCTTTTTGTTCACTGAATGAAGCTAGTAAAATGGGAAAACCAAAATAAGCAGCAGATGGAAAAGCCACAACCATTCCTAAAGAAACTTTTAAAGATGGTCTTGTTTTGTAAAAAAAGAATTGAGATCCAAACGTAACTAAAGTAAAGAAAATACCTCCAATTAACATAACAATAAATGCTTCAGTTAATGTTGATGTGTTAATATCAACCAAAAAACTTTTTAATGCTAATGCCGGTAATGCCACATACAAGACAATTTTCACCAAAACTTTTTCTCAATCTTTAATAATAATTTGTTTTTTCTGCAAGAAAAAACCTATTCCAATCACCACAATTACAGCAATTAAAATGGATCAGAAATTAAAATTTCCAAAAGTGTTATTTATTAGTTCGTTTATGCTCATTATGTTTTTAATTATATAAGAACAAAACAAGAACAACCCAAAAAAATAATAAAAATGAAAAATAAATAACAAAAAAATCTCTTATCAAAAGAGATTTTTTTTGTAAAATTAGAATTAATTTATTTACTATCTTTTTGCTTTTTTTGTGTTTTTAAAACTTTATTAATTTCTTGAGACACACCACCATTTAAAACTGTATCAGTCACTTTATCAGCATGTTTTTGAACATCTTTTTTAGCATTTCCCATGGCAACACCAGTCCCCACTCACTTAAGTGCATCAATATCGTTTTCACCATCGCCAAAAAACATAATTTCTTCTGGTTTTATATTGAATTGTTTAGCAACAAATTCAATGCCTTTTGCTTTATTAATTCCTCTTGGAGCAATTTCAATATTTTGTTTAGCATTAGTTACACGTGAAAAAGAGAAAGTCGGAAATCCTAAAGCTTCAACTTCTTTTCTAAAAGCAATCATTTTTTTTGTTTTACCAAAAACAATCATTTTAGAGATTTCACCCAAAGCACAAGTTTGTTGATTATATGTATAACTTTTTCTTTTAGAATGAATTCTAAAAGAAACAAAAATTGGGTTACGACGATTAGTCACAAAAGCAATATCAGGATTTGCACAATATGAATAAATATGAACTTTGTATTTTTTGGCAAGGGCAAAAATTGTATCATTATCTTCTTTTGTAAAATTAAAATCATAAATGATTTCAAAAGTACCATTCTCATTAAATTTATAAATTTGACCACCATTATGTCCGATAATTGGCACTTCTAGATCTTTTAACTCTAGTTGTTTAGCAATTGGTCAAATGTTTTTAGCACTTCTACCAGTTGCTAGTGTGAAAAAAATTCCATGAGCTTGAGCATCTAAAATAGCTTGTTTATCAAGCTCATGAATTTTTTTATTTCTAAATATTGTTCCGTCAATATCTGTAACTATCATTTTAATCATTTTTGTTCTCTTACTTTCTTACTACTTAGAAAAAGTCTTTTTATCCTTTTCTAAGGCTTTTTTTGTTGCTTTTTTAATTATCTCATCGAATTGATGTTCGTTTAAAACTTTTATCGATTCAATCGTCACACCACCTGGAACAGCGACTTGGTTCATTAATTCTAAAGGGGAATATTTACTTTGCATTAAGTTAGTTAAACTTCCAATTCCGGCTTGGGTTGCGACTTTTTTGGCAAGTTCTGTATTCATTCCATGTTCAACACCAATTTCTTGCATCACATTAATCATTTTGAAAAATCAAGCAGGACTAACACCACCAAGAATTGTAAAAATTTCAAATTGTTCTTCTGGAATTTCATAAATTTCTCCAAAATTTTGAACCAGAGAATTGATTTCATCTTTTTCTAATTGGGAGAAATTATTTGTATAACAAATGCCTGTTGCACTCATTTGAATTTCAGCATTTAGGTTAGGCATAATGCGGACGATTTTTTGATTTGGATGATCAAACATTGCAAGCATTTTTGGAATTGATAAACCCGAAATTAAACTTAAAATGATTTTATCTTGAGCAAGATTTTTAATTTGATCAATAATTGAACTAACAATATTCGTTCTCACAGATAAGATGATTAAATCTGTTGTTTGGACAAACTCTGAGAGATTTGAAGTAACTTGGATATCCAATTCTTTTGATAAATTAACACTTTTTTGGTCATCATAGTGATAACCTAAAATTTGCACATGATCATTTTGCATTCCTTTGACCAATGAAGACCCCATATGTCCTAACCCAATAATTCCAACTTTCATAAATTCCTCCTTAAAAAAAGTAAAGCCGAAGCTTTACTTATTTATTTTACCATTTCTTGCAATTTATTTAGTGGCATAAATCCAGTGTGTTGTGATTTTACTTTTTGATTTTCATAAACCATAATTGCTGGAATTGACATGATCTTATATTCTAATGCTAGATCTTGATTTTTATCAACATCAACTTGAACCACTGCAACATTTTTTTCTTGTTCTGCTAATTGTTCAATAATTGGATTTAGCATCTTACATGGCCCACATCATTCAGCCTTGAAATCTACTAAAACTTTTGCGTTATTGGCGATAACTTCATCAAATTGAGTCTTTGATGTTATTTGAATAATTTTTGACATATTTAGTCCTCCTTTAGGATATTGTCTTGGATGTAATGAGCAACACCATTTTCTTGGTTATTAAATTGAGTTGTGTCATGAGCAATTTGCTTTAATTCTGGAACTGCGTTTTCCATTGCAACAGCCACATCAACGGCTGTAAACATTGAAAAGTCATTATAACTATCACCAAAACCATATGTTTTGGTGATTTTTGGATCAACATTTAAATATTCATTAACTTTTTTAACAACATAACCTTTGTTAACTTTTAATGGGCATATTTCAATCACTCGATTGGTATAAATATTCATATCAACTCGATCACCAAATTCTGTTTTAAACTCTTGAATAAATTTTTTAGATTGTTCATCAGTTGTATTACGATTCAAAACAAATGTAAAATGAGTGATTGGTTCTTTAATTTCTTCAACATCATGAGCGACAATATAATCACTACCTTGAATTTGAGCTCAATATAATGAATTTTTTCCTTCATTAAAAACATAAGTTTCTCCATTAGAATAAAAATGAATTTTAGTTTCGAATTTATTAAAATGTTTTTTAAAAACGCTCTCAATAATATCTCTTGGAACGTATTGATTGAGAATTCATTTATGATTTTTTAAATCATAAATTTGTGACCCATTATTTCCAGCAATGATTCCACCATATTGATCAATTCCAAGCCTTCGAGCTTGTTCAAAAACATCCTTAGTTTGTCTTGCTGTTGCTATTACAAGCATTATCCCTTTGTCATACATTTCCTTAATAACTTCTTTTGTGAATTTAGAAAAATAATGATTATCAGCTAATAATGTGCCGTCTAAATCTGAATACACAAGCGCTTTTTTGTCATACACCATTTATTTTTACTCCTTTATAACCATTATTATTATAACAATTATCCGCCCTAAAAATGTGCTTAAAAAACATTAACGTTGGATTGCGTGAATTAAACAATAAAAAAACCAACAAAGTTGGTTAATTTGTAAATTGGTGCGGGATAAGGGAGTCGAACCCTTACGTCAAAGACGCTAGATCCTAAGTCTAGTGCGTCTGCCAGTTCCGCCAATCCCGCAAAATGGTGACTCGTCGGAGATTCGAACTCCGGACCCACTGGTTAAAAGCCAGTTGCTCTACCTGCTGAGCTAACGAGTCGTATCACAAGCCTTTTAAATAATAACATAATCCACTATTTTAGAAAAGCAAAAAACCTTGTGAATTTAAAAATCCCCTCTAAATAAATTTAAAAAGTTACTTGTTTTGAACAATATTTTCCTGTTTTCCACAAAAAATAGTCATATTTCATTTTTAGTCTTGCAAAAGAATAATATTCAAAATCCTTTATGATATATTAAATATGTGAGCTATTTTCATTTTTGCTCACGTGGACTCATAAAATTTCATAGTGTTCTTTCTTCTTGTAAGTTAACAAAATTGATTAAAAAACTCCTTTTAGGAGTTTTTTTACTAAATTTTTGGTGATTTTAACTTTAAAAAATCATTCTATTTTCTTTTATATTTATCAAATAAATATTTAATTTCTGGTTTTAAGGCATTAATTTGGTCAATATCATAAACTGATTTGATATTTCTAATCACCCCGTGACTACTCATAAAAGCCGATACATAATATTTTCCATTTAAATAATCAATCGCTTTTAGGGTTCCTCCAGCTGTGATTCCGGCTGCAAAAAATCTTGTTCTTGGATCCTTGATCAAATCATTATCATCTAAATATTTTTCAAATGATAAATTGATTTTTTGCAGTGCTTGATTTTCATATTCAACTCGTTGTTTGGTTTCTTTTTCATGTGGTCAAACTTGATCATAACCAACTAATTTAGCCATCATTTTGCAACCTGATGAGATTGCAAGACTGGCCATCAATCCACCTTCAGGAGCTCCCCCAATCCCATAAACAAAATCAGCTTCACCATTCACAACATCAATTGCAGCAAGCACATCACCATCCTTGATCAATCGAACAATCACACCCATTTTATCCAGTTTTTTGATAATTTCATTGTGTCGTGGTTTATCTAAAATAATTGCTTTGATATCTTTTTTCTTGGCTTTTTTTTGCATTTTTTGAACACAAGCAATAATTCCATGTTGTAAATCTGCACAATCCTTGAGTTGATTAGAAACAAACAGTTTCTCCATATACATTTCTGGTAATTTTAACATCGTGTTCAACCGACTGATAGCAATTGTCGCAATTGATCCAGCAAAATTAGAAGCTGCTGGATTTGTTCCTTCAACAGGATCAACACAAACATCAAACATTGGTACCTTTGTGGATTTATCACCCAAAATTTGCCCAGAATACAGCATCGGTGCGTTATCTAATTCACCTTCACCATTCACAACTTTGATGCTAAAACCTTCAGCTGAATTCAAAACCTTCTCCATCGCTTCAACAGCTGCACCATCTAATATATTTTTGTTTTTTTTACCAATGTATTTATATGAAGCAATCGCGGCAACTTCAACTGTTCTTAATAAAATAATATCTTTGTTCATTTGTAACTCATTCTTATTTAAATTAAATCACTTTTCAAAAGCATTACAAAACAATTTCGATTTAATTCGGATTTTATTCTGAAAAATGAACGATTATCAAAGAATTAAATCCAAGTGAAATTGTTTTGAAAATTTTAAAAAAAATATGTTAGTATGATTAGCGAGAATATTTCAAAAGAGAAAACGAAAGAATGAAAACACAAATCCCAAGAAAATTAAAAACCTGACTTAAGGACTTAAGTCAAGCCATCTTTTTACTGAAAAAAGATAAAAAACCAATCATCAAAATGTACACTGAACATTTTGAAAAAAACCTTGCAGAAGGTAAAACTTATATCGAAATTTTAAATGATTTAGAACCAATTAATGTTATTGCTGAAAAAATTTATAAAAAACACAACATCATTTATACAGAAACGGTGAGTAAAAATGCCAAAATTATTGGTTGAACAGGATTGGTTTTCCAACCTTTGATCATTTTGACCACCATTGCTTTATTTTTAACAGCCGCCTTGTTACCAGCAATCACAATTTGACAAAGTGTGGTTTTATACCAAAGTTATGATTTTTGAGAAGCAACATCAATTGCTTGTTTAATTATTGGAGCAACACCTTTTTTGATGGTTTTGTTATTCTTGATGACTGAAATTTTGTTTAATTTTAGCAATCAATTGTTCATCAATATTAATTGAATGCAAACAAGAAAAGCAATTAAAGCAATGAGCTGAAAATTATGATTAGGATTATTTTTAATCGCTTCATTATTGCTTGCTTCAATCGCTGGACTGGGCACTATTTTTAGTGGTAATGCTAGTTTAATTTATTACGCAACTAACCCGACCCTTAAAAATGAACAAATAATTACCAAAAATCTTAAAGGAGATGCTGTTGATGCAATCGATATTTCCAAAGTAACGATAGACGATATGATTCAAAGAGCGCTTATTTTTGGTCAAGAACAAGCACAAGCTGAAGCTGAAAAAATGAGAGAACAAACTGACGGAATCTTAAGAAATGGTCAAGAACAAATTGTAAGACAATTTCTACCAACCGACACACCAGCAATGAACGGAGAACAAATTCTTCAAAAAAATCGTGCAACATTAGAAGCACGAATCATCATTGAAGATTACAAAGTTGAAAATGCCCTTGATGGAATGTTGTATCAAACCCAATTCAAACAAATACCAGCAATTGATCGCAGTAAAGCCGGAACTTTAATTAGACAACATAACTTTAAATGGGATTTACAAAATCAATATAAATTCGCTTTAAAAGAACAAGAAAATGGCAAATATACACTGATCATTAAAGTGACACCAAATAATTGAACCCAAAAAACAGTCGCATTTGGGGGAGAACTTTTTATCTTATACATTTAAAAGCAAAAAAACTAAATTCTTAAGTGATCAAAAATCACAAGAATTTAGTTTTTTATTTTAAACAGAATTCAATAACCTTTTACTTTATAAAAATACAAAGTAAAAACCACTCATTAATGAGTGGTTGAATTTACTTTTTAAATGGTGCTGACTATAGGAGTCGAACCTACGACCTACTGATTACAAGTCAGTTGCTCTACCAACTGAGCTAAGTCAGCATAAATAAAAAAATGGTGGAGTATGACGGGCTCGAACCGCCGACAACCTGCTTGTAAGGCAGGGGCTCTCCCAACTGAGCTAATACTCCAATAATGGTAGCCTGTACGGGGCTCGAACCCGTGTATCCACGGATGAAAACCGTGTGTGTTAACCGCTTCACCAACAGGCCAATAAAATGGCGGCTTTTACAGGACTTGAACCTGTGACAAACCGGTTAACAGCCGGTTGCTCTACCAACTGAGCTAAAAAGCCATTTTAATTGTGTATCTTTTTAAGACCTTAAAATAATAACATAAGTTTTTATTATTGTAAATCCTTTATTTTGGTTTTTTTCTTGGTGCTAAAAACAAGAATTGAACTTGCATCTACTAATTACGAGTCAGTCACTCTACCGTTGAGCTATTTTAGCAAAAAAATATCATATATCTTTATTTTATATGTTTTAAATAAAGTTTATATGTATTTTCCAATAATGTCACAATTGTCATGGGTCCCACCCCACCAGGCACGGGAGTGATTAATTTCGCTTTTTTGGCAACATTGACAAAATCAACATCACCAACTAATTTATTGGTTTTTTTATCTCTGATAATTCCAACATCAACAACCACAGCACCTTTTTTAACCATTTCAGCTTTGATAATAAATTTTTGACCAGTTGCTGAAATGATCAAATCCGCTTTGAGTGTATGATCACTAATTTTTTGGGTGTTAATATTGCACATTGTCACTGTCGCCCCCAAATTTGAAAGCATGACTGACAATGGTTTACCAACAATATTTGAAGTACCAATGACGGTGATATTTTTGCCTTTAATTTCGACATCATAGGCATTTAATAAGGTGATAATTCCAAGGGGGGTTGAAGGAAAAATTGTCTCATGTCCTTGCAACATTTTACCTTGATTTTGATAATGAAAGCCATCTACATCTTTTGATGGATCAATTGCTTGTAAATAGTCTTCTTCGTTAAATTTTTTAGGAATTGGTAATTGTAAAAGGACCCCATCAACATGATCATCATGATTAATTTTTTGGATTTGATCATAAATAGTTTTAGTACTTACTTCAGCATCAAAGCGTAATAATTCAGCTTCGATTCCAACATCATTGGCTGCTACTAATTTATGTTTAACATAAATTAAACTAGGTTCATCATCACCAATCAAAACCACAACCAGTTTTGGAGCTCTTTGATTTTTTTTAACATTTTGAGCAATTTTGGTTTTCAAAATTGCTCTGCGTTCTTGGGCGATTTTTTTGCCATCTAAAATTTGCATCATATTACTTAACCAATTACGACATCTTCATCAAGATATCCGTACCCTTTCTTTTGAGAAGGTTTAACAAAAACCAATAAGGTGTTTGAAATCCCTAATTGTCCTAAAAACATCACAACAATCACAACAATTTTTGAAAACGAACCTAACCCGTACAGCATCTGATTCGTATCAAACGGGTTCATTCCGACGGTTCCAAAGGCGGATGATACCAGTGTCAGAATTTCAATAATCGTTGCATTTCCAACACTTCCCGGACCATAAGAACCATATTCTCTTAACGTGTCTCACGAATCAATAAAAATCATGATCACAGCTAATGAAACAATCACAATTGATAAAAACAAAACAGCAAATGCTCTTTTAACAGTTGCTTCTGGAATTGTTTTTTTAAAGGCTGTGGTTTTGTTATTGTTTCGAACAACAGCTCAAGTTGCTAATAATAAAATTGCAAATGTTGTTGTTCGAATTCCTCCAGCAGTTGATGATGGGGCCGAACCAATAAACATTAAGACTGATAAAATGGTTTTTGAACCAGCATTAAAATCATTGATCGGAATTGTTGAAAAACCGGCATTACGTGATGCGGTGGTGTTGAAAATAATATTCATCATTGATTCTCATCAAGGTCTAAAAACAGTTGGATCAACTTCTCCATTTGTCAGCCCATCAATTGTTGGATGGAAAATCAATGATGTTTCTTGGTTGGCAAATTCACTTGCAAAAACCATTAATGGTCCCATAACAAAAAGGATTGAATAGATACAAAAATTTAACTTTGTAAACAAACTAAATGGAACAGTTTGACCTTGTTTTCTGGCTTTGATTTTTCTTCTAATATCATGGAATGTTGGGTAACCCAATCCCCCAATTACTCACTCTGATAAGAAAACAATTTGAATTAAATATGAATGATGACCAGCAACGTTGTATGGTTGTAATGAACCATTTGAGACAATGTCAAAACCAGCATTATTCACAGCAGATGTTGAATGATAAATTGCAAATCATAATGATGTTGAAAAATTATGATGCGGATTAATGGTTTGAATTCCAGGGATATCCATTGCTGGTGGTTCAAAAAAGAAACCAAAAAATAGCACAAAGGCTCCCATTAATTGCACGATGGTTAATCAAATAAAACCATCACGAATCAATTCAATTGTTGAAGATGTGGTTGATGAACCACGTTCTGTTTTAGCAATGATTGTGTCATTTAAAGAAATTTTACGATGAATTGCTAAAAACAGAACAATTTTAAAAGTCAAAATTCCAATTCCCCCAGCTTCAATCAAAATCAAAGTTATTAATTGACCTCAAAATGAATAATCTGCTGAAACATTCAAAATGTTAATTCCAGTATCAGAAAATGCGGAAGAAGCTGTGAACACTCCAAGTAAAAAATTTCAATTATAGGCAGCTCCCGTTTCAGAAAGCACACCAGGAATAGTTAATAGAAAACCACCAAGCAAGACAACCAAAAAATAAATTAAAAAAATACGTCCAGAAATTTTAGATAATGGTCATGCTTTTTTTAATTTTCTAAATAATAATTCATTTCTTCTTCTTTTATCATCATGCAAAATTTCTTTTTCTGCTTCATTGATTTTGTAAAGTTTATGATTTATTTTTTTGGTTATTTTTTTACGTGGAGATTTAGGTGGTTTCAAAAGTTATCCCCTTTCTTAAAATAGATATAACTAATTATATAATATTTTGAGATTTGGTATAATTGATTTAGAAATAAAAGAGGTTTATATGATCAAGAAAAAAAATTTTGCCATCATTGGTGCTTCTAACTTTGGAATTTCTGTTCTTTCAACTTTAATTGATAAAAAACAAACAGTGACAATGTTGGACAGTGATGCGGAAAAATTAGAAAAAGCGATATCTGGTTTTGATACAGTTGATACGATTGTTTTGGATTCAACGAATAAAATTAACCTAGCAAAACAAGGGATTGCTCAATATGATGGAGTGATTGTCGCTATGGGTTCAAATATTGAATCATCATTGATGACTGTCTTAAATTTAGTTGATTTAAAAGTTAAAAAAATATTTGTTAAAGCTCGAGATGACAAACACAAACGTGTGCTGCAAGCACTAGGTTTAAATGAAAATCAAATTATTACTCCAGATACAATTGCTGGAAAAATTGTTGCGACTCGTGCAACTTTTGATATTGATGCAGACATTGAAGTTCAATCAATTGATGATGAATATATTTCAACAAGTTTATTTGTCAAATCTGAAGATGTGGTTGGAAAAACCTTGCAAGAAGCAGGAGTTTCAGCTTCAAAAGATTTTATTATTATTCAAATTAAACGTAAAGGAAAAATTTTGATTCCTGATGATTATACAATTTTAAAATTTGATGATATTGTTGTTATTCTTGCCAAACCAGTTGTGATTAACGAATTGGCTTTAAAAATTCAAGGCGAAATGCAAGAACCAACTGTTACATTAAAAGCTGGTTCAATTCTTGATGGGCATCCAACAATCACTTTAGAAGATACAAGAAAAAAATAATCCATTGGATTATTTTTTTGAATCATTACTTAATTGGTGTGTATGTAAAATCAATTCTTAGAAAATCAACTAAATAAATATCAGCCAAACCGGTGTCTTTGTTTAGTGATCAAAAATTCTTTGAATCTCCATTCAAACCATTAATTCCCATTAACATTCCACCCATACCTGGATAGACTTTAAAAGTCATTTTTAACTCTTCTCTATTAGCATCTAAATATTCATAAGCTGTTTTCCCAAATCAAGAAACATCCAATGTTTTATCAAAATTTAAATATCCTTTTTCGTTTTCTTTGATTTGTGTTGGACCCCATTCGGGATGTTTGGTATAACTTTTCATCACTAAATGCACATCACGAGTTCTTAATTGTGATTTTAAATTACTGTATTGAATAAAGGCAAATGCTGATAAAGCAAAAGCAATCACAAGCATCACTGCCATGACAATGATGGTGATTTTAAATTTCTTGTTGTTTTGTTGAGGTTGTTGAGGTTCTTGTGCTTGTTGAGGTTGTTGGTTTTCCATCTTCTAAACCCTTCGTTTCTATTTTTATATTGGTTTTATTCACAAAAATTTTAGGGATGTAACTTTTCATCACTTTCATCACAGGAATGATTAAAGCAACACCAATCAACATGTTGGCAACACCATGAATTAAATCAAAACTAAAGCCAGCAATTCAATATGCCATTGCCCCACTTACACCATAAAACATCATTCAAACACCGGTGTTTAGTGTTCCGAAAGCAAAACCAAAAACAGTCATAATAATGACTCCGATTCATCAATGTTTTAAAATTGCTTTTTTGAAAACTAAATTAATCAATAGGACAAAAATCGGTCAAATGATCATATAAAAAACAACTCAATCACCAAAACCATAAGTCACAAATTCAAGAACATTAAAACAAATTGCAACTGTTAAAATGGCTCAAAGCGGCATGAATAAAGCCCCAATTAAAAAGAGAAATGTGACTAATTCAACATTCGGTAAAAACGATAACGCAACTTGCAAACTATAAATTAAAGCTGTGTAAATCGCGATGAAAACAATTCTAATTGTTGTGAATTTATAATTGATCATTTTTTTAATTCTCCTTTCGAGATAATAAAGTAACAATCAAATTAATTTGATTGTTAGATTTGAGAGCAAACATCTTACTCTAAATTTTTGGAATAAAAACACGATTTAAATAAATCGTGGTCGTGTTTGGAAAAAGAAAATTTAACCAACTTTTTCTGACCAGGAAAAAGAATAATTGTAGAAAGATAATAGGTCTCCTGACTCAAGTTCATCTCAATTATCGCCTTCTCGGTTTCCCAATGGCCTGGATAATTGATCCCTTTTACAGTTGCTGGTACAGTTTTGGCATTTAACCAAATTCCCTTAACATTACTTTTCTGTTTTTATTGCCTTATTATTTTCTCACATTTTTTTCAAGTTAATTTTAAAAATGAAAAATTTGATAAAGATTTAAAAATATTGTATTTAATCAAATATGTAAAAATTCTCCAAGTGATAGGAGAATTTTTAAAATTAATTTATTTTGGTAGTTGAACTGAGTTTTTATAATGGAAAAAGTTTTGAATTGCCGCGTTTTTTAATTCATATAAATGAACTTGTTTTTCATTTATAACAATGTTATTAATATGAAGTTTTTCCATTCATCAAATAAAATTACCAACATTTCTTAAATAGATAAGAAATATCTCAATTTCCTTTATTGGCTTGTTTTTGATTGATAACTTCATAAGTTTTTTTTGACATTTTTTTAAGTCGGAATTTAATTTACCTTCAAACAGATCAACTTTAATTTTTACAAAAGTTGAAGGAATAATTCAAGCAATTAATGGTACACAAAACGAATATATCATTAACCAATGTGAATTTTTTACAGAAATTATGTTTAGTTGATTAGAAGTAACATCTAAATTAAAATTTTCTTGAGCAAATTTGTTTGTTGATTCTAAATCATTATTAGAATATAGCTTATTTTTTGATCAAATTAAAGTGTTGTTTCTTCATCAAAACCATAGACTAACCAATACGTGAAAAACTAAAAGACTAATACTTATAGCAAAAAAGATTGTTATTTCTTTTTTTCGTTAACTTAGTTCCAAGAATTACTCAACAAGCAAATATTATAAAAATTAATCAAGCAATAAATATAAAAATAGCGTAGTACATTAGTGATTTAAGTTTTTCGGTTTTCAAATATAAAGGAAATTCATTAAAATCAATTTGATCTTTGAACATATTGAAAATCGCTTTTTGTTTTATTACTCTGTATACTTGTGTTATGTAATTGTGCAAAGAATACAAAGCAATGTTAAACAAGAATAAAGAGTTGTAATAGCAACTAACATATTATTTCCACCTCCAATAAATTTTTTGATTAAATTTCATATTTTATAGTAATATTTTATTCTCAAAACATCTATTAATCATGTTTATGCTGAAATTTTTAAAAAAACACTAGCAAAATAACCGAAGTTAGTTTGCTAGTGTTTGGCGCTATTTTTAGTTTTTTAAATGTTTCAACAAAATATCGTTGGCGATATCTGGATGAACATTGCCTTGAGTTTCTTTCATCAATAGTCCCATGATTGTTTTTAAAACACGTTCTGGTCGTTCATTGAATTGTTTCAACAATTCTTGGTTAGCTTGTAAAATAGGTTCTAATAAATCTTGAATAATAATTGGATCACTAATTAATTTCAAATTATTTTCCTCAATTATTTGATCAACAGTTTTAATATCTTCATTCATAATAATTGGGAAAATAGTTTTAACATGTTTTGATGAAATAATTCCATCATTTAAATGATTAACTAGACTTGCTAAATTTTTAGGTGTTAATTTAATTTGATCAATTGTTAAATTATTTTTATTTAATTCAGAAAGAATATCAGTAATTAAAAACTTCACAACTTTATTCGCATCATTGGTTAACTTAATCGTTGCTTCAAAAAAATTTGTTAGTTCTAAACTTGATAAAATAATATTCATATCATGAACTTCTAAACCCAATTGTTCCACAAATTTTTTTCTTTTAACACTTGGTAGTTCTGGAGAATTGGCAATCACTTGATCAATTCATTTTTGATCAAGTTGAATTGGAGCAATGTTTGGTTCGGTAAAATATTTATAGTCAATTGCCCCAGCTTTAGCTCTCATTTGCACTGTTTGTTGAGTGGTTTCATCAAATCTTCGGGTTTCTTGTTCAACAATTCCATTTTTTAATAAAATTTCTTGTTGGCGTTCAACTTCAAATTCAATTGCTTTTTTAATGTTAGCAATTGAATTTAAATTTTTAATTTCAACTTTATTTGAAAAGGTTGTAGTCCCAAATGGACGAAGTGAAATGTTGACATCACAACGTAATGATCCTTCATACATTTTGACATCACTAATCCCTAAAAATAGTAAGATTTCTCTTAAATTATTTACATATTCCATTGCTTCATCAGCACTTCTTATCACTGGTTTGGTCACAATTTCGACCAAACCAATGCCACTACGATTGTAATCAATAAATGTTAAATCACCTTTATGAATTTGTTTGGCTGTATCTTCTTCAATGTGCAATCTTTCGATTTCAATATTTTTTTTAATTCCATGAACTTCGATTTCTAAAATTCCTTCACTTCCAATTGGGCAATATTGTTGGGTAATTTGAAAACCTTTAACTAAATCTGGATAAAAATAATTTTTACGATCAAATTTTACTAATGGATCCAATTTCATTTTTAAAGCATTAACAGCTAAGATTGCTAATTCAATCCCTCTTTTATTAACGGTCGGCATTGCTCCAGGATAACCTAAATCAACTTCATTGATCATTGTATTTGGAGTTGCTCCAAAACCAACTTGGGCAGAAGAAAACATTTTACTGTTCGTTTTTAATTCAACATGGTTTTCAATTCCAATGATAATTTCAAAATTATTAATCATATTTTTTATCCCCCACAATTCTATCTTTAATTCCAATAATATCTTCTAAAACTTTTGCTGCTTGCAAAAGTTTTTTATCTTGATAAACTCCAGCATTTAAGTTAATTCCAATCGGCATCGCTTCTTCTGTTGTAAAAGGAATTGTGATTGAAGGAATCCCGGCAAAATTTCCCATCACTAAAATGTCATGTAAGAAATCTGAATCAGCTTTTTCGTCATCTTCTAAAGCTGTTTCAATTAAGGGAGCTGGTTGAAATGATGGTGGCAGAATCAAAATATCATCACTTGCTAAAATATCATTTAAAGCATTGGCGATTAATCTTCGCACACGTTTAGCTTTTAAGAAATAGAGGTCTTGATTTTCTTGTTTTAAATTTAATGAACCAATTACAAATCGACGTTTAACAATTTCACCAAGATATTTTGAACGAGAATTAATCATAATTTGAGCATAATTTTCACCTTCAGCTCTCATCCCAAATCCCATTCCTGAAAGGTTTGCATGTGATGAAATTGCTTCAGGATAAGAAATCATCATATACACAGGATTAATCGTGTTCAATAAATCAAGATCAAAACTGACTTCATTTACCTCATATCCTTTTGCTTTTAACTTATTAAATAACTGTTCATATTTGCGTTTGATTTTTTCAGGCAAATGTTCTTGAACTTCTTTTAAATAAGCAAATTTAGTGGTTGGTTTTAAGTCATTAATGTCCTTTAAAAAATCTTGATCACGAGTTTCGAATGAAGTAAAATCTTTGTCATCTTTTTTGAAAGTCACATCTGCGATCAAAGCCATATCATCAACATTTCTTGTGAAAAATCCAGCATGATCTAAACTTGGTGCATAAGGAATCACTCCATAACGAGAGATAGCTCCATATGTTGGTTTAAAACCAACAATCCCCACATAACTTGCGGGTTTTCGAATTGAATCACCAGTATCTGTTCCTAACGAAAATGGAACAAGACCCTTGGCAACAGCATAAACAGAACCAGATGAAGAACCACCGATTTGTCTTTTTTGATCATACGGATTTGAAATTTCTCCATATGCTGAATGCAATCCGGTTCCACCCATTCCTAATTCATCCAACGTTACTTTACCTGCCATCATTGCTTGATTTTGGTTTAACAATTCAACAATTGTCGCATTAAAATTTGGAATGTAATTAGATAGAATTTTAGACCCTGCAGTTGTTCTAATATTTTTGGTTGAAAAATTATCTTTTGCTACATACGGTATTCCATATAAAAGATTATTTGGATCAAAATTTTGATCCAAATACTGAGCATATCTCAGCATATCATCTGTTGGTAAAGTGATCAAAAAATTTGGTTGATCATCTTTTTGCATTTCTTCAATCACTTGCTTGGTCAAATCAAGAGCGGTGATTTTTTTGGTTCTTAAAAGTTCATGCAATTCTCTTATGCTTAAATTTTTATAATTCATTATTTCACCACCTTTGTAATCACAACAAAGTCATCAATTGTTTGTGGTGCATTATCTAAGACAATTTTTTGATCAATATTTCTAGATTCTGAATCTTCACGTAAAAATGTATGTGCATTTTCTAATGGGTAGTGCATCGCACTAATTCCATCAGTGTTGATGTTTAAAACCTTGGCAAATTTTTCTTTAATCAAATCATCAATTGAAGCTATCATCTCAATCTCTTCTTCATTTAATTCAAGCATAATATCATTTGCAAGTTCTTTTATATAGTCCTCATTTAAGTCATGTTTATTCTTCATTTTCATATTCTCCTATCATTTGATCAAATTCTTGTTCATTGATTATTTTAATTTTTAATTTTGTTGCTTTTTCTGCTTTTGATCCTGCATTATCACCAACTAAAACAAAATTGGTTTTTGATGAAACACTATCACTTATCTTTCCACCATTTAACTCAATCAATTGTTTAAATGAATCTCTTGATTTTGATAACGTTCCTGTAATCACGAAAGTTTTTCCCGTGATCAAGGGATTGGTTTTTGTTTTTTCACCTAAATAATTAAAGTTCACACCATCTTCTTTTAGTTCGTTAATGAGTCTAATATTTTCTTCAATCGTAAACCAGTTTATGATTGATTGAGCCAAAACTTCACCAATTGAATCAATAGTTGATAGCGTTTCAAAATCAGCATTTTTTAAGTTTTCGATATTGCCAAAAGTCTTTGCTAAAACTTTGGCAATTTTTGATCCAACATGCCTAATCCCTAAACCAAATAACACTTTTTCAAAAGATCTATTTTTTGAATCTTCAATTGATTGGATTAAGTTTTCGTAACTTTTTCCACCCATCTTTTCAAAGTTGATAATCTCTGCTTTATGCTTTTCAATTTTATAAATATCATCAATTGAACAAATAATTTTTTCTTCAAAAAATTTATTTAAGGTTGATGATCCTAACCCAACAATGTTCATCGCACCACGTGAAGCAAAATGTTCAAGTGATCTAAGAATTTGTGCCGGACAAGAAAAATTCACACAAAACTGATCAACTTCATTATCGGTTTTTTCTAATTTAGTTTTGCAAGCAGGGCAAAACTCAGCTTTGCTTCATTTTTCTAATTTTTGGTAATCACTATTTTTTACAACCGAAATAATTCCAGGAATAATGTCTCCGGCTTTTTTAATTTTCACAGTTGCCCCAACTCGTAAATCTTTTGTTTCAATTCATTCTGCATTGTTAAGTGTCGCGGCCGTGACTTTCGTCCCGGCTAATTGGACAGATTCCACTTTTGCATTATAAGTAATTTTCCCAGTTCTACCAACTGATGGAAAAATATCTAACAATTTTGTTTCCTTAATTTCAGCTGGAAATTTATACGCAATTGCCCATTTTGGTGTTTTGGCTGTGTAACCTATTTTATCATATAAATTAAAGTCATTTAATTTTATCACTATTCCATCAATTTCATAGTCCAAATCATCTCTTTTGTTTGTATATTCATCAATATAAGCTTTTAATTCTTCGAGATTGTTACACAATCTACCTTCTTTATTAACTTTTAGTCCTTGCTTTTCTATTTCTAACAAGGCATCTTGTTGGGTGTGAATTTTTTTATTATCATTTCATGAAAAATAGTAATATAAAAAAGCATCAAGATTACGACTAGCAACAATACTTGAATCAAGTTGTCTAATAGTTCCGGCAGCTGCATTTCTCGGGTTAGCAAAAAGTGGTTCCTGATTTAAAAGTTTTTCATTATTAATTTTTTCAAATTCTTTTTTCAAAAAGAAAATTTCACCTCTGACCTCAATATGATTTTGATCAGGAATGGTTCAAGGAATTGATTTAATTGTTTTAACATTATTAATCACATTTTCACCAACCACACCATCACCTCTAGTTGTTGCTGTGATTAGTTTTCCATTTTCATAATTTAAAGAAATTGACAAGCCGTCAATTTTCAATTCTGCATAATAAGCATTATTTAAGGTTTTGGTTTGCTTAGCAATTTGATTATTAAAATTTTCAACTTCTTCTCAACTGAAAACATCAGCCAGTGATAACATTGGAATTTTGTGTGCAACTTTTTCAAATTTATCACTAATTGTGTGACCAACTTTTTGAGTTGGTGAATCATTAGTGATTAATTCAGGATGTTCATTTTCAATTTTTTTCAGTTCTTGCATGACCAAATCATATTCTAGATCATCCACAGTTGGAGAATCTAAAGTATAATACTCTTTTGATCATTGATTTAACTTTTTTTTCAACTGTTCTAAGTGCTTTTTTATTTGTTCCATCTTGTGTTATCTTTCTACTATCAATTATATCAATTATGAGTTTTTTTCTTGGAAAAATCCATGAAAAAAACTATTTAGATTTACTCTTAATCTTATAAATTTTTGGCTTTTCAAAAGAATTATATTGTTCGAAAAGTGGACTATTTTTAGAATTCGAATTTTTATTATTTTTGGCTTTTTCTGGTTCTTGTGCTACGTTTTCTTTTTGTTCTGCAAACAAATCAATATTATTAATTTCTGCTCCTTCATATCTTTTTAATTTGGTTCTTTCTTTTGAAGCATTATTGATTTGTTTTAAAATTGGTAAAGATAACAACATAAATAGTCCTACTTTTGGTCTTAAAATAATCGGTAACACTAGCGAAGAACCAAGAGTGATAATCATTGCGAACATGAAAATTTGTAATAATTTGGCAAATGTAACTGAATTTTTGAAAACATTTTCAGCATTAAATAGCACCAATGGATATCTTGGTAAAATAACCAAAATATTAATCAAAATAGAAACGACAATTGGGAAAATTAAACACAAGAAATTGGAAATAACATATTTAAATGTTGAATTATATGTGACAAATCGTCATGTATATTGTCACAGATACATATAATTCACCGACATGAAAAACAACTTAATTATATAAAAAGCTTTTAATGTATTGATAATATATAGAGTATTATTTTCCTTCAAAAGTGTTGCAATTAAAAATGTTATTACAGCTTCAGTGATCAAAAATGATACCGCTATAATGTTGACGGATTTTGCCACTTCCCCAAATTTGCCCTTTGCTTGAATCAACGAAATTTGACCTTGCATCAAGATGATCAGGGCAATGGTGCCCCCATATATTCCTGAAAAAATCGGACTGGTAAAAATAAATTCAACAGCTTGTTTTTCGGCTTGGGCGACCACTTGTACTTGGCCCGCTAATGCTGAAATATCCCTTGATGCGAAGTCATCAAAAATAATTTGCCCGTATAAACCAGTAACAATGTATGGTGAAACCATCGACATGAAAATAAAGGCTGTTGCAGCCACAACCATTGTATACAATTCATATTTAGAATATGATTCTCATTCTAACCGTCCGTTTTTTGATAAAACGGACGTGAAATATTCTCTAAACCCAAGAATCAAACTTGTTAAGATAATTCTTAAATTAAATGCAATCAATAAATAAAGTGATAATGATGAAGAAATTTTAAATCCTGATGACCCTAAAACAATAAATAAAATGATTAAATCAGCATTGATTAAAACGTCTTGACCTAGATTAGATCAAAACATTTTATTGGTCGAATTGACTAATGCATAGTTGTTAAAATCAGGATAGTATTTGATTCAGGTGTAATATCTTTTGACGTATAATTTCATCATAAATCCCCGAATTGGACCATAAACAATTAGCACAATCAGTGGGATGATCGGATGAATAAATTCCTGACTATCAATCGCTTTATTTAAAATTAAAAAGAACGCTCCATAGACTAAAATATCGGTAAATAGAATGATGATTTTTTTGGTGCCCGATTTTTGATCGGCCATAATAATATTTTCATAGATACCAAAAAAACAAGTTGATACGAGTTGTTTAAATCCTAAAATAAAAATAATTCCAACCATTTCTCAAACACTAATTGGCACTGAAATAGCTTTTCCACCTTGTTGTGAAATGGCAATAATTTCAGGCATTTCGATTGGTGTTCCATTCATTAAACTGGGCAAAATTGCCATTTCTAAAGGGTATAAAAATGAAATTGCGGTGATGATTACAATCCCGATTCAAATTGATTGGCGATATTTTGTTTTGGAAGTTGAAATGATTTCATTGGCTGTAATTCAATCAGAATTTGCCATCGGTTTCATCAGCAAAACAACGGTTGCAATTCCCAATGCTCCTTCAGTGCTTCCAACAGCTAAAGATAAGGCGGTCGAAATTCTGATAAACCCATTGACAGATGATCCATAAGCTTTCAAAATTCAGTAAATCATTAAAAATTGGATGACTGCTCCAACAATGGACATGATCGCTCCAACCATTGCATTCATCACACTTTGAAATCCGCTATGTTTATTCATTTTAACCTCCTTACTTTTTTATTGTTTTATTATATATTTAATTCAATTACCTTATCGCTTAAATATTCTAATTCGTTTGGTAATTTACCAAAAACAATTTTATAGGCTCGTAAATAAATCATTTTTTCATTATTAATTTTTTCACCACCATACCTAAAATCATTAATGATTGGTAAGTTGTAATATTCTAAAGTTGCTCTAATTTGGTGTTTTCTTCCAGTGATTAAATGCCCTTCAATCAATAAACTATCTTCATTAGTTTCGATTAATCTAAAACGTGTTTCTGCGGTTTTATAAAAATCTTTTTCTGTTTCACTGTAAAAAGATTTTTGCATTTTGGGATCATAATCAATTCACCCTTTAGCTTCAAAATCGCCAGTTCAATGTTGCTTGCGAACTTTGATTAAATAATACTTATCAATTAATTCATGATCCTTAAACGCTTTTAACAAAATGTCAAGTGACATTTTGTTCTTCGCATAAATCACCAATCCTGAGGTCAATTTATCAAGTCTGTGAACATGTGAAACAACAAATGAATTTTCTTTTTGCGGATCATAAATCCCTTGGTTAAAACAATATGTTTTGACCATATCATCTAATGATTCGTTGATTGGTGAATGCATTTCAACGTTAGCTTCTTTGTTGATGATTAAAATATTTTCATCTTCATAAACTATCTCTAAATCTAAATTTTCAACCATTTTAAAATTATCTCGAACGATTGGTTTATTAGAATCATAAACTTCAACAAGATCATTTAATTTTAAAATGATTTGTGGATCTTTAATTTTTTTACCATTAATTTTGATATCACTTTTTCTGAATCATTTATGAATTACAGATAGTGGTGTTGAAGAAAAAGTTTTCTTCAAAAATTTAAAAATGGTTTGATTTTGATCATTTTTTTGAATTTCAAATTTTGTCATTTTTAGACCTCCTAGTTTATAAATAGCAGAACAAAAGCGAAAGCATTATATCCAGCATGTGTCAATCAAGTATATGTAACATTCCCTCGACAAACACTAAAAATGGTTGAAAAAACTAATCCCGATAAAACATAACTTAGAATATGTTCGACGTCTCCAGAATTAACATGAATCATTCCAAACATTAAAGCACTGACAAATAAAGCAATGGTTCTATTTCCACACCCAACATAAACAGCATGTCTCATCGCCATTTCTTCCACCAATGGGGCGATTAAAATTGTTAGCACAAATAAAGAAATGATATAAGTGATTCTAATAGTCGGATTTTCATTATTAATTAACCCAATCAACTCTGATTGGTTTTGCGAATCTTCACCTAATGCTGTTCCTTTAACTAAAAAACCATACAACTGCCCGATTCCAATCATCAAACCAATTCCGACCAAAATTACGATCAAGATTTTTAATCAGTCTTTTTTAAATGTGCTAATAATTCTTGTTTTTAAATCAGTCGTTCAATACAAAGCGACAATCGCAACGATGATTTCAGCAATAATTTGAAACCAAAGAAAAATAATGTTTTTCCATTCTGACCCAAAATTGATAAGTGATACAAAAGTACTCAAAAGCACTCCAATAAGTGGGACAAATAATTGGAAACCATAGAAAATAAACAATCCAGATTTAAAAAATAGTGCTTTATCTTTGATTAAAAGAAAAACCAAACCAATAATTGTTGAAGCAAACGAAACTAAAAAATTATAAGTTACTAGTTGTGCATTAGTTTTTTCATCAATTGCTGGAGTTGACATACCACCAATAAATCTGAACATGATCAATGAAATCAAAGGCAAAATTAAACCCGTGATAACAAAAATTATTCCATTAGTTTTGTAATTGTATAAATTAAAATAAAATGGGTATTTGGTATTGGTTTCAGAGCTTGGAATTGATATTTTTTCTCAAACTGATTTTCTATCCATTTTATCTCAAACCTCTTTTAAAATATTCTCTTAATATTTTAACATAAATAAAAAAACAACTATTTAGTTGTTCGTTTATCCGCTGATAACTCCGTTAGCAATCATCGCTGCTTTGATACCTACGATTGCTTCTTCAGCATCGACCCCAGTTGCTTCAATTGTAATTTCAGCACCTGATTTGATAGCCATTGCCATAACGTTCATGATTGATTTTATATTTCCAGTTTTATCACCTGAAATAATTTTAATATCAGATGTAAATTTTGAAGCTTCTTTCGCTAGCACTGAAGCTGGTCTTGCGTGTAATCCGACTCTATCGGTAACGATTGCACTAAATTTTGCCATTTGTAAATTCTCCTATTTAAATCACTAATTTGATTATACATTTTATGTATGATTTGTTAAATCTTTTTTGTTCAATATATCATTTTCAACCAAAAAATAAATTTTATTTTTTGGTTAGAACTGGATTATCACTTGCAAGAATCATTGATCCATAACGTGAATCAGTAAATTGAATTTGAAGTTGTCGATCCATTTTTTTAATCACAATTCCATCACCAAACATCACATGATTTACAAGATCGTTTTCGTTGATATCCGTTTTTATCACTTCAATTTCTGGTTTTTCACCAAACACTTTTTTGAGATATGAACCAGATTTTCCTTCTTGTTTGACAAAAATGTTTGATTCATATGTGTATAAATCAGGATTTAATTCTTTGACAAATTTTGATTCAATCAAAGCCCCACCAGATAAATGCGAATATTCACCTTTGATATAACTAATGTACAAAATTTCTTTTGCCCTTGTTAATGCAACATACAACGCTCTTCTTTCCTCTTCAAATTCAGCAATTGTTAACATTGAATTTTTTGAAGGGAAGACATCTCGATTCAAACCAACAACAAAAACCACTTTGTTTTCCAAACCTTTGGCTGAGTGAATTGTTAGTAATGATACACGATTAGATTTTTCTTCATCAGCTTCTTCACTTGCTAAACTTTCTTCTTGTAAAAACGCTAATGTAACATTTTCTTCTCCGTATAATTCTGAATTAAATCCTTTTTCAAAATTTTTAAGTTGATCATATAGTGCTTCAACATTTTTTCACTCATCACGATCTTTGTCATCTAATCTTTTAACTATTGCTTCATATTCTGATTCTTTAACCAAGAATTTCATTAATTCAACAAGTGATTCATTGTTTTCAAACATCACTCTTGCTTTGATAAAAGTGTTTCTGATTGGGTCTAAATATTTCGTAATTGTTCTAACACTATTTTCTTCATCAATCATTAATTCAAAAAGTGATAATTGTTTTTCTGATGCTAAATTGTAAATTTTTTCAATTGTGACATCTCCAACTTTAGGTGTGAATTTAAGCACTCTTTCCACAGATAAATCATCACAAATTGATATTGATTTAAGTAACGCAATTGAATCTTTGATCACTTTACGTTCTCTGAATTTTATACTTCCAATTAAGTTGTAAGGAATTTTGGCATTATCTAGTGTTTTTTCAAACTCTTGAGACCATGCATTCATTCGATACAAAATGAACATATCGCCATATTGATAACCTTGTTCTTCAACTAGTTTTTTTATCTCATGTGCTACGAATCTAGCTTCCCCATATCTTGTTGAAAATTCTTTTAATTTTGGTTTTGGCCCGTGATCATTATTTGTAAAAATTGATTTTGGTTCACGGTGTTTGTTGTGTTCAATCAAATCATTTGCTAAATTTAAAATTTGTTGTGTTGAACGATAATTTTCGTTCAACACGACAGTCACAGCATTAGGATAAACTTGATGAAACTGCATGATAATTTGAATTTTAGCCCCTCTTCATGAATAGATCGTTTGATCAGGGTCTCCAACAACTGTTAGATTATTTTTCCCAGCGGTTAAGAGTTTGATTAAATCAAACTGAATTTCATTGGTATCTTGAAACTCATCGACCATAACATAATCAAATCTATTTCTTCATTTTTGTAAAATATCTTTATTATCACGAAAGATTTTATAAACCAAAATTTGTAAATCATCGAAATCAACCAAATTTTGTTCAAATAAATGTTGTTGATATTTCTTATAAATTTTAGCAAAGGCTTTTTCTTCAATGTCTTTACAAATATCCAAAGCTTCATCAGGTTCTGTTAATTCATTTTTTCAAAAACTAATTTTTGATAATGCTTTTTTATCAAATCTATTCAATGTACCATCTTCATTTAGTTTCATATTTTTGATGATTTTACGGATGATTGCTCTTTGATCATTTGAATCTAATATTGAAAACTTATTATGCAGCCCAATTGCTTCACATTCTTCTCTTAAAACACGAGCACAAAATGCATGAAATGTTGAAATGAATGGATTAACATTTTCATTATCCAGCATTTTTTTGATTCTTTCTTTCATTTCGTTTGCTGCTTTATTAGTAAATGTCATTGCCAATATTTTTCTCGGAAAAATATTTTTTTCATTAATCAAATAAGCAATTTTAGCAGTAATTACTCTGGTTTTCCCAGATCCTGCTCCTGCAATAATTCTCAAAGGAGTATCAGTTGTTTTAACGGCAATTAATTGTTGTTCGTTTAAATTTTCAAATAATTTATTCATTCTTTTCTCCTTCTTTATCAATGTTTTGAATTTCTTCAATTTGGTCTTTGTTAAAATTTCCTGGTTGATCTTTTAATGAAACATGTGTTTCTTGGTTAGTGATTAACTTGTCTTTATTTGGCTTTGATCAACCATGAAATTCTTCTTTATAAACAACATAAACTCCATATTTAAGATCAACACTTGCTTGATGATTTTTTTGAAATTTAATACTCATGCCAACAAAAAATAATCATAATCCATAAAATAAAAATCCAATATTTTTCAAAAAAATCAACATCCAAATTGCATCTGCTGTTTCTTTATTTTTTGTGGTACTTTGAAAAATTAAAATGGTTATAACTTGAAATAAGAATGCTAAGAATCAAGGAATCAAAAGAAAATAACTTTCTCTCAACAACAGTGGGAGAAAATCAGGTTGGCTTTTACCTTTTTGTTTCAATCTAATTTGAAACAAAAGTTTTCCTAATGTGTTGCCTTTTGTTCAGTAAGGAATAATGACAAAGTAAATGATTGTTGCAAAAAAAGATGATGCGACCAGAACGATGATTGGTAGTCAATCACCAGGTGTAGATTTTCAGGTTGCATTAAGTATAACTCATGGGATTGCCAATATTAACAAATCAAAAAATCTAGCAAAAAAAATTCTGTAGACATTTGCTATTTGATATTTTTTTTCAGAATACACATTAGCTTTAGTTCTTTTTTTTGCTAGATAATTCATCAATCCTCCTACCTATTTATTTTTTTTGATTTCATTTGTAATGAACGTATTAAATTCCAAAATATATTTTGTGAATTCTGGATCTTTGTTTTCTAAAAAGATTTTGTTTTCATTGATAAATTCTGATAATTTAGCATCCATTTTAGTTTTGACATATTTAAGTGCTTTTTTATATAATTGTTTATTATCAAATTTAGAAACCATGCTTAAAAAACCAATTGTTAAACCATAAATATTTGCATAATTTAATTCATCTTTCAGTTCTTTGTAAGCACCAATTCGACGGTAATAATTTAAAATATGTGGTCATTGATTAACAAGATCAAAAGCAGAATATTTCAAAACATTTCTTCTGTGAGTATTAATCATTTTTGAAATTTTATAAAAGGTTCTTGCATGACCAAGTGCTTTGTAAACAAACAATGTATCAAATCTGTTTCATCTTCTAAAAGTGATTCTAAAATCTCTTAAAAATTGTAATCTAAACATTTTTCCATAAATGTTTTGATTGACATAAGCATAAACATCTTGTTCCTTGGTCAAATCATAAACTCGATCGCTTTCCAATAAAGCACTATCACTATAACCTTTTGCAATCCCAGAAAGCTCTTGAGTAAACTGAATAATATCCAATTTTTGTGGATGTTTTTGAACTGCTTCATTAATTGTTTCCACAAAAATTGGTTCCAAAACATCCCCTTCTTTCAAGATTGAAAAATATTCACCTTTTGCTAATGAAATCGCTAAATTTCAATTCGAACCAGACCCTTGAGATTTATTATTCAAAACAAGTGTAATATTACTATTTTGCTCAAACTGTTCACGAATAAAATCCAAAGATTCTTTTTCGATATTCGGATCATCATTGATCATCAAAATTTCAAAGTTTTGGTTTGTTTGTTTTTTCAAAGAATTTATGGTTTTAAAAATTCTTTCTTCTCTTCCTTGCGAAGATATGATGAAGCTAATTAACATAAAAACTCCTTACTTCTATTTAATATCTTTTATTTTATCACCTTCTTATTTTTTCCTCATAAAAACTATTTTTTTGTCATCTAAATTTTTGACATTTTTAAAATTCTATTTCCTTTTTTTGTCCTTTAAAAAAGGAAAATACATAAAAAGTTGTTTAAGAATAAGAAAGTAGTTTTTAAACTCCCAAGTATAAAATTAGAAAGTAAGAAAGGAGTCCAAAAGATGAAAAAAGTATGTTTTGACATTGGCGGTTCTTGTATTAAAGTAATTGTATTTGATGAAAAAAATCAAATTATTTTGAAAGAAAAAATCGGCCATATAGGAGTGATGGAGGTTCGTTTAGACGGCCAAGAATTGAGTGAACACAAAGAAAAGTTTAAAGGTGTTGACATGATAAAAGGCATTCCACTGATGATGTGTTTGATCAATATTGCAAGTTACATCAACAAAATGGATGAAAAAGTCAAAGTTGGGATTTCGGTTCCGGGTGTTGTTGATGCAAAAAAATACAAAATATTAACACAGTCAGCAATTTTTAATGTTGATGAAGATATTTTGGGATTTTTTGCGAAACAAAAATTAGTTGACAAAGTTTGAATTGAAAATGATGGGAAAGCTGCTGCAATCGGTGAAATGATTTATGGACAAAATAACAAAATAACAAATGCAGTTGTTTTGGCTCTTGGTTCAGGACTTGGTGGAGGAATTATTATAAACAAAAAAATTTATAAAGGTTCACATCTCTCATCAGGCGAATTTTCAAAAACTATTGCCAATATAAATAATTATGAATCATCATATGCAAACCTTTCTGTATCATCTTTAAGTACAACAGCAATTTGTTTTAGATACACAATGATGACCGGCAGTGAAAAGGTAATTAATGGTCATGAGTTTATGCAATTGGTTGAGCAAAACGAACCAACAGCAACTTCATTGTTTAAAAATTGAATGAAATCATTGGCGAATTTTTTGGTAAACCTAAGTATCTTAGATCCGGACAAAATTTTGATTGGTGGAGGAATTAGTGCTAATCAAACATTTATGAATGCACTAAAAAATGAAGTTGATAATCTTGATTTTCGTATGCTAATTAAATTTAATGTAGAGGCTTGCAAATTATCAAATGATGCAGCTTGCTATGGAATGTTGGCTCTAATTGAAAAAGAATATATAGAAGAATAGAAAAACAACTTTTGGTTTATTAATTAATAAACCAAAAAGAAAAAAGGAGTTCAAAAAGATGAAAAAAATATGTTTTGACATTGGTGGTTCTTCTATTAAGGTAATTACTTTTGATGAAAACAATAAAATTATTTTAAAAGAAAAAATCGATCATGTTGGCGCCAAAGATAATAGCGTTGATGGTAAAGGTGTGAGTGAAACATCAGATGCAACTAAAAATCTAAAAATGTTAAAAAGAATTCCACTTATAAAATGTTTGGAAAATATTGCAAATTACATCACACAAATGGGTGAAGAAGTAAAAGTTGGTATTACCATTCCCGGAGTTGTGGATTCAAAGAACTATAAAGTATTATCTAAATCTGCAATTTCTGATATTGATGAAGATATTTTAGGATTTTTTAAAAAGCAAAAATTAGTTAAACAAATTTTGATTGAAAACGATGCAAGAGCTGCTGCAATTGGTGAAATGGTTTATGGACAAAATAAAAAGATAACCAATGCATTGATTCTAACAATCGGATCAGGAATCGGTGGGGGGATTATTATAAACAAAAAAGTTTATAAAGGTTCACATCTCACATCAGGGGAATTTGGAAAAACTATGGCCAATATTAGTGATCACGGATCATTATACCCCAACCTTTCTGTTGGTTTTTTGAGCACAACTGCGATGTGCTATAGATACACAATTGCAGCAGGAAGTGAAAAACTTATTAATGGACATGAGTTGATGCAATTAGTTGAACAAAAAGAACCAATTGCAACTCAATTATTTGATAATTGAATAAAAACATTAACAAGATTTTTAATCAACGTGAGTATTTTGGATCCAGACAAAATTTTGATTGGTGGGGGAATTAGTGCAAATGAAACATTTATGAATGCACTAAAAAATGAAGTGAATAATCTTGATTATTCATCAATCATGAAATTTAATGTAGAAGCCTGCAAATTATCAAATGATGCAGCTTGTTATGGAATGTTGGCTCTCATTGAAAAAGAGTATATAGAGGAATAAAAATATGAAATTTACAAAAAAAGACTTCTTATGAGGTGGGGCAACTGCTGCCAACCAATTTGAAGGTGAATTTAACAAAGATGGAAAATCGTTAAATGTGGCAGAAATGGTTCCGTATGTAAAATTACAAGACAGAGCATCAATGCCGTTAGATATTTCTGCATTTTCAAAAAAGAATCTGGAAAAATCAATCGAAAATAAAGAAGGATTACATTATCCAAAACGTATTGGTTCAAATCACTACAACAGATATAAAGAAGATATCGATTTATTAGCAGAAGCTAAAATGGACATCTATCGTATGTCAATTTCATGAGGAAGAATTTATCCAAACGGAGATGAATCTAAACCGAATGAAAAAGGACTAGAATTCTATCGCAATCTTTTAAATTATTGTAAACAAAAAGGATTAAAAGTAATGGTAACATTACACCACTTTGATACACCATACCCAATCGGAGTAAAATATGGTGGTTGAATGAACAAAGAAGTGATCAACATGTTTGTGAAATATGCTAAAACTTTATTCACAGAATTTGGTAATATAGTTGATTTTTGACTACCATTTAATGAGATTAATGTGAGTTGCTTTGCTCCCATGATGTCAGCAACTTTCCCTGAAGACTATCCTGGTGTAAGTTATGACCAATTACGATTCCAAACTTTACATAATCAATTAATTGCACAAGCGAAAGTTGTGCAATTGGGACATGAAATGTTGAAGAAAAAAAACATTGGATGTATGATTGCTAACATGACAACATATCCACTTGATTGCAATCCAGTTAATATTATTGAATGACAAAAATCTGAACAAGTAAGTCGTTATTTCTTCTTTGATATGGTGGCTAAAGGTGAATACCCAACTTACATAATTAAACTGTTTGAAAAACTAAATGTTAAACTTGATACTAACCCAGAAGAAATGAATATTCTAAAAAATAATACTGTTGATTTCTTATCATTTAGTTATTACATGACAGGAACCGTGGCGAAAAAAGAAGAAGGTAAAACTGGTGGTAACTTAATGGCGATGGGAAAAAACCCGTTCTTAAAAGCCAATGAATGAGGATGACAAATTGATCCTCAAGGATTGAGATACACATTAAATGATTTATGAAATCGCTACCATTTACCAATTTTCATTTCTGAAAACGGAATCGGTCATGATGAAAAATTAAACGACAAAAAAACAGTTGATGATGATTACAGAATTGATTATATGCACCAACACTTTATTGCCATTAATGATGCATTAGAAGATGGTGTTGATGTCTTTGGTTACACAATGTGAGGAGTAATTGATTTAGTATCAGCTGGAACTAGTGAAATGTCAAAAAGATATGGTTTAGTTTACGTTGATTATGATGATTATCACAACGGAACCGGAGATCGTTTCAAGAAAAAATCATTTAATTGATTTAAAAATTTCAAAGAAACATTTGAACTATAATTTATATTTTGACAAAACAAAAACCACTTTGAAAGTGGTTTTTATAAATTAAAATTGGAAGTGCAACACTTCTAACAAAATACTTCGTATAGTTGTTGAGCTGAATTGTAGTTCAATAATTTACGGGGCATTTTGTTTATTTGATCTAAGATACTATTAATATTATCATTTTCTAATTTCTCAAAACTGGTTTTTTTCGGAAGGGCTCTACGCAACAAACCATTAAACTTTTCGTTGGTTCCTTTTTCACAAGAAGCGTAAGTGTTGCAAGTGTAAAGCGCGAGTTCTAGTTTTTTAACCAAGTAATTTAGCATATTTAGCTCAAGTTTTTCTGATTCATCTAGTTGCATACATGATTGAACGACAAAGTGGATCCATTAATACTCCAAGATAAATTAGAATCAATCCAACTCCACCATAAATGTGAAAACCAAAAATAATTGCCATTGGAATTCCAACCATTCCAATTCCCATCGTAATAATTGAAATTATTAATGGATATCATAAATCACCACTCGCCCAACAAGCTCGCAGTAAAGTCATATTGACTGTATCAACCATTAATTTCAGACAAGACACTCCCATTAAAGCTAATCCTCAAGGGACAATTTCAGTTGCATCGTGATTAAATAACAATAGCGCTGGATAAGCGGTGATCATCATGAATGATCCAAACACGATTGAAGCATACATTGCTGTTTTTCAACAATCAATTCCAGCTTGATAAGCGCCTTGTAAATCTTTAGCCCCAATTTTTTTTGCAACCATAACGGCAGTTACTGTTTCCATTGCAAACATGAAGGCAAGTGAGAATTGACTAATTGAATTGATTGATCGATGGAGAACAATTCAACTGTTTTCGCTATTTCCACTTATTAAATGAGCAACTGCCGTTCCGGTTCCGAAGTTACATAAACTTCAAAGCCCCATTTCCAAAGTAATTGGCAAACCAACTTTAAAAGTTTCTTTAGCAATTTTTCAATTGATTTGTTTTCCCTTATTAGCCTTGTAATCAATGAAACGAAAATTCATCAACATCATATAAATCATTTGTACAAATCCAGCCACAACAATTCCTAAAGATGATCAAATTGGATCAAATTTAAAAACAAATAAAACTAAGGTTACAAAAATTAAATCAACAAAGTTACTTGCCACAGCCCCGATTGTTACATAAACATTTTTTTTGACCGCTTGTAAACCTGAAATAAACACTTGATTTAAAGATGCGATTATTAGTTGCAAATTTAATAAACGATAATAATCTATTGCAAATGCTTTAGGGCCACGACCATTTGGTAGAAGTTCTGTAAATTGATTGGCATTCATTAAATCTAAAATTGAAGAAGCAAAAGTTTCTACCAAAACAAATATTCCAGAAGTTATTGAAAAGTTTATAACAATACCAGTCATAATGACTTTACTAATTTCATTTTGACGTCCCTGACCAATCAAGTTTCCACACACCACCAAACTCCCACTCGCAATTAAAGTCGGAATAAATTGAAGTGCTGTATATGTTAAGATCGCTTTACTCACTGCGTCTGCATAAGCTTTGTTTTGAAAGTTATTAATCGCAATAATGTTGATTTGAGCAATGATTACATTAAATGATAATTGAACAAAAATTGGGATTGCCATTTTTAAAATATCTTGTCAGTTATCAATTTTTCAAAATGGATTTTTGATACGTTCGAAATTCGTGTTTTTGTCTTGCTTAAAAATTTTCATAGTTTCCTTTAAAAATATTTTCTCATATTTACCTCAGTCTTAACAAAATTTTCCATTAAATATTTAGCTTTTTATTTTCATAATTTTTCAAAAATATATACTGAAAAAGTGTTCTTATAAAAATTGGCACTGATGATTAAAAAAAGAAGTCCTAACATCTAGGGGTTTTGCCCTCGGAATGAATTGATCAGTATTTATTGTCATTGGTTGAGATGCATGAAATAATTGAAAAGCAAGAAAAACTAGAACGCGAGTTCTTATAAATTAAAATTGGAAGTGGTTTTTATTTTGTCTGTTCTTAAAATAGTAAGTTGTTCGGTGTTCTTGGATATAACAAGACATCACGAATGTTAGCCACCCCAGTGATGTACATCAATAATCTTTCAAAACCCAAACCAAAACCAGCAGATTTGAAGTAACCGTATTTTCTTAAATTTAAATATCAATCTAAACTTGATGGATCAATCCCCATCTCTTCACAACGCTTGATTAATTTATCATAATCACCTTCACGTTCACTACCACCAACTAATTCGCCAATTCCCGGAACTAGTAAATCAACGGCTGCAACTGTTTGATGATCATCATTCAATTTCATGTAAAAAGCTTTAATATCTTTGGGATAATCAATTACAAAAGTTGGTGCTTGATTGATTACTTCACAAATGTAGCGTTCATGTTCTGTTGCTAAATCTAAACCAAATGCAATTTTATTTTCTTCAAATTGGTGTCCATTTTTAACTGCGTTTTGTAACAATTTGATTGCTTCAGAATAAGATGTGGTTTTGAATTTTGATTCAACCAAATTTTTAATTTTATCAATTAAACCAGCTTCTAAATTAGCATCTAAGAATTTGAATTCAGCATCGCATTTTTCAAAAACATAATTCACAGTGTACTTAATTAATGATTCAATCAGAACAATATTATCTTGTAAATCACTGAAAGCCACTTCAGGTTCAATCATTCAAAATTCAGCTGCATGTTTACTTGTGTTTGAGTTTTCAGCTCTGAAAGTTGGACCAAATGTATAAACTTTTTTAAACGCTTGAGCAAATGCTTCAGCATGTAATTGTCCCGAAACTGTTAATGTTGATTGTTTACCAAAAAAATCTTTTTCATACTTATCATCACCTCTGGTAGTGACTGTAAATGCTTCCCCAGCACCTTCAGCATCATTTCCGGTGATGATTGGTGTTTGAGCATAAATAAAGCCACGATCATTAAAATATTTATGAATTGCGAAAGCTAATTCTGAACGAATTTTATAAACGGCATTGAAGGTTTTGGTTCTTGCTCTTAGATGCGCGATCTCTCTTAAAAATTCTGGTGAATGTTCTTTTTTTTGCAATGGATAACTCTCCACAGCTTGATCTAATAATTCTATTTTATGAGCTGATAATTCAAAAGGTTGGCCTTTGGTTGGTGTTAATAACAATGTTCCTGTAATTTCAACAATTGAAGCAACTCTTGATTTGGTCCCATCTTCAAAACCATCAATTCCTTCTTTGTAAACCACTTGCAAATCATCAAAACTAGTTCCGTCATTGATAACCATGAAACAAACATTTTTACCTTGTCGATTTGATCTAACCCTTCCGATGATGCTGATTTCTTTGCCTTCTAATTTTGCAAAATCTTGATATATTTCTTGTAATTCCTTCATGTTTCTCCTTATTTTTCATTAGAAAAATAGAATGTTTTAATTTCATATTTTTCTTCTTGATTATTTAAAATTGTATTTTGATCAATGCCCATTTTTTCTAATGCGTTGATGCTTATTTGTTTGTCAGTTCCGATCACTTTATTTTCAAATTTAATTCAGTGATATGTTTGAGATATCAAATGCTCTTTCAATGAAAAACCATGGGCTGAAAAATTATAAATTAAGATTTCATCATTTGGTGAAAACGATTTTCGATCAATGAATAAACGATAACTGTCTGTTGGTGGTGTGACTCAATCATTGGACCCATGTGTGAACAAGGTTGGAATTGATGATTTTTTTCCATCTTTTTCATAAATTTTAAAGACATCAATTTCATTTCAATCTAAATTGGTTTCATCATTTTGAGATTGAATAATTCTATTTATTCTTTGGGCAATGCGTTTTTTTCCAATTAATTTTTTGAAAAAAACATTTCTAATATGCAACAACAATGTTTGAATCGAACCATAAGTGACATCACTTATGGTAAATTTTAAGCGGTATTTTTTCATTAATTTTTCATCTTTTGCTTGAACAATATTTGCAACAAAAGCACCCATACTAATTCCTAATAATCCCAAGTGTTTATAACTCTTATTTTCATACAATCATTTCATGGCAGCCAACAGATCTTTTTGTTCCAAAATCCCCATTGTGACTGGTTGTTCTTTTTGACTATCACCATGATTTCTAAAATCAAAAGCAAGAATATTATATCCCAATTCAATAAATGGTTTTGTTGAATATAACGCTCAATATTTATCTTCGCCAAAACCATGGCATGCAATCATTCATTTATCACTGTTTTGATCTGTGATATATTGCATACCATGTAAAACCACATTATCATCAGTTGTAAATTTAAACGGAATCAAATTATCTGACATTGATAATTGGAGTGATGGTTGCTTGAAAAGTTTTTTCATCACCTTGTTCATGCGTCTAATTTCTGGGTAAAAATAAATGTGTTTTTTTAATTTTTTGTTACTCACACCACAAAAAAAAGTTCCAATTAAATTAAAAAATTTGATTAAATCTTTATTAATTTTTTTGAACATTTTTCGATAAATTCTTTTCTCAAAAAAATTTTTCATGGATTCTCCTTGTATAAAAAAGATAAAAAATAATTTTTAGAAAAATTATTTTTTTGTAATGTGGTTATAGTGATAGATTAATAAATCATTGAAATAGTGGAATGGAACTGACTTAGAAAGTACGACTTCTTTATTTTCATCAACATTATCAATAACTAATGTATGAACCGAATCAGAGTTTTTTTGAATTTGAGGTGAAGGGATTCTTCCCGAAACGAAAACAACTTTTGCATTTTTATCTTTGATTCTGGTGATCACTTTTTCCAAATGCAATGATGTCCCATATTTTGTGTAAAAAATAAATAAATCACCTTTATCAGCATCTAAAACTCTTTGGTTAATTGTGTCTCAATCCGAGTCCAATAAAATGACTGGTAATTTTTGAGAATAAAAGAAATTAGCAAGCTCTGTTGTTGCCCCTCTTAAAACACTTTCTCAATAAACTATATACAATCGAGATGTATTTTTGATTAATTTCAATGTTTCAAACATGACCTTTTTTTCAAGCAATGAATAGTTATGTTGAATCATACTAATGTATCCATTTGTTACATGTTCATCATTTTTAGAGATATCGATTTCAATCGCTTCTGCATCATTTGCCAATGAAATAGAAAAATCACGATATCCTTGAATATTCAATTTTTTCAGCAATCCGTAGATTGCTGAATAACCTGTTTCTACCTCTTGTGATAAGGTTACAATTTTCATATTTGTTGCAACAATCATTTGTAAATTTTTCTTAATATAATCAACGATTTTTGTCTCACGAGTTGTTAATTTATTTTTATCAATTGTGGCTAATTTTCCAAGAAATGATCTCATTTTTTATACCGTTTTCTTTCTAATCATAAATTTATTTTATATGAAAATGGAAAATTTACCAATTTTTTTGCTGTTTTCTATTTATTTTTTCCATAAACTATTTTTCGGTGAATTTAGCATATGCAAGTTGGGCCATCATGGCACCATTGTCAGTGCAATACTCAAATTTAGGAATGATTGTTTTATGAATTTGATATTTTTTTCCCAATTCCATGATTGTGGTTCTAATTCGACTATTTGCCGACACCCCACCACCAACTGTTAAAGTTTGTGGTTTATATTCTTGAATTGCTCTTTCTAATTTCATCGCAATCACTTTTGTTGCTGCTTCTTGAAAAGAAGCACAAAAATCATTGATTTTAATCGGTTCTTGTTTTTGATTGAGATTATGAATCAAATTAATCGCTGCTGTTTTTAAGCCTGAGTATGAAAAATCATAACTTTGATCATTTTTACTCAAAGGTAATTGGTAAGTTGGAGTTCCTAATTGAGCAAGTTTATCGACTTGTGGTCCACCAGGATAATCAAACCCCAGAACACGTGCCACCTTGTCATAACTTTCACCAATTGCATCATCAATTGTTGAACCAATAATCTCAAAATTGTTGGGTGATTTCACTAATTCAATTTGGGTATGACCCCCACTTACAATCAAAGCAAGGACAGGGTAAACAAAATCATTGTCAATTGATGATGCGAAAATATGTCCTTCAATATGATCAAGCGGAACAATTGGAACATCTAAATATGTTCCAATTGTTTCAGCAACCATTTTTCCGATAATTAATGATCCTAATAATCCAGGATTGGCAGTGTACGCGACTTGATCAATTGTGTTTCAATCAAGTTTAATTTTTTCTTGAACCTCATTTAAAACTCAATTGAGATTTTCTAAATGTAATCGGGCCGCCAATTCTGGAACCACGCCACCAAACTGTTTGTGGTTTTCAATTTGTGAAGAAACAACGTTGCAAAGAATTTTATCATTTTCAATCACCCCAATTGAAAACTCATCACAACTTGATTCAATTGCTAATATTTTCATAATAAAAACCTCCTAAGTATTAATATCTTAACTTATTTTGAGATAATAGATATTATGAATACTACTATCGATTTTAAAATGATTAAAAAAATAAACAATAAAGTTGCTTTGTGAATGGGAGCAGTGACTTTTTTTGTGTTAATTATTGCTTTGGTGATCATCGTTTCACTCCCAACCATTCATAAAAATCAACAAATCGTCATTTCTTTAAATTTGTTGATTAATTGTATTTTGATTTTAATCACCATTTTATTGATTGGTTGAAGCCAAATTATCACTTCATTTCTTTATCACCAAGTAAGTTATAAAGATCAAAATAATCAACAAATCATGCAAGAAAAATTTGAAATGAGTAAAATTTCACACATCACAATCATTACTGTTTTACTAATTATTACAACTCTTCAAATCGTAACGATGGGTTTGGTTGGTGAAAAATTTAGCAGTTTGTTATCAACATATTGATGAGTGATTGTTGTGTGTTTCTTTTGAAATGCTTTGATCACATATTTATCATTTGGTTTTAAAACTTATATGTACAATAATGCATTAAAAAAATAAGCACGAGCTTATTTTTTTACATTCTGAATGCGGTACATATTAATATTCTTATTTAATTGATTAAATTTGGTTTCATATTCGGTTGGAATATTGCCGATTAAAAGTTTTTGATCATCATATAAATCTTTTGTTTCAACCAGTAATTTTCAATTTTTGGTTTCTTTTAATTGTTCTAAGCTAAATTCGAACAATCCATCATTATCAGTTTTTAGTTGTAAAATCCCATTGGGTTTTAAAATTTGGGAATAGATTTCTAAAAAATTCACATGAGTTAATCGTTTTTTAGCATCCCTTGTTTTTGGTCAAGGATCTGAAAAGTTTAAATAAATTTGATCCACACTATTTGGTTCAAACATCATTAATAAATTCTCGGCAAACTTATTTAAAAATTTTAAATTAGTCATCTTTTCTTTGCCTAATGTTTGAATCGCTTTTTTTAATGCAACCCCAACAACAGTCTTTTCTTTTTCCATTGCAATAAAATTAATGCCTGGATTTTGCAAAGCATTTTCAATCAGAAATTGCCCTTTACCAGAACCAATTTCAAGTGAAATTGGTTGTGAATTTTGGAAAAAATTTATCGAATTGATTTTTTTATCTTCTGTTCAATCAATCAAAAATTCAGCATGATTTTCTAAAAAATCATGAGTTCATTTCTTATTTCTTAATCTCATATCAACCTCTTAAAAAAATGCTAATCCAATTCCAAAAAAGACAGAAATTGTAATGATGTCAATCACCAAAGTGATAAATGGACCTGTTGCATTTGCTGGGTCTATTTTCAAAGCTTTGGCAATAATTGGTGCTAATGTGGCAATGATTCCAGCCACCAGAATTGAAATCAAAATCGTGATTGAAGAAACCCCAATTAGTTCTCAAACGATTGTGTTTATTTCTCCAACTTGAACAACATAAACAATTAGAAGTCGGACAATATTTACCACTATTAAAATTAGTGCCACAAGCATGGTTGTGATAAATTCTTTCATTAGAAAAGTTTTAATGGTTTTTTTCTTCACTTCACGAAGTGTTAATGCCCGCATCATAATTGTTGCAGATTGGCTTCCGTAAAGACCAATCACCCCAGCAATCACAATCGCCATTGGAGCCAATAAAACAATTCCAATATATGCTTTAGAAGTGACTGGTAAACTAGTAACATCACCAAGATATAAATTATAAAAAACCATTGTTAGAATTTGGGTAATGGTTCCTAAAACTAATAAAAGAACTAATCAAAGTGTTCTTGATTTAAACATTTTAAAAATGCTTAAATCAAAATAGTTTTGATCATCATGTTTAATTCCAGCCATTTTATTCATGTCTTCAGATGTTTCTTTTTCAATCACATCCACAATATCATCAACTGTGATAATTCCGATCATTTTATTTGAATCATCAACCACAGGAATACTTGTGACATCATAACGTTTGAACATATTGGCCACTTCTTCTTGATCGGCTGTTGAATTGACATATAAAAGTCTAGTTTCCATAATCTCTTTGATTTTGGTTTTTGGGGAATTAAAAATCAAATCTTTTAATTCCACAAAACCTTTTAAATGACCATAATCATCTAACACAAATAACGTATCAATTGTTTCAAATTCTTCATGAATTTCTCGGACATATTTGATTGTTTTTTCAATTGAATCTTTCTCTTTGATTTCAATGAAATTCACAGTCATAATTCCACCAGCAGTGTCTTCTTCATACTTAAGAATGTTATTAATTTCTGCACGGATTTTAGGAGATGCTGCTCTTAAAACTTTTTTTACAATTGTGGCTGGTAGTTCATCGATTAAATCAACTAAATCATCACTGTATAAATCTTTAACAATTTCTTCGACTTCTTTTGAAGAAAAAGATCTGATAATAAATTCTTGAATTTCGGGTTTCAGATAAGAAAAAATATCAGTTTCATCTTCCTTGTTTAACATTCTGAAGATTCGCAAAATTAGTCTTTCGTTTAATTCTCCCAAAACTTCTGCAAAATCAACTTGTTGTGATTTTTTGGCGATATTTCTTACTTCATTTAAATCATTATTTATCGCAGCTTGAATTAACTGCTCTTTCAGATCCGATATTTCTAACATGTACTTCCTTTATATTGTTTAATATATTATATATTAACAAAAAACTAAATTTAAAGTGAAAACAAAAAACTCACCATTAAATGGTGAGGTTGTTTCGAATAATGGTGGAGATGGCGAGAATCGAACTCGCGTCCAAAATAGTTTGCTAAAAGATTTCTACAGTTTAGTAAATTTTATAATTTATGAAGTCTAACTAAAACTTACCAAAAGTTAAAAATCATTCGTGATTCGAATTTCAAGAACAACTAACCACGATGTTGCTCTCTATTAAACTTGGGTAATTCGACTAAGTTATAAAGCTTAAAATATAACTAGTGATTGAATGCTATTAATTAAATTAATTAAGCAAAAGCGTAAGCTGGTGCTCCAGATGCCATATAATTTGGCATGAATTCTGGCATTTCAAATTCTGATTTTTTTGATTCTGCGTTTATTTCGCCTAAAGTATTATGGTCTACCAAACCACTGCTATCTTAAAACAAAGTTATCCTGTCGAAACCAGGACATCCCCGTACCATTATTATAATCCAAAAATAAAAAAACCACCATAGTAAACTGGGAAAAAATAATTCTACACATTATGAATTTAGAGCGCTGGCATAAGCTGGCGTTTTTCAATTCAATCTTTTTTGTATTCTTTTAGAATTATATCATTCTATATATTCTGCAATATGCTTATGGATTTCTTCTAAACCCATTGTTTTGGTTTTTATATGATTAAGGTATTCTCCTTTTAGGCAACTAAAGAAATATTCAGCCTCTCTATTATCTAAAGAATTACCAATTCGACTCATAGATGTTATTCCACTCATGTTTCTTAATTTTTCAATAACTTGGTATGAGGAATATTGGATTCCATGATCAGAGTGAAAAATAAAGTTTGTTCTTTTTAGTTCATCAATTGTATCTAATACAAGTTTTGTGTCATTTAAATAAGATAATTTTCATGATTCTATTAGTTTAGTTTTGTGACTGATCACGACTGATAAATATACAAAATTTTGCTGTGTATTGGCAGGAATATAAGAAACATCGGTTGCGACAATGTTATCTTTTTCTGGATTATAATTTCTATTTACTTGATCAACATATTTCACTTTAGTGTTTTTTTGCTCAGATTTTCTTTTCTTTTGTCTAGTTAAAGTGGCTATTCCCCATCTAATCATGTAATTTCTTAGCGTTCTATCACTAATGGAAATCCCATTTTCACCAAGGATTATCGCAATTTTTCTACTCCCATATATTTTTTTGCTTTCATTAAAGATTTTTACAACCTCAGCTTTTAAGTAATCGTATTTATATGTTTTTGTAATATGTTTCTTATACATTGTTGTTCTATGGAGTGATAAAACCTCAGCTTTTAAAGAATTTGTTAAAGTAGAAAAATCGCTCAACTTTTCTTTCTTTTCTTTATCTCGTTGATCTTTTATTCAGTGTTCAATGATTTCTCTTTTTTGTTCCTCATTCAATTTATCTATAATACCCGGAATATCCGAGTCATCTCTTTTTAAAGGTCTCCCATTAATTTTTTTCTTTTTGTATTCTTGCATACCTAAATTATCTAATAATTTGGCTTTTTTTCTAATTCTTTTTCTCGCGTCTTTTAAATGTAAATTTTTATCTCTTGTTTTTAAATATTCAGTAACCGCTAGATCAATCCCTTTTTTATTGTAAATTTCTACAATTTCTACTCACTCACTTGTTGTTAATTGTTTGGACATAAAAAATTCCACACTTCCTTTCATGGTTGTGTAGAATTATTTTTTCCCAGTTTATAGGTGGTTAATTATTATTAAGAATTAATTTTTAATGCTGTATTTTTCATGTACACAATAAGTTCTTTTTTAGTCATATTACGTAGATTTGCATCTTTTAATTTAATCCCTTGTTTTTTTGCTTCGGCACGAAGTGATGAAGCGTGTTTTTGTAATTCGCTTCTTGCTTCTGTGATTTCAGCTGATCCATCAACTTTAGCACGTGATTTAATATCTAATTTAGCATGTGCTTCTTCATCAACGATTTTTTTAGTTGATAATTTAGCATCATATTTTTTAACTAAATCATTTGTTAAATCTTTTACTTCAGTTTTTGGTTGTTTTGGTTTTGCAACTTTTGGTTCAGTTTTCTTTTCAACTTTTGGTTGTTCAACTTTTTTTGCAACTTCAGTTTTTGGTTGTTCAACTTTAACTTCAGTTTTTGGTTGTTCAACTTTGATAGTTTCTTTTTGAACTGGAGTTGCAACTGTAGCTTTCACTTCAACTTTTACTTCAGGTTTTTCATCAACTGTTTTTTCAACTTTTGGTTCAGCTTTTTTAGCTTGAAAATCTGCTTTAGTAAATAGTTTTGCTCCTTCACGACCTGGCACTTCAACTTTTCCTGCTTTTACTGAGAAGTAGAAAGCGAAGAAGTAAAGTGGGGCCATGGCAGCGGCAACAACCAGAATTCCAAATGCTGATTGTCATTTCATCAATCCTGATGCAAATGGAATAATTCCAAATACGATGTAATCGATGATTCCACCAGAAACAGTCATTGAAACGTGAGTTTGCAATGCTCCTGCTAAGAAGAATGAAGTGGCTGCCAATGGCATATGCACTCCATAGAATAATCATGGCGCTAAGAATAAGAATGAATATTCTAGTGGTTCTGTAATTCCTGTTAAGAAACAAGTAAACGCAGCTGAGAAATAAATCCCCATAACTGATTTACGGTTTTCTTTTGGCACTGTTAATCACATTGCTAATCCAGCCATTGGTAATCCTAATAGCATAAATCCAAACTTACCTGATTGGAAACGTCCAAGGTTTAATCCTAAGTTTTCCAATAATGTAAAGTTCATCATTGAGCTACCACCAATAACAGCTTGCATCATGTATTGATCCCCGTTAGCATCAAACAATTTAATTCCTGCAAGACCTTGAGTTTTTCAGAAATCAAGAATTGCTTGCATAGCTTGAATTGGAGTCATACCTTCAACATTGGCATGTTTAGGTAAAAGTAAATATTGTTGGATTCATTGATCAAAATTCATTTCTGATCCACTTAAGAATGTTGGTAATCATGATGAATTAAGAATCAAGTCACGATTAATATCTCATTGTCTTCCAGCATTTTGTAATGCTTCTGAAATCGATCCCCCAGCTTGAGTTCATCATAGTGGTGCGTAGAATACGTGGTGTAGACCAAAAGGTACTAATGAACGTTCTACGATTTCAAACACTAATGAATCAACTCCTGTTGGAAGTGTTCCTGTTCAGTTTCCAAAATATGATAAACCAATACCAATGATTGGTCATACGATCATGAAAATGAATGATAGAGGGATAACCATGAAGAATGTAACGATTGGTACAAGTCTTGTCCCCCCAAAAAAATCAATCCCTGCTGGTAGTTTTTTTGTTCTAAATTTATTATAGGCATATGCTGACATAGCACCGACAAAGATTCCGGCAAAGACTCCTGTATTTAGTGATGTTACTCCTAAATTAGAAGCAATTAGTTTGTCCGGAACTTTTAATACTTCTGATGATCCATTATAAAATAATAGAGTATAGTAAGCTGAATTTCCGTCTACTGCATCATGATGTTGTAGCAATGCACCTTGCATTGCGTTCATAACTAAGAATCCAACAACTGCTGTTAAAGCAGCAATTCCTGATTCTTTTGAGTAAGCTAAAGCAACTGACATTGCAAATAGAATTGGTAAGTTTCCAAATGCAACATCTCCCATTGCTTTAATTGTTGAACCAATGTATCACCCTGTAGATAATTCAGTGGTTTTTGAAGCAATTAATGCTCCAATTCCCAAGAATACACCCGCGATTGGTAATAACGCGATTGGTAACAAAAAGGCTCTACTCAATGTTGACATGATAGCCATAATTCCGGGCCCACTTTTTTTCTTTTTAGTGGTTTCGGTAAAGGCTGTGATGTCTTTTGATTTAATGGCTTTTTCCATTAAGACCTCCTTTTATGTAATTGTGTTTTTTCAAAAAGAATTTATTTAATCGCCATTGTAAGACCGGCTACAAATAGCATAATCCCGAAAACGATTAAAACTAATGGAAAGTTCTTTTTAGTAAAATCCCATACGTTTTTTGATTCACGATTATGTTGTCTGAAACTGTTAAATCTTTCACTTCTTTTCTTAATTAAAAAATATAATCCGACAAACAAAAGAGTCATTAGTAAACCAATAACTATTAATGAAATCCCGATTATTTTATTATTTTCTAAGGCTGTGAAAAGCAGTGATGTAAATAGCACAATAAATTCTCCCTTATTTATTAAACCACTTATAAACCAAAATAGGAAATAATCTGATACAAAAAACCTTTTGTGGTTTAAACAAAAGGTTTTTCAGTGATTTTGGTAGTTTTCTTTCAATTATGTAAGTGATTATTTGATTCTTGATCGTTGTCAATAATTTCTAGGATATAAAACTTAATATCATCAATTGATTGATTGGTAAATTGTAAGTAATCTAAAAGTTTTTTATTATCATTTAAACCATTTTTAATATGTAATAACTCCTTTTTCAGATTAGGTGTTGAGATTAATTGTAATGGTAAAAATTCATCTTTAAAGTGTCACTTTTTACCAACAACCATTAGGATGATCATTTTTTGATCATCACTATTTAAGTCATCAATTTTATCTAATTTAATTGCGTCTTTGCTTTTTAGTTTTGCATATCATTTGTGTTCTTTATTTTTCATAAATAATTCGATTTTCAATTCTCAAACTGAAAACCCATATCAACCAGCTGATATCATTGCTGCAAAGAAAAGCACCCCAACAATCAGCCATACTCATCATTCCATAATTAACTCTCCTTTATTCACTTATATCATACTAAAATTTTGCTTCGATTATGTCATATAACCCATATCTAATGGAAAATATAAAATCTGGTTTTCTTACATTAAATGTGAGAAAACCAGATTTTGTTCATTATTAATATTTATTAGATTTAGCTTTACGATCTAAATCACGTTGTTTAATTGTTTGTCGTTTGTCATAAAGTTTTTTTGGTCGTCCTAATCCAATTTCAAGCTTGACTAAACCTTCTTGAAAATATAATTTCAATGGCACAATGACTAAACGTTTTAATTGAATTTCTTCACCAAGTTTTTTGATTTGTTTTTGATGCAGTAATAATTTACGTGTTCTGGTTTCTTCAATTCCAGCAACATAATTAGCATATTCATATTTTTTAATATGCATGTTTAAAATAAAACATTCACCTTTACGAATTAAAATAAAACTCCCTTCAAGTGTGACATCGTGATTTCGAATTGATTTGATTTCAGGTCCACTTAAGACTAGACCTGCTTCAATTTTTTCTAAAATTTCATAATGAAAATAAGCTTTTCTATTTTGTGCAATAATTTTTTCACTCATAAAAATTCTCCTTTATTATTTTACTAGTTCAAAATCTATTGTTCTCTTTTTAATATCAGCACCAACTAATTTAATTTTCACTTTTTGTCCCATACGATAAAAAGTGTTGTCAGGTTTGGTTAGAGTTTGAAGTTTTTCATCATAAACTAAACCATCTCCCAATGTTGAAATATGGACAAGCCCTTCAACCATATTTTCTAATTGAACAAAAAATCCAAATTTTAAAGCAATCGAAATTGTCCCATCAAAAACACGTCCAACTTTATCAGATAAGTATTCGACCATACAAACTTTCACAACTTCGCGTTCACAATCAACAGATGTGATTTCTGTTTCATTGATAATTGGACAAGCTTTATTAATGAATTCTTGATTAGATTGTAAAATAAAATCTCGTTTTTCATTTTGAATAATATATTGTTTCAAATATCGATGAACCATCAAATCTGAATAACGACGAATTGGTGATGTAAAGTGGGTATAACATTTTGAAGCAAGACCAAAATGACCGACATTTTCTAAACCATATTTAGCTTTTTCCATATGTCTTAGAAGTGATAGGTGTAATAACTCATTTGAAATTGGATCACTAATTTGATTATCAATTTGCATTAAAGTTTTGTTTAAATTTTTTGGATCAATCATTTCTAAATTAGTTAATTTAGGGTCGATTCCAAAAGATTTGATTGTTGCATACCATTCAACCAAAGAACTTTCTTCTGGTTTTTGGTGGTTACGATAAATAAATGGTAATTCCTTTTCAAAAATCAGTTCAGCAACTGCTTCGTTTGCACTAACCATAAAGTTTTCGATTAATTTTTCTGATTCACCAGTTTCACGAGCTTTAATTTCAAGCACATTTGAATCTTTGTCCATGACAACTTTCGCTTCACGAACATCTAAATTAATCATTCCGTTTGCTGCTTTTATTTTGGCAATTGCTAAATATAATTCTTTGGCCACATCAAGCATTTGAGCAACTTCTGGTTGTTTGGTTCAATGTTTATTTGCAAAATATTCATTCACTTCACTATATGTTAATCTTGCTTTTGAAATCATGATAGTTTCATAAACTTTTTTAGAAATTAGATTTCCATTTTGATCAAACATCATTTCACAAGCTAGCGCAAACTTTTCAGTGTTTGGGTTCAAAGAACACAAATCATCACTTAAAATTTTTGGTAACATTGGTAACACTTTATTTGCTAAGTATGTTGAATTTCCTCTTAACAAAGCTTCATTGTCTAGTGGTGATCTTGGTTTTACATAATGTGAAACATCGGCAATCGCAACAATTAATTTGTATCCGTCTTTGACTTTTTCAACATAAATTGAGTCATCTAAATCTTTGGAATCTGATCCATCAATTGTGACAAGCATTGTATCAATCAATGATGTTTTTTCACGTCTTTTAATTTCATCTTGTTCTTTGATCACTGGAATATTTACTTCTTCAGCATTTTTGATTGTTTTATATCCAAATTCAGTTTTAATATTAAATTCTTCAGCAATTGATAAAATTCTGTCAGCTGCTTTTGTTGAATCACCGATCATTTTTTTCAATCTAACAAAAAGTTTGCGATCTTTTGCTTCTAAAATTTTAGCTTTAAATAACATGTTTGGTTTTAGTTCGAAATCTCTTTTATTCACCATCACAACTCTAAAATTGGAAAGTGATAAATCTGTTGGAATGAAGTCTAAAAATTGACCATCTCTCGATTTTACGATCTCACCAATCACCATTTCTTTTGTGCGTTCAGCGATTTCAATAATTTCAGCAAAAATTTTGTCATCTCTACCTTTTGAAACTTGGTAAACAATCACATCACTTCCGATTGCCCCATTGGTCATTGTTGGAGGCACAAAAAAATCATCAGCATCAAGTTGAGTAAGATCATTTACAAAACCAAAACCTTTAGGATTCATCTTTAAAGTTCCAGCTTTATATTTAGAATTTTCTAACAAATAAATGTTTTGGTTTTGTGTTTTGATAATTTTAAAATCATGGATCAAACTATCTAAATCTTGATTTAATTCGAATAAATCTTTGACCTTTAATTTCTGTGCTAAATCTTCAATTGAGATTTTAAAATCATTTGATTTTAAAGTTTGGATAATTGTTTCTTTCATATTTAATATGCCCCTTTGTTCTAATCAGAAAAATAAAACACTATTTTAAAACAGTGTTTGTTAATATGGAAATAATAATTGTTATTACAAAAAAAGATATTCCTAATGACATCATTCAAAGTGACATTGTTCTTTCAAAACCACGTTCTTTTGTGTTTGAAAATAATTCTTCATTACCACCATTAAGTGCACTTAATCCAGTTTGTGATTTTTTGTTTTGCAACATCCCAATGATGATCATTGTCAAGGCAATGATCATCATCAAAATTTCAAACACAAAAACAATGGTATTTTCCATACCCTTACCAGTTTTACTAGATTCAGCAAGTAGATTTAAAAAGCTCATAAATATTTCCTTTTCTTATTCTTATTAATAATACTACACACTACGATAATTTATTCAAAAACCATTAAAAGACATCGGATATATGTTGTTAAAAAAAGCTTAATTTATAAAATTTAATGCTTTTTATGAGATGTGACACATATTTTTGTTAAAGTAATTTTGGTTATCAAAAAATTTTAAAAATTAGAGAAAATGGTATCATATATTTAATCTAAAGAAAGGGCTATCAATAATGAAATTTACAAATCCACTGCCAAATAAATACATTATCATTGCCCATTTTAAAAGTAATTGAAAATGAATTGCTGGAATGACGGCTTCTTGATTAATTGCTGTTGTTGGAATATTGATTTACACAGTCCACATCAATAATGCTTCAAATCTGATTTCGATTGTGATTGATGATGTCCCAAATTCTCATAATAGTATTTCTCTAGCTTTAAAACGCATCATTCAATCAAGCCCGATTTTTATTGCAGCCGTTGTAAGTAGTTCAATGATTGAAAACACAATCACGCAAGAAATTAGTCGCGGACAAATAACTTTGTGAATGACTTCATCACTTTCAAGAAATAGGATTATGTATTCGAAAATCATGTTTGTTTGATTAGTCAATTTGCTTATTCTTGCCCCTTCATTAGTCCCAATTTTTGTTTATTCAGGGATTGCAGTTGATGCTAATCAATATTTTGGTCATATGGTTTTAGAATTAGTGGGAATGTTTGTTTTTAGCTTAATGTTTACAGCTATTTTTGCCTTAATTGCTTCACTTTTTTCACATAGTTCACGTTTAGTATTAATTATCCAATTTAGTATCATTGGTTATATGTTTCTTTTTGAAGTCTTGGAACTTTGAGGTCCAGATTGAACTCAATATCTCCAATATTTTGACATTCGTTCACTGCTTGTTGTGGTGCTTGTTTCTGGAACCAAAGGTGTGATCAATTTGATGGAAACAAATTTAGGATGGGTTTTGGGTGCGCTCGCAATCAACATTGCCTTAACTAGTGTTTTCTCATATTTAGCTTGTTGAATTTTCAAAAGAAAAGATTTGATGTTGTAAAACAAAACCTTGAAAAAATGGTTTTAATTTTGACTATTTATCTTATCCTTGTTTTATTAAAATTAAAACCATTTTTCTTTTGGGTATGTCTGTTCAATAATCAAGAGCCTACCAAATTTATATTCACCAGTTTCTTTATGATAATCTCCAGGTGCTTCTGATCATCCTTTATATATTTCTCCGACTTTCACATTCATACTATTTTCACCAGTTCTTTGCTAACATCTAAAGTAATTTTACAACTAAAAAAAGAGCCAAAGTTCTATTTTTAGAGAGGCACTTGCCTACATACTTGAGCACCAAAGATAGCTTTGATTAATTTTAGTTTGCACTTAATATTTTAAAAAATCCATACCTTTGCATTATTTTTTAAATACTTAAACAGGTGTGATTCTTGAAAAAAAATTTTAATATAACACACCAATAATTTTATAACCAAAAAAAGAGCTTTCGCTCTTCTTTTAGCAGAGTACTTGCTCCCAGCTTTTATCATCAAATGAAATTTGATCATTTTTAGTATACTTCGGATATTGCAAAAAATCTATCTCTTTTCAGTAACTTCGAAAATATAACCACTGCATTTTTTTCTAATGTTTAACAAAACAAAGAAATAGTAAAACCTAAATGTTAAAATAATTTTATGGTGATAAAAGGAGGGTTTTTTTGTGATTAAAATAACAAATTTAACAAAAGATTACGGACCACATATTGGAAATTTTTGTATTAATTTATCAATCCAAGAAGGAAAAACATATGGCATTGTTGGGCCAAATGGTGCTGGTAAAACAACGTTAATTAGACAACTTTTAGGGTTTATTAAACCAACAAGTGGTGATATCCACATTAGTGGCATAGAGCCTTGAAAAAAACGTGAAGAGATTATGCAATTTACTGGATATATTGCTGGTGAAATTAGCTTATATGATAATTTAACTGGTTTAGATTATTTGAAATTGGTCTCTAAATTAAAGAAGGAAACTGAGTGATCATTTGTTGAAACCTTATTAAAACATTTTGAGCTTGATGCTTCAAGAAAAATCAAAAAAATGTCAAAAGGAATGAAGCAAAAAATTGCGATTATTGCAGCTGTGATGAACAAACCAAGATTTTTGGTTTTAGATGAACCAACATCTGGACTTGATCCCGTGATGCAAGATCGTTTCAATGAATTGATCAATAAATTAAGAAAAGAAAACCATACAACAATTATTATTTGTTCACATATTTTTGAAGAAGTGATCAAATTGTCAGATTATATCGGTTTCATCAAGGCGGGAGAACTAATCGAAGAATACGAAGTAATTGATAAAGATGTTGACAAATTACATGAAAAATTTAAAACCATCTTTGCAACAGAAAGTGTTTTATAATGCAAAAACTCAATACATTTCTCCCAAATAAAAATTTGATTAATTATCAATTCAAAAGTAATTGAAAAATAATTCTTATATATGTGGTTATTTGATTTGCGATTTCTTCAGGCATGATTATTTTAAGACTTGAGTTTTTGAATCACGACCATGTAATCACCATTCTTATGACCGGAAAAAACTACTATCTTAGCCTTGCTAATTTAGTCAACCAAGTAACTACATCTGGGCTTATTTTTATGTCATTGGTGAGTATGGTTTTGGTTAATTTCACCATTGGTCAAGAAATACGAAGAGGACAAATAACTTTGTGAATGGCTTCTCCCTTATCAAGAAATAAAATTATAGTTTCTAAAATAGTTTTTATTTGATTAGCTAACTTACTGATAATGGCCCCAGCATTAGTTCCGATTTTAATTTATGGTGGAATTGCTAGTGATGCTGGTACATATTTTGGTTATCTTGTTGAACAATTAGCAACGATGGTCTTATTTTTATTAATGATTTCAACCCTTTTCACAGTCATTGGTTTGTATTTTTCATCAATGGGCCGATTAACTGGATTCGTTCAATCTGCAATCTTGGGGTATATGTTTCTCTTAACCATTTTAACAAATGTTTTAATGAGTTATGGTTATACTTGAGGAGAATACTTAGATTATATAAATTTGAGATCACTACTTCCATCCGTGATGTCTTCTAACGATAAAGACACAGGTTTTACAAATCAAGGATGAGTTTTTGGTTCAATGGCCATCAATATCGCCTTAATGTTTGGTTTCACTTATCTCTCTTGTTTTAACTTTAAAAGCAAAGATTTGATGCTATAAAAAAATGATGCAGATGATTAAGTTCATCGGCATCATTTTTTTATGTTTCTTTTAATAAATCCAACCAATCGATCTCCAAGCCGTTGGCAAGTTTTAATAAGGATTTGATTGATGGATTGCGTTTAGCTAATTCAATATCTGAAATGTAATTTTTATGCAAATCAGATCTAAATGATAATTCCTCTTGGCTGATTTTTTGCTTTTCTCGTTCTGTTTTGAGATTATACGCTAAATTTTCTAAAACATATTGTTGATTATTTTTCATGGTCGACTCCAGCGATTTTGTCTATTGTTCGGAAGATATTACTGATCCCAGATTTAGTGATTTTATGACCTTTTTTATTCATCGCTTGGGCTAATTCCAAATATGACATTTCAGGATTGGCTAATCTTAAATTAGCCAATATTTTAATCCGATCTGATAATGCGTTAAACATTTTTTGTTCTTTCAATCAATGAATTTGTTTAGTTTGTTTTTCAGCAGTTGATGTGGTTTTTCTTTGATTATAAATATCAATATTTTGAATGCGATTTATATTGTTCACAAGATCTCGAGAAATTCTTTCATTCTCAAATTCCATGACCGAAATTGGGGCATCAACTAGTTTGATAAAATCAGACACCAAAGCAGATTTTTTAATATAACAAATGATTTTATTTTCACTACGTACTAAAATTTTAAAATCAAAATCATATTTTTTATTTAAAATTTGAGAAAAATATTCTGCACTTTCCAGATCTTTAAACTGCACCTCTAAGTGATAATTAATTGTTTCTGGGGAATTGACAGAGCCAAGTGCAACAAACATCCCGGCAATATAAGCTCTCAATAAATCATCAGTTTTTAAAACAGTTTCATTCACTGCAATGTTTTTATGATTGTTGAAATCATAGATTTCCAAATCTCGGAGAAACGCTTCAGTTTCTCCGATTAAAGTTAGGTGAAAAGTTTTTTGCTTTTTCAATGATTGCGATTGAATAATTGCAATTTGAATTTCACCTTTGAAAAATTCTTTACACATCGAAAGCAGTGAACGTGCAATGCGATTTGAAATTGTACTTAACCTTAATTTAATTCCTGTGCTCGTGTAAATAAATTCACCATTAGATTTAATAAATCCACACAAGAAGGTTTGTTTTTGAATGTGCGTAAAAGAGTGAGAAACAATCTCTTCTTTTACTTTTAAAGCAAACGACATTATTTCTCACCTTTTTTCTTTATTTTTTCTTTTCTAATTTTTCAAGTTTAGCTTGTGCTTTTGCTTGTTTAGCTTTGTTTTTTTCTTGTTTAGATTCATTGACAACATGCGTTTTTGGTTCTTTTTTTACTTCCACATTTGTAGCATCTTGAAGTGAGAAATATTCTTTTTCATAAATATAACCATCTTTTCTAAAGAATTGTGGTACTCCAATTTGTGTAATAATCATTCCGATTAATCCAACTAAAGCACTTAATCCAATCACTGTTAATGACAATGGCTTGTCATACATAATAAATAGTCCATCCTCTGATCGAGACATTTCTAATAAGAATCTTACTAGGTTTCAACCAAAGAAGAAAGCAAATCCTTCAAATCCAACCTTAGTAATTCAATAACGCTCTGGGTTATTTGCGCTGTTTAATTCTTTGACCGTTTTTCTTCTTTTAACTCATTTTGAATCTGTTGAAGCTTGAATTGCTTGCGCTTTTAAAATGAATTCATCTTTAGCTTTTTCATCAACATTTTTGTAATATGCATCATCTCAAACTTGGTTGTATGTTTTTTTTGTCTCTGATTTAACTCAAGGGGCCACGAAGTGCAAGAAAGTAAATGATCATGAAAATTGATATTTATTTGGATATTTTTTATATGGTTTTGGCCCTAATCATTTTCCGATGTTCGGAACAACAAAAGTAATTAAAACTCAAACTAATAATAACGATACCGATTCAATCAAAAAGATTGGCACCATTTGATACACATCCCCAGTTCCTTTTTCAACTCCTAATGTATTTCTTAAAAGTCATGAAAAAGGACCATCATACATACTCTGATATTCAGAGTTTATATGGATTTGACTATAATCAATAGTGTCTGCAGAATACATCGGACATGTTCCAACTTTGAATCATGCTGGACCTGTTAGTTCATGGTTGAAGAAATTACCTCAGCGTCCTGCAACTTGTCCCAATAGAATATTGGGAACGATTGCATCAAAATAAGTGAGTAAGGAGATATGGGTTTTGCGACCAATGAAATAGAAAATGATGATCCCAGCAAGCACTCCACCATAAACTCCACCATGAATGGATAATCCACCTTGCCAAAATGCAAAGAGAGCTAAAAATTCTTGAAAATTTTGAACTCCGGTTTGGAATTCATTTAATTTTCCAAATAGACTAGCCCCAAATAACGAAATCGGAATGATAAAAATAGTTGCAATTGGAATTGCTGAAAGTGGTAAACCTTTTCTTTTAAATTTATAAACAGAATAGAGAATGGCCAAGGCCATTCCTAAAGTCATTGTAAAAGCATAAACCCGAAAAAAACCACCATATTCAGGTTTAATTTCATTCGACATTACTATACTTCAATCTCTGCCACTTCAATCTTGTCACATGCCAAAACCCCCTTGTTTCTATTTTATTGTCTTATTTTTTTCTTATATTATATAAGAAATCTAATGCCATTTGTCCGGCAATTGATCCATCTCCAACCGCTGTGGCGATTTGACGCAATTCTTTTGCCCTCACATCTCCAGCTGCAAATAAACCAGGAATTGATGTTTCTAATTTTTCATCTGTTTGATTAACATAACCTTCATGATTAGTTAATTGTAATCCTTCAATGGTTTTTGTTAAAGGATTAGCCCCAATATAAGGGAAAATTGCACTCACTTCTAAATCGCGTTCAACACCATTTGCATCTTTAATTGTGATTGATTCAACTTTTTCTGTTCCATTAATTTTGGTTGTCACAGTTTCTAATAAAATTTCGACGTTTGGAAGATTTTGGAAATCTTTCAAAGTTTGATTATCAACTCTAAAATAATTTTTACGCACAATCACGTAAATTTTTCCGACAAATTTAGCAAGATAAGTTCCTTCTTGGACAGCAGAATAACCTCCACCAACAACAGCGACAGGCTTGCCTTTATGGAAGGCACCATCACAAACTGCACAATAAGAAACACCTTTTCCGTACAATCTTTCTTCACCAGGAATCCCTAATTCATTTTCTTTAGTTCCGGTGGCTAAAATCACTGCTCGTGATTTTAGAATGGTTCCATCAAGACAATGAACTTCAAAAATTTTATCAATTGGTTTAATATGTTGTGCTTCATTAAAAATAAATTCTGTGTTTAATTTCACAGCTTGTTCATACATTTTATTTGATAGATCAGGACCTTGAATTGATTCAAAACCAGGATAATTTTCAATTAAATCTGTTTTTACCATTTTCCCACCAGGGAACTCTTTTTCGAGAATTACTGTCTTAGCTCCCCCACGTGCAGCATAAACTGCCGCCGTTAAACCAGCTGGACCTGCTCCAACAATTAAAACATCAATCATGTCATTAGTAAGATTTTTCATATAATCAATGTACCTCTCTATATCTATACGGGGCCACAAATTGGGCCAATAAGATAATTATAATTCCTCCAACCAAAATTAATGAAAGAATAATAAAATCTACAACTAAACTATTTTGAATAAATAATTCTTCTGGTCTTCTTTGGGTTTCTAAAATGATTCGGATGAGTAAATATCCAACCACATAACACCCAGTCAAGACACCCGAATAAATCACGAAATATTTATTCGGGTTGTGCAGAGTTGCTAATTCTCGACTTAAAGGATTACCTTTAATTTTTCTTGATCAAGTTCCGATCACATTTTTAATCTCTTGTTTTTGGTTTCAATATTTATTCAATTCAGATTCAATATTTGTTTTCTTTTCATTTAAAAGTTGTTGATATTTTGGGTTGTTTTTATCAAGTGATCGCATTTTATTTTTATAGTTTTCATTTGTTTTCTTGATTTTAATTTTATGATCAACTTTAATTTTATTTAATTTTTTTAATCCTTGATCAACTGAATTTCTTCATTCAGTTTCTCGATCTTCAATGTCTTTACTTTGAACAGAATCAGGAACATATCAGTAATAAGCTTTATTTCAAGCTTGGAAAAATCCGAGTTTTAATTCTAAACTTTCTCCTGATTCTGTTTTAATTTTAATATTTTTATATCTAATTGGCAATTGAGTTTGCACATCAATCAAATCTTTTTCTTGCAAACTTTTGCATTGGGAATTATATCAACCAGGATAAGCTTTTGGTTGTAAATCTCAAGGTTTTGGTTTGGAAAAAATGCGTCCCAGATTATCAACCCCAAAAACAATGACAAGTCATAGACCTAAATTAGCAATGCTTTCATACAAGAATATTGGTTGGTGATATTGAATTGGTTTATTCAAAAAGTCTCTTAAACCTGAGAAACTATCGATGTTATTTCATCAATCACCAACCAAATTAAAGTCAGTTAAATTCGGGAAATAAAACAATTTATTTTTGATCACTTCTGGCAATCAACTCAATTGTTCGTAAGCAATTGGGTCACCTAAAATTTCATGATTAAATAAGTTCCCTCAGCGCCCAATTGCTTGACCGATTAAAATATGTGGGATGATGCAATCTGCATAAACCCACATCGAAATTTGGGTTTTTTTTGACCGGATATAAAACCAACCAAATCCCGAACTCATTCCAAGTAATAAACATCCAAACAATGACATTCCCGGTTCTCAAAAGAAAAATGCTTTATACCAAACCATATGTGGGATAAACGCTTTTCCAAAAATTGATGCCCCAAGAATACCCAATGGGATCGTGATAAAAATTGCGAGTTCAAGTTCTCTTAAGGGAACTCCTTTTTGTTTAAAGCGGATGGCTGCAATTATGATTGTGACAGCCACACCGATAAACATAAAAACAGGATATGCTGGAATGACACCAAAAAAAACACGTTCACCACTTGGATCGCCATTTTGTTGGAATCATTCTAAATACGTTTTGCTCGTTCCCAGCATACTACCTCCATCTATTCTCTTTTCATGCGTTCTGACATCACTTCGACAATATCTCGAGCTTTACCAGTTTCCTTAATTTTTAATTCAGCAACAGCAGTTTCAATTAGGTTGGCAATATTTCTTCCAGCTTTGACAGGAATTTTAAGTGATGGAATTTTCTTATCTAAAATTGTTACAGTTTGATATTCATTGCCTAAACGTTCAGTTTCATCACATCCATCTTGGGCAAACGGAATTAACTCAATTAACATATTGATTTCTGTTTCATACATAATTGCTTGATAACCATTGGTTCATGAAACATCAATAATTCCAATTCCTCTCACTTCAATCAAGTTTTGTAAAATCGGATGCGATTTTCCATAAATTTTATTATTTTTATTCGTTAAAATAATACGGTCATCTCCAACAAACATATGATTTTTTTTAATGATATCAATTGTGGCTTCAGATTTACCAATCCCTGATGCACCAGTAATCAAAATTCCTTTACCAAAAATGTTGACCAATGAGGCGTGAACTTCTTCTTGGAGCGCAATATATTGGTCATACTCTTCTAAAATCTTTTTAGTTAGGTTTAGAGTCGAAATATCACTATCAGTAATTAACAATGGAAAATTTAGTTCTTTAGCAATATTAGTTAATTCAGGATCAGTAAATTTTTGGGTTAGCACAATCGCTGGAATTCCAGACTTCATTAATGTTTCATATTTTTGTCTTTTGATTGCTAAATCAAATTGCATCATGTAGTTATATTCTTTGGTTGAAAGTAAAACTAAACGTTTTGAATTATCATTTGGTTGACCAAAAAAACCAGCCAATTCTAATCCGGCACGATTTAAACCATAAACTTTAATTTCTGTGTTAGCAATTTTGCTTTCACCTGCCAAAATTTTAAAATTAAATGTTTCTACTAAGTCTTTTAAAAAAAGTTTTTTCATATTTTTTCTCTTTTCTTTATATAAATTATACTTGGTTTAAACTCTAAGTTATTTTTTTGAAAAAACTTTTCTTGATTCTGCAAGATTCAAAAGCATCATTTAGGATTTAAAGATTCAAAAATGAAATCCAAGCAATAAAATTTAATAAAGTTTTTTCAAAAATCATGATGGTTGTGAAGGGTCTTAATTAACCGTGTAAAAAGGAAGTGTTCCTTCCTTTTTACATATGTTATTTATTAAATTTTGGTCTAAAATCTTTGTTTCAAACATCAGCCATATTATCGTATAGATTAGTGTTTGTAACATTCGAAACATCTCATTTGGATAGATCTTGATTAAATGCTCTGGCTGATCAAAACATTCCTTCCACAGTAGTTACTTTTGAAGTATTTCACTTTGAAATATCTTGATTGAATGATGTAGCTCCCATAAACAATGCTTCCATATTAACTACATTTGATGTGTCTCAATTAGATATATCACTATTAAACTTTGGTTTATAAGCTAAAGCCTGAGACAAACTAATTATTTTTGGACTGATATAGTTAGGCACCTTTTCAACAGAATCAGGCAGAGTATTTCTTCATCCATTGCCATTTCAACCAATATTAATAATTTCTTTTGTTCCTTCAGGAGCCCAAGTTGAAGTCACTTGAATCTTATTATTTCCATCTAAATAAATAGTATTAGAATTGGTGTCTCTATTTTTGATAAAATAGAGATCAATTTCTGAAGCGTACTTAAAGGTGTTATCATCACTTCCATTCCCGGTAACTTTTCATCGCTGAATATATGATTCATTTAAAGTCTTATCTTCTTCAACAGTAATTCCACCTTCAACATCTAAATTTGCTTGATTAATTGCTTTTTGTAAATCAGATTGCTTTCAAAGATCTGTCATTTTTGTATTCAAAATTTTTACTATTGGGGTTTCAACTTTGGCAACTGAAGGGATAATAGTGTAATTCACAATAACTTCTCCAACATAGTCATAATTCCCTTTAATTTTTGCACTAGTTTCATTAATGATTTCAATATCTAATCCTTGTAATTTAATTTCTGGGTTTTCCTTAATAACTATTCTTCTAATTGTTTCTTCTTGATTATTTTTTACACGTCCTAGATTAGTCGTTGTAATCACTTTTTTAATATCAACTTTATTACTTTCTGACTTGATAAATGCTTCATAAGCTTCACTTAATGTTTTTGTCACTTGTGTGACTTGCGCTTCTTGATCTGCTAATAAATTTTGCTCGCGGATATGTTCTGCTTTTTTAATTTCTCGTTCTAAATGATCAACAACTGCATGGAGTTTGTTATTTTTATCACCAAAAAGTAAACCTTTGGCTGTTGCAAGTGTTGTATCTAATCGGCTGTAATCAACAAATTTATTATCTGCTTGATAGAACTCAAGAATTGCCAACTGTAATTTGTTGATTGCTTGATAAACTTCTTTTTCTCGACTAATTCCAAGATCAGCAATGCCAACATCATTAGCTTTGATGATTGCATCAGTTAAATTATTTGTTACTTGTTCTGGTTTAAAGTGTTTTGAACTTGAAACTTGATTAGCTTCAGCTAATAAAGCATTTAATTTTTTAGAAGCCTTAACTGCTTTTAGATCTGGGTTTTTAATTGGATCATTAAAGTCATTAATTGCTTTTTGTAAATCGTCAATTGCTTTAGATAAAACACCTTCGTTTTCTATTTCGTTTTCATAAACACTATCAATTCCTTCGGCAAGCCCAATCGCTTTTTTCAATTCAGCATATTGAACAAAACCTTTATCTTTTTGTTCAATCTTATTGGCTTGCTGAATTAAATTTTCAAATGTATCTAGTTTTGGGTTGTCAACAGCATCTAATTTATTAGCATTTAATTCAATATCATTAGCTCTTGGAGCTAATTGCTGACTATCTTGATTTTGTTCTAATACATCACCCAACATTCTATCATTTAAATTACTTCTTGTTAAGTTTCCATTTTCCACATTAGGTCTTTGGTTGTCAACGTTTGGTAACATAATCACACCAAAGATTGTTGATCATAAATGCTCTGCTGCTTTATCTACCGCGTTTCGATGTTCTTTGCTGTTATCTCAAGATTTTGCTTTTTGATAAATATTTTTAGCTTCTTCGAATGCTTGTTTCATTGCTTCAATGGCAGGATCTTTTGGGTCCTTTCGGTCAGTTTTAACTTTTCCATAAGAATTGATATTTGCACCCAACATAAAGACATCAACCACTTCTCTGTCAGCCCTTGTAAAATCAAAAATTGCTGCATCTAATTTCGCAATAGCATCTCCAATTTCATCTTGTTTATGAGCCAACGGTTTAGTTTTAACAATTCCTTTTCCATATCCAATTTCTTGATAAAGCGTGAATTTTGCTGAGTTAATCATTGTTGAATATGTATTAGATTCAACTAGCTTTGCAGCCTCTTCAATTTTTGCTTCTAAAGCATTTAAGTCTGCTGAATTAAGTGTGAATTCAACTGTAAATGAACTGGCAAACATGTTTTGCCCATCTACCTCAATTGAACAAATAGTATCTGTTTCATGTTTAAATGAATCAAAATTAATAATTAGATCATCTTGGTTAAATGTATAGTTTGGATTGGCCTTTTTAATGCCTCCAATAATATATTTTTTGTCTAATCCATCTATCCCACCGATATTTGTCTTTAAACTTTTTAAATTGATGATTTTATGTCCGCAACTAACCACAAGCAAAGTGGTTGGAACAACCAAGGATATACCCACTAATATACTTAATAACTTTTTCATACAAAATGCCTTTTATCTTTCTAAAAAATTTTTTAATTTTTAGGTTTTTTATTGTTAGTTAAATTTTGGTTTTTGTTCTTGTTTTCATGTTGCTGGGGTGCCATCGTCAAATTCGAACTTATTTGTGACTTTTTGAACGTCTCATTTAGATAGATCTTGACTAAATCGATAGGCGTATAGAAACATTCCTCCCATATTAGTAACATTTGAAGTGTTTCAGTTTGAAATATTATTATTAAAACGGTAAGCACCTCCAAACATTTGATACATGTTTGTGACATTTGAAGTGTTTCAGTTTGAAATGTCTCCATTAAAGATTTCAGCTCCGCCAAACATTTGCATCATGTTTGTGATATTTGAAGTATTTCATTTTGAAATATCTCCATTAAATGTTTTTGCTTCTAAAAACAAGTTTTTTGTGCTTTCTATTTTTGGACTAATATAATTAGGAACTTGCTTAACAGTTTTAGGCAACTGATAAGCATTACCATTTTTATCTCAACCAATATTGATAAATTCTTCAATCCCTTCAGGAGCACTGTCATTAATTGCTTTGATGTCATCATTTTTATCAAGATAAATAGTTTTATCTTGATTCTCTCGATCTAAAACTTGATAGAGAGTTAATTCACCTTTATATTTGCTGAAATCATATTTGTCATATGCTTGAACTTTAAAACGTTTAACTTTTGGGTTTTCACTATATTTAGTTTCAATTACTCTTAATGCATTCTTTTGATCAAAATTTTTCTTTTCAATTGCTAGTTGCAATTGATGAGCTGTTCAAAAATCTTTTTTTGTATTCACAAGATCATCAAGTTCATATCTAAGGTTTTCAATATCTAAAACAAAAGTCACAACTGTTGTTGCAAGATAATCATTAACCCCTGTTAGTTTAAGACTAAATTCCCCAGTGCCATTAAATAGTTCAACTTGACCCATTATATAATCTCGTCCTTCTTTAAGTTTAGGAAATTGAGCTTGTAACTTTTCTTTAATAGTTGGTATATTGTTATCTTTCAAAACACCAAGCGAGGTTTTGTAAAAGATAACACTTGCTAGGTTAATTCGGTCTGCTGTACTGATAAACTTTAAAGTTGCTTGTCATAAATCCTCAGTCTTTTGATCAACTTCATCTTGTTTATCTACTGTTAATTTGTTCTCGATATATTTTTCAGCCTGATCAATGGCAGCTTTTAAAAGTTTCCAATCTTGATCACGTTTATTTTTTTGAGTCAGCTTGCTAGCCATTTTAATATTTGCTTTTAATCATGTTAAATCAGCTTCTTGATTTAATATGTTATTAAAATCTTTCATGATTCGTTGTAAGTCTTGAACTTCTTGATCAATTTTGCTTTGTTGGTCAAATGTTGGTTCAGCATCAACAATTCCTTGAGCATGCATAATTTTTGTTTGTAATCCTATTCATGATGACTTTGGTTTTAAATCTTGTGAAATTTTTTGAGCATCAATGACTAATTGTTGTAGTGTGTCAACATTCGCTTTTTGTTTACCTGCATTAATGTATGCTTCAATTGCTTTGTTTAATCTGATTGTCGCTTGTTCTACAAGGTCTTGATCGGCTGTTGTGTATTGCTTATTAACAACTTTTTTCCCCTCAACAATTGCACGATTTAACCCCGTTGCTGCTCTAAGATCTTTTTTAGGATAATCAATCAAAGCTTGACTCGCTTTATTGAGTGCATTCTTTAATTGAGTATAATCTGCAAATTCATTAGTTGAATTCAAAAAACCAAGCATTGCAGTTTGTAATTTAAAAACATTTTCATTGATTAACCCTTGATCTTTTCTTAATGAAGTTTTAGATGCCACAGTTTCTATTTCTGTAATTAGGTTTTTTAATTTTGTTTTTTCTGTTGGTAATTTTTTCGGATTTTGTTCAAGCAGACTATTTGCATTAGCAATTCGATTTTTTAAAATTTCTATGTTGACTAATTCATCATCAGTTTGCTTAAAAAGATCCATTGCCGCTGTTAATCTTTCATAAGCTTCAGTTAAGACATTAAAGTTTTCTGTTTCATTGATATAGATATCCAAAGTCCCGTTAGCTTCTCCAATTGCTTCATGCAATAGTTTGTATGAAGCAATTGGTTTGCTTTGTTCTTGATTTGTCAATGTGTTAGCATTAGCAATTAATTTAGTTAATTGTTCTCTAGTTATTATTGTAAGAACTGCAGGAATATTAGTTCTTGGTAATTTAGCAAAAGAAACAATCGCTGTTGCACTTGTTGAAACAAGTCCTAAAGTTCCTAATATACTTAATAGCTTTTTCATAATTTCAAGGATTCCTTTCGAGAGATAAATTGTCATTCCTTAGTGATATATTACTTTTTTTAAACAAAAATGCACAAAAAAGGCACAAAAATGAGAAATTTTATTACCAAAGATTAAATTATAATATGGTCTTAATGTTGTTCTCTTATTGGTTTTTTACTTTTAAGTCCAATTGAATTATCTAATTATACATTTTTTGCTTTACTCAAAACCAATAGCTTTGAGTTACAAAAACATAAAAAACGAATTAAAAAGTGTCAGCGTGTGCTGACACTATAGAATATTATAAATTGTCTAATTTCTAATTAAATTAAAAGTAGATTAAATATTATGTACAAAGTTTGGTTTTGGTAAGGTTCAAGCAGTTGCATCTTTGTCAAAATCTTTATATGATGTAACTTTTGAAACATCTCAGCCTGATAGATCTTGATTAAAGTCTTTCGCTCCTTCAAACATACTATCCATGTTAGTTATGTTTGGACTAACATATTTTGGAACTTTTTGAACAGTTGAAGGCATTTTGTATGCTTTACCAGTTTTATCTCAACCTAAATTAACAATTTCCTTAGTTCCTTCAGGAGCAACACCATCTATTCATTTTAGGTTACCTCATATATCTAAATACATTGTTAGACTTTGAGTTTCTCTATTTAAAATTTGATCAACAATGAATCCACCTTTATATCTACTATAGTTAGATTTTTCATTTGCTTTAATTGAAAATCTTTTAACCCCAATATCTGCATATTCAAATTCTGTATCTACTTCAATTGCATTTTTTCTATCTATTTTTTTATCTTCAATAGCTTTTTGTAAAGGACCAATCTTTCAAATTTCTTTTGAAGAATGAATCATGTCTTCAATTTCTTTTTGAATGTGTCCGATAGGTAAAGTGAAAATTAAAATTGAATTGCTTCTATAATTACCAATACCTTCAATTTTGACATATCATTTTGCTACATCGCCTTTATCTACATCATCTATTGTAGGATCTCCAATTGTATAGTCATCCCCTTCTTTAACAGGTGTATCTTTAAATTTTTCAATTATTGCATTTTTCACTGTATCTTTATCATTGTTTGGCAATAGACCAAGACTGGTATAAGCAGGGATATAAAGTTGAATATATGATCTATTCTTTTGTCCTGCAAAATGAAGCATAGCATCTCATAAAATTTCATGTTCATTTTCAACTTCACCTTGTTTATCGATAGTTGGGCTTGTTCCTAAAAATTCCGTTGCTCTTTTAAGAGCAGCTTCGAATGTTTTAATATCACCTGGTCTTTTTTTATCTTTATTGCCGTTTTGTAATTTTGTTGCTTGTTCAATTGTTGTTTTAAACGTTTCAATATTTGCTGGCTCATTCTCAGCCGCTTCAAAAGTTTTGATAGCCGCTTCTAATTCTTTTATTTTTGCTTCGACAAATTTTTCCCTATCGATTGAGGGTTCACCATTAACAATTCCTTGGGCAGTCGCAATTTTTTCTTCAAACTCTTTACGAGACTCTTTATTTTTATAACGGTGCTTGTCTAATTTAGCAATTGTCTTGGCTTCTTCTAACAATGTCTTTAAATTTGGAAGATTTTTTGCCTTCTCTTTATTTGAATCTTTAAATATTACAAAAGCTTCTTCTACTTTTTGGGTTCATCCATCAACCACTTTTTGTCCTTCAACACCTGATAGTTCAGATGAAATAAGGATCTGGAATGCACCCTTCAGTACTATTTCAAATGTCCCTCTTGCTATGTTATTATGTTTGTGTCCAGCATCAGAACCCCAATAACTGTTTCCTTCTTGATATGCAGCAGTTAACTTAGATTTATCTACTGATTTTTCATTCCCTTTATAAATGAGCATCGCGTTTTGCAAGTTGTTTGCTGCTAAATTCACATCGTTCTGTTTTGACATAGGTAGTTTATCTTTACCACCCAAAACATCTTTAGCTTCTTCTAGTGCTTTTTTTAACGCTTCTATAGGATCAGCCTTTGCTGGTTTGGTTTCTGGTTGGGTTTCATCTAAATTTCTTGTTTTAAATGAAGTTTCTGGTGCGGGAGGTTTTTGTTCACCTTGACCTTGCTCTTCATAACCTTTAATAATGTTTTCAGCTTGTTCAATTCGTGTATTCAATCTTGTTATTTCTGCATAAGCATTACTATTTGAATCTTTGAATTTATTCATGGCTTGTTCTAAAGTAGTAGTAGCATTACTCAAGGCATCTCCATTTTCTTTTGTATTTTCATAGATTTCTAAAGTACCTTTAGCTTCTCCAATTGCATTAAATAACTTTTTATTAGCTTCATTAGTTTTATCTTGACCTTCATTTTTTACTAATTCTTCAGCTTCTATTATTAATTTTTTTAAAGCAGTTACTTCAGGCGCTTCTTCCCCTTCTTTGCTTTTTGGAATGGTCGTCAAAGAAATGACAGCTGTTGCACTTGTTGAGACTAGTCCAAGAGTTCCTAATAAACTTAATAATTTTTTCATAATGTAAAAAAATCCTTTCGTAGATATAGTTATCTAATTATTATCTTATTGCTTTTTTAGACAAAAACCACAGATTAGACCCAAAAATCTACTATTTTTATCCAAAAATAATGCTTTTTATTGTAAATTTTGATGTTTTAAAGACCCAGTATAAGTTTATCTGGGTAAGTTTTTTTATCCTTAATAAGTGAAATGCAGTTTCTATTTAATGTGTTTATACCGGTTTTTTAAATATAAAAATCATTATTTCTATCCAAGCAGTCCATGATTTACCAAAGACTTGACCAATACATTTTTCATAATTACAAAATATCTTTATATAATTCAATATAAAAAAATCGAATTTAAAAAACGTTAGCATGTGTTGCTAACGTTACTTTTTTAAAATTAATAAAATGACTTTTTAATTCGATATGCTAACCATATTTTTTACATTACTCATTTTGGGTGTATTTCAGGGAAAGATTCAATTCCTGAAGCTATTGCAAAATTTTCATGATGTTTAACTTTTTGAACATTTCAACCCGAAAGATCTTGTCTAAATGCCATTGTTATTTTAAACATTTCAGTCATGTCAGTTACATTATCAGTCTTTCATTTTGAAATATCACTATTAAAGTGCTGAGCACCATAAAACATTTCTTTCATGTTAGTTACATTGATTGTGTTTCAGTTTGAAAGATCACTCTCAAAATTTGCAGACATGAAAAACATTTCTTGCATACTAGTTACATGTGAGGTATCTCATCTTGAAAGATCCACACTGCCTGCAAATGCATGTTTAAACAATCCATCTAGTTTAGTTATCTTAGGACTAATGTAAATTGGAACTTTTTTAATATGATCAGGCATTACATGTGCTTGCCCATTTTTATCTCAACCAATATGAAGAATTTCTTCAATATGCCTTGGAGCACTACGTTCTACTGAATACATTTTGTTATAAATGTGGTCAAAATAGATCGTTTTTGAATTTGTATCTCTATTTTTGACAAAATAAATTTCAATTGATGAAGCATAATTAAATTCATTATCACTTTGTGCTTGACCAATGAATTTTCATTTTTGAAGACCATGTGTATCTCATTCATTAACTTTTTGTACCTTAATTCCGTCTTTTATATCAAATTTTGCATCATCAATTGCTTTTTGCAATTGATCATCGGTTCAAAATTCTGTCATTTTAGAATTTAAAATTTCTTTTAATTTATATTCAAGTTCTGTGATTTGTTGAATTAATGTGTATTGGACATTTATTGTTCCAAAATGATTTCAAGTTCCAGTAATTTCTACATTGTTATTGTTTAAAACTTCGATATCAAATTTTGCATCCTTAGCATCTGGATTCTTTTTAAGAATTGCTTTTCTAATTGATTCTTCATCATTATTTGGAATGCGATCTAGATTCTTATTTTTAATAACTGTTTTAATATCAGTTTTGTTTGGACTTCTTTCAAATCTTTCCATTGCCTTGGTTAATTGGTCAATATAATTTTTAATTTGATTTTGGTTTTCAAATGTTAAATTTTTAGCATCATCTTCTGTTTGTTGAATTACTTCATTAAATCATCTTGTTGCTTCTTCAGTTTTATTTACTTTTTTTGGTAAAGCATTTGCTTCATCAATTGTTTTATTTAATTCTTTAAGATCAAATACATTAATAGCACTATAGAATTTAATGATGGCTGATTGTAATGTTTTTATTGCTTTAAAAACTTCATCTTCTTGGCTAATTCCCAAATTAGACTTCACAATTTTACTTGCTTCTATAACTGCATTATTTAATTTTTTAACTGCATCTTCTGATTTATACTTTGTATTTTTTAAAGCGTCATTAGCTTCAGTTATTCTAGTTTGTAAATTTTCTGTTGCTTCAATTGCTTTAATATCTTGTTGACGATCAAATTTTCTCATTGCAGCTTGTAAATATTCAAGGGCATCTTCTAAAATGTATGGATGATTTAATTCATTCTGATAAATAGCACTCACACCTTGTGCATGACCAATAGCTTTTTTCAATTCTGCATACTTGTCAAAGCCTTTATCATTTTGTTTAATATCTTTGGCTTTGTTGATTAAAGTTTCTAATTGTTGTTTTGTTGTATTATTTGTGTTTTCTAAATCACCACTCTTAATAGATTTACTATCATCCTCTAAAACTAATGGATTAGTTTTTTCTGGAACATTTTTTCTTAAAGGGTTTGTTTGGTTTTCAACAATCAAATCAACATTCTTTTGATTTGATTGTTGAACATTATAATTATAAATATCTGGTTTGATCACAAAAGCAAGAATGGCTGCTCACAATGAATTAGCAGCTTTGTTTATATCATCTTGGTGATCCACAGCGTTTCAGTTTTTAGTTTCTTCTATCTTGGATTGTGCTAAAGTAATGGCCTCTTGTAAAGTCTTTTTGCAATCATCGTCTTTTTTAGTTGTTGTTAAAACTTCTTGTGCTGTTTTAATATTTTCTTTTAACATTCATAAATCAACTGTTTTACGACCACAAGTTTCAAATCAATCAATTGCATCTTCTAATTTTTGACAAGTTTCTGCAACTTCAGCTTCTTTATTAATTGTTGGAGCAACACTAGCAACTCCTTCGGCATACCCGATTTGTTCAGAAAATGTAAATCATTCGTCATTCATTACAATCTCTTTTTTAACATTATTTGCTTGGTTAATTAATTGTTTTAATTTTTCTAAATTTGCTAAGTTAAGTTTAAAATGAACTATATGTGTCCCAACAAATGTAGTTTTTCCTTCTAATTGAACATAATAAATTCTATTCTCAGGGCTGTCTGATTTTTCGAATTCTAATGAATCAAAATTAACATCTATATCAGCACTACTCATTTTGTAATTTGGATTTACCTTCTGAAATGCTTTAATAATTGCTTCTTTATTCAATTGATTAATGGCACCTAGATCAGTTTGAAAATTACTAATTGAGATTAATTGAGTTCCACAACTAACAACAAGCAAAGTGGTTGGAACAACTAAAAACACACTTGCAAATATAGTTAATAATTTTTTCATTTATATTTCTTTTCTTTCCCAAAAAATTTTATTTTTTGTTTCTTATTTTCTTGTTATTGATTGAGTCTTTAATTAAACAATTTTCAACACTGACTGAGTGTTCAAAGAATTAAAGTCCTTAGTTTTAAGAAAAATTCAACTCATGTTAGTTCACAAACGAACATGAGTTGATATCTTTCCATGAATAAAGGCATTAAACGCCATTTATTACCATTATTTTAATTAGCATTTAAGCTATGTAGTTCTAACAATTGTTGTTGTTAGAACTATTTTTCTAATTTTTGAGATATTATTAGATCCCCACTAAATGAACTGTAATCAAAACTTTTATTTGCACTAATTCTGAAATTTTTACCTTCAACTGTTCCGTCGTTTGGCATTTCTTTTACTATTAACCCATTTGTACGATCTAATCCAGCATCATTAATTGCAGCTTGTAAGTCAGAAACTGTTCAAAGTTGATCTTTCTTGTCATTTACGATTTTTGTAAGTTGATCTTTAATATAATCGATTTTTAATACAAATTTTACAATTGTTGTGTCTGAGTAGTCACCAGTTCCTGTAAGAACAACATGATATTTTTCACCTTTTGTTGTTTGTTCAGCATTTCCGATTGTGTATGAAGCAAACTCTTTAAAATCTTTTTCTAATTGTGCTTTAATAGTTGCTTCTTCAATATTTTCTAAAGGAGCACTCAATAAAGTATTATTAGCAATTTCATGTCTAATATCAGTTCTTTCTACTGAACTTAAGAAATCAACAGTTGCTTTTCACATAGCATTAGCTGCAGTATTAACTTCAACTTGTTTATCAATATCTGGTTGTTTGTTAACTTCTGTCTCTGATCCTAATACTTTTTCAGCTGCTGCAATTGCATCATTAAAAGTCTTAATTGCTTTAGGTGTTTTATTTGTATCTTTAATTGCTTTGGCAGCAGTGATGTTTGCTTTTAACATATCAATATTTGCTTTAGCATTATCTGAACCTGTAAATGCTTTAATTGCAGCATCTAATTTGTTAGTTTCAGCTTTAATTGCTTCTTCTTGACCTTTAACTGGTTTACCATCAACAATTCCTTGTGCATGTCCAATTGCTGTTTGGAAGATAATACGATTTGCTTCAGTTTTGTGATTTGGAACAACTGCATCAGCATTAGCAACATTGTTAGCTTCTTTAATTTTTGCAATTAATGCTTTTAAATCAACACCTTCTTCATTTTCAGGATTAAGCGGTGGTAATCCTGCTTTTTCATATTTTGCAATTGCATCTAGCAATGCTTGAGTTGCTTTGTTTACAATGTCTTGTTTACCTGTTGTGTGGTTCTCACGAACAACAGCTTCAGCTGTTTTAATTGCTTCTAATATGCTTTTATTTGCTGCATCGTTTTTATCTTTGTTTTTATCTTTGTGAGAATTAGTAGCTTTAATAATTGCAGCGTCTAATTCTTTATAATCTGCTCTTTCATTAGTTGCTTTTAAAAAGTCAACCATAGCTTTTTGTAATACCAATACAGCATTATCAACTTCTTTTTGTTCACTTAACATATGTGTAGCTTTGAAAATATTATTTGCATCTTCAATTGCTTCTTCAAAATCTGTTTTGGCTTGGTCAAGTTTATTATTATTAGTTGGTTTTGCAAGATGTTCTTTTGCATCTTTAATTCTTTCATCTAATAGTTTTTTATCAGCATTTTTTGCTTTTATATTTTCAAATACATTAATTGCATCTTGTAATGTTGTTTTAGCAATTGCTAAAACACCAATATGATCATCTTCATTTTTATAAATATCAAGAGTCCCGTTAGCTGCTCCAATTGCATTGTGTAATGCTTGGTATGCTTCAACTCCTTTATTTGGTTGTTTAACTAATTCTTTAGCTTCCTCGATTAAAGCATTTAATTCTTTTTGAATCCCGTTTTCAGTTTCTACTTCTGAGTTATTATCTTTTGTTATTTCTGTAAAAGAAACAACAGCTGTTGCACTGGTTGAAACTAGTCCAAGAGTTCCTAATATACTTAATAATTTTTTCATTATATAATAGTTTCCTTTCAAAGGCTAAAAAAGCCAATAAATCAAGTATACACATATGAAACTCAAAATAAAAGAGTAAAAACACAAAAATTACCATTTTTTTACCTTTTATGGGTGAAAAAATGGTGGAAATACATATTTTTCTAAAGGAGCACTTTAAATGTAAATTTATAGTCTAGTAAATAAACTAACATTAAAATCTAAAAAAATATCACTTTTCAGTTTTTGATTTTTATTAAAGATTTAATTAAAAGATCACATTTAAATGAATAATTTTATGCAAAATATACTCAACATAATTTAATCTAAAATAGGAAATGATCTTCCTAGTAAAGAACAACAAAATGAAAATACACTAGCAAAAGCTAGTGTATCAATTATTAAATTTTAAAATTAAGCGTTGATGTTTTAAGATAATTTAATTTGTGAATTTTGGTTTGTTTTTGGGTTCTCAAATTGGAGTGTTGTTGTCAAATGAATTGTGAGTTTTAACATTTGAAACATTTCACCCACTTAAATTTTGATTGAATGATAGGGCACTATTAAACATGTTATCCATATTAGTTACATTTGAGGTATTTCAACTTGAAATATTTTTGTTGAATCCAGATGCATAAAAAAACATAGCTTGCATACTAGTTACATTTGAGGTATCTCAACTTGAAATATCTTGGTTAAATGATGATGCAAATGCAAACATTCCTGTCATACTTGTAATGTTTTGAGTGTTTCACATAGAAATGTCTTGGTTAAAGGCGCTTGCACCGTAAAACATTGAATCGAAAATTTGAATAGTTGGTGGAATCTGATTCGGCACTTTTAAAATTGATTCAGGTGCACGAAAGGCACGATAAAATATTTGTTCTCCAATTAAAGAAGTTGTGAAACCAATATTAATAATTTGCTTGGTCCCATTTGGAGCTGAACCATAATTTGATTTGATTGACCCATCATTATGATCAACATAAATTGTGAATCTTTTGTCTGCATTACGTCCAACTTGATATAGGACTACTTCTCCGTTATATCTATAGTTATTTGCCCCTTCTTTGGCATTACCTTTAATTGTGATTTTAAGTACCTGTAATTCTTGATTTAGTTGCCAACCTTCAGGAGTTACACTTATCCCCCCTTGAATATCCAAATTAGCCTTAACAATCGTTTCTTCTAATTGACGACGATCTCATAATCCATCTAATTTTGAATCTACTATTTGTTGTAATTTGATTTCAATGGTAGAAATGGGTTTTATTTCAAATAAAAATGTTACTTCAACTGTTCCTTTATAATCGCCAATTCCTTTGATTGTAGCCTTATTATTTGTTATTGTATTTGGATCAATTTCAAAATCATTCTCTGTAGCACCTGGGTTTTTAGAAATAATCGCACCTTTGATAGTGTCTAGCGCACTGTTTTCCAACTTATCTAAATCAGTAACCTTAATTAATTCTTTAATCTCTTTTTTATTATTTTCTGCTTTTTTAAATTCTTCAATTGCAGTTTTTAGTCTATTATTTGCTTTATCCACTTGGTTTTGTTGATCACTTGTTAAGTTTTGACCAAGAATTTGTTGTGCTGTTGCGATTCCATATTCTAACATCGCAACAGCTGATTGAATTTTGTTGTCTTTTTCTTTTGCAAGTAAGGTTGTGGCTTCACTGATTGTTTTAACCAATTCAGCATAGTTTGCTGAATTATTATCAGCTGCATGGAATTTAATCAATGCTAACTGTAAATCATTAATTGCTTGATGAACTTTATGTTTTTGACTAATTCCTAAAACTGGATTGGCTATCCCATTTGCTTTATCTAATGCTACTTTTAATTCATTTTTTACATTAGTTGGTTTAGAATGTCCATCATCAAAAGCTGCTTGAGCAACTTCTATTTTTTTTATTAATTTATCAGTTGCTTTGTCTGCTTTTAAATCTTTACTTCCAGTAAATGTGTTGATTGCAGATTGCAAATCTGCAATCGCTTGACTTAATACACCTTCATTTTCTGTTTCATTTTCATAAACACTTAAAATTCCTTCAGCAAGTCCGATGGCTCTTCTTAATTTTAAATATTCATCAAAAGCTTTATCATTTTGTCCAAGAGCATTTGCTTGTTTTAACAAGGCTTCTAAGTCTTGTTGTGGTGTTTTATAAGAATTATCTACATCACTAGTCTTTATTGACATATTTTCTCCTTCTAAAACTAATTGTTCACTTGATTGTTGGTGTTCGTTTTCTAAAGCGTCTGCTTGTGTTCTGTTGCTTAATTTTAGAGTGTTTTGATCTGGTTGAGGAGGTTCAATTCCTGGGGGAAGAGTTTCTACATTTGGTGACATGATAAATGTGAATACTTCACTCCATAAATCATCTGCAACTTTATCAACTTCATCTTGTTTATCAATCTCTCAAATTTCATTCGCTGCTTTATCTCGAATGGATTCAGCAAAAGAAATTTTTTCTTCCAATATTCATTTTGGCCCTAAGCCTTTTCTGTCATTTTTAGCTGCTGTTTTTGCAGATTCAATATTTGCTTCCAACATTCATGGATTCACTTTTTTAGTCCCAGCCTCATCAAAATCAATAATTGCCATTTGTAATCTATAATAAGCAGCATCAATTTCAGTTTGTTTATGAGCTAAAGGATCAACTCCAATAACTCCTTTTGCAAATCCAATTTCTTGGTTAAAAGTAAATCAAGCATCATCAAGTTTAGAACCTTGTGCGCGGTCTTTTTCTGCTTTTTCAACTAGGTTTTTTAAATCTTCTAAATTTGCTTTATTAAGTGTAAAGTGAACCGTTAAAGAACCGTGATATCTTCCTTGTCCTCGAACATCAACCGATCCGGTTCTTGGTTCACCATCCTCAGTTTGTAATGTATCAAAATCAATTTCTAGATCGTTTGCGCTTATTGTATAACCTGAATTTGCTTTTCGAATTCCTTCAATAATATAGCGCTTATCCAAGCCATCGATTGCACCGATATTGGTTTCTAATTCACTTAAACTGATAATTTTAATCCCACAACTAACAACAAGCAAAGTAGTGGGAACACTTAATGAAACAGCGGCTAATAGACTTAATAATTTTTTCATTTAAAGCATCCTTTCTCTTTCCCAAAAATTTAGATTTTTGGTTTGGGTTTGTTATTATTAGTTAAAGTTTGGTTTCGGTAATTTTCAAGCAGGAGTGTTCCCATCAAATGAATCGTGAGACGTAACCTTTTTAACATCTCAACCACTCAAATTTTGATTAAACGCTTTTGTTGACCAAAACATTGCATTCATGTTCGTGACTTTTGAAGTATCTCATTTTGAAATATCTTGATTAAATAATCCGGCTTCTCGAAACATATTATTCATACTAGTCACTTTTGAAGTATCTCATTTTGAAATATCTTGATTAAACATTTTAGTACGTGAAAAGACCGCTGTCATATCAATTACATTTGAAGTATCTCATTTTGAAATATCACCATTGAACAATGTTGTTCCTCGAAAAGCATTTTGATAATGCGTTATTTTTGGACTAATATAGTTGGGAACTTTTTCAATAGTTGAAGGCATTGTGTGAACAAATCTTCCAGTTCAACCAATATTAATAATTTCTTTTACTCCATTTGGGACTGTATCACTCTTTGACTTGATTGTGTTATCTGTTGGATCTATATAAATTGTTTGACTTTGGTTTTCTCGATTTAAAACTTGAGATATAGTTATGTCTCCTTTGTAGTTACTATAATCATGTTGGTCATTGGCTGTGATTTTAAAACGTTTAACTTGAAGTGCTGCATCATGTGCAACTTCAGTCACCTTTAAAGCATTCTTAATATCAAGGTTTTTACCTTCAACAGCTGTTTGTAATTCACCAGCTGTTCAAAATTGGTTTTGCTTTGAATTGGCAAGATCGAATAGGTCATATTCAATGTTTTTAATCTCTAAAACAAAAGTCACAACTGTTGTTTTAGAGTAGCCATTAATTCCTGTTAATTCCACACCAAATCGGCCGTTATAGTCTTTAACATCTCCAATGGTGTAATCCTTGTCAGCTTTAAGGGTGTATTTTTCTTCTAGTTGTTTTTTAATTGTTGCTGGTTTGTTATCACTCAAAACTCCAATTGATGTCTTTCAAAAAATAGTACTACGAATATCTTTACGATCAGCTGCATTTAAAAATTGATATGTTGCTTGTCATAAATCTTCGGCCTCTTTGTCCACTTCATCTTGTTTATCAATGGTTGGTGGGTTTTTCACATAATTTTCAGCTTTGACAATGGCACTTTGAAAAACATCCCAATCAGATTGCTTCTTGTTCATTATTTTAATTGTTCTGGCCATTGCAATATTCGAATTTAATCATTGTAAATCAGCTTTTTGATCTTGACTGTTAATAAAATCTGATTCTGCTTTTTGGATATCTTCAACTTCTTGATCGACAACTTGTTGTTTATCAAGTGTTGGTTGTCCATCAACAACTCCTTGAGCATGCTCAATGGCTTGTTGAAAAACAAGCCATGCTTGATCAGATTTATGTCATTGTGAAATATTTCGATAGTCAACAATGATTGCTTCTAATAATTCAGTATTTGCTTTTTCTTTACCGGCATCAAGAAATTTTTGAATTGCAGCTTTTAAATGAGTAACTTCTTGATCAACAAGTAATTGGTCAGATGTTGTATATTGTTTGTCAATAACTTCTTGGGCATGTTTAATTGCTTTTTTTAAAGAGTTTTTAACCCCTTCAGCTTTTTTAGGGTGATCTTTTAAGGCTTTTTCAGCTTCAATGATTGTTGTGTTTAATTTCGAATAATCAGCAGCAGTATTGGTCGAGTTTAAAAAGCTGACCATGGCAGTTTGCAATTTTAATAAAGCTTTATCAACTAAACTTTGATCATTTTTTGGGGGGTTTTTCTTTGATAAGGCTTCTGCTTCACTAATCACAACTTTTAGTCTGTTCTTTTCTGCTTCGGTTTTATCAGGATGTTTATTTAAAAGGCTATTAGCATCAGTGGTTCTAGTTTTTAATGTAGTAATATGTGCTAATTCATCGTTTGTGTTTTCGAAAGTCTTCATAGCAGTTTGTAAAGCTTCATAAGCCTCGCTTAACACACCATGATTTTCTGTTTCATTTAAGTAAATATCTAAAACTCCTTTGGCTTGTCCAATTGCTTGATGCAATGTTTGATAAGCCACAGAAGGTTTACTTTTTTCTTTAATTGCTAATGCATTAGCATCAGCAATTAATTGAGTTAGGCTATCTTTTGTTATAACTTGAAGATCATTAGTCCTCGGAGTCATTGTTCAAGATACAACCATGGTCGTGCTTGTTGAAGCAAGACCAAGAGTTCCTAATATACTTAATAGTTTTTTCATTATCAAGGATTTCCTCCCATCATAAGAATCTTTTAATCCTTAATTTTATAATACCTAATTTTTCACAAAATAAGTCAATTGGGACTAAAAATTGACAATTTTTAACTTTAAAATGTAATGAAATGAGCCTTTATTATGAAAAAATGAAATTTGAAATGTAAAAGATTTCTTTTTAAATCATTAAGCCTTTAACTCAATAAAAGACAAACTAAAATCATAAGAAAAGCACTGGTTTGCCAGTGCTATCAAGTTAAACTTATAAAATTTTGATTTATATAAATTTATTTTTATTACTTAAATTTTGGTTTATGTTCTTTTTTTCAATTTGGATTGGCATTATCAGCAAATTCTTTATATGCTTTAACTTTGCCCACACTTCAGTTTGAAATGTCTTGATTAAAGGCTTTTGCACCTCAGAACATAGTTGACATATCAGTTACATTAGAAACATTTCAGCTATTGCCATTAGTTTTAATGTTTTGGTTAAATGCTTCTGCTTGATCAAAAACATTTCGCATATTTGTGACTTTTGCAGTGTTTCATTTGGAAATATCTTGATTAAATTTACGTGCTTTTCAGAACAATTTTTCAAAAGTTTCTACTTTTGAAGTGTTTCAGTTTGAAATATCCCCATTAAATGATGTAGCCCCTGTAAACATTCTTTCCATAGTTGTTACATTAGACACATTTCAACTATTACCGTTAGTTTTTAAATTTTGGTTAAAGGCAGAAGCATTTTCAAACATAATACTCATGTTAGTGACTTTTGCAGTGTTTCATTTGGAAATATCTTGATTAAAGGCGCTTGCATCTTGGAACATCGCTCTCATCGTTACCACACTTGATGTGTCTCAATTGGAAATATCCCCATTAAATGATTTTGCTACTCAAAACATATCGAACATATCGGTGACTTTTGAAGTGTTTCATTTGTTACCATTAGTTTTTAAATTTTGATTAAAAGAAGTTGCTTCAAAAAACATCTTATGCATATTTGTTATATTTGATGTGTCTCAATTGGAAATATCTTGGTTAAAGTTTATTGCACCTTGGAATAATCTTTCCAAGCTTCTAATGTTGGGACTAATATTATTAGGAACTTTTTCCACAGTTGATGGTATTCTATGAGTTTGTTTATTTGAACTTCAACCAATATTAATAATTTCCTTGACCCCCATTGGAGCACTACTATCAGTTGTTGCGATAATTTGTTCTTTTGGATCAAGATAAATTGTTTTATTTTGATTTTCTTTATCGATTACTTGGAAGACGTTCATCTCACCTTTGTATTTACTAAAGTCATATTTATCATCAGCTATAATTTTAAAATGCTTCACTTGAAGCTTTGCCTCGTATTGAACTTCAATAACTTTTAATGCATTTGAAACATCAAGATTTTTCTTTTCAATTGCTTGTTGTAATTCTGATTGTGTTCAAGCTGTTTGTTTTTCGTCAATGATGTTATCAATATCTCTTCTGATATTGTCGATGTCCAAAACAAAAGTCACAACTGTTTTTTCAAGATAGTCATTGATTCCTGTTAGTTCTACACCCAATTTATTATTGTATTCTTTAACTGATCCGATTGTATAATCTCGACCTTCTTTAAGTGTTGGATATTTGGTTTCTAATTGTTGTTTAATGGTTTCGGGTTTGTTGTCTTTTAAAACCCCAATTGATGTTTTTCAAAAAATAATACTACGAATGTCTTTTCTGTCACCTGCATTTAAAAATTTATAAGTTGCTTGTCATAAATCTTCTGCCATTTGATCAACCTCATCTTGTTTATCAATTAAAGGTGGGTTTTTAACATAATTTTCAGCTTTCACAATGGCGCTTTGAAAAACATCCCAATCAGATTTTTTCTTATTCATGATTTTAATCGTTCTAGCCATTTTGATATTTGAATTTAATCATTGTAAATCAGCTTTGGCATTTTCAGCTTTATTAAAGTCTGTTTTCGCTTGATTTAAATTCTTAACTTCTTGATCAACAACTTGTTGTTTATCAAGTGTTGGTTGTCCGTCAACAACTCCTTGAGCATGAGTAATCGCTTGTTGAAATTTAAGTCATGCTTGATTAGTTTTATGTCCTTGTTGAATTTTGCTTGCATCAACAATTGCTTGTTCTAATGCTTCAAGTTTGGCTTTGGCTTTACCTGCATCAAGAAATTTTTTAATTGCAGCTTTTAAAGCATCCACTGCTTTGTCAACTAAGATTTGATCAGAGCTTGTGTATTTTTGGTCAATAACTCATTGTGCATTTGCAATTGCTTTGGTTAAAGCGTTAATTGCTCCAGGATCTTTTTTAGGATGGTCGGTTAAAGCCTTTTTGGCTTCAACCATTGTTTGGTTTAATTTTGTATAGTTTGCTTTTTCATTAGTTGAGTTCAAAAAGCTCACCATTGCATTTTGTAACTTTAATAAAGTTTGATCAACTATATCTTGATCTTTGCGTGGTGTTTCTTTTTGAACTAAACCCTCGGCTTCAACAATTGCATTATTTAATTTTTGTTTTTCTGTCTCTAATTTACCAGGATATGTTTTTAAAATATTCTTTGCATTGGCAATTCTAGTTTTTAAAGTTTCTTTTTGAGCTAACTCATTCTTAGTGGCTTTAAAAACATCAATCGCTGTTGTTAGTTCAGCATAAGCCTCATCTAACACGCCTGTATTTTCTGTTTCATTTAGGTAAATTTCTAAAGTTCCTTTGGCTTGTCCAATTGCTTTATGCAATTTTTGGTAAGCATCAAGTGGTTTACTTTTTTCATTAATTGCTAATGCTTGAGCATCAGCAATTAACTTAGTTAAGTTTTCTTTAGTTATGTATGTATTTGCATTAGCTTTTGATGTTTCTGCTAAAGCAACGACAGTTGTTGTGCTTGTTGAAGCAAGTCCGAGAGTTCCTAATAAGCTTAATAATAATTTCACTATTAAGAATTTCCTCCTAAGGGTCTTTATGCCCTTAATTTTATAATACATAATTTTTAGAAAAATAATTTAATATGGGCCTAAAAATTTACAATTTATCTTCTTAAAATGTCCTAAAATAAGTCTTTATGAAGTAAAAATAAGATCAAAAACTGAAAAATTATTACTTTTCAGTTTTTGAGTTTTATTAAAGATTTAATAAAACTTTGTCATTTAAATGAACCTTCTTATGCAAAATATATTCAACATAATTTAATCTAAAATAGGAAATCATCTTCCTAATAAAGATCAATAAAATAAAAATACACCAGCTTTTGCTAGTGTATCGATTATTGAATTTTAAAGTTAAGAGTTTATGTTTTAAGATAATTTAATTTGGGAATTTTGGTTTGTTTTTGGTTTCTCAAACTGGAGTGTTGTTGTCAAATAACTTGTACGTTGTGACATTTGAAATATTTCACCCACTTAAATTTTGATTAAATGATAGGGCGCCATTAAACATTTTATCCATATTAGTTACATTTGAAGTATCTCAGTTTGAAATATCTCCATTAAATGACAGAGCATCTTGAAACATACCTCACATGTTTGTTACATTTGAGGTATCTCATTTTGAAATATCTCCATTAAATGTTTTTGAACTCATAGCTATTCCTTCTAAAGATTTTATTTTTGGACTTATATAACTTGGAAGTATTTCAAGATTTTCACTGAAATTGTCTGACCTACCCTCTTTATCCCAACCGATATGAATAATTTCTTTCTGAATGAATCCTGAATCCGCTCATACTATTCCATATATTGGATCTATATAAACCGTTTTGGTTTGGTTTTCTCGATCTAGAAGTTGATAAATATTGATTTGTCCTTCGTACTTAAAATCATTTTTGTTTAGTTCAGCATTTCCAGTGACCACAAATGAACGTATCTTAATTTCTGGAAAGTTAACGGTTCTTGTCACACTAACACTGATTCCACCTTCAATATCAAATCCATCTTTAACAAATTCTTTTTCTAAATCTTTTGCTTCTCAAAAACTATTAGGTTTTTTATAAACAACTTGTTCTAATTCATATTTGATTATAGAAATATCTTTTAGTGAAAGTATAAAAGTTACTTCAACGACTCCTTTATAATCACCAATTCCTTTAATTGTTGCTTTTGTTTCTAATATGCTGTTGGGGTCAACTTCAAAATCTCTAACAGACACTCTGGGATTCTTAAGAATAACCGCCTCTTTGATAGAGTTTGCATCATTATCTTTTAATTCACCTAAATCAGTGAATTTAATTAATTCTTTAATTTCTTTTTTATTATTTTCTACCTTTTTAAATTCTTCAATTGCAGTTTTTAGTCTATTATTTGCGTTATCCACTTGGTCTTGTTGATCACTTGTTAAATTTTTACCACGAACTTCTTGAGCTATGGCGATTCCACGTTCTAACATCGTAACAGCTAATTGAATTTTGTTGTCTCTTTCTTTTGCAAGTAAGGTTGTGGCTTCATTGATTGTTTTATCCAATTCAGCATAGTTTGCTGAACCATTATCAGCAGCATGGAATTTAATTAATGCTAATTGTAAATCATTGATTGCTTGATGAACTCTATGTTCTTGACTAATTCCTAAAATTGGATTTGCTATTCCGTTTGCTTTATCTAATGCTTGTTTTAACTCATTTTTTATATTAGTTGGTTTAAAATGTCCATCATCAAAAGCTTTTTTAGCAACTTCTATTTTTTTTATTAATTTATCAGTTGCTTTGTCTGCTTTTAAATCTTTACTTCCAGTAAATGTGTTGATTGCAGATTGTAAATCTGTAATCGCTTGAGTTAATACACCTTCGTTTTCTGTTTCATTTTCATAAACACTTAAAATTCCTTCAGCAAGGCCAATGGCTCTTCTTAATTTTAAATATTCATCAAAAGCTTTATCATTTTGTCCAAGAGCATTTGCTTGTTTTAACAAGGCTTCTAAGTCTTGTTGTGGTGTTTTATAAGAATTATCTACATCACTAGTGTTTATTGACATATTTTCTCCTTCTAAAACTAATTGTTCAATTGATTGTTGGTGTTCGTTTTCTAAAGCGTCTGCTTGCATACTATTGCTTAATTTTAGAGTGTTTTGATCTGGTTGGGGAGGTTCAATTCCTGGGGGAAGAGTTTCTGCATTTGGCGACATAATAAATGTAAATACTTCACTTCATAAATCATCTGCCACTTTATCAACATAATCTTGTTTATCAATCTCTCAATTTTCATCTACTGCTTGTTTTCGAATTCCTTCAGCTTTTATAATTTCATTTTTCAATTTCTCAAGTGCTGCTGGTTCTTTCCTATCATTTTCAGCCGCTTTTTTTGCTGAAGCAATATTCGCATCCAACATTCATGGATTGATTTTTTTAGTCCCAGCCTCATCAAAATCAATAATTGCCTTTTGTAATCTATAATAAGCAGCATCAATTTCAGTTTGTTTATGAGCTAAAGGATCAACTCCAATAACTCCTTTTGCAAATCCAATTTCTTGGTTAAAAGTAAATCATGCATCATCAAGTTTAGAACCTTGTGCATGTTCTTTTTCTGCCTTCTTAACCAACTCTTTTAACTCTTCTAAATCTGCTTTATTAAGTGTAAAGTTAACTGTTAAAGAACCATGGTATCTTCCTTGTCCTTGAACATCCACAGATCCAGTTCTTGGTTCACCATCCTCAGTTTGTAATGTATCAAAATCAATTTCTAGATCGTTTGCGCTTATTGTATAACCTGAATTTGCTTTTCGAATTCCTTCAATAATATAGCGCTTATCCAAGCCATCAATTGCCCCAATATTGGTTTCTAATTCGCTTAAACTGATAATTTTAACCCCACAACTAACAACAAGCAAAGTAGTGGGAACACTTAATGAAACAGCAGCTAATAGACTTAATAATTTTTTCATTTAAAGCATCCTTTCTCTTTCTCCAAAAATTTAAATTTTTGATTTGGGTTTGTTATTATTAGTTAAATTTGGGTTTATATTCATCTTGTCAAGCAATGGCCTCATTATCAAAACCTTTATAATCAATAACGTTTTGCATATTTCATTTAGATAAATCCTGATTAAATGCTTTTGCACGTTGAAACATATCGCCCATGTTTGTTAGTTTAACAGTGTTTCAATTTGAAATATTTTTATTAAAGGTTAGTGCACCACTAAACATAGCTATCATGTTTGTGACATTTGAAGTGTTTCACTGATTACCATTAGTTTTTAAATTCTGATTAAATGCATCTGCATATCGAAACATAGAAGCCATATTAACTATATTTTGTGTCTCTCATTTTGAAATATCTTGGTTAAACTTTGTTGCACCTTCAAATAACCTTTCTAAACTTTCAATGTTTGGACTGATAAAATCAGGAACTTTTTCAATAGTTGTCGGTGTTCGATGAATTTTAATTCCATCTCAACCAAGATTGATAATTTCTTTAACCCCTTCTGGTGCCCGATAATCTTTTGACTTTATTGTGTCATCTGCTGGGTCAATATAAATTGTTTTGGTTTGATTTTCTCGATTCAAAACTTGGTTGACGATAATTTCACCTTTGTAGTTACTATAATCATATTGGTCATTGGCCGTGATTTTAAAACGTTTAACTTGCAGTGCTTGTTCATGTGCAACTTCAGTTACTTTTAAAGCATTCTCAATATCAAGGTTTTTACCTTCGATGGCTGTTTGTAATTCATCAGCTGTTCATAATTGATTTTGCTTTGAATTGACAAGATCGAATAGGTCATATTCAATGTTTTTAATCTCTAAAACAAAAGTCACAACCGTTGTCTTAGTGTAGTCATTAATTCCTATTAATTCCACACCAAATCGACCATTATAGTCTTTAACTTCTCCAATGTTGTAGTCCTTACCTTCTTTAAGTGTGTATTTTTCTTCTAAGCGTTTTTTAATCGTTGCTGGTTTGTTATCACTTAAAGCCCCAATTGATGTTTTCCAAAAAATAGTACTACTGATGTCTTTATGATTGACTGCATTTAAAAATTGATATGTTGCTTGTCATAAATCTTCGGCCTCTTTGTCCACTTCATCTTGTTTATCAATAGTTGGTGGGTTTTTCACATAATTTTCAGCTTTAACAATGGCGCTTTGAAAAACATCTCAATCGGATTGCTTCTTGTTCATTATTTTAATTGTTCTGGCCATTGCAATATTCGAATTTAATCATTGTAAATCAGCTTTTTGATCTTGACTGTTAATAAAATCTGATTCTGCTTTTTGGATATCTTCAACTTCTTGATCGACAACTTGTTGTTTATCAAGTGTTGGTTGTCCATCAACAACTCCTTGAGCATGCTCAATGGCTTGTTGAAAAACAAGCCATGCTTGATCAGATTTATGTCATTGTGAAATATTTCGATAGTCAACAATGATTGCTTCTAATTTGTCAGTATTAGCTCTTTCTTTACCTGCATCAAGAAATTTTTGAATTGCATCTTTTAAATGAGTAACTTCTTGATCAACAAGTAATTGGTCAGATGTTGTATATTGCTTATCAATAACTTCTTGTGCATGTTTAATTGCTTTTCTTAAAGAGTTTTTAACCCCTTCAGCTTTTTTAGGATGATCTTTTAAGGCTTTGTTGGCTTCAGTGATTGCTGTATTTAATTTCGAATAATCAGCACTAGTATTGGTCGAGTTTAAAAAGCTGACCATGGCAGTTTGTAATTTTAATAAAGCTTTATCAACTAAATTTTGATCATTTTTTGGGGGGTTTTTCTTTGATAAAGCTTCTGCTTCACTAATCACAGCTTTTAGTCTGTTCTTTTCTGCTTCGGTTTTATCAGGATGTTTATTTAAAAGACTATTAGCATCAGTGGTTCTAGTTTTTAATGTAGTAATATGTGCTAATTCATCGTTTGTGTTTTCGAAAGTCTTCATAGCAGTTTGTAAAGCTTCATAAGCCTCGCTTAACACACCATGATTTTCTGTTTCATTTAAGTAAATATCTAAAACTCCTTTGGCTTGTCCAATTGCTTGATGCAATGTTTGATAAGCCACAGAAGGTTTACTTTTTTCTTTAATTGCTAATGCATTAGCATCAGCAATTAATTGAGTTAGGCTATCTTTTGTTATAACTTGAAGATCGTTTGTCCTCGGAGTCATTGTTCAAGATACAACCATGGTCGTGCTTGTTGAAGCAAGACCAAGAGTTCCTAATATACTTAATAGTTTTTTCATTATGCATGCCTTTCTATATACGACATTCATATTCACACCAATACTTGATTAAGTCTAATACAGATTTAATCAAGTATTGATAATTTCATGTTTAAAAAGAAGTTATCAATTACAACCTATTTAAATTTTGGTTTTGGTAATTTTCAAGTAATTGCATTATTAAACATATTGTTCATCCTAATTATTTTATAGTTTGAGTAATGGTCACTATACCATCATAACCACTAAAGCCATATCTATTATTAGCTGTAATTTCAAATTTTCTAGTTTTACTTGTTGCACCTTCAGACATTTCAGTTACATTTAAACCATTTATAACATCTATCTTATTGTTTTCAATTTCAGCTTTTAATTCAGCAGCTGTTAAAAGTTTTGTACCTTTATTAGCAATTGTAGTAAGTTGAGCTTCAATGTTTTTGATAGCTAATCTAAAATACACAACGGCTGTTGCGCGATAATCATTAACTCCGGTTATTAGTGCACTTGATTTGTTTTCGTTGTTTGCTACTTTAATATCTGTAATTGTATAATGAATTTTTTCTTTAACATTTGGAAATTGGATTTCCAATTGTTGCTTAATTGTTGCTTCTTTACTATCTGCTAAAACTGCAGTTAGTTTAGCTCCAGTATAAATTTGAGCATTAATATTGATTCTGTTGTCTGAACTTAAGAATGTTAAAGTCGCATCTCACATAGCATTAGCTGCGTCGTCATATACTTTTTGTTGATCAATGTCATGATTTGTTTCATTTACAGCTTTAGCAGTGGCAATTGCTGTGTCAAAAATTCCAACTGCAGCTGGTTTTTTCTTGGTTTTATCAATTTTTTCAGCAGCATCAATGTTGTTTTGTAACATTGACTTATTTGCTTTTTCATTTTTTACCAAGCCAAAGTTATCTATTGCTGTTTGCAAGAGTTTAAGTTCAGCTGTAATTTTATCTTTTTGAGTAATAACTGGTTTTCCGGCAATAATTCCTTCGGCATGTCCAATTGCTTGTTCAAATTTATTACGCTCTTCTAAAGGTTTTAATTGATTGTTTACATCGCTCGCAATTCGTTTGGCTGTAACAATTAAATCTTTTAGTTTTGTTAAATCAACGTCATCTGGTGGAATTGGTGGTTGTCCTGCATTTTTATAATCTTCAATTGCTTGTTTTAATCGTTCAGTTGCAGCATCAACAATATTTTGTTCACCCGATGAGTATTTAGCATCGCGAACATCTTCAGCAAGTTTAATTTCTTTTCGTAATGCGTCCATAGCTTCATCGGCTTGAGGTGTTTTTAAAGCCTCAATAGCCTTTGCAATTTCTGCTACTAATGCATCTGTGTTTGCATAAGCGTCAGTTGCATCAAAAAATTTAAGCGTCGCAAATTGCAAGTCCGAAACCCCTGTATTAACAACGTTTTGTTCAGCAGATTTTGGTTTTCCATCAATAATTTTTTGAGCTTTTGCAATTGCTTCTTGTAGTCTTGTCTTATCTGCTTGATCTTTTCATTGATTCACAGGCGCTTCTAAAACTGTATTGGCATCAGTAATTCTTTTTCGAAGCATCTCTATGTTTGCAAGTTGATCTGGAAATTCTGAAAAAATACCCATCGCACTCGTTAGGTTTTTATGTGCTGTGCTTAGCACATTAGGGTTTTCTGTTTCATTTTCATAAATAATTAAAACCCCATCAGCTTCTCCAATTGCTTTATGTAGTGCTTTATAAGCATCAGGATGCTTGCTTTTTTGATCAGTTGCCATAGCTCTAGCTTCACCAATCAACTTAATTAATACATCTTTATCTATTGGTTTTGATTCAGCATCATTCCCTCTTGGTGCTTGGACCAATGAGACAACAGCTGTTGCACTTGTTGAGACTAAACCTAGGGTCCCTAATAGGCCTAATAGTTTTTTCATAATTCAAAAATTCCTTCCATGGGATTGTGTTCCCATAATTCAATAATAATTGCTTTTTTTACAAAAAAAAGCGAAATACCCTAAAATTTTGTAACTTTTTACCCCAATAGTGGATAAAAATTTAATTTAAAATGGAATAAAACAAGGAGTTTTTAAGTGACATACACATTTTATAATAGGGGTTTAAAAAGGATAAACACTTTTCCATGTTGCTTATCATTAAGTTTTTTAGTCTAATTCATGATGGGTTTGAACAGACGATCTTCATTAAAAACCTTAATTTTTTTCAAATAATGCCACTCGAGACATTAAAAACACCACCTTTTTATCAGGTGGTGATTTGAAGATTCTTAATCGTTTAAATGAATTAGTGAATAAAAACTATTTAAAATTTGGTTTATGTTCTTTTTTTCAATTAGGATTTGCTCGAGCATCAAATTCTACATACGCTTTAACTTTCGTCACATTTCAATTTGAAATGTCTTGGTTAAAAGCTTTTGCACCTCAGAACATAGTTGACATATCAGTTACATTAGAAACATTTCAACTATTGCCATTAGTTTTAATGTTTTGATTAAATGCTTCTGCTGTATCAAAAACATTTTGCATATTTGTAACTTTTGCAGTGTTTCATTTGGAAATATCTTGGTTGAATTTCTTTGCTTGTCAGAACAATTTTTCAAAAGTTGTTACTTGTGATGTATCTCAGTTTGAAATATCACCATTAAATGTTGTTGCTTGTTGAAATACACTCGTCAAATTGGTTATTGTTGGATTGATGTAATTTGGTACTTTTTCAATACTTTTAGGTGCTGGTCACGCTTTACCACCTGTATGTCCCATTAACAGAATTTCTTTAGTTCCTTCTGGGGCACTACCACCAATATGTTCGATTGTGTTTTTATTATTATCAACATAGACAGTTCAACCTTTTTTTAGGATATCTGTAATTTGAGTTACGATTACTTCACCTTTATAGGCACTAAAGTCAAGTCTATTATTGGTTGAAATTTTGAACTGTTTTACATACGTTAATTCATTTTTATATTTTGTTGATTCAACTACTTTTAAACCATTTACAACATCTATACCTTTCTTCTCAATTTCAGCTTTTAATCCAGCAGCTGTTCAAAAATCTTTATTTGCTCCTGAATTTGCAATTGTATTAAGTTCACTTTCAATGTTTTTAATATCTAATACAAAGTAAACAGTCGCTGTTGCTGTGTAATTACCAACCCCAGTTATTAGAACGCTTGTTTTGTCATCCTTGTATGCTTTTTTAACATCTCCAATGGTGTAATCTTTGCCTTCTTTAACATTTTTGAATTGGATTTCTAATTGTTTCTTAATTGTTTCTTTTTTACTATCTGCTAAAGGAACAGTTAAGAAAGCTCCATTATAGATTTCAAAATTAATATTGATTCGGTTAGCTGAGCTGACAAAATCGAAAGTTGCTTGTCACATATCTTCAGCAGCTTGATCATATTCTGATTGTTTATCAATGTTTAGATTCTTTTGCAACACAGCATTCGCATCAGTAATGGCTTGCTTAAATTTAGTAACTGCATCTGGTTTTTTGTTTTCTGTTTGAATCCCTTTCGCAGCATTAATGTTATTGCTCAACATTGTTTTATCAGCTTTTTCATCAGTTACCTTGATAAAGTTATCAATTGCAGTTTGTAAGGCTGTAATTTCATCTTTGATTTTTTGCTCTTGTCCTTCAACTGGGTTTCCGGCAATAATTCCTTCAGCATGTCCAATTGCTTCTTCAAATGTATTACGTTCTGCTAAAGGTTTGAATTTATTTTTGGCATCGCTTGCAATTTTTTTAGCTTCTTCAATTTTCGCTCTTAAAGCCGTTAGATCAGGATGTGTTGGTGGAAGTACGGGTTTACCTGAACTGTTATATTCTTCAATTGCATCTCGCAATCTTTGAACTGCTTTTTCAACTTCAGCTTGTTCCCCTGATGATAAATCACGAGGAAAATCATTCGCAGCTTTAATTGCATCTTTTAATTTTTTAACCGCTTCTTCAGCCTTAGGTGTTTTTAAAGCTTTCTCAGCATCTGCAATTGCATTATCTAAACCTGTGTAATCAGCAAGTGTGTTAGTTGCATCAAAAAATGCAACCATCGCGGTTTGTAAATCTAAGACTGTTGAATTGACAACACCTTGTTCGCCAGCTTTTGGATTTCTATCACGAACTGTTTTGGCAACACCAATTTGTTGTTGTAATGTATTTCAAGCTGATTCAAGTTTGTCACCTTTTTTAATTTTTTCTGCACTAATGATTCTATTTTTAAGTGTGTCTATTTGCGCAAATGCATCAGGTGATCCTTCAAAAGTTTGTTTAGCATTCGTTAAATTTTTATGTGCCGTATCTAACACACCATAGTTTTCAGTTTCGTTTTGATAAATTACCAAAACCCCTTCAGCTTCTCCGATTGCTTTATATAGTGCTTTATAAGCATCAGGTGCTTTATCTTTGTTAGTATTTGCTAAGTTTGTGACTTCATTAATTAGCGCCTTTAAACTTTCAATTGATATTGTTTTAGAATCATTGCTTTTTGGTATTTCAACCAATGAGACAACAGCCGTCGCGCTTGTTGAGGCTAAACCAAGAGTCCCCAAAAGACCTAATAGTTTTTTCATAATTCAAAAATTCCTTCCATGGGATTGTGTTCCCATAATTCAATAATAATTGCTTTTTTGATAAAAAAAAGCGAAATACCCTAAAATTTTGTAACTTTTTACCTCAATAGTGGATAAAATTTTAATTTAAAATTGAATAAAACCGAGAACGTTTTAAGTGAAATATGCATTTTTATAATAGAGATTTAAAACAGGTGGAGATTTTTAAAGATTAGTCAGAGATGGGGGTTTTACGCTAATTAAGAATCGGTTTTTGATCAAATGATCTTCATTAGAAACCTTTAATTTTTTACAAATAATGACACCCACGGCATTAAAATCACCACCTGATAAAAAGGTGGTGATTTGAAGATTCTTAATCTTTTGAAACTAATTAGTTGTTAAAGTTTATTTAAATTACGATTTAAGATTTGGTTTAAATTTTTCTTCTCAGACAGTTGCACCCGTATCAAAATTAGTCTTATCTGTTACTTTTCCGACATTTCACTTACTTAAATCTTGATTAAATGATGTCGCTCTTTGAAACATTCTATTCATAACAGTTACTTGTCCTGTGGTTCAATTTGTGATATCACCATTAAATGCTTTTGTATCTTCAAACATAATACCCATATCGGTCACTTTTGAAACATTTCAAGAATTACCATTTGTTTTTAAGTCTTGATTAAATGATGAAGCATGTTGGAACATAGCATTCATATTGGTTACACTTGAAGTATTTCATTTTGAAATATCTCCATTAAATTTTTCAGCTTCTCAAAACATATCACTCATATTGGTTACATTTTTAGTATCTCAACTCGAAATATTTCCATTAAATACTTTGGCTTTATTAAACATTTTACTCATATTAGTTATTTTTGGACTAACATATGGTGAAACTTTTTCAATAGTTGAAGGGACTTTATGTGCTTGAAATGTTTTTGCGTCTCATCCAAGATGGATAATTTCTTTTGTTCCTTCAGGAGCTGGAGTATCTGGTTCTTTTATTATATTAGTGTTTATATCAACATAAACAGTTTTAGATCTTCTTTCTCTTTCTAAAAATTGATTAATAATTACTTCACCTTTATAAGCACTAAACTCATATCTATCATTAGCTTTAATTTTAAATCTTTTCAATTTAAATGGTATATCGACATAGATTTCAGTTACTTTTAAACCATTTCCAACATCTATACCTTTTTTCTCAATTTCAGCTTTTAATTCAGCAGTGGTTCAAAATGCTGGATTCGCATTTACAAGAGTATCAAGTTCACCTTCAATGCTTTTAATATCTAATACAAAGTAGACAGTCGCTGTTGCTGTGTAATTACCCATTCCAGTTATTAGAACGCTTGTCTTATCAACCTTGTTTGATTTTTTAACATCTCCAATTGTATAATCGGTTCCTTCTTTAACTTTTGGGAATTGGATTTCTAATTGTCTCTTAATTGTTTCTTTTTTACTATCTGCTAAAGGAACAGTTAAAAGAGCTCCATTATAGATTTCATAATTAATATTGATTCGATTAGCTGAGCTAACGAAATCAAAAGTTGCTTGTCACATATTTTCTGCAGCTTGATCGTATTCATTTTGTTTATCAATGTTTAGATCCCTGTTTCAAACAACATCTGCAGCATCAATGGCTTGTTTAAATTTAGTCACTGCATCTGGTTTTTTGTTTGCTGTTTGAATATTTCTAGCAGCATCAATGTTTTTCCCCAACATTGTTTTATCAGCTTTTTCATCAGTTACTTTGTTAAAGTTGGTGATTGCAGTTTGTAAGGCTGTAACTTCAGCTTTAATTTTTTGCTCTTGACCAAGAACTGGTTTTCCAGCAATAATTCCTTCAGCATGTCCAATTGCTTCTTCAAATTTATTACGTTCTGCTAATGGTTTGAATTGATTTTTTGCATCGCTTGCAATTCCTTTGGCTGTAACAATTAAAGCTTTTAAAGCTTTTAAATCAAGATCAGTTTCAGGAATTTCTGGTTGCCCTGACTTGTTATATTCTTCAATTGCATCTCGCAATCTTTGAACTGCTTTATTAACTTCAGCTTGTGCCCCTGATGATAAATCAGTTGGAAAACTTTCTGCTGCTTTAATTGCATCTCTTAATTTTTTCATTGCTTCTTCAGCTTTAGGTGTTTCTAAAGCTTTATTGGCATCTGCAATTGCAGTTTTTAAACCAGTGTAATCAGCAAGTGTGTTAGTTGCATCAAAAAATGCAACCATCGCGGTTTGCAAATCTAAGACTGTTGAATTAACAAGACTTTGTTCACCAGCTTTTGGATTTTTATCACGAACTGTTATGGCAACACCAATTTGTTGTTGTAATGTCTTTCAAGCTGATTCAAGTTTGTCACCTTTTGGAATTTTTTCTGCACTAGTAATTCTATTTTTAAGCGTGTCTATTTTTGCTAATTCATCAGACGAACCTATAAAAGTTTCTTTAGCATTCGTTAAATTTTTATGTGCTTCATCTAACACACCATAGTTTTCAGTTTCGTTTTGATAAATTACCAAAACCCCTTCAGCTTCTCCAATTGCTTTATATAGTGTTTTATAAGCGTCGGGTGCTTTATCTTTGTTAGTAGTTGCTAAGTTTCTGACTTCAGTAATTAGCGTCTGCAAACTTTCTTTTGATATCGTTTTAGAATCATTGCTTTTTGGTATTTCGACCAATGAGACAACAGCCGTCGCGCTTGTTGAGGCTAAACCAAGAGTCCCCAAAAGACCTAATAGTTTTTTCATAATTCAAAAGTTCCTTTCATGGGAATGTGTTCCCATAATTCAATAATAATTGCTTTTTTAACAAAAAAAAGCGAAATACCCTAAAATTTTGTAACTTTTTGCCCTAATAATGGACAAATATGGAATTTAAAATTAACTTATAGGTCTAGGTTTTTACAAATGAAAAAATGAATTTAAGATGCTATCAAGATGCATGTTATTTTATAAATAATCGGATCTGATCATGAAAAAGCACACCATTTTTATGTGGTGTGCTATCATTTTTTATCTATTAATAACTTATTATATTACTCATGTAAGCAGGAGCATGGATTTAATTATTTAGATTGAATCGGTAAAGATACCATACCTTTAATCTTATCAGAATTGGGGTGTGCACCGATTTCTATATTCGATGTTTTTAAATCTACAACTCCACTAAGAGGATTTAAACCCTTAACAAAATAGTCTTTTTTGAATTTAAGTCCATGACAAATATTATCTATTGCTTTTTGAATTTTTTGTTTAATTTGTGTTGTTGAGTCACTGCGGTTTATTGTTAGATTATCTTTCAATTCAGAAAGATCTTTTCTGTCATCTTCTTTGATTGCAAAACTAAAATCTCCAAAAATTGAGGGAGAACCATTTTGACCATCAGTTCCTTCTTTAGCTTTTACTTTTACTATTTCACCTAATTTTAATCCATTTTTTGGTAGTTCAACATCATATTCTTTATCAGTAATGACGGCACTTGTAATTGTGTTTATCATAAAATTAATTTTACTTTTCAACACATCTTCTTTTTCACCAACATAGGCGTTTATTTTTTTATTTAAACTTGCAATGTCCATTTTTTGGATATTAAAAGCAAAAATTTCACTTAACTCAGTATTTAAATTTGGTTCTTGTACTGACTTCAGTTTAACATATGCTAAACCTTCCTTGTCCTTGGCTTGAACATTTATTGTTCTTTGTGTTTCACCTTCTGTTGGTACAAAGCCATCACCTAAACCAATGCTGTTAATCAATGATTTGGGTCACAACATTATATTTGAAAGTTTCTTATTCTCGTCATTAATTTCGTTACCATTCTCATCAACTTCAACAGGTTTAAGATCTTTGTCTTCATAACCATTGATTAATGTTTCTTCAAATGTAAAGTTTATCATTCCATTTGGTACTATCAATTTTGGCTCAGACTGTTCTGGTTCTAAGTTTGTTTGCCCATCTTGAATTGTAATCTCAAATGAATCTTTAATTAAATTCGAACCTTCTACTGCTACAACTGTGATTTTATCACCAACTTCGAAAGAATCCTTCAATCCTTGGATTGTATAATCAGTATCTAAAATAGCTCCCTCAATCACATTATTTATAGCTTCTTGAATTTGATTTTTGATAGCTTCTTTGTCGTCATTAATAGTTATTGTTAAATCTTTAATACCATTAATACTTGTTTGTTGATCAGATATGGAATTTGGATTACCACATGCCACAACAGTTGTTGCAGTTGCGGTCATCGTTCCAACACTCCCTAAGATCATTAATAATTTTTTCATATTTTCTTTTCTTCCTTATTTTTTCGCAACATATAAGAGTATAAATAAAGTTTAAAAAAAGTAAAATAATGGATAAATAACGACACAAAAATGGTTAAAAACCATACTTTTAAGTCCAAAATTGCAAAATAGAGGTTGTATTGTTTAGAAGAATCTACAAAAAAAATCTACACTTTTTTTTGTAGATTTTTCAGTTTATTTTCCAGGAGGTACAAAATATTTTATTTCGCATTTAATTTTATCAGAATTTATATGTGCATTAATTGTTATCCGTTGTCCAGCTATAATGTCATCATCATTTAAAAGAGGATTGGAAAGAATAAAGAAATCTTTTTTTAATTGCAGATTAAGTTCTGGATATTTATCATTTAGCGCTTCTTGAAATCTGTTTTTAAAAGTTTTAAATGTTTCAGCAGGTTTTGGTGTAAATTGTCATTGCAAGTCTCAAATATCTACTCGTGTATCTGCTTTAAGTTTAAAACTAAATTCTCCAAAAATAGACTTAGAGCTTTTGTTAGCTATAACAGTAATTTGATCACCTACATGAATTCCGTCATGTAAAGGATAATGTTTAATAACAAAATCTCTTTTCGGTTCTGTGATATTTTTCATATCCTCAGAAGTGTGCATAAAAGTAGCCGTATCGATCATCGTTTGAACTCTAGATTCTATAGTCTTTTGTTCTTCACCAACATAGGCATTTAATTTGTTATTTAAACTGGCAATATTGAACTTTTTAATATCAACAACAAAATTTACATTCAAGAATTCTTTTGTTTTTGTCTTTGAATTCGATTTTTTAACACCTTTTAATTTAACATATGCAAGACCTACATGATTCTTAGCCGTGATTGAAACTGTTCTTTGATCTGGGCCTTCAGTTGGAATCATATCCTCAGTTAAACCAGAATTATTTATTCAACCTTTTTCATATAGTCATGCGTATCTAAGTTTTTTAAATGACTCATCTTTTATCTCTTGACCATTGTGATCAACTTCAACAACTTCAACTTCATCATAATCTTTAATTAAAGATTCATCAAAGAAAAAGTAATTCACTCCATTAGGTACTGCAGTTTTTTTGTCAAAGTTTCCATCGATTATTTCATGTGATGGTTTGATTTTAATTTCAAATCAATCAATAATTAGCATTGATTTATCACTAGCTTTAACGATAATATTATTACCAACAACAGATTCATCATTGGGTCATTCAATTGTATAATCAATACCTAAAACAGCTTCTTTAACGCGATCAGGGTTAGCTTCTGCGAGTTTATTATCAATGGCTTTTTGGATTTTTTCTGCAATTTCTTCTCTTTCATAATCAACAACAGCCTCTATGTCGTTAATGTCTGAAATACTAATTTTGATGATTTGAATTGGTGCTTTATCCTTCATTCTAATGACGAAGGAATCCTTAATCAATTCAGATTCATCTTTTGCTCTAACCAAAATTATTCCTGGTTCTGTTCACTTTTCCTCCAATCCATCAACTACATAATCTTTGCCAAAGACAGCTTTTTGGTCATTGCCTTTAATTTCTTTGAGTTTATTATCAATGGCTTTTTGGATTTTTTCTAAAATCTCTTCTCTTTCATCACCTTCAATAATGTCAGTGACGCGAATTCCTAGAAGACTAATTCTTTGATCGTGTATTAGTGTTTTTGCTTGAATGCGAATTTCAAAATAATCTCTAAGTCATTCAGAAGTTGCATTAGCTTTAACTGTGATTATTTCACCAGCTAATAATTCATCGCTGGGTCATATAATTTCATAATCCATTCCAAACACAGGACGGATAGTTTTTGCAAGATTTGAATTGATCGCTTTTTGAATTCTTGCTTGGATTCTTGCTTGAATTTCTTCTTTTGTTTCTCCTTCAACAACATTGATGTCATCAATGTCTAGAAGACTAATTCTTTGATCAGATGTTGGGATGAAAACACCACATGCAACAACACTTGTTGCAGTCCCTGTTATCATTCCAATACTTCCCAATATTGTTAATAATTTTTTCATCTTTTATTTTTTTGCTTTCCTTTCTTTTTAAACTTTTTAACAAAAAAATTATAAAAATAATTTATGAAAAAATCTTAAAAAGGGTCTAAAAAGTTTAAAAAAGTTCTAAAAAAAATCCTTTTTAGAATAAAAAGGATAGAAATTCTTGATTTTTTAAAAATTAAAGTTATTCGTCTGGATTGATTTCTTGAAGATCTTTTTGGTGTGAAAGCACATTATTTTCTTGGTGTTCAATTGCTAATACTTTTTTCTTCTTGCGCAGGATTGATCCCAAATCTCCAGATTTAGCACATCAAATTGTGCCTTGACGATTTGGGATTCTGGCAACAGAAAAGTAAATCACTCTAAACGAAACAATTGAAGATGAAACATAAATTGGTAACTCAATAATGAAGAGAAGTGGTTTTGGAACTCCAGGTTTTGGAAAGGTTCCAAGTAGATTTAATCAATAGTATTGAAAGAAGGTTTCAAATGAACTAACTTCAGTGTATGTTGTAATCATTAAAAGCGGATTTAAAACCATTAAATGTAAAAACAGGGCTATTCCCATATAAATAGTTGATTTAAAAATTCATCAACTATTTTTTCGATCTAAAAAGACTAACGCTCCCATGACTCCATATACAACTTTGATAAGCATGAATCCGGCATTGAATTGACCAGCACTATTGATGATAGTCCCAACTAAATCAGCGGCAATTCCATTTAAAATTCCAGCAATGGGTCCAAATAACATTCCTGCTAAAAAGATAATAAAGTTTCCAATCATAAATCGAGAACCCATAATATTGATGTTATATCCAATGATGTTTGTAAAAATAATACTTAAAGCAGTCAATACCCCAAGCACTGTAATGTTATAAATTGTTAAACGTTTATAAGAAAATTTTTCAATTACAATTGAACCAATAAACATGACAATAATTGCTAAAATCGAAAGAGTATTGGTCAATATAAAATACATAATTACCCCCTATTATTGAATCATTCATAAACAAGCGGAATAAAATATAAACTTCCACAAATTAAAATATCTTTATTACTATACTCTTTTAAAAAAACCTGTCAATCTTTCACCTTGTTAATATTTTTAATTTTACGAATATCTCATGATTTGAAATGGTCAAAATTGGTAATATAAACTTGGTCAAAATTTTGTTGAAGTAAATCTAAAATTTCTTGATGATTTTTATATGTGCTTGAAGCAAATAAAATGATTGGATTTCAATTTTGTTGTTTAACAGTTGCAATTAATTGAGTAATTCCATCTAAATTATGTGCCCCATCGATCACTCATTTTGGATCGGATTTTAAAATTGTGTATCTTCCTAATGGCGGGGAAAGATTTAAATCATTGTGTTCAATTTGTAACACTTCAAGGGCTTTGGAAACCAATCCTTTATTGCGACCTTGATAAGAAATCACATCATCAAAAAGGTCAGCTCAAATAATTTGAACATCCTTGTCTTTTAAAAGTTCGATAATCGTATCTTGATATTGTAAGTTATCGTGCGAAACAATTAATTTGGTTTTGGGTTTAACAATGCCTAATTTTTGAACAATAATATCTTCAATTTTTTCACCCAACACTTCAGTGTGGTCGAAAGAAATTGAAGTTAACAATGTCATCACTTGTTCAGACATTAAATTAGTGGCGTCTTTCAACCCCCCAATTCCAGCTTCAACAGCGGCAATATCAACTTTTTGATCATTAAAATATAAAATCATAATTAAAGTTCAAATTTCAAAGAAAGTTAAATTAAATTCTTTAATCTCTGGTTCAATTAATTGTAAATATTTTTTTAAATCTTCATCACTAATCATTTGACCATTAATTTGAATTCTTTCATTGTGATAAATAAAAGCAGGTGAAGTAAATAAGCCAACTTTTTGGTATTTTTGTTCAAGTGTTTTTGCAAGAAAAAGTGAAGTTGATCCTTTTCCATTAGTTCCAACAATATTAATTGTTGGAATATTTTTTTCAGGATGATTTAATTTTTTTAAAGCTTTGCCCAAGTTATATTCTTGAGCAAACCTTTGATGAACAGGAATTATTTCTTGATCAACTTTAATCATTTAAGTACCTCTTTAAATATTCACCTGTATAAGAATTTGCTACACTAGCCACTTGTTGAGGAGTTCCGGTGGCCACAATATTTCCCCCAAGTTTTCCCCCTCCGGGTCCTAAATCGATAATGTAATCAGCAACTTTAATAAAGTCTAAATTATGTTCAATTGCAATGACTGTATTTCCTAAATTCACAAGTTTATTTAAGACTTCAATTAAGCGTTTAACATCATCAATATGTAATCCTGTTGTTGGTTCATCTAATAAAAAGACAGTTTTACCAGTCGCTTTTTTCAATAAGTAAGTTGAGAGTTTAACTCTTTGTGCTTCACCCCCACTTAAAGTTGTAGCTGATTGACCAAGACGAATATAACCAAGTCCGACATCAAAAATTGCTTGCAATTTTTGATTGATTTGTGGGATATTGGTAAAGAATAATAATGCTTCTTCAATGGTCATATTTAAAACATCATAAATATTTTTGGTTTTATATTTAACTTGTAAAGTTTCAACATTGTAACGTTTACCTTCACAAACCTCACAAACAACTTCCACACTTGGCATAAATTGCATTGCAATTGTGATCACACCATCTCCTTGACAATGTTCACATCTTCCCCCAGGAACATTAAATGAAAATCTCCCTTTTTTATAACCACGGATTTTAGCTTCGTTGGTTTCAGCAAATAGATCACGGATATCATCAAAAACACCAGTATAAGTAGCTGGATTACTACGGGGTGTTTTTCCAATGGGTTCTTGAGAAATATAAATCGCTTTATCAACGTTCTCTAAACCATTGATTTGTTTGTATTGACCAGTTGTGACTGTGGTTTTAGAAATATGTTTGGTAATCCCTTTGTAAATAATATCTTCAAGCAGAGTGGATTTTCCTGAACCACTAACCCCAGTGATGCAAATAAATTTATTTAAGGGAATTGTTACATTAATATTTTTTAGATTGTTTTCGCTCGCTTTAATAATTTCTAATTTTTTACCATTTCCGCCACGAGTTTTTTTAGGCACTGGGATTGATAATTTATGGGCTAAATATTGACCAGTAATTGAATAATCAGCTTTTAAAATATCATTGTAAGTTCCGTTAAAAATAATTTCTCCCCCGTGTTCTCCCGAACCTGGACCAATATCAACAATTCAATCTGCTTGTTTCATCGTGTCTTCATCATGTTCAACAACAATTAAGGTATTTCCTAAATCCCTTAAATGTTTTAGGGTGTTTAATAAGCGATCATTGTCTTTTTGGTGTAAACCAATACTCGGTTCATCTAAAACATATAAAATTCCAGTTAGTTGTGAACCAATTTGTTTTGCTAAACGAATTCGTTGTGCTTCACCCCCACTTAAAGTTGCAGCACTTCTTGAAAGGTTTAAATAACTTAAACCAACTTCATTTAAAAAACTAATACGGGAAATTATTTCTTTTAAAACTAATTCTGCGATTTTAATTTGATTATCTGTTAATTGGATTTTAAGAATAAAATCCAATTCTTCTTCAATTGTCATTTCAGTAAATTCAGAAATTGATTTACCCCCAATTTTAATTGATAAGGCAGTTGGGTTTAATCGTGCACCATGACATGCGTTGCATGTAATTGAGGCCATAAATTTAGTGTAATATTTTCTTATTTCTTCACTTGTAGTTTCAAGATATCTACGGTTGGTTCATGTCACAACACCTTCAATATAATCAAATTTATCATAACGATTTCCGCTTGCTGAAACTAGTTTAATTTCAATTGGTTCTTCTGTTCCATAGATAATGGCTTTGTATTGTTTAGGGGTCAATTTTTCGATTGGTAATTCTTGATCGATATAATAATAATCACACAAAGTTCTGAATCTTTGTCATTCTAAATTATCAGTTCCAACAGTGTTTTTAAAGTAGGCAATTCCACCTTGTTTAATGCTCAAACTTTTATCAGGAATAATTAAATCTGCATCAGCCGATAGATTCACACCTAGTCCACTACAAGTTTCACACGCTCCCATAGGAGCATTAAACGAAAGTAATCTTGGTTCCATTTCTGGAATTGTAAAACCACAAATATTACATGAATATGATGTGGAAAAAATTTGGTCTTCTTTGTTTTTAGTATGTGGATAATGGGTTTTAATTAAGCCATCAGAGTACTTGACAGCTAATTCCATCGCGGCATACATTCTTGAATTAATCTCTTCTTCGTTTTTATAAATAATTCGGTCAATCACAATATCAATGTTGTGTCTAGTGTTTTTATCCAATTGGATTTCTTCGTTGATTTGATGAATTTTTCCATCGATTTGGACACGAAGAAATCCTTCAGTTGCGAGTTTTTCTAACTCAGTTTTAAATGTCCCTTTTTTATCACGGGCAATTGGGGCTAAAATATAAATTTGTTCTTCTTGGTTAGTGTTTTTTTGGACATTTAAAATGATTTCTTTAATTGAACTTGCTTGAATAATTCCATGTCCATTAATACAATGTGGCATCCCAACTCGAGCATATAATAATCTTAAATAATCATAGATTTCAGTCACAGTTCCAACAGTTGATCTTGGGTTGTGAGAAGTCGTTTTTTGGTCAATTGAAATCGTTGGTGATAACCCTTCAATTGAATCCACTTCAGGTTTCTCATTACCCCCTAAAAATTGTCGAGCGTACGCTGACAAAGATTCGATATATCTTCTTTTTCCTTCAGCGTAAATCGTGTTGAATGCTAAAGAAGACTTCCCAGAACCTGACAGTCCTGTGAAGACAATTAATTTGTCTTTTGGTATTTCTAAATCAATATTTTTTAAATTATTTTCTCTAGCACCTTTAATAATGATTTTATCTTTGCTCATATTTTCCTTATCTATTTTTTTGTTGTTCTAATTCAATTATTGTATCTCTTAAAGTCGCTGCAGTTTCAAAATCTAACTCTTTGGCCGCTTTCAACATATCACTTCTGATTTGATCAATTGTGTGTTGAATCAATTCTTTTTTAGTTTTAATTGATTTCATTCCTTGAACTTTTTTGACAATTTTCAAGGCTTTTTCAGTTAAAAGTGTATCGTTTAAACTTTTAACAATGGTTTTTGGGGTAATATTATTTTTTTGATTATAAGCGATTTGAATCTCTCTTCTTCTTGATGTTTCTTCAATCGCTTCTTGCATTGCCCCAGACATGGTATTTGCATAAAAAATCACAAGTCCATTGACGTTACGAGCAGCACGCCCAGTTGTTTGAATCAGGGATCTGGTATTTCTTAAAAAACCTTGTTTGTCTGCATCAATGATGCAGACTAAACTCACTTCTGGTAAATCCAAACCTTCTCGTAATAAGTTAACCCCAACAATGACATCATACACACCTTTTCTTAAATCGTTTAAGATTTCACTACGTTCTAAAGTTTTTAATTCCGAGTGTAAGTAAGCAGCTTTGACTCCGCGTTCTTGCATGTAAGTAGTTAAATCTTCACTCATTCTAATTGTTAAGGTTGTGACAAAAACTCTTTCATTTTGGTTTTTTCTTTTTTGAATTTCGTTGATAATATCTTCGATTTGACCTTCACTTTTTCGCACTTCAATCATTGGATCAACTAACCCTGTTGGGCGAATAATTTGTTGAATAAATTGATTGTTAGTTTTTTCTAATTCAAAATCTCCAGGGGTTGCTGAAGTATAAATAATTTGGTTTTGAAGTGCGAAAAATTCATCTTGATTGAGTGGTCGATTGTCCATTGCACTTGGTAATCTAAACCCATAATCGACCAAATTTTGTTTTCTTGAACGATCAGTATTATACATCCCTTTAATTTGTGAAACCATCATGTGTGATTCATCAATAATTGTTAAAAAATCTTTTTGAAAATAATCAAGTAAGGTAAATGGCCTTTGACCTGGAGCTCTAAAATCTAATTGTGCTGAATAGTTTTCAATTCCAGAGGTAAACCCAAATTCTTCTAATGATTCGAGATCATATTTTGTTCTTTGTTCGAGTCTTTCTGCTTCTAATAATAATCCGTTGTCAATGAAATATTTTAATCGTTCTTCTAATTCGACTTTAATATTTTCAATTGCTTTTTTCAGTTTATCCTTTTTGGTGACATACGCTTGAGCTGGATAAACTGTAATTGTTCTGGTTTTATTAATCACAGCCCCAGTTAAAATATCTAAAATATCAATCATTTCAATTTCGTTGTCAAACATCGAAATTCTAAACATCATGTTGGCAGTTCAACCAGGCACAATTTTGATAATGTCACCTTTAGCACTAAAAGTTCCGGGTGCATTTTCAACATCATTTCTAGTGTATCCAGTTTGGACTAAAAACGTCAACAACTCACGTTTAGATATTTTTTGATTGATGTTTAATTCAAAAAAAGCATCAGCATAATCCACTGGATTTTGACTAGCATAAATTGCTGCGACCGAAGCTACCACAATCGTGTCATTGCGAGTCACTAAGGCATTCATCGCACTCAATCTCATCATGTCTAATTCGATATTTTGGCGAGCATCTTTGTCAATGTATAAATCTTTTGAAGGAATATAAGCTTCTGGTTGAAAGAAGTCAAAATTGGAAACAAAATATTCAACTCGATTATTGGGAAATAACTCTTTAAATTCATAATAAAGTTGCATGGCTAAAGTTTTGTTGTGAGCAAGCACTAAAGTTTGACGATTCATTTGATTGATCACATTGGCCATAGTAAAAGTTTTACCAGTTCCGGTTGCACCAAGTAAGACTTGGTGCTTTTTATTTTCGTTTAATCCTTGGATCAAATCATAAATGGCATTTGGTTGATCACCAGCTGGTTTGTGGTTGGAAATCAATTGAAATTTTGTCTCTCTTGTAAACATTTTGTCTCCTTAAAACCAAAAATGACTAGATATCTTTTCTAGTCAATATATGGAGCATTTAACCGATTCTGGTTTTGCTAATTACTTCTTCTTTTTCTTCTGTTTTTGTTAATGTTTTAACTTTGATTGGTTTGGGTTTTGCTTTTTTATTAACAGCTTCACTTGAGCGAATGATCGCCATTTCTTTGGCGACATTGACAAGAATTTCTTTGGCAAAATGCAGTTGCATAATAATTTGTTCATCAGCTGGTTTTTCTTCACTCATCAATTTTTCGAAGCATTCTTCAACTTCTTCAACAGTCATTTTGTTGAAATCTGCAATCCCTAAATGTTTTGCCATCTCTTCAACTTGAGCTTGATTAATTTCAATTTCTTGTTTATTTGGGTTAGCATTAGCACCTCTGCGTTCTAACTCAATCACCAAACCTAACAAGATATCATGATGGGTTGCAATTTGTTTTTGCATTTCAGGATTGTCCTTGTTTGCTTCCATTAATTGACTAAAGATATTGTGAATATCTTCTCTGTTTAGATTTTCATTAGTCATATTATTAGCTGCTAAAATTTCATTAATGTCTTGATCAGAGATTTGAATTTGTTCAGGTTCTTCATCACGTTCAACATCTTCTCTAATTACAATTCTTGATAATTTGTCAACAACTTCAAAAGCGATCGAAACTTTAGTTTTATTAAATAAGGTTGTTGCTTGTTCAATGTATTCAGCAAGGGGATTGTTTTGCGCATATTGTTGTAAATAAATTCCAGAACGCAATTTTGAAGCAATGTTAATATGCTTGGTTCAATAATCATCAAATGAAGCTAAGATGTTTTGTCTTTCCATTTGTAAAACAACATCTTCAGGAACATCAGCAATTCTATTTTTATAGAATTTCATCATTTCTTCAGCAATTTCTTTGGCTAAAATTAGGTATTCTTTGTTTTCAAAGTCTGAGGCTTTGAAAACACCGGTTGCAACAAATTTACCATCAATGCTTTTTAATAGTTGTTTAGTATCAATTGTTTTTTCTCCACGAACAATTCGTGAATTTTTGACAATTAATTCATATGCAGTCGTGATTTGGAATTTTTTGATAACTGGTTTTTGATCAGTTGCAAATAAGATTTCATCACGTTGAGCATACATCGCTTCACGTTGTTGAGCTAAAATGTTGTCATAATCTAAAACATCTTTACGTTGATCAAAGTTCATTCCTTCTAATTTTTTTTGAGCATTAGTTACAGATCTTGTAAACATTCTTGAATCAATATGGTCATCTCCAAGTGATTTTAATCTTTCTCTTAATTTAGGAGTGGTAAAACGAACCATCATATCATCTTCCATTGAAATATAGAATTTTGATTTTCCCGGATCACCTTGTCGCCCAGATCTTCCACGTAATTGATTATCAATTCTTCTGGCTTCGTTTCGTTCAACCCCAAAAACATATAACCCACCTAAATGTTTAACTTCTTCAGCTAATTTAATATCGGTTCCACGACCAGCCATGTTTGTTGATAATGTAATTGCCCCTTTTTGACCAGCTTTAGCAACAATTTCGGCTTCTCTTGCGTGGTTTTTGGCGTTGATCATTTCAAATTTTAAATTTGCTTTTTCTAAATAACGTGAAATTTGTTCAGATGATTCAACTGAAGTTGTTCCGATCAAAATTGGGTTCCCAACTTCGTGAACAGTTTTAACATCTTGGACTAATTTCTTAAGTGCTGCATGTTTAGTTCCAAAGGTAAAATCATTTTCATCAATTCGGATAAGTGGTCTGTTGGTTGGAGTACAAATGACTCTTGTATTATAAATTTTGATAAACTCTTCTTCTTCGGTTTTTGCAGTTCCAGTCATTCCAGATAATTTGGCATATAGACGGTAAAAGTTTTGGTAAGTAATAGTTGCCAAAGTCGTTGTTTCTTCTTCGACTTCGACACCTTCTTTGGCTTGAAGTGCTTGTTGCAATCCATCAGAATAAGCGCGACCTTCCATGATTCGACCAGTAAACTGGTCAATTAAAACGATTTCATTATCACGAACAGTATATTCAACACCTTCTTTAAAAGTGAATTGGGCTTTTAAAGCATTCATGATCAAGTGGAATAATTCAGTATTATTGACATCAAATAAGTTATCTAATGAGAAGTATTCTTTGGCTTTTTGCATTCCTTGTTCCGTTAAGAAAACTTGTTTTGATTCAAGATCAATTTCTAAGTCCTCTTTTAATTTAACTGTGGTTGAAAAAGTATTGGCAATTTCATATAAGTTTTTACGATCACTATAACCACCTGAAATAATTAATGGTGTTCTTGCTTCATCAATTAAAACTGAGTCCGCCTCATCAATAATTGCAAAGTTCAAACCTCTTTGAACTTTGGCGTCAGCATCTTGGGCCATGTTATCTCTTAAATAGTCAAATCCTAATTCCGAGTTGGTTGTATAAGTTACATCTTGAGCATAAGCATCTTTTTTCATGTATTTAGGTAAGTTAGCACCATTCAATCCAACAGTGATTCCTAGTAAGTCATAAACTTGACCATTAATTTCACTATCACGTTGTGATAGGTATTCGTTAACAGTCACAATGTGGACACCTTTACCAGTTAGAGCATTTAAGTATGCAGGAAATAAACCGGTCAAGGTTTTACCTTCTCCGGTTCTCATTTCTGCAATGTCCCCACTATTTAAAATAATCGCCCCAATTAATTGAACTCGATATGTGTTTAAACCTAAAACTCTATTAGCTGCTTCTCTAACAACAGCATAAGCTTCAATTAATAGATCATCAACATCTTCACCATCAGCAATTCTTTGCTTAAATTCTTCTGTTTTTATTTTAAAATCTTCATCCTTTAAAGATTTCATTTGTGGTTCTAATGCCAAAATTTTATCAGCAATTTTACCATAGTACTTGATTCACTTTTTATCACTTGCCATTTTTTTCCCCAATCATTACTTAATCATTAATTAATTATAAAATAATTCACCAAAATAGTCATTAAAAGTGAGTAAGTATATTATGAATTACAGCAAAAAAAATGAAAATGAACTCAATATATAAGTTTAGAAAGAAAAACGTTTCCTTATAAACAAATTTGATTATCAATTTTTGCTTTTATTTTAGTTTGTAATTTGTAACTAACATGAAAAAATCTTTGTTAAAACATAAGTCAAAACAACCGCAAAAAAAGATTTATTCTTAAACAAAATTTCATAAAAATTTTAGATATAAAGTGTATATACAGAGACACTTTTTTCTTTATTTTGTCAAGGATTTTGCATGGAATTATTATGTCTTAAATGTTATAATAACTATATCTTTAGTACCAACATAATAAGGAAATATATATGTTTCGATTTGGATGAAAATCCATTGAAACAACAACAAGTTGAGGACTTCTTAGTCGATATTGGTTAATCGATGTATTAGCATTAAATAAATGTTGAGTTAATACTTAATATTTGTTTTTTATTTAAAATAGAATAGGGGGGTTAATATGAAATTAACAAAAAAATATTTAGAAGATTTAAAATTAAGAGATGCTTTTAACTCATCTCACATTGAAGGTAATACTTTAACTTTCGGTGAAACTTATTGTTTATTATTAGATAATAAAACCCCAAACAGAACTGTTAATTTACGTGAATTAAATGAGGTTCAAAACTATGAATCAGCTTGAAATTTAATTGAAAAATCTTTAAATCACAATAAGTCTGTGTCTAAGGATTTAATAAGGGATATTCATTTTACTTTAACAAGCAATATTAAAGGTATTGTGTCTGGTGAATTTAGAGATTATGATGTTCTAGTTTCTGGTTCAAACACAATTCCGCCAGCACATCAAAATATCTATCCTTTAATGGATAATTTTTTATATAAATTTGAATCATTAAATATTGATAGTTTATCAGTAGAAAAAAAATATAAAGCAATTATAAGTTTTCACTTAGAGTTCGAATCTATCCATCCATTTCAAGATGGAAATGGAAGAATCGGAAGAAGTCTTATGATTTTTCAGTGTTTACAACATGATTTGGCCCCTTTAATCATTAAAGAAACAAAGCGAACAGAATACATATCTTTAGTTAGTCGATCAAGTGAAGAGTACTTTAAAGAGTTGTCTGTTAATGATACTACTAGCTTGTTTTATGACCATTTTAAAGAAGATATCATTGAAGAATCTAAAAGATTTAAAATAAGTCAAGATGAACCAACAATTGAATCAAATGATGACTATGAAATTGGTAATTAATCACTGATTTAAGTTGTAGATTTTGAGTTAGAATATAATCTAAGTACGAGACCGTTTAGGCTAAATGTTGGTGTAAAAGCCAATGTTTTTTTATACTATATTATATAATTAATAACGTAAATGAGGTTTATTATGAATGTAGAATATATCAAAAATATCATTTCAGAAAGAGAAGAATTTAATTCTTTTTTTGAATTGGAAACACACGACATAGAAAAGTTATGATTTGCAATAAATCAGTTTTTTATTATGGCTAAAGAAAATAATTTTACTGTTTACAAAACTCATCTATTGAAATTTATTTCAATATTGGAACTAGAATACGTAAAAGAAGCTGGAAACTTTTTTACTGGTCAAAAGTTGATAAAAATGGAAAATGGACCAGTTCCATCTAAATTTGACGATTTTCTAAAAGAAATTATAAAATGCAACAAAAATTGCAATACATTTCCTTTCAATGTAAAGATGGTTGGAATCACTGAACCCAAAGCGATTGTTGAATGGAATAATAATTTCGAAACATTTGATATCTTCACATCTAAATTCCAATTAGAAATAATTAAAGCAAGTGTTGAAATTATTTTTGAAGAAAAAACTGTTTTGAATCTTTCAAATTACACTCATAAATATAAGAGTTGAATCACTGCAAAAATGAATAAAGAAATAAACTTATTTGATGAAATCATTGACGAAGAAAGAAAAAAAGAAATGGAAATGATATATGGATAATTTTGTTAATTTAGAATTATATTTTTTGTCGAATCATGGTAATTGTGTCTTTTCTAATTCTTCTTGCGATCATACAGAGAAAAAGAAATGTCTGCCTAAAATAATTGTTTTAAAATTAATTGATGCAAATGAAAATGAGATTAATCAAATACCTTTGTATTATAAGGCAACAAGCAAGATCAATCATAATGAACCAAATAATTCATGGTTAAAACTAAACGATTATAATGAACTAAAAAATATCTTACATAAAAACACATTCATACGAGTTGGGAATAAAGAAGAGGATTTCCAAAGAAACACCAAAACTAAAGTTATTTCATCTTTCCCTGACAAAAATTCTCGAAGATTTCTATCCTTAAAAATTAAAAGAGATATTTTAGATCTCTTTTTAAACGAAGGCAATTCCTTACAATTGAACCACCTATCCAAAATTGAAGCTACAATAATAAATAAAAAATTATTACATTTAGAAAATTTAATTGAAGCTGCAATTGAATATGATGAAGTTAATTTTGACTTTGAATTAGAATAAAAAAAATATGTTATTATATTTATGCAATAAATAAATCAAAATAAATCTTAAATGATTTTTGGGGTACTTACGGAGTGGTAAGTGCTTTTTTCTTTTTGATTCAACAATTTGTTTAACAAGAGACCGTTATCACACAACAGCATTGTTGTAAAATATAGGTGTGCCGAAAAAGAAATCACTACAGATAACAATAAAAAAATATAAAAATTTGAATTTTGTTGTATAATTAAATTACCGACCTACAATTTAAACAGATAATGCTGGCCCTTTTATTGGGAATGTAGGCGCATATCTAAAGAGCAACATTGTTGCTCTTTTTACTTTTATTTTATATTAGCATCATTTCCAAATCGTGAAAGTGAAGCATCGATTGGTATTTTTTGAAGTATTAAAAAAACTCAATATATAAGTTTAAAAAGAATAAATGGATTTTTGATTGAATATTTGAAGAAAATTTTTAAAATATAGGTGTATCAAGAAAGAAAAAAATAGATTTTAAAAATTTAGTTTTTCAGAAGATGCACTTGGAAAATTTCGATCATTTCAACTTTGGATAAGGGTAGAATTATCCATCAAAAAGATTGGAATTTTCTAGGTTTAAAAATGTATAAATTAATCCATATATTTTTACTTCTACTTTTTAAATGATACAATCTACAAGTAAGGAATACTATGAATATAGAAAATGAAAAACGCACGATCTTATTGATTGATGGTTATCATTTATTACATAAAGGATTTTATGGTTCATTAAAACGTAAAACACTTGCCGTTAACAGAGATGGAATTCAAATTAATGCCATCTATACATTCATCGCTAAAATTAATAACTTTATCGAGATGGATATCTACCACACAATAATTGTCACATTCGACGTGGGACATGGTTGCTGAAGACGCGATTTATATCCTGAATACAAAGCTAAAAGAAAAGATACTCCAGAAGAGTTGATCCCTCAAATGCAAATAATAAGAGAATTTCTAACAGCTTCAAGAATTCCATGATATGAAAAAGAACAATATGAAGGTGATGATGTAATGGGCACAATTGCTAACATTTCATCAAAACTTGGTTATAATGTACACATTCTTTCAAATGATAAAGATACCTTTCAATTAGTAAGCGATAACACGAAGGTTATCACAAGAACAAGTAAAAAAGAAAAACCAGAATTTATTGAAATTAGGGATGTTGTGGAAAAAATGGGTTGTGAACCAACTCAAGTTCCAGATTTAAAAAGTTTGATGGGAGACTCATCAGACAACATTAAAGGGGTTAAATGTCTGCATTACAATATTGCAGTCAGCCTTTTAAAACAATATGGGACAATTGAAAATATTTATGAAAATATTGATCAAATCCCACCCAACATTCAACAAAAATTAGTTGAAAACAAAGAACAAATTATGTTGAATAAACGCATCGCAACAATTCAAAGAAATTTAAATTTAGGTCGCATTGATTTAAGACCCTTAAGGGTTAATTGATATGGTTATTTAAGCTTTTTGAAGAAACAAAAAATGTGAGCATTCACAGGGAATGCTCTGAAAAAAATTGAAGACAACAAAAAAGAAATTAAAGAACCAAAGAAATTTAAAAACGCTGATGCTGTTTGATTGAAACAGTCTCAAAACAAAACTACTAATAACTAGTACGAATTAAATTGATATCAAAAAAAGGAAGACGTGTCTTCCTCTTTTCATTTCTGTCTGTTTCCCTTAATCAATTGATTAAGTTAAATTGATTATATAAAAACATCTTTAAAAAGTTTAGGCATGATTATCATTTTTTAATCAAGATGATTGGGTGTATCAATTCTGTTTTTTTGGGCATCCACTAAATATAATCGTTCAGTGATAATTTTGCATTGAATCCCATCAGTTTTGATGATTCCACGGTGTACATGAATGTATGTTGGGACACCTTTGACTTTAAAAGAAAGAATTCCAATTTTTAAAGCTGAAACAATCGGGATAATGTTTTGCATAATTCCCATATCCCCATCAATGGTTTGGACATTGACAATATCAACTTCTTTATCATTGATAAAGATCCCATCAGGGGTCACTATTTTTAATTTAATTCCCATGATAATCCTTATTTGGTTTTAACTTGTTTGGCAAATGTTTCGAGAACGTCATCAATGGTTCCAGCATTCATAAATAGAATTTCAGGAATTTCATCACATTCGCCATCTAAAATTGCTTTAAATGAGCGAATAGTATCACCAACTTTAACAAAAACTCCTGGTCGTCCTGTAAATTTTTCACCAACAAAGAATGGTTGAGATAGGAAATTTCGAATTTTACGCGCGCGACTAACGATTAGTTTATCTTCTTCACTTAATTCATCCATTCCCAAAATTGCAATGATTGATTGTAATTCTTTGTATTTTTGAAGGGTGATTTGGACACCCATTGCCACGTTGTAATGTTCATCTCCAACAATTGTTGAATCAAGCATTCTTGATGATGAAGCTAACGGATCAACTGCTGGATAAATTCCAAGTGAAGCAATTCCACGGTCAAGCACAATTCTTCCATCTAAGTGGGTAAAAGTTGTGGCAGGGGCCGGATCTGTTAAGTCGTCCGCTGGCACATAAACCGCTTGCACTGAAGTGATTGATCCTTTTTTAGTTGAAGTAATACGTTCTTGTAAAGAACCCATTTCTGTTGATAATGTTGGTTGGTACCCAACAGCTGAAGGCATACGACCTAATAAGGCAGATACCTCTGATCCTGCTTGAGTAAATCTAAAAATGTTATCAATAAACAATAGCACATCCATGTTATTTTCATCACGGAAATATTCAGCAATTGTTAATGCAGTTAATGCCACACGCATTCTTGCACCAGGTGGTTCGTTCATTTGTCCAAAGACAAGTGAAGTTTTATCTAAAACTCCCGCTTCAATGAATTCATGATATAAATCATTTCCTTCACGAGTTCTTTCACCAACTCCAGCAAAGACAGAAACTCCACTGTGAGCTTTGGCGATGTTATTAATTAACTCTTGAATTAAAACTGTTTTGCCAACTCCAGCTCCACCAAATAGACCAATTTTTCCACCTTTTGCAAATGGAACAATTAGGTCCACAACCTTAATTCCAGTTTCTAAAATTTTAGCCGATGTAACCAATTCATCATATGCTGGTGCATCACGATGAATTGGTTTTCTTTGACCTTGAAATTGACCTTTGTTGTCAATTGCATCACCAGTCACATTGAACATTCTTCCTAGAACTTCTTTACCAACTGGGGCCATAATTGGACTTCCTGTGTTGATGACATCTTGTCCACGAATTAAACCATCAGTTGAACCCATTGAAATGGTTCTGATAATTTCATCTCCAATATGTTGTTCAACTTCAAGAATCAATTCGATTCCGTGGTTGTTAACCACAAGTGCATCATAAATTGATGGAATGGTATTTTCATCAAATTTAACATCGACAACAGGTCCTAAAACTTGAACTATTTTTCCAACACTTTTGGTTTTGTATTTGGTTGGATCAAAACTTTGAACAAGTGAAGGTTTGTTATGCACAATTTTAGTTTTTGTTTGATCAACATCTTTTTTAGTTGATGCTTTTGTCTTGATTTCTTTGGTTGGTTTAGTTGTTTGAACTAAATCATCAGAAATTTTCTTTGTATTTTTTGCCATATTTTCACCTGTTTCTATTTATCGTTTTGAGCATTTGCCCCAGAGACAATTTCATTGATTTCCTGAGTAATTGCACTTTGTCGTTCACGGTTATATTTAATACTTAAATCATGGATTAAACCATTACCATTTTTGGTTGCGTTTTCCATCGCCATTCTTCTTGATGCTTGTTCAGAAACTTGGGATTCAATAATTGTCCCAAATAAAACTGTATTTAAATATAAATTGACTGTTGTTTCCAGAATTAATTCAGCCGATGGTTCAAATTGAATTTCGGCTTGAATTGTTTTTTTGACTGTTTCATCTTTTTCAATTGGGAACAAAACCAATGTTGTTGGTTGGAAAGTCGCATTATTCACAAATTTGGTATACGCCAATTGAATTTGATCAAATTCATTATTGGTGTAGTATTCCATAATTCTTTGTCCCAAATTTTGCGCATCTAAGCTAGTGAAATTGATATCCACATTTGTTAAAGATGCGCGAATTTTAACTTTACGGTTTTTATAAAACGACACTGCTTTACTTCCAATCGCAAAAATTTCATCATTTGGTTTTAACTTTGGAAAGACCATTTTATTGACGTTTGAATTGTATCCCCCAGCTAATCCAAGATTAGAATTAACCACAACCCATAAGGTTTTTTTAATTTCTTGTCCTGGTTTTAAAAGAAAGATTGAGTCTTGGGTTTGTTTAATGATTTCATTAAAAACACTATAAACTTCAGCGACATATTCGTGAGTTTCAACAATTTTTTTACCCACACGGCGTAATTTAGCAGCGGCCACTAATTGCATGGCATTAGTAATTTTACCAATGTCAGTAATTGCTTGGATTTCACCCTTTAACGCACTTAAATTTGCCATTATTTTCCTAACTCAGCGAAGTCTTGCTGAGTGCCATAGTTGGTTGGTTGATAATCTTTAATTGATTTAGTGATTTTGACAATCACTTTTTCAATTTCTTTGGTGATTTGGCTTGTTAATTGATCATCGAAAGCTTTTTTTATTTCTAAAGCGTTTCTCAATTTAGATGCTTTGGCATCTTTTTTAAAGTGTGCCAAAATTTCAATTTTGAAATTTTGCATTTCTTTGACACTTAATCATTTAATTAATTTAGCTTTAATTGCTAACAATAAAATCGCTTCATCAACTTGAGCAAGTGGTTCGTTTTGTTTTTGTTTCAAAATTTCAATAATTCGAGCACCATGATCTAAAATCGCTTTAGTTGTTTCATCTAAATCTGAACCAAATTTTGAAAATGATTCTAATTCATAATATTGAGCTAATTCTAATTTTAAAGTTCCAGCAACTTGTTTAATTGCTTTAATTTGAGCAGAAGAACCAACTCGACTAACTGATAGTCCGATGTTAACAGCGGGTCTAACTCCGGCATTGAACAAGTTTGTTGATAAGAAAATTTGCCCATCAGTGATTGAAATCACATTGGTTGGAATGTAGGCAGAAATGTCTCCGGCTTGGGTTTCAATAATTGGTAAAGCAGTAATTGAACCACCACCATAATCTTGATTTAAACGCGCAGCTCTTTCTAATAAACGTGAGTGAAGGTAAAAGACATCTCCTGGATACGCTTCACGACCTGGTGGACGACGTAATAACAATGACATTTCACGATATGCCACCGCATGTTTGGATAGGTCATCATAAATAATTAAAACATCATCACCGTTTTCCATTCATTCTTCAGCAATTGTCACCCCTGTATATGGGGCAATGTATTGCAATGGTGCACTTGCTGATGCTCCAGCATTAACAATGGTTGTATAAGTCATTGCCCCGTGTTTTTTTAATTTTTCAACAACTTGAGCAATGGTTGAATCTTTTTGTCCGATTGAAACATAAATACATTTCACACCAGTTTCTTTTTGATTGATAATTGCATCAATGGCAATTGCGGTTTTACCTGTTTGACGATCTCCAATAATTAATTCTCTTTGACCACGACCAATGGGGATGGTTGCGTCAATTGATAATAACCCTGTTTCTAGTGGTTGATCAACAGATTGACGAGCCATAACTCCAGTTGCAATTTTTTCAACTGGAGAACTTTTTGTTGTATTGATTGGACCATTGTCATCAATTGGTTGCCCAAGAGCATTAACAACTCTTCCAATCATCGCATCTCCAACTGGAGTTTCTACAACTGTTCCTGTACGTCGAACAATATCGCGTTCTTTAAGTAAAGAATCATCTCCTAAAATAACAGCTCCAATCGCTCCTTCTTCTAAGTTCAAAACCATTCCATAAACGTTGTGCGGGAAGAGTAATAATTCACCCATCATCGCTTTATCTAAACCATAAATCAATGCCACACCATCACCGACTGTAACGATTGACCCTTGTTCAGATTCAACAACATTTTTGCCATAGTTTTTGATTTGCATTTCAATAATTTCAGAAATTTCTTTAATATTTAAAGCCATAAGATTCCTCCTCTCGTTCTATTTTTTAATCAATATTTGATTATGTAGTTGGTCAATTTGACCTTTAATTGATCCATCAAAGACATGGTTAGCAATGATGATCATTACCCCACCAATTAAGCTCAAGTCAATTTTATTGACTAAGTGTATTTCTTTGTTAAATTTTTTGGTTAGTTTGCTTTGCATCGCATCCATTTGGGTTTGAGTTAGTGGTTTTGTTGACCATGCAACACCATAAATAATATTATGAAAATCAAGTAACTTTTTACGCATGTTTTTTAAGATGACACGAGCATAGTTAAATGTATTTTCATCACATAATATTTTAAAAGCATTAATAAAGTATTCATTGACCCCAGTTTTTGTAAAGGTTTGATCAATAATTTCTTTTTTGGTTGCTTCAAAACCAAGGCTTCGAATTGCTAATATTTTTACAAAATCTTCTTTATCTTTTAGTGCATCAATAATCACGGTTGCTTCAGTTACAAAGCGATCAATTTGTTTTGTTTCAATCGCGATTCTTTTTAAAGCATCGCCCCAACTTTCGATCACACTTTCTTTTAAAATCATGATTTTAAATTAAGTCCTTGATAAAATCATCAATAATTTGTTTATTTTTTTCTTCATCAATGTTTTCTTCTAAAATTTTAGAAGCTGCTAACATTGCTGTTTCAATAATTGATTTTTTGATTTGATCTTGGGCTTTTTCCCTTTCTTGAATAATTGAAGATTTGGCATGATTTTGTAAATTAGTTGCTTCGATTGTTGCTGATTCTAAAATATCTGCTTTTTGCGAGTTTGCATCCAAACGCGCATTTTTCACAATCACTAAAGATTCAGATTTTGCTTCATTTAAAATTGTTGCAGCTTCTTTTCGATCTTTATTTGCTTGAATTTGTTTATCAACAACCTCATTTAAAAGTTCGTTAATTTTTGCTCTACGTGCATCAACAGCTTTTCTAAATGGTTTGTACATTAATTTAGATAAAACTAAAATAATCACAATTGAGGCAAGAATGTGAGCAATCAAATTCGGAATATTCGGAAATAGCAAACCAATAACGTCAGGAACACCTTGTGTTGTTGCTAAAAATGAAATATCTAACATCATTTAATTCCTCCTTTTTATAATATTTAAATTTTAATTAACAACGAATGCTAATAAGACTGCAATAACTAGAGCATAAATCGCCCCTGATTCAGCAATTCCTGCAGCAATAATCATTGTTGATGTAATTTTTGATGCCATTTCTGGGTTACGCCCAATTGCTAAACAAGCACCTTGACCAACAATTCCTTGACCAATTCCTGCTCCAAGAACTCCGATTGCAGCAACTCCTGCTCCAAGATATTTCAATCCAACACCAATTCCAATATCGGTTGTTGCTTGACCTTCTGCAAATAAATTTGGCATAATTGCCATAACAGACATAAATAAACTTGCGTAAACGTCTGTCATAATTCCTGTAAGTAACATTTTTTTCTCCTTTTAAATTAACACAACTTGTGTTTTTTCTTCTTTTGTTTGTAATAATTTTTCTTCTGTTTCAAGAAGATTTTTTTCGACATCCATCGTGTCTGATTCTTCTCCCATTGCCTCGGCTCAATATGATAACGTCAACATCGCAAAGACCACTGCTTGAATTACCGAATCGAACATATCAAAGTATAAATGACAAAACGGTGTAAACAAGGTCGTGAAGATGTTGAAACCTGATCAAAAGTATTGCAATTGTGCATTTCAATAATTTGGATTGGTTGAATCTCAAATCTCAACGATATTTCCACCACCTCAACCGGCTTGCATCCCAATTCCCATGGCATAAAGCAATCCCATAATAATTGATCCACCTAATAAGTTACCAAATAAACGAAACGATATCGAGATTAGTGGAGTGAATTGTGTAAACAATTCAATTGGGTTTATATAGCGCTTTAAATATGCAAATTTTTGATATTTAAAACCAAAATAATAAATAAAGATGAAAGTCACAATCCCCATTGATAAAGTAATGGTATAAGAGGTCATTGCTGATTCGATCCCTAACAATGATGTCAGCGAAGAAATCACAATATAACTAATTAAATACATTGCGTATGGTGTTAACTTACGATATTTTTTACCCATAATCGAAACAACCATGTTCTCAATCGACGTGATAAACATTTCGATTAAAACTAAAAATCCACTCATGCGCTCTTCAACTTTTTGATTTCGAATTTTCACATTAAAAACAATCGAAATACTACAAACAACAATTGTTGTTAATAGGATCGAAATCAACTGCATTTGCGGTTCTCATAAGCTACCAGCTAAATCTAGTGTTGCTAAAAAATTTATATTCACAATTTCCCTCTCTACTTATAAAATTTCATTCTTAAATAATGGAATTAATAACACGGGCGTTAAACCAAGTAAAATTCCAATTCAATTAAAAATGAGGTTTGGAATTAAAAATCCCATGATTAATGGAGTAGCATAGATTCCAACTCGCAAAACATAAAAGAAATAATATAAAAAATAGTTTTCATTTTTCACCAATGTTTTGGTTGCAAAAATAACGACATAAATTCCTAATAAAGAAAAAATAAAACCTAATACCAAGCCAGTCATCCAATTTCAACTAATAGTTTTAAATCCAACCAAGATACCTAAAACTAGTGTTAATATTGCAATCAATGCGACAAGCGAGGTATATGATATAACTTTTCACTTATTATTAATTTTTATATTTTTAATTTTATGAATGGCACTTTTCATATACACTCACTCCATTAATTATAATAATACTCCTATGTTTTAAAAAACAAAGAAAAAAATAGCAAAATGCTATTTTTTTCAATCTTTATGGGAACTATTTGGTCCCGAAGATCCTGTCACCAGCGTCTCCTAGGCCAGGAACAATGTAACCTTTACTGTCAAGTTTTTCATCTAATGCGGCTGCATAGATTTCAATTTCAGGATGCGCTTTTTGAAGATTTTTAACTCCTTCAGGAGCTGCTACTAAACAAATAAATTTAATTTTTTTAGCTCCTCATTTTTTAACAATATCAATTGCTGTAATGGCACTTCCCCCAGTTGCTAACATCGGATCAACAATCAAGGTGTATGCTTCAGCAATATCTTTGGTAGTTTTAGCAAAATATTGGTGAGTTTGTAATGTTTCTTCATCACGATATAACCCAATATGTGCTACACGAGCAGTTGGAATTAGTTCTTGAATTCCATTCACCATTCCCAATCCAGCTCTTAAAATTGGAACAATCACCACTGGCACATCGATTGTGAAACCTTTGGTTTCTCCCATTGGTGTGGTGATTTTAATCTCACTTAATGGGATATCACGAGCAATTTCATAGACCATCAACCCAGCAATTTCATTTAGATTTTCACGAAAATCTTTGGTCGAAGTGTCAGCTTTCCTCATTCTTGTTAGTTTGTCCACAATTAATGGATGTTTAAATTCTGTAAAAGACATTTTTTTCTCCTTATTCCGTTTAAATAATAAGATATTAAATACCCAAGTACAAATGAATTTTTATTTAATGTGAATTTATTCAAGCAAAATTTATGTTTTTTGATTATTTCACTAAAAACAACACCAAAATTTTGGTGTTGTTTAAAAATTGCGAAGTGCTAAAAATATCTTTATTGAGCTCAAGGTCCATAAATGTTAAAAAATGCATATGTGCTAAATCAAATACCTTTATGATTTGAATCCAAATCCATTATATATTGAGTTCCCCCTTTCAACAACAACGTTCTTCCCATCATTTGAGTAATATCCATAAATGAAACATGTTGCAATTCTGGGATTAATTCGTTGATCACAGCAGTTGCTTGATTAAAAGTTTCAACATGCTTAAATTCTACAGCTATGGCTGTTGTTAGAATTTGACCTAAATGCAATTTAGCATAACCAAATCAATATCAATATGTTTCTAGTCAAAATCCGGGATTATCTGTTAATTGCTCATTTTGGTTTTTGTTTAGATTGTTTTTTTGCACAATGTTGGGCATTGTGGTTGTCACTGGAGTTGCACATAGCAATCCAGTTGTGAATAAAATTGTGAATTTCATAATTTTCCTTTCTTTATATTTAAAAAACTTAATCAAATATAGTTCTTTTAAGTTAGTTATAACTTAACGTTTATTTAGGTTCACCCCATTCTGCTCAAGGTCCATATGCATCTAAATATACTCATGTGCTGAACCAAATTCCGGTGTGATCACAGTTGAGTTTTTGTATGTAAGGAACCCCACCGTTTCGTTCCAAAATTTTTCCCATTGCACCTGTCATCAAGTGAAAATACGATAGTTCTGGAACCAAGTATTCTATTGCTCCTTGAAATTCTTCCGCATCACGTGGATATGCTTTAATAAGTTTTTCGACGAGTTCATCACCGAAATGTAATTTTGCATAACCAAATCAATATCAATATGTTTCTAGTCAAAACCCGGGCGTACTTGTTAATTGTTGTGAAGACTGAAATGCAAATTTATTATTTTGAAAAGTGATTATTTTCGACATATATGCTTGATTCAAAATTGTTTTAAATTTTGAATCTAAAAATATTTTTTCGATTGCTGGATTTTTTATTTCTTTAATTTTTTCTTTATTTAATGACAAGAGACCATTTTTGGTTATCAAAGCATTTAAAAAAATGCTCTTTATTTGTTCTTCATTTTTTGGATTAATTTGTTTTTGCAAAATCATGATTAAATTTTCAAAATCATAATTGTCTAGCTTTGTTTGAACATTTTTAATCATGTTTGGCATGATCGTTATTATAGGGCTTGTACTTAACAATCCCGTTGTGAGTAAAATTGCTAATTTCATAAATTTCCTTTCTTGTATTTCAAAAAACCTAATCGAATAAGGGTTGGATTTTATTAAGTTTTTTGAAATTATTATGTGATTATTTGTTTATTTATTTCCAAACTCATTACCGTAATGAATTCTTATACTTTAATTATATTCTTCGCTGATAAAATTACTTTGTTTTTAAAACAATTTAGGTTTATTATGAAGAGGTAAATTTTGCACAAAAAAATCTTTGGTTATTAAACCAAAGAGTGATCTTTTTTTCATTTTTATTAATATTTAATTCCTGTGTAAATTGGGAATTTTGCACAAAGTTCATGAACTTCTTTTGCTAATTTTTTAACATTTTCTTCTGAGTGATCTTTTAATGCAGCAGCAATGATATCAGCAACTTGTGTGAATTCTTTTTCCTTGAATCCACGTGTTGTCATTGCTGGTGTCCCAACTCTGATTCCTGATGTATTAAATGGTGTTTCTTCATCAAATGGAAGTAACTCTTTGTTAACAATGATTCCAACAGATTCAAGAATTTTTTCAGCTTTACGACCGGTTACCCCAAAAGCACTTTTAACTTCTAAGTTTAATAAGTGATTATCAGTTCCCCCAGTTAACATATAAATACCATTTTTGCGGAATGATTCTTCCATGGCTTTTGAATTTTTAATAATTTGTTTTCCATATTCAACAAATTCTGGAGTTGAAGCTTCTAATAAAGCTTGAGTTTTTCCAGCAATTTGGTTTTCCAAAGGTCCACCTTGTGAACCTGGAAAAACTGCAGAATCAACTTGTTTTGCATATTTTTCTTTACATAAAATAACTCCCCCACGAGCTCCACGTAAAGTTTTGTGTGTGGTTGTTGTCACAATATCGGCATATTCCATTGGATTTGGATGTTGCCCTGTTGCTACTAATCCTGCAATATGGGCCATGTCAACCATGAACATTGCTCCAACTTTATCAGCGATTTCACGGAATTTTTTTCAATCAATAATTCTTGAATAAGCACTAGCACCAGCCACAATTAATTTTGGTTGGTGTTCTAAAACAACTCTTTCGACTTCAGCAAAATCAATTTCTTCTGTTTCTTTATTAACTCCATAAAATTTGAAATCATATAATGTTCCAGAAAAATTTAAATGGAAACCATGAGTTAAATGCCCACCAGCATTTAATGACATTGAAACTACTTTATCTCCTGGTTTTAAAATCGCTTTATAAGCTGCTTCGTTAGCTTGTGAACCAGAATGTGGTTGAATGTTGGCGTGATCGGCATTAAATAATTTTTTAACTGTATCCACTCCTAATTGTTCAACTTGATCAATAAATTCACAACCTCCATAATATCTTTTAAAAGGCATTCCTTCAGCATATTTATTAGTTAAAACTGATCCATTGGCGATTAATACCGCTTCAGAAACTAAATTTTCTGAAGCAATTAATTCGATATGGTTTTGTTGTCTTTTTAATTCGTTGTTCATTGCTTCTTTTAGCAATGGGTTTAATTCTTTATTTTGCATAGTTTTTTAAAACCTCTACTCTTTCTTTGTGTCGTCCACCTTCAAATTTTGTTTTTAAAAATGTATCAACAATTTTAATTGCTTTATCATCAGCAATTAACCTTGCTCCCAATGATATGACATTGGCATCATTATGTTTTTTAATTAATTCAGCGGTTTGAGTTTCATAACTCAAACCAGCAACTACACCTTTAACTTTGTTAGCAGCGATTGAAATCCCAACTCCAGTTCCACAAATTGTGATTCCTAAACTGTTGGGATTTTCAACGACCTTTTTTCCTAACTCGATTCCTAATTCGGCGTAATTACTCGTGATTCCGTCGTTGTTCCCAAGATCAACCACATGATAATTTTGTTCTCTTAAATGCTTAACAAGGGCATTTTTCATTTCAACACCAGTATGATCGTTTGTAATATAAATATTTTCTTTCATAAAACCTCCATTACAAGTATTTTAACAATAAAAGAAAATAAAAAGAATAGAGTTAAAATAATTATGAGGTATTTGTATGAAAGATTATGTTACTGCTAGAGAATTCTATGAAAAATTAGAACAAGGGTGAAAAGTTATTGACGTGAGAAGCCCACAAGAGTTAAAATACTTGCAAAAATTTCCCAACTCAATTAATATCCCTTATCCTGAAGTTGTTGACCGGATGACACACTATTTTCCGGATAAAAATGTCAAATTAATTACATTATGTAATGCTGGGAACCGTTCGGGAATGACTGCCAGAGCTTTTCGTCGACGTGGTTATTTAAATGTTTATGTTTTAAATGGTGGAATTGAAGGTTTAGACCTATAAAAAAACTTCTTAAAAGTATTAATTTTGTTTTTTAACAAATCAGCATTTAAGATCGAAAAAAGTAGGTTTCCCTACTTTTTACCCTTATACTTTTTTGTGAACCGAAAATTAAAATGATATTATTAAATTAACCAATGGTTTGTTGGGGATATAAGAAGCGTATTCCTTTTTAGGAAAAACGCGTGCAACTTTATTGTTGTAATGTGCAAGCACTATTGTGCTTGTTTTTTTATGTTTTAAGATGCTGTGCATTCTAATAATTAAAATTGATTATTGTTCTGTTCAAGGACCGGCTCATCCAAATGATAAGAACCCATATGTTCCAAACCAAATACCTTTATGAAGTGAGTTGACACTATTTATGTAACCAGTTCCACCATATACAAACAAAGCCGGACCCATGGTTGGGGCTAAGGTTGTAAATTCGGGGATGATATAAAGTACAGCCCCAATTGATCCAAGTGGGTCATATACTTCTTTAAAAGCGTCTGCCAAATCGGTGGTTAATTGATTATCTAAATGTAATTTACAATAACCAAATCAATACCAATATGTCTCAATTCATAACCCTCTTGTTGTTGTCAATAATTTTTGATTTTTAAATTCAAATTGATTATTTTGATAAACAATACTTTTAGAAGCATACAGTTCATTTAAAATACTAGAAAATTCTTTACTTGAAAAGATTTTTTCAAGTTTAAGATTTTGCATTTGCTTGATTTTGTTACTATCAATTTTTAACAAATCATTTTCTTTAACAATTGAATTTAAAAAGATTTGTTTAATTTGTTTTTGATTTTTTTCATTAATTTCATTACTCATAATTTTGGTTATTTTATCTAAATAACCATTTTCATTATTGTTTGTTTTTGATCCTTCATTTTGTTTTACCACAACTTGTGGTAGTGTTGCGCTAACTGGACTGGCCATTAATAAACCAGACCCCAGTAAAACTATTAATTTCATAATTACCTTTCTATGCTAAAAAACTTAATTATATTAAGTACTCAATATGATTATTTTTTAGAATTATTATTTATTACTATTTTTTCAAAGTTATTAATCGAATGATGACTAATAATTTATACTTATATTTTAATTCTTTAAATTGTGAAATGTTGAAGAATTAAAATAAATCCAAAAGTTTTATTGTTATCATTGTGTAACCTTTATCATCAAATAGGCCACGCCCAGATAATTTTCCATCCTTAACATGTGAAATAAATATGAATTATCCTACTTTTTAAATTTTAAGTTGGAACAACATATGTTTGTCGGAAAATGACAAATAATTATTAGAAAATGAAATTACAAGTGTCACTTTGTCATCTATTTTCGATACATTTTTAAAGAAACATAAAATAAATAAAGCAAGAATATAATTCAAATGACTATACTTATAAAAGTGATTATTAATTGTGTAGAAGATAAACTAATTGCTGCAATTACATAGCTATAAAACATATATAAACACCCAAATGGAGTTAGAACTTCAATATAGAAATATTGATCCATCATTGTTTGAAGTGGCACTGTAATTCCAGAAATGAATATCAATACATAAAATATAAACATTGAATACGGAATTATTGCATTAATCGAATTAATTAATGGGCCCAATATTATTGCTATAATAAAAGCTAATGTGTAAGAAATAAAAGAAAAGCTAATTAGCATTAATATTGTTTTGTAATCAACCTGAATTTTAAAACCCAATAATGCTATTAAAAACAAAATCACAGCAACAAATTCAAACATAATTAAGTTTACAAAATATAAAGCGCTTGTGTATTTAGTAATTGCCCCTTTAATAATTAAGTAATGCTTAATTCTTTTTTCAATCTTATCTGAACAAATATAAATGCTAATTGGAATAATTGTACTAGTTAATGAGACCAATAAGACCAAAGCCATAATTCCATAATTTAAAAAATCTTTTTGTAATAATAAACCAAACAAGATCATTAATGCTATGGGCAAAATAACGCTAAAAATTCAATTAATTGGTGTTTTAATAATTCTTATTAATTCTATTTTAAACATTTTTGCGCACCAACTGTTCTATTTGCTTTATTTTATCTTCATAGTTACCAAGTAATTTAATGTCTTGAATAATTTGTCCTTTTTTAAAATGAGAATGCGTTCACAAATTTTAGCAATTTCTTCAGGATTATGAGAAACCAATAATAAGGTGATGTTTTTATTTTGAAAAACATATTCATAAATTATGTCAATAATTTTGACTCTTCATTCATAGTCTAATGATGTTGAAATTTCATCTAAAACTAAAAAATTTGGATCATTAATTAATGCAATTAAAAATTTAAATTTTTGTTGTTGACCGCCAGATATTTTTTTAAATTGGTTATTTTCCACTTCTAATAATTGAAAGTTTTTAAAATATTCATCATGGTTTCTTTCAATTTTATATAATTTACAATACAAATAAAATATATCTTTTATACTAATGTCTGCATGAAAACTCGATTCCTGAAAAACGGCATTATATATGTAATCAGTATCACATTTAAAAATACCTTCATATTTTGATCTTAAATTTAAGATTAACTCCACTAAAGTAGTTTTCCCAGAACCATTTAATCCCATAATTGCAATTTTTTCACCATCATTGATAATTAATTCTTTTACATCTAAGACTTTCCTTTTTTTATAACTATATTGAACATTTGTTAAATTGATCATTTTGACTCCCTTTTTGTAAATTTTATTGGAAAAAAAATCCATTTTTCAATTTAAAAATAAAAAATATTGTCAGAGCAACTCTACAAATCAAAGACATTAAAGAGATTGTTTTACAAAGTTAGATGTGTTTTGCATGCGAAAAAAAAGAACTAGAAAAGTGTCATTTTTGCTTAATAACGATAAAAAAATTTAAATTAAATTAAGAATAACATAACGTAAGTTTACTTTTACACAATAATGGTTCTTTCGCAAGAAAGGATAAAATATGAAATATAAACACTATGATAGGGATTTGAAAATCAAAGTGGTTCAAGAATATCTTAATGGAGCACACCCAAAAAAATTGGCTTTAAAATATAATTTAAAGTCTGGAGCCCAATTGGTTTATAATTGGAAAAAAAGCATAGATAATAATTACAACATCGGAAGAAATCCGATGGATTGTGAGGTTATGAAGATGGCTAAGAAGTTAAAAAAAGAATTTAAAAACCCCGAACTAAAAAAACTTGAAAAAGAAAACAATGTTTTAAGAAAGAAATTGGCAGAAGCGGAGGAAGTAGCATTATTAGCAAATGCAAAATATGAGATTTTGGAAAAATCCATGCCTTCTTGCACGAGTCAACAAATACTGATCATGTTGATGAAAGACAAGAAGGCGAATCTGGCAATAATAAAGACAAAAATTTATAAACATTTTGTTTTTTCGACAATTTATGAATTTTCTTTTAAATTTGAAATTAGCATTCATAAAATGCGCCATTACTTTCATGTGTCAAAAGCAGGTTATCATAAATGAGTTAACAGAAATTCATTAATTTCTAGTGTAAAAATAGGCGACAGTTTACAAAATGATTTGGTATTACAAAAATACAAAAGTAAAGTTGATCCACGTGCGCAAGACCTAATTCAAGCTTGTTTTGATGCATATAAAGGTCTTGCAACAGGGTCAAAAACCGTTAATCAATGGATTATTGCTAATTTTCAAACTCATATATCAGTTAAAGTAATTGCTAAAATACGCAAAGAAAACAAGCTTGAAATGCCAAGTGCTGAACGTAAAAAGAAAAATTATGCGGGGATTAATAGAAATAAAAAATACCGTAAAGATGATCTGGTCAGAGACAATTTTCAATTAGAAAATGTTGTTGGTATTGATGGGACAGAATTTAAAATTTTTATCAATAATAAGTTGGTCAAACAAAATTGCATGATTGCTTATGATTGGTCAAATTCGAGAATTGTTGGCCACCATTTTAATCCTACTGAAAATTCTAATTCTGCTTTAAAAATTTTAGATATGATTGAAAAGTATGCTAAAAAGAATAATCAAAAAATGATTGTTCAATCTGATGAAGGAACAGCTTTTGTTAATAAAAATGTCTTTAACTTTGTACACAAAAAAAGACACCAAATAACACACTCAATGTCAGATGCCGGTTTTAAACATAATGCTCCGACAGAATCATTGAATGGGTGAGTTAAAAGTAAATTTTTTCTCCGTTTTGGAAACATTTATGATTCTGTAGAACATTTTTTATCAACATTTACTGAATTTGTTAAAATGTGAAATGCATAACATTTTTTCATTTATAATAACAATCGAAAGAACTCATTATTAGTAGTCTAAATGATTAAACTTAAGTTACCACATTCTTTGCTTCTACTTTTATTTTAATTCTTCAAATTTTAAAGTCTATCAATCATAGAGATTATCAATTATTTATTCCCAAACCAAAAGATATTGAATACAAAAACTCAACAAAGTTATGGGTTAACTTTGATGAGTTAAAATAAAACTATTTTTGTGTTTCTGTTAAATTTTTATAATAAAAGAAGTTTTCAATGATAACTTTTTTAAACTCAGATAAGTACATTAATTTTTGATCGACAATGACACTATCAAAATGTAATTTTTCCATTCAAAAAATGAAAAGACTAACATTTTTTAAATAAGTAATAAAAATCTTAAGTTCTTGAATTTCTCTATTTTTATTTGTTAACTTCATAAGCTTCTTCTGACATTTTTTGAAATCAAAATTAAGTTTTGCTTCGAACATTTTAATTATATTTTTTGAAGAAGAATATGGAAAAAATCAAGCATATGTTGGAATTAAAAACAAATACATCATTCATCAATTAGTGTTTTTTAAAGTAATGAGATGAGGTTTGTTAGAACTAATATTGAACTTAAAATTATCTAAGGATAATCTATTTTTTAATTCGCATTCATAATTAAAATATAGTTTATTTTGAGACCACATTAATTTGTTGTTTCTTCATCAAAATCATAGACTAACTAATAGATGTATAATCCAAAAACCAATACTTATTGATAGGTAAATTATCAATTCTTCATTTTTTATTTTGCTTAAAAAAAATGTCGAACAAGTAAAGATGATGAAGATTAATGAAGATGAAAACATAAACATCAAATAGTAACTTAAGTTTTTTCATTGAACTGTTTTAAAATAGAAAGGCAATTGCTTAAAATTTATTTCTTTTTCAAACATGTTATAAACTATTTTATTTTTTAACCTATCACCCTTTGAATACAAAATAGTGTAAAAAATACAAAGTATTAATAAAACGGAATAAGTGATTAAAGTGAAAATCATATTGTTTTTTCCTTTCTACATTTTTATAAATTATCTTGCTTCGGGTTCTTTATTTAAATTTTTATAATAAAAGAAGTTTTGGATTACTGCTCTTTTTAATTCATTTATATAAACCGTCTTACCATTTATCACAATTCAGCCTGTACTATATTTTTCCATTCTTCAAATAAATAAACCATAAATTCTTAAATAGCCAAGGAAGAGTTTAATTTTTTTATTTGGTGTTTTTGCTTTGAGAATCTTTTTATTATATATATTGGTTTCAATATCCAACTGTTTTTTAAAGCTAAGATATCTTAAACCTGCATTTGGAATTAAAGTAATTTCATTTAATTGGTAATGACTTATATCCATTTTAAAATTTTCTTGATTTCATTTATTTTCTAATTCAGGATCATGAATATCATAGATATGAGTAGCAGAAGCAATGATTTTGCTTGTTTTTAAATAAAAATAAGCGGTAATTACAATATAAAGCATTCATCCAATTGAACTAATGACAAAGAATCAAATCACTTCATTTTTAAATGCATGTTCTTTATTTATAATAAAAAAATAGTAACCAGAAATTATGTAAGCTATTAATGTTAGAAAAAAACAAACCAAATTGCAAATTAATATTTTACATTTTGCTTTTTTAAAAAATAATGGGAATTTGGAAAAATCTATTAAATTTTTATACACATCATAAATTAATGTTTTTTTTCAATTGCCATATCCTCAAGTAACGGAAAATGCAAAAAACGCAAGGTCTAATGCAACACATACAAATATAGTCGATTCAGCCATTTCTATTCTCCTTTTCAAAAATTTTTTAATTGATTAGCAATGATTAATTAAAAAAATGTTTTTTCTACTTTTAAAGTCATTAACCCAACTCTAATGCAAGCATTATAGCACTTATTGTAGCAACCGCTGCTAGAGATGCTGGGTAAAATATTGATGTTGCACTACTTACGGTTAAAAAAGTTTTAAGTATTTTTGCCATATTCATTATTAATGATAACTGAGCTTTTTCATCTATGCTCAAAGGTCCATTTTCTAATACTGTTATTTCAGAAGTGATTGCTGAAGCAGCAACACCCGCTGCTGCACTAAGTGTAGTGCAAGCAACAGCTCAAATAGTTGTTATGCCGAAAGCAAATGCCAATGCACCAAATCCTGCTGCTGCGATAGCAGCACCTGTAGATATTCCTATTAAGGTTATACGGGCTGTTTTTAATGTTTTAAGTAATTCTCTATTAGTAATTGGGGGTTTTGTCTCTTCTTCTTTGTTAGACCCAGCTGCTGATGGGTGTTCTCTTTCTCATTTTTTTTCATAAAAATCGTTTATAAATTGACTACATTCAGCTTCGGTCATTCCTTCATAACATGCAGGTCTTCTTAAACTTATGCTTATTCGTTCATAATTGTCATTAAAATTTTTATAATTATTTTTAAAATAGGGTAGTGTGCTATTTGTTGGAATATTTTTATTGTTAATTTCATCTAAAATTTTAATGGACTCTTTTTTTGCTGCTTCAATATAATTCAATAAATATGCTTTACTTATATTTTTGGTTGAAGTTAATGACAAATTGTTTTGTGGATTGATTAATGTTGCTGGTGAATTAATGTCTTTGATGCCAACTTGTTGTTTGATATTATCAAAAATTTTTATCACTATTTCTTTAATTACTTGTTGATTCAAATAAACATTTTCAATCAATATATTAATATTATTTTCTTGTGTAATTTGATCAATATTTCTATTTTTAAAAATATTTTTTTAATGCTATTTGACTCACTGTTTATTTGTGATGTTTTCATTTCTGTTTGTTGTTGTTTGGGTGTTGCGTGTGCAAAACTTGTAACAACAGACGAAGAAATTGCTAAAGTAGGAAAAATGCTAACTAATGTTTTCATAAAAGTTTCTTCCTTCCTATTTTGTTTTTAAAACAAAACTTTTTAAAACTTTGTTTGGTTTTATTGCTTCTAATATCTATTGAATTTTAAGTAATTACAATTAACAAGGAGCCCTTCACCTCTATTCTTTAATCTTTCTTTCAACTATTCAAGAGAATTGTGCTTTAGTTAATATTGATATTTTAAAAAAGAAATAATTCTTATATAAATCGGTTAATGATCAAATCATAAAACACCCTCCTTTTGGATTTATTATAATTTTTTTATACACTTTTAAAAATGAAAAATTGAAAAATTGAAAAAAAAATAAGAAATATTTTTAAAAAATAGAGATAAATCAACAAAAAATTGAAAAATAGAAATTTTATTTGTGTTGTTAGACTTTTATTGTGACAATCATATAAGTGAGTGTTAAATTTAATCAAGCTGTTTTTTTAGAATTTTAATAATTATTTGTTGAGAAAATACAAAAAATACCACTTTTGAGGGTTTCTCAAAAGTGGTATTTTAGAATTTTAAAATGTTTAACTGATTAAGTTGTCTAATTTTAATATTCATTTTTATGGTATTCTTCACCAATTCTCATTACTTCTTCAGCACCAGTTAATCCAGTTCCGGCAGGGATTAAGTTTCCTAACATAATGTTTTCTTTTAATCCTTGTAGTTTGTCAACTTTTCCACTAATAATGGCTTTTGACAACACACGGGCTGTATCTTGGAATGAAGCAGATGATAATCATGATTCAGATTCTAATGGAGCTTTTTTAATTCCGAAGATTGTTGTTTTAACAATCGCTGGGCGTTTACCTTCCATTAATGATTTAGCAACACTTGCTTTGTAAGCTTGGCTAGTAATGATTTCTCCAGGTAATAGATCAGAGTCCATTCCATCAAGAACACGCACTTTGTTTAACATTTCTTTAATGATAATTTCGATATATTTATCAGAAATTTCAATTCCTTGTAAACGGTAAACTTTTTGCACTTCTTTTAGGATGTAGTTTTGAACATCAACAACAGCTGCAATTTCTAGCAATTCACGTAAGTTAATTGCTCCTTCTGTCAGTTTTTGACCTTTGTAAACTTGATCACCTTTAGCCACACGCACAACTGCTTGGAATTGTGTGTGGTATTTTTTGATTTCTTGGTCATTTTCAACAGATATTGTGTAAACTCCATCATCATCAAGAACTTCTTTAACCACACCATCCATTTGCGAAATGATGGCCACTGACCCTTTTGGAGTAGTAACGTCAAATAATTCTTTAATACGTGGAAGTCCTTGGGTAATATCAGCATCCCCAGCAACCCCTCCGGTATGGAAGTTACGCATTGTAAGTTGAGTTCCGGGTTCTCCAATTGATTGGGCGGCAATAACTCCAACTGGTTCTCCCATTTTTACAACATCTCCAGTTGCTAAGTTCACTCCGTAACACATTTGGCAAACACCATGTGTGTTATCACAAGTTAAGACTGAACGAATATAAACTGATTTAACATCATGTTTAATCACTAATTCAGCTAATTGTTTAGTTACTAAAGTGTTTTTTGGAATGATAATATCCCCATTGTCAGTTTCAATATCTTTGAATGTGTAACGACCAATAATACGGTCCTTAATTGGAACGATAGTATTGCTATGTTTTGTATCAACAATCGCTGAAACTTTGAAGCCTGTGATTGAATCACAGTCTTCACGTGAAACAACAATTTCTTGTGAAACGTCAACTAAACGACGAGTTAGGTATCCTGAATCGGCAGTTTTCAAGGCAATATCGGCCATCCCTTTACGAGCACCATGCGTTGAAATAAAGTATTCAGACACCGATAGTCCTTCACGGAATGATGATTTAATTGGGATTTCTTTAATATCCCCTTTAGTATCGTTCATCAATCCACGCATCCCTACAAGTTGAGTAAAGTTAGAAACGTTTCCACGAGCACCAGAATCCGCCATCACAAAGACAGGGTTTTTAGTATCTTGACGTAAAATTACTTCTAATTCTTTTTGAATTTGATCTTTTAAACTTGATCAAACTTCAATCACACGAATTTTTTTCTCAGTGGCAGTTAGCATTCCCTTGTGGTAGAAATCAGTAATTTGTGCCACTTTTTCATCAGCTGCTTCAAATTCATCATATTTAGCAGTATAAGCAACAACGTCACCGGCTGAAATAGTAACTCCTGATTTAGTTGAGAATAAGTATCCCAAGTCTTTCATGTTATCTAACATTTCAGCAGTTTTACGTGCTCCATAAATTCCAAAGTATTTTTCAATAATTAATGAAAGTTCTTTTTTCTTAATTGGTTGGTTAACTTCATAAGTCTTAATGAATTCATTAATATCAGTTGAAAATGGTAGTAAGTATTTTTCAATTTCAGTTTCAGCTCCGAAAATAACTGGTGAGTTAATTCAGGCGAAGTCTTTGGTAAAGACTTCGTTAAATAAAACTTTACCAACAGTTGTAAATAAGTATTTATCATGAGCACTTGCTGGGAATTTTAACCCCGGTAATGCACTAACAGCAATTCCAATTAAAGCATTTAAAGCAATACTTTCTGTCGCATAAGCAGTTTTGATGTCATCAACTGTGGCAAAAATAATTCCTTCTCCTAAAAGACCTTTTTCTTCTTGAGTTACATAGTAATTTCCAAGAATCATATCTTGAGTTGGAGTTACAATTGCTTTACCATCTTTTGGTCCCAAAATTGCATTTGAACCTAACATTAAAGCACGTGCTTCTCCAATTGCTTCTTTAGTAATTGGAACGTGGACAGCCATTTGGTCCCCATCGAAGTCGGCGTTAAATGCAGTGGTTACTAATGGGTGTAAGCGGATCGCTTTTCCCTTGACGATTTTAGGTTCAAAGGCTTGAATTCCTAAACGGTGAAGAGTTGGGGCACGGTTTAATAGGACCGGACGATCTTTAATTACTTGCTCTAAAGCTTCTCAAATTTTTGGATCATTTTGTTGAATCATTCTTTCAGCAACTTTAACGTTTTCAGCAAATTCGTGTTCTTGTAATCATTGAACAACAAATGGTTTGAATAAAATAATTGCCATATCACGAGGAATTCCGGCTTGGTACATTTTTAAGTTTGGACCAACAACAATTACTGAACGACCTGAATAATCGACACGTTTTCCTAAAAGGTTTTGACGGAAACGTCCTTGTTTTCCTTTTAGAATTGATGTTAATGATTTTAATGGACGTTTGTCTTTTCCAGTCACTGGACGAGGCTTACGTTCGTTATCTAATAAGGCATCAACAGCTTCTTGTAACATACGTTTTTCGTTGTTAACAATAATTGATGGTGCGCCCATTTCTTTAATTTTCTTTAAACGTTCGTTACGAATAATGATTCTTCGGTAAAGGTCATTAATTTCACTAGTTGTGAAACGTCCTCCGTCCAATTGGATAATTGGACGGATGTCTGGTGGAATAACTGGTAAAACACGTAGAATCATTCATTCAGCTTTCGCTCCTGATTTATTTAGGGAGTGTAAAACTTCTAAACGACGCATGATTTTAGTTTGTTCAGCAGTTCCGTTTTTTTCACGTAATTCATTTTTCAATTGAATAATTGTGTTTGGAATATCGATTCTTTTTAATAGATATTCGATCGCTTCTGCCCCGATTCCAAATTTAGCACCTGTGTGTTTTGCAATTAAAGCAGTTGCTTCATCGATTGAAAATGGCACACTTGTGTTATCTAATTCTTCTAATAAACGTGTTGCTTTTCGGTAATCACGAGATGTTTCATCATCAAGTGAAGCGATGACAGTTTTAATTAAGTTAGCTAGTTTTTCACGAGTTTTTGGCGCTTTTGAAGATCCAAGATCTAAGACTTCACCAACTTTTAATTGTTTTAAATCACCTGTTTCTAAAACAACGTGACTAACAAAGTAAACTACTTCTTCTAACTCTTTAGATTTTAAATCTAAAACAGCAGCAATTCTTGAAGGCGCAACTTTTAGCATTCAAATATGAGTGACTGGTTCTTCTAATTCAATATGTCCCATTCTTTCACGACGAACAATTGATTCAGTTAATTCTACACCACAACGTTCACAAACTTTTCCTTTGTTCATTGGGTTGGCTTTTTTATATTTTCCACAAAAACATTCATAGTTTTTAGTTGGACCAAAGATTTTTTCATCAAATAGTCCGTCTCTTTCTGACTTTAATGTTTTGTAGTTGATTGTCTCGGGTTTTGTTACTTCACCACGAGATCATGAGCGAATAGTCTCTGGAGAAGCTAATTCGATTTTTATTGATTTTTTATTTTTGTTATCCATATTTAGTTCCCGCTTCCTATTTGAATGATTTTTCTATTTCATCACTATCAACATTCATCAATCCATCAAGATTGTTGAATCCAGATCCAACAGATAATTGATCATCTGATTGATATGCATTTAATTCAGGATCAAGATCATCTTCATCTTCATATGCATTAATTGCTAATTTACGACCAGCTTGATCTTCCATGTACATGTCAAATCCTAGTCCCATAATTTCTTTTGTTAAAACGTTGAATGATTCAGGAATTCCAGGTTCTGGAATTTCTTTTGAACGTACAATTGCTTCATAAGTTTTTGCACGACCTTTAATATCATCTGATTTAATGGTTAAGATTTCTCTTAGAATGTGAGCAGCTCCATAAGCTTCTAATGCTCATACTTCCATTTCTCCAAATCTTTGACCACCATTTTGAGCTTTTCCTCCTAATGGTTGTTGGGTAATTAATGAGTATGGACCAACGTTTCGGGCATGTAATTTGTCATCAACCATGTGTGATAGTTTCAACATATACATCACTCCAACAGCAATTGGTTTATCCATGACATCACCAGTAGCACCATCGATTAATTTAACTTTTCCGAAGTTAGTCATTCCAGCTTCTTCCATAATTTCATCTAGTTCTGTTGCTGTTAATCCTTCAAAAACTGGTGTTGCAATTTTAACACCCAGTTTTTGAGCAGCCATTCCTAAATGTAATTCAAGAATTTGTCCAATGTTCATACGTGAAGGAATCCCTTGTGGGTTTAGTAAGATATCAACTGGAGTTCCGTCTTCTAAATGCGGCATGTCTTCGATTGAAAGGATTTTTGAAATAACCCCTTTGTTTCCATGACGTCCAGACATTTTGTCCCCTTCTTGGATCTTACGTTTTTGCACAACATAAACTTTAATAACTTCTAAAACACCAGCTGGTAAATCAAATCCATCAGCGGCTGAGAAACGTTTGATTGTTTGCACAATCCCTTCCCCACCATTTGGTACACGTAATGAATTATCTTTCACGTTTCTTGATTTTTCACCAAAGATTGCATGTAATAATTTGTCTTCTGGAGATAGTTGGACTTGTCCTTTTGGAGTAACTTTTCCAACTAAAATATCTCCAACTTTAACTTCTGTTCCGGGAGCAACAATTCCATCAGCATCTAAGAATTTCTTAGCTTGTTCAGAAACGTTGGGAATTTCACGAGTAATTTCTTCGATTCCGATTTTTGTATTACGTCTTTCAATCACATATTCATCAATGTGAATTGATGTAAATTTATCTTCCATCACAACACGTTCACTCATAATTACGGCATCCTCAAAGTTGTAACCGTTGTAAGTTGTAAAGGCAACAACAACGTTTTGGCCAATTGCCAATTCACCTTGTTCCATTGAAGGACCATCAGCAATGATTTGTCCTTTTTCAACTTGATCACCAACTTTAATGATTGGAGAATGCACTAATGCAGTTCCGTTGTTTGAACGATCAAAATCAGATAGTTCATAAGTTTTGATGCCTTTTTTAGATTCAATTGTAATTAATTTTGAGTCAACATATTTGGCAATTCCTGATTCAAGGGCAACAACTGCTGCTCCTGAATCTCTGGCTGCTTCAAATTCAATCCCTGTTCCCACAATTGGAGATTCAGGATTAATTAATGGTACAGCTTGACGTTGCATGTTGGCACCCATCAATGCACGGTTGGCGTCATCGTTTTCTAAGAATGGAATCGCACTAGTGGCAACTGACACAATTTGTTTTGGTGAAACGTCAATATAATCAACTTCATCAATGTTGGCAACCATATCTTCACCACGGAAACGAGCAACCACAGTTTTGTTTAAGATTGTGCCATTATCATCTTGTTTAACTCCGGCTTGAGAAATAATAAAGTTATGTTCTTCATCAGCTGTTAAATAATCAATAATATCATTTTGGATAACTCCATTAATCACTTTTCGATATGGAGTTGTAATGAAACCATATTCATTAACTTTAGCATATGTTGACAAGTTGTTAATCAATCCAATGTTTGGTCCTTCAGGAGTTTCAATTGGACAAATTCTTCCATAGTGAGATGGGTGAACGTCACGAACTTCTAATCCGGCACGATCACGACTTAATCCCCCAGGACCTAAAGCAGTTAAACGACGTTTGTTTGTTAATTCTGAAAGTGGGTTAATTTGATCCATGAATTGAGATAGTTGTGACAAGTTAAAGAACTCACCAATAATCGCAGTTAATGGTTTGTTATTAATAATTGTTGAAGGTTTGATTTTGTATAGATTTGATGTTGCTAATTTTTCTTTAACATTTTTTTCAATACGCATCATTCCAATTCTGAATTGGTTTTGTAATAATTCACCAATTGTACGCACACGACGGTTTCCTAAATGATCAATATCATCAACTTCACCAATTAAATGTTTTAAGTTAATTACATAAGAAATTGAAGAAACGATATCAGGAATAGTTAAGAACTCTTCTTTATTATCGAAAGGCACTCCAATAATTGCAACTGTTGTTTTTCTTTGATCATTGTCAGCATAAACTTTTAGTTTTTGAATTTTTCTAGGTCCAGCAATTTCATTGGCAAATTTCACTTCTTGAGTCATGATATCTGCATTTAAAATTTGTTTGATTTCTTGGAAGTTTGATTTCACAATTTCAGTATCTTTGGCAACTAAAATATTTCCTTTTTTATCAACAATATCTTCAGCTAAAATTCTTCCGATTAAACGGTTTGAAACAGATAATTTTTGTTGTAATTTGAATCTTCCAGCTTTAGTTAAAGAGTATTTACGTTTATCAAATAATAATCCGTAAATAAATTTAGAAGCTCCTTCTGCTGTTGCAGTTTCACCTTGACGAATTTTTTTGTAAATTTCTTGAACTTGGTTATCTCAGTCTAAATCTCAATCCCCAGTTAAATTATCTTGTTCATAAGTATTTGCAAGTAATGATGCATTATCAAATAAATCTAAGACATCAGATTTTTCTAATCCTAAAGTTGTTAACAATGAAGTTGCAGTTAATTTACGTGACTTATCAATTTTTACATAGAAACAAGAATTTGATTTGTTTAAAATTTTCTTAGTTTCAGTTTCAAATTCTAATCATGTTCCTCTTGAAGGAATAATATCAACTGAATAAATGATCTCACCATTTTTACGGTTTAATGTTTTGTTGAAGTATGAACCTGGTGAACGCACTAATTGTGAAACAATTACTTTTTGTGATCCATTAATAATAAAAGTTCCAGAGTTAGTCATCATTGGAAGTTCTCCTAAGAAAACTTCTCCTGATTTATAAATTGATGCGTTAATAACTAATGCATTTTCTTTATCTTCAATCACGTCTACTTGAACAGAGTCAGCAACTGCTACACCTCTCACTTTGATTTCAAAAAAGTAAGAATCTCCAACACTTTGTTTGAAAGTCACAAGTTTGTTTTCAGCTTTGTCTTTTAATCATTCTGTGATCATTTTTTTAACATCTTTATCTGCAATCACTTCAGGATCTTTTTCAATTTCTTCACGTGCTGAAACAGCTAATTTTAAATTAGCATAGATTGGTGCATCATAAATTTTTGATTCAGCTTTAGCAGCTGAAATAGTTGTTCTTGGTTCTTGGAATTCTCAGTTTTCCATTGTCAAAACTGCTGTTCCATCGCTTGAAAGAATTGGAAAAATTTCATCAAATACTTCTTGCATCCCTTTTTCTTTGAATCATTCAAATGTATCCAATTGAACTTCAACTAAATTTGGTAATGGTAAGTTTGAAGAGAACTTTGTATAGTCTCTTCTTTCTACACCACGATTAATTTTTTTTATTTTGTAACTCATTTTTTCTCCTATTGGTCTTTTAATAGCAATCTTATTTTTTCTAAGAACTGATCGTTCAGTTCATAAAGAGTTGATTGTTTCTCTTCTTTTTTTATTAAGAAATTTAAATCAATCATTTTTTGAATGACATTTTTAATTTCTTCTTCTTTAACAAAGTTAACTTTTCTAATTTTAAAATTATTAACTATTTTATCTAATCTAAATGATTGTGTTTTGGAGGTGATGATTTTGATCACAATAGCTTGTTCGATCAGTGTTGCAAAAACCTTTGTTGGTGAATTTTTTTGTTCTTCAACCAATTCCTGAAATAAGGATAACCGGTATAAATTGTTTACTCCATTTTTGCAAATTTGTTTCATAAAATCTAAGAATGGATCAAGATTTAATTCTTCAAAACTTTGATTAGTTTTTTTAACAAAATCCTCTCAATTAGTACCAACATTGTACATTGTTTGTATCCCTTGTAAGTTTGGTGCAATTCTTTTTAGATATCACCTTGATAAGATGAAAGCTAAAGTGATGCTAAATTCTTGGTATGGGTAAATGAACAAGAAAGAATTTAAAATAATTCCTGCTTGCGTCGTTCCCGAAATATCTTTGTCCGAAAGCTTTTCAACATATTTAATAAATGCTTCAACTTCTTTGTCGATCACTTTGATTTGTGGTTTGATTGCATTTGTAAAAACAATCGGAGTTTCATTATTACGATAATAGTTAGATTTGATATCTAGATCAAATCCCATATTTCTAAACAAAATATGGACAACTAATTCATAATTATCTTCATTGATTTTAAATCCATCTTCATTAATCAAATTCATAATTTCAATTAGATTTCAAATTCTAAATTCATCACGATTTTTTGGTTTTTTTCCAGCTTCAATTTCTTTAATTTTTCTGATGATTTTTCAATAATCAGTTTCCTCAAAAGTTCCTTCAATAAGCAATAAACTGACAAATTCAATCAATCGCATATCATCTCTGGTTATTGAAAAATCATCTGAAATTTCATAAGCTTTAAAATAATCAAACAAAAATTTGTCACTATTAACTTGCTGGTTAAATGAAAAATGAAATTTTGCATTATTCGTCGCCGGCAAATTAGTGGCATAAATATTATTGTCTAAGTTTTTACTAGTTTTTTGAACTCATTTATCATTTAGAAAGTAATCTAAACCAACCACTCACATTTCTCCAATTCTGATAACAATAGACTTAGAGAATAGTAGAAGTTCTTAGCTAACTAAACTAATCTCAATCTAATAAGTTTACTACTTATTTTTGGAATTTCAAATATTTTTGGAATTTTTGTGCTAAAATGGTCAAACATTTAATTGTTAAACAAGAAAAATGTTTCCACCTTCTGAATTAATAATAAATTCGATAATTAATTATATTTAACTACTAAACGCTATCATATTATTTCTTTTAAAATAGTATTTTCTCATTTAAAGCAAAAAAAATACCCAATTGGGTATTTTAATAGCTTTGAAATTTTTAAATTATTTTAATGTAACAGCAGCTCCAGCAGCAACTAATGCATCTTTCATTGCTTCTGCGTCTTCTGGTTTCACGTTTTCTTTAATAGTAATTGGAACTGCTCCATCTACCATTTTTTTAGCATCCATTAATCCTAATCCTGTTAATTCTTTAACAGCTTTGATTAAGTTAACTTTTTGATCTCCGATTGCTGTAATAACAACACTCACTTCTGATGGAGCTGCGTTTCCAGCAGCTGCTGCAGGTGCTGCAACTGCAGCAGCAGCAACAACTCCAAAGTGGTCTTCGATTGCTTTAACTAAATCGTTTAATTCAGTTAATTTCATTTCTTCTAATGCTTTGATAATATCATCTTTTGTAATAGCCATGATTGTATTCTCCTATTTCTTTCTTATTCTGATTTTGTTTTAGCAACTTCTTTAGTTACTAACATAAATTGACGTAGTGGGTAAATCAATGATGAAGCGAACATACTGTATAATTCATCTTTTGATGGAATTGATGCAACTTCATTGATTGCTTGAGTATCCATTACTGCACCTTCGTAAATTCCGGCTTTTAAAACCAATTTTTCGTTTTCTTTTGCAAAGTTAGCGATTAATTTAGCTGGTGCAATTGGATCTTCTGAAAATAAGAAAACATTTTGTTGAGTTAAGAATGCTTCTAATGCATCAAACCCTGCTTCTTTAGCTGCCCTACGTACTAGTGAATCTTTGTAAACTTTAATTTCAATGTTTTTTGTTAAACACAAACGACGCAATTGTGTCATTTGGGCAACTGTTAAATGTTTATATTCAGCAATTGCAACACCGTTAGATTTTAGTTTATTCATGATTTCAGCAACTATTTCAGCTTTTTGTTTATGAGCTGGTCTTTCTAATTTCATAGAACCCTCTTTCTAACTATTAATTCCGAAAATAAAACCTCGAGTAAACCCGAGGAAAAAACAAAAAAGTTTTATTAAAAACATTTTATTTCCTCGGCCGCAAATTAAGAATTTTCATTCAGCGACTGTCTTAGGTAACTAATAGCATATTTATAATAGCATATTTTTCATAAAATGCACCTTTTATTATTTGCACTAGGTGTAATTATCTTTGAAATGTGTTTTTTTTATAAAAAACCCCCATTAAATGGGGGACGGGCCGCAATGGCCAAATAAGGAGAACTTTTATGTTTTTTAGACATAAAAATAAAATCACAAATCGACATATATAGCATTTATATTCATTGATCTGTGAATTCCTTAAATATATCGTACAAGTTTTTGCAAAAATAGAAAGGGCGAGCATAAAAAAAACAACAATATTTAACAAATATTATTAAGGTCCACTTTCAGGGGGCTTTTATAGCAACAACAATCTGTTATTGCTATAAAGATTGTAATCATAAGTTGAGTTACAATTTTAAATTTTTCAAAAATAGTGTCGTTTTCGTTTGAAAATAACACTATTTTTGTCAAAAAAGGCATTTCAAAAGTAGTTTTTGGAGTTTATGCTAAAATATATTCAGGGGTGGCCCTCCTTTGTTAAAGTATTCATATTGTATTCCTTGTTCTCTCTCTTTTTGTGTTACGGCTGCCTCAAAAAAATCTCATTATAAAAGTAAAGACCCTCATTTGAGGGTCTTTCTATTAATTAAAATTCGATTCCTTCACGAGCAATAACACCCTCATCCAGATAGTGCTTAATTGGTTTTATTTCTGAGATCAAATTTGCAACTTGATTAAGTTCTGCAAATGAATATCTACCCGAAAGCGCAACTTCTAAATGCTTGGATTTATTTTTAAGTGCTTCAACCAAATCTTTTTGATCAATAAATCCATTTTGAACAGCTCCTAAAATTTCATCAGCTAATAAAATATCTAGTTTTTCATTTTTCAATTGTTGTTTGAAGTATTCGTACCCTTCAAGTGTTTCTTTTTTAAATGTTTCAACTTCTTTTGGGTCCATTTCTCAAACAAACTTGGTTGAGAAATGATAAAAAGATTTAATATGAACACCTAATTTTTCTAAAATTGCATTTTCACTTGTTGGTCTGTTTTTTAAAAAACGGACGTATTCGACTTTTTTACCAGCCCCAAGTGCTCTTAAAACCATCCCGTTCAGGATTGAAGTTTTACCTTTTCCTTCTCCACAATAAATATGTATATAACCTTTTTCCATAACACTCCTTTTTAAAATTATATAAACAAAAATACCAATAAGTGGTATTTTCATTGAATTGTAAAAGATTTCCATTTTAAAATAATTTCTTGATTATTTTAAAATTTAATTATTGTGATCAAGGTCCGTCTCAAAATGTGCTTCAAGAACCATACCAAACACCTTTGTGTTGGGAATTTACTTGTGAAAGATATTTAGACCCACCTTGTTGGTAAAGTGATTTTCCTGTTAGAGTTCCAAGAACTCCAAATTCTGGAATCGTTTCAAGAAAGACTTTTCCCCCTTCATCGATGTTCGTCACTGATCAAAACATCATTGTCAAATAATTAGTTAATGAATCATCTAAATGTCATTTAGTATAACCAAATCAGTACCATGGGTTTTCTATTCATAAGCCTTGAGTACCTACTTTTTGTACCGAAACATTAAAATTATATTTTCCGTTTTCCAAAATAAGCATTTTTGATTCAAACATTTTGTTTAAAACTTTAGAAAAGTTTTGATCTAAAAATACATTTTGGATTTTTAGATTTTGGATTTGTTTGATTTGATTAACATCTAAAGTTAATGACCCATCTTTTTGCTTAATCGCATTAATAAAAATGTTTTTAATTTCTGATTCGTTTTTTGAGTTGATTTCTTCACTCATAATTTTTGCAATTTTTTCTACATAATTATAATTATTATTAACAACAACTTGATGTTTTTGTGTTATTTGTGGCACCATTGCCCCAATCGAACTTGCGCTTAAAAATGTAGAACTTAACAAGATTGCTAGTTTCATATTTTTTTCTCCTATTTCTAAAAACTCAATTTCTTTGAGTGTTGAATTATGAAATTTTTTTATTATTTTTTAATTAGCATCTGAAAGAAACTGGTCTTCTTTAATAATTATATTCCTTTTGAAAATAGAAATATGATTATCAATAAATATCATTAAAATTAACAACTGAATCAAAAAACACTAGCAAAGCTAGTGTTGTCAAAATTATTAAATCTATTTAAATTTAAGAGATTTTTATTTTTTTGATTCAGTAAATGAACCTTTCATTCCTGGAGCTAAAACTTTAATTCCAGGACCCATTGTTGTAGAGACTGTTACATTTAACATGTATTCACCTTTTACAGTTTGGGGTTTTGATTTTTGGATTACCTCTAATAATGCATTGAAGTTAGCTTGTAATTGTTCAATTGTGAATGAAGTTTTACCTAAAATTGAGTGAATATTTCCTTCTTTATCAGCACGGTATTCAACTTTTCCTTTTTTAACATCTTCAATTGCTTTAGCAACATCCATTGTAACTGTTCCAGTTTTTGGGTTTGGCATTAATCCTTTTGGCCCCAAAACTTTTCCAATTGCTCCTAATTTTGCCATCATTTCTGGGGTTGCAATAATTACATCAAAATCAAATCAGTTTTCTTTTTGGATTTTTGTAATTAATTCTTCTCCACCAACAAAGTCAGCTTTTGCATCAGTTGCTTCTTTAGTTTTAGTATTTGTTAAAACTAAGATTTTTTGAGATTTACCAGTTCCTGATGGAAGCACGATTGCTCCACGGATTTGTTGATCTGCTTTTTTTGGATCAATATTTAAATTAAATGCAATTTCAACTGTTGCATCAAATTTAGTAATTGATGTATCTTTAGCTAATTGTAAAGCTGTTTTTGGATCATATTGAGTATGACGTTCAACTTTAGCAGAAGCTACTTTTAATTTTTTTGATAACTTAGCCATTATTTGTCGTCTCCCATTCCTTCAATTTTGATTCCCATATTTTTTGCAGTTCCAGCAATGATTTTCATTGCACTTTCAACTGAATTTGCATTCAAGTCTACTAATTTGTATTCTGCAATTTTTTTGATTTCATCAACAGAGATTGTTGCAACAACTTCTTTACCAGATAGTTTTGCACCTTTTTGAATATTTGCTGCTCTTTTCAATAACACTGCAGCTGGTGTTGTTTTTAAAACGAAGTCAAAAGATTTGTCATTATACGCTGTAATAACAACCGGAACAACGTCTCCGGCACGTTCTTTTGTTGCCTCATTGAATTGTTTTGTGAATTCAGGCATGTTAATTCCTAATGAAGCCAATTCTGCTCCTGGTTTTGCTTGCATAGCCATAAATTCTAATTTTGCTATACGTGTGATTTTTTTAGCCACGGGTAATACCTCCTAAAGTATTAAATCTGTGTCACATCTTTACTCGCTGTGGTTCATACGAATTTGTTTGATTCTCCCACAATAAAAATCGACCTATTAATTTTATCACCTTTCTTTAGAAATGAAAGGGGAAATATTAGTAAAAAATCTCCAAAAAACGAAAACAAATTTGTTGTTATTTTTCATTTTTTGGAGATTTTTGAATTAAATTAAAATTCTTTTAATGATTCAATATTGGCGATTGAAACTTCAGCTGGTGTATAACGACCAAAAATTTCAACTGAAACGATCGCTGTTTTTCCTTCGGGATCTAATTCTAAAATTTTTCCTTCAGTCCCTTTGTAAGGGCCATCATTGATTAAGACGATTTGATCAACTACAAAACCAACATTTTCAGGTTCAGCTGTTTGTTCTTCAATCATTTCTTTATCTGGGGTTGTTAACATTTTAATTACTTCATCATCAGTTAATGGAAATGGTTTAGCCCCTCTTCCAGATGAACCAATAAACCCAGTTACCCCTGGAGTATTACGAACAACAAATCATGCATGTTCACTCATAATCATATTGATAAAAATATAACCAGGAAATCTATTTTTGATCACTTCTTTGCCTGCTTTTGTTGTTGTTAAACCTTTTGAAATTCTTACATCAAAAACATCACTTTGTAAGTTAGAAGTTTTAATTTTTTGAACTAAATCTGAAAGCACTTTGTCTTCGTGACCAGTTTGTGAATTGATTACAAATCACTGCCCCTTCATATTTAATAATTCATCGATTAGTTTGTTGTTGTCTATCATTTCTTACTCCTTATGTTACTTTTATCAAAACAAATAATTGTTGCAATCCCAAATCTATCAAGAAGAACATCGCTGCAGTTATCACCATGAAAATTATAACTGTGACATATTTATTTGTTAAGTTTTTAGATGTTGATCATTTGATTTTGTTAACTTCCTTAACTAGTTTTACAGGAAATTCTTTGGTTGCTAATTTAAGATCAATTTTGTCTTTTGGGTCTTTGGTTTTTTTAACTTTAATCTTTCGATTAGTTTCTTTTTTTAACTCTTTTAAATTCTTGGGTTCTTTTGATTGTTCAAGTTGTTCAACTTGGTTTTCAACCCCTGGTTCAAGAGTTGGATCAGCTTGTTTTTTTTCAGCTTTAAGTTTTTTATTGAATAGTTTATCAAACAATTTCTTAAACATGATTACCTAGTCTCCTTATGCAGTGTATGTTGGTTGCAAGTTGAACAAAATTTTTTCACTTCTAAACGCTCTTTTTGTGTCAAAGTGCTTTTAGTTAAAGTGTAATTACGATTCAAACATATTTCACATACTAAAATAATTTTTCTACTATTAGAACCCATAAAAACCTACCTATAATCTTATTTTTATATTATACAAGCATTTTAGATAAATCACTAATGGTTTTATTAAGAATTCTTTTTAATTTGTTTCTTGAAATTTCATATTTTTTGGAAATTTCAACATACGTTGTTCCTGATACATATTCTTGAAAGAAAATTTTTGCCATTTCATCATTTTCTGATGATTCAAAATAATCATCAATAGCGATTTTCATTGTTAGCTCACTTGAAAAATTTTCGATTGTGTTTTCGTTTTCGATTCACTCATATTCAATCACGTTGAAATTCAAAATGCGGTGTCGATTATTAACAAACGCAGCAGCATAATCCATGCATTTTCAATAGACTGAATCAATGACAAAGTTGATCATTGTCTTTCTTGTTTTCATACTCATAAATTTGCTTATTGCTTCATCAAAAGCCATTCAAGCAATTGATGTAAAATCATTTCTTTCAAGTGGAATACTTGGAAATTTACTTAGAACTCGAGTGATTGCAAATTGAATTGGTTTTTCCAATTTTGCAAACAGCTCATATTTTTCATGTATTTCAGTTTCGCTTCATTTTGCATTTGTAAGATTGAAGCTTATTTGGGGGTAGTTGTCCATCTCATCTCCTAAGCAGTTTGTCTGCTTAGAGAAAATTATTATCCAAAAAAAATATTTTACAAGGTGTTTTTACAAGAAAAAAATAAAATTTATTGGTTATTTTTTTGAAAAAAAATCTAAATAGAGATATAAGATAACCCCAAATTTAGATTTTGTTTTTTACATTTTTAAACCTACAAAAGAACAATTATAAGTGTGATTCCAAAAATTAAAAAAATTGTAAGAATTGGTATGACTCATTTAAACACCTTTTTTCGTCATTCTTTTAAAACTTTTGTGCAATGTACACATTTTGAAATAGTGTAACCATCACAAGAACTTGGATTAGTACAACCGATTATTTTGTTATTAATATTTTCCATTTTTATTCCTTTCTTCATTAAATATTGTCATTATTTAAAACTTAGATTTTAATCTTTTTTCTTTATTGTTAATTAAAATCGAAATGTCATTTATAATTTTTTCTTTTTTTAATTTGAAATCTATTTCTGTAATTCTGTAGATATCATATCCTTTATGTTCCAAGAATTCTTGTCGAGATTTGTCGCTTAAATATTTATCCACACCTTGACCACCATGGTATGCGTAGCCATCTACTTCTATCCCAAATATAAATCGGTTCTTAGAATCCACTAATGCAATATCAATAGAATAACTCCCAACTTCATATTGTTTTATTAGTTTTGTTTTATATTCTGTTTTAACATTATTTATAATGAAATCTACAACATCTCTCTCAAAACCCGAATCTACCTCACCAAAAGATTCTTCAATTTTCATATGTGGTTTATTTGAAAATTTCTTTTGTTCTGTGTGGTTCATATTTAAAAATTCTAATCAATTTTTAAATGTTTGAAAATCATCAGAGTTTGCTGATTTTACATTCTTAGAATTGACCGATTTTACAACTATCATCTTATGTTTAGCTCTTGATATTGCAACGTTTAATGCATGCTTGCCACCTTGTCTTGCGACATATGTTGAACCAATGTTTGTGTTTGAATCATAAACAACAGATACGATAACAATCTCCGCTTCATCCCCTTGAATATTTTCTATATTTCTAACAACCAATTTTTCATCTTCCATAGCCTTATAGAGTAGTGGATATTTTTCTAATATTTCTTTTTCGATTAATTGTCTTTGATTAGCATTGAAAGTTAAGATTATCATAGACTCATATTTATTTAAGTGTTTCATCGCTAGATAGATTACTTGATTTGCTTCAACTTTATTTGTACCAGAATCTCATTCACCATCAACATTAATAACTTCAATTGGATCTTCTTCACAATATTGTTCATGATCTAAAACATCAAGTTCAGAATTGTAAAATTCTTTTGCCGAAAATGACATCAATGCAGCTGAAGAAGATCTATAGTTTTGGTTTAACATAACTTCAAACACACCCTTATCGAAGGCATAATCTAAAAGTGATTCTGCATTTTCAGCAACATCTTCTTCCTCTTCATCTATATCATTAACTGATCTAGTAGTAAATCATCTAGATGGTTGCATTTGTTGTGTGTCACCAGCTAAAATTTTTGTTTTTGCTAAATATAAAATCGGTAGCCCCACTTCTAAAAACATTTGAGAAGATTCATCTAAAATTGCATAGTCAAAATATTCTTTTTCTCAATTAATAAATTCTGTTTGTGGTGTGGTTATTATTACAGGAAATAATTCTTTGATTATTGAAACGTGGTCGTTCATGAATTTGATTGGAATTCTCCTTCCTGCTCTAACTGCATTAGCAAACCTTTTGTAATCCTTGTATTCTTCTGTTTTTGTTTTGTGTCAATGTTGAATTTTATAAATAGTTTTAGATGACAAGACATCAACAAGATATTGTTCATCTGATTTGTGCTTTAATCTTTGAAGGTTATTATCTGAACATTCAAGAATATCCTTGACATCTTGTGGTGTGGTTAGTTTTAATTGTTCAACAATTATATTAAGATCCATATTAACGTTGTTTAAAATATCAAGTGCTTTTGTACAAATTTCTTTAACAAATTTAGGAGTAATTTTAAATCACAAAAATTTTTTATATTGAATATTATTCATTAACATGAAATCAGCTTCGTATTTTTTTAAATTAGAAAATTCTATTGGATATTGAAATTCAGTGGAAAGTTTCAATATCATATAGATAAGTTCTTTTTTTGGATAGAAAGCTTCAATTAGTGAAATTGATGTATAAAATGTTTCATTTTTTTAGTTCTAGAAATAATTTCCAACATTTTTTGTTCAGTTTTAGAAATAATTTCTCTATTTTGTCTTTGCCCAAACCCACTACTGTTTTCAACCATTTGAATAAATTTTTGCAATGGTTTATAAAATTCGGTCTTGTCCATTTTGTTGTCATTCAACAAGAATAGCGCAAACGGAGCAATTTTGCCTAGTCTTTTTTTGAGAACATCTAATGCAGCCTTTTTTTGCGACATCACAATAGCTTTGTTATTATTTGCAAGTACATTCGCAATAATGTTTGCAATAACTTGTGATTTTCCCGTTCCTGGAGGGCCTCAAATGATAGTGTCTTGAATTAATGATGAAATTAATGCTTTATCTTGTGAAAAATTACTTGGTTGAATTCTAAGAATCTCACCAGATCTTCCTGTCACAAATGTTTCTACATTTTCTTTATAGATATTTTTATTTGGTTCCACGTCTAATATTTCATCAATTTCGTCATTTTCAATAATTTTTTGCATTACTTTTCTCAATTGACCACCAGAGGGTTTGAACATTCCTAAAATTACACCAGGATGGAATAACAAATTTTTATTTTTAACATCGCCGGCTTTTTTTTCAATAAATTCTGCACTTAAATCTATACTCATTTCATCAATGTTTAATTGATGAAGAATTTTATTCAATAAGTCAGAAAATTCATCATCTTGTTGAAAAATATCAGAATTTATGGGCAACCCCGCCTCACTTAACATAAAGATTAATTTTTCATTTATTTTTCAAGTATCTTCACTTTTTATTTGAATGTCTTCATCTTGAATGTTCAATTGAACCTCTTTAAGAAGCAACGGGGCATATAATTCCTTTGTTGGTGTTTTCAATGAAATAAATAATGTAGCAACATGCAGAGGCCAGATATTTTCTTGAATATTAGAGTCCAAAACTTTACGTCGATATTGCTTTCATCTAGTTTTTTCTTTTTGTCGTTTTTCTTCTAATGATTCTAGCAATTCATTTTTTGTAGATAAAAAAGTTTTCGGATCCATTAAGAGTATTTTTTTAGTGTTGAAAAGCTTTTCTTTATATTTTGCGTATAGATCAATAATAATCTCTGGAGAATCCGTGGTTTTTACTTTAGTAATTAAATCCAAGATATCAATTTCGTTTAATGTGATGGTAAATTGTTTTTGATTTATTATTTTATTCGAAATAGTCTTCGAAAATTTGGTTGTCATATCAAAAGAATCTATATTATTTACTTTTGTATGTAAATTCTGATCTCTTCCTTTAATATCTAGTAAATTGTTTAATAGTCTAGTATATTTCTTATCGCTTTTTTTTGATTCTGATTGAATTCCAGTCATATTTTTGTTTTGCTCCTTCACTTTCAACATTAAAACTTAAAAAATAAGCATAATTTTATCAATTAATGCTTATTTAACCATTATTTTGGGTTTTTGATTAAAATAATTTAATTTTTTTGCCAATTTCATATAAAAGGATTCCTGTGGCCACACTCACATTATATGAATCAATGATTTTAGTGGATGGAATGAAGATGTTTAAATCACTATTTTTAGTTAATAAATCACTCACTCCATATTGTTCATTTCCAATTATTAAAGCTGTCTTTTGGGCAAAATCTACATCTCTAATATCTTGAGCGTTTTTGTTTAAATTTGAAGAATAAATTCAATATCCTTGTTTTTTCAATTCAGCAATCACATTATTCAAATTAGATACTTTTGAAATTTCTAAATCATAAACACTTCCCGCACTAGTTTTAACAACTGTTGGGGTCACCATGACTTGTTTGTGATCCATAATCACAATATTTTTAACACCTAATAATGTCGCACTTCTGATAATCGCTCCAAAATTATAAGGGTCATGAATTTGATCCAAAATTAAAATTAAATCCTTATCTCTTTTTGCAAAACTATTTTTAATTTCACCAAAAGGTTTGTAATTATATTCCTTGACTTCAGCAATCACATTTTGGTGATTAACAACTTCATCAAACATTTTGTTTAAATCAATTTCATTTTTTTTAATAACTTTGATATTAAATTCATTGATGTTGTTATTGCCATCAAATTCATTGATGTTTTTAACATAAATGAATTTGATCATTTTTGGATGCTTATTTAAGAATTCTTCAACTGCATGTTTTCCATAAATTAAATTTGGTTTCATTACATTAACCCTTTCTTTTCTAATTTAGCTCTCAGCACATCGGCCTGTTCAAATTTTTTATCCAAAATTAATTGATTTCATTTTTTTAACTTAATTTCATCAGCTTCTTTGATTTCAACATTTAGAAGATCTGTAAAACCCAATGTTTCCAAGATGTGTTTTAATTGACCGAATAAAGTGAAGATACAGTCAAAATGCACTTTTTGATTGACTAGTTGATTAATATGTTTTATCAATTCTTCAATGATTGACAAAACTAAACTTGTATTTAAATCATTATCCATTGCTTGTTCAAAATCTTTTACATAATTTTTGATATTTGATTTTTCGATTCTTTCAAAAATTGTTTTTGAAAGAATAACTTTTTTTCTTAAATTTTCTAACTTATCAAAGAATTTTTTCGCTTGCTCAATTAAATCATCAGTTAAATTTAGTGGCTGTTTGTAATTTGTTGATAAAAAAATTCATCTTAAAATGTTAGCGTTATATTCTTTGATAAAGTCTTTGACTAAAAAAACATTTCCGATTGATTTGCTCATTTTTTGGTCATTCAAATTTAAATGCCCATTGTGCATTCAAATGCATGAGAGTTCTTTTTGATTATGAGCTAAATATTGAATTCTTTCATTTTCATGATGTGGAAATTTTAAATCAATTCCCCCAGAGTGAATATCGATTGTTTTCCCATTAAAATAATCTTCTATCAACAATGCACATTCTGTGTGTCATCCTGGTCGACCTTCACCAAAAGGAGAATTTCAGGTTTTTCCAACATTGGTTTTTTTTCACAAACTAAAATCTAAAGGGTTTTTCTTTTTAAGATCAATTTCAACTCTTTCACCACTGATTAATTCTTCTGGTTTTCGACCAGATAATTCACCATATTCTGGTTTTCATTTGTTAATCGCGAAATAAACATCCCCATCAACATTATAAGCATATCCTTGCTCAATTAAGTCATTGATAAAAATGATCATTTTATCAATGTGCTTGCTAATCGGTTCTAATTTATTTGGCATGAAAATGTTCAAAGATTTTAAATCATCAAGATATGCTTTTGTATAAAATTTAGAAATTTCTTTTTCGGTTTTATTTTCTTCAATCGCTTTGGCAATAATTTTGTCATCAATATCTGTGATGTTTTGCAAATAGTCAACTGTGATGTTTTTGCTTTTTAAAAATCGCACTAAAACATCCATTAAGATTGCTGGGCGAGCATTACCAATATGGATGTAGTTGTAAACTGTAGGACCGCAAGAATAAATTGTTACAGCTTTTTGCTGTAACAAACTTTTATTTCTTGTTAAGGAATTATATATTTTCATTTAATCCTTTCTTATTTTTTTAGAATTGGACGCATTACATAAAAGACTGTTGACAACACGGTTGCATTAAACGCGATTTTAACTGGTGTTTGTAATAATCGAACTATAACCATTGAACTATAACCACCTTGATAGTCAGGAATTCCAAAAATTTCAGAATCTCCCCAAGATGCTAGTAAAATAGTTGCCAGTGTTTCGGTCACGACGCACAACAAAACTATTGGTAAAATGATTTCTAATCATTTTCCTTTTTTTAGACCAATTAAAACAAATGAAAAGATCCAAACCATAATTAAGGTAGCACCCATCATTATTAAAAACATTGATGGCACTAGTTTTGCAGGAATGTTAATTCCAAAGAAAACAGCATCTTTTTGATCACTATTGATTGTGATTGCTCACATCACAGCTGTGAAAATGATTGTATAAAGATTAATTAATGAAAATGTTCATCATTTATTTTTACCTTTTAATTTGGTTGTATAAGACATAATTCCAGCTCAAAAACCAAAAGAAATAGCAACAAACAAGTAAGCGATGTGAATATATGAAGGAATAAAAATTATACATAATCCTTCAGTTACAATTCCGACAATAAACCCAACGATTGGTCCAAAAAACATTCCCGTAATTTTAATCATAATTCCACTAAAGGCAATTCTGATCGGAGGAAAAACCGTCACTGGTAGAGTCATTGAAATGACGACCGTAATTGACACCGATACCGCAACCATCATTGCAATATAAGTTATATTTTTAGTTGTAAATTTAAGTCCGTTGTATGGTAATTGTCTAGATTTTCGATAATTATAATAGAGCGCTGATGTTAAAAAAAACAAAAACGCACTTAGTAATGTAAAACCAGCAGTAGCATAAGCCATATTCGTGTCTTTTAATAAGAAATTGCTTATTTCGCCCATATCTGTTCCTTCTATTTTTCTCAATTGATTTCCGTTTTATTAAGTTTCCTTAATTCACAATTGATTTTTGAAAATGGTTTTGTCCCTTTAAAAAATTTTTCATAACTAAATGGCGATGGATGGCCAAACTCTAATTTAATATTGTTACTACTAAATTTTAAAGTATTATATGTCTTTTTTGCTCAATTCCCAAATAAAACATATATATAAATAGTACTATTTTTATTTAAAAATTTTAAACAATTATTCATAAATTTTTCTCAACCGAAATTTGCATGAGATCCCGGTCTTGATTCACTGACTGTTAAAGTTGAATTAATTAAGAAAACTCCTTGTTTTACCCAACCTGATAAATCGTTATTTTCGAAGTGATCAATCGCTAAATCAGCTTTTAATTCTTTGAAAATATTTCTTAAACTTGGTGGAGTTTTTACAGCATTTGAAGTTGAAAAAGCAATCCCGTTTGCTTGATTTTTCCCATGATATGGATCTTGTCCAATGATAATAACTTTAACCTCATCAGGTTTGATCAAATCAAAGATTTTAAAAATATTTTCTTCAGCCGGATAAATGGTGTTATGAATTTTTTCTTCTTCAATCTTTGCCATTAATTCTTGAAAATATAGTTGTTTTTTTTCTTCTTCAAAAAATTCATTTCATTCTTTTAACACATGACCCCCCTAAATTAAAAAATGTAGATTGACTCTACATTAATTATTTTATTATGCTTTTGTAATATTTAATTCAGTCAATTTAATATTACTAAATAAACCTTGTCCTGGTTTAATATCTTTATTACCATCTTTAATGAAGTTATGTTGATCGTTAAATTGATATCCAACAAAAGTTCACTTAGCAAAGTATGTTTTGGTTGTTGAACCATCTTTTGCTTTTAGATTAGCTTCTTTAATGATTGGTCTAAAAACTGGCTTCATTCCACTAAATGTTGTTTTTACATTATATTTCTCAGCTTGTTCGTTTTTACTGTCCGTTGTAAATTTATAGTTAATTGTGATTGAAGTTTCATCTCCTAAGAAGAATTGCCCATCTTTAGGATTTCACTTATGAATTGTCTTATCTTCTTTTTTTTCAGTAGATTTTTCGATAATAATTCAATCAACTTGAACATCTTTAGGGTTTGCTTCTGCAGGTTTTTCTATTGTTGGTTTTTCAATTACTTTAACATGTGTTGTTGGTAATTTACCACCAAAAATAAATTGGTTAAATGGTTTAGATTTGTCTTGACCGACTTTTTCAATTTTTTCTTTATAGTCAATACCCGTATTAACATCTTCAAATTCTTTAAGGGTTTCTGATACAGGTTCATTTATCTCTGCACTTTCACCTTCTACTTTAGAAGTGAACTCAACCACTTTAGAATCCATTAAGCTAATTTTTGGGTTATCAGTTTTAGAAATATGTTGTTCAGTTCAACTTGAATCTTGTAAATTTGAATCTAGACCTAAAAAATTTTTAACAAAGTCTGCTCCAGCACTATCAGGTGTTCCGAAAGCTTTTTCTGCAAGATCTCACGCTGCTTTAGCAGCATCTGCTGTTAAATCTTCTCTTTTAACTTTATGTAATCAATATAAACCACCAATTGAAGAAATATTTGTTTTCTTAAATTTATTATAAAAGTCTAATGGCTTCTCACCTTGTGTTTTTTCTCATCTATAAATCCCATGAACGGCTGCGGTTTTACTTTCATCATCAGCATCAGCTCCAATTAAAAGTTCATTATATTGGCTAAAACGGTTTTTATCATTAATAAAAGCTGGGGTTAAACTTAGTAAGTTTCTTAGTCTTGCAATAGTATTATCAAAAGCGACTGATTTATCTCCTAAAAAATTACCTTGAAAGGCTTTAACTCGATCTGCGTCATTGTATTCGCTTCAGTTTCCTTCATTGGGAACAAAATCACCATCAAATTTAATTGGGACTTTATGAACTGGAACTTCACAAGAAACAACAGTTAGAGCTGCTGAACTAGTCACAGTAAGCCCCATCAAAATTGAAAGTATTTTCTTCATTTCTATCCCCTTTTCATTTAAATAACTATTATATTATACACATTTTATTTTTTAGTTGCTTAAATCTATGAATTTACCAAATTGCATGTTAAATGATAATTTAACATTTCCAGTTGGTCCGTTACGGTGTTTTGCAATAATTAGCTCCGTATCTTGCATCTTTTTGTCATTAAAATCTTTTTTAGTATCGTAGTATTCTTCACGATATAAAAACATTACCATGTCGGCATCTTGTTCAATCGCCCCAGAATCACGAAGATCAGACAGCATTGGTCTTTTGTCTTCACGTTTTTCCACTGAACGTGATAATTGTGATAAACAAATAATCGGAATCCCAATATCACGAGCAATTCTTTTTAATTGACGTGAGATATTAGAGATTTCGTTTTGACGATCAGTTCCATTTGAACCAGGTGTTGAGATCAATTGTAAATAATCAATCACACATAAATTGATGTCTTCATCTCTTTTTAATTTATGTAATCTTGATTGGATTTGTTGGATTGTAACCCCTGGTGTATCATCAATAAATATTTTTGTTGTTTGTAAGCGGTCATTGGCTTTATGAATGTTTTCTCACTCAAATTGAGAAATATTTTTTCCCTTTTGCAATTTTTTATAATCAATTTGAGATGACATTGACAGAATTCGATTTGTCAATTGTTCTTTTGGCATCTCAATTGAAAAAATTGCAATACTGTTCTTTTTATTATTCTTTTTAGAAATTGAGGCATTATAAGCCAAATTCAAGGCAAACGCAGTTTTTCCCATTGATGGACGAGCAGCAAGGATTACTAAGTCACCAGGTTGAAATCCTAAGGTCATTTCATCAAGATTACGAAACCCTGAAGGTACTCCTAATAATGTTTCTGTTTGTTTTTCAAGTTCTTGCATTTTTTTCAGAACTTTGTCCATTGTTACCCCAATTACTTCAACGTTATTTTTGTTGTTTGCTAAGTCTAAAGATAATAATTCGGTTTGGGCTTTGTTTATCACTTCTTCAAGATCGGGATTGGTTAAACGTTCTTTTTCAATATTTTTTAATTTTTGTTCAAATTTACGAGCAATTGATTTACGATAAACAATTGAAATCATTGATTCTAAATCAGCATCAGTCACAAATTTATCACTAATTTCAGAAATTGAATCAACTCCTCCAGCTTGTTCTAATTTTTTTTGATTATCTAATTCATCAACGATTGTGATTGATGAAATTTCTTTAGAATTTGAATTTAATTCGACGATCGCTTTGAAAATTAATTTGTGTGATGACACAAAAAAATCATCAACAGTTAGTGATGAAAAAATATCTGGCAAAGCGTTTGGCGAGTGCATTGCAATCGCCAAAATCGCTTCTTCAGCTTCGTTTAAATTTTCTACTTCTTTATCTATTACCGGATTATTCATTTTGTTTTCCATTCAAGTCTAATAATATTTTATATGATTTTTTGTGGAGCCAACAAAAAAGAACCATTAAGCTGGTTCAATGTTAATTTTTAATTTTGCAATTATCGAATGATGTAATTTGATTTCTAGTTGGTAAGAACCAACTTTTTTTAAAGAATCGTGGTCTTTAATTTTTCTTTTATCAACTTCGATTTTGTGTTCTTCTTTTAAAATGTTGACAATTTGAGCATCAGTAATTTGACCAAATGCTTTATCATTTTTAACTTCAAGATGAAATGTTAAAACTAGTTCTTCAAGTTGTTTTTTTAATAATTCAGTTTCACCTTTATCTAAAGCATCTTCTTCTTTTTCAATTTTGATTTTAGTATTTAAAGACTTGATTGATCCTTGGGTTGCTAATTTAACTAGCCCTTTTGGGATCAGGAAATTTGTGGCGTATCCGTCAGATACGTTTTTGATTTCATCCTTTTTTCCTTGTCCTTTGACATCTTGTAAAAATATAACTTTCATAAGTACCTCTTACTATTATTTTATAGAATAAATTTCTGAAACAAAAATAAAAAAACTTATTAATTGAATTAATAAGTTTTGATAATATTTGTTATTCAACGATGTATGGTAATAATCCCATTTGACGTGAACGTTTAATTGCTAATGCTAAAACTCTTTGATCTTTTGGAGATGTTCCAGTAACTCTTCTTGGAAGAATTTGTCCATTTCCTGAAATAAATTTTTTCAATAATTCTAGATCTTTATAATCGATATATTTAATATTGTTTTTAGCAAAGAAATTAACTTTTTTACGTCTTTTAATGATTTTTTTCATAGTTAATGCCCTTTCTGATTAATCTCATAAAATAGAGTCTTCGATAGTTTGATTATCGTTTTGGGGCTCTTCAATCTTTTGGTTTTGTGATTGTTGATTAGAAGGTTTGTATGCTTGGGTTTCATTGTTTCGCGATGATTTAGACTCAAGAAATTCTACACGGTCAGCATTGATATTGACAATACTTTCATACTTTCCATTGTCTTGTTTTGAACGCACAGAAATTCTGCCTGTAACTCCAACTAAACTTCCTTTTTTAAGGTAGTTTGTCATTTGGATAGCATTGTTATCTCATGCGATGCATGGGATAAATTGTGTGTGTTCTCCATCTTTTCTAAATTCAGAAACAGCAACTGTAAAGCCAACAAATTTTGTTCCATTGGCTGAGTCACGTAATTCTAAATCATTGGTAATTCTTCCGATTAATGATACTTGGTTCATTCTAATAACCCCCTCTATTTTTATTTATTAAGTTTTGTAGCAACTGACTTCATGTATTTGATTAATTCTTTTTTAGTCATATCACGTAAGTTTGCTTGGTGAATTTTTGCTTCACTTTCTGGTGCTAAAGCTCTTAAAGAATTGGCGTGTTTTTGTAATTCACTTCTTAATTCTGTAATGGCATCAGATCCGTCTAATTTAGCTCTTTCTTCAGTTGACATTTGTGCTTTTTTAGCTTTTGCTTCTGCACGAGCTTTGATAATTTTTTCTTTATCAGCTTCTTCAGTTGCTGCTGCTAATGCTTTTTCATGTGCTTCACGTTCTAATCTGTCTGCTTCTTCATGTTTTTTTAATTCAGCAGCATATTTTTCTTGCATACGTACAACGTAGGCGTGTGAGTCCTCTGATGATGATTTTTCGTCAGCAGGTTTTGCCAAACCAGCAGGTTTGTCAGCTCTTGGTCCACTAAAATCTTTATTAAATCTTGGTTTATATTCACCTCTGTCTTTGTTAAAGTCTTTGTTATCTTTATTTCACTCTCTTTTAACAAAAGGTTTTTTGAAGTCTCTTTTCTCACGACGTTCTTCTTCATATTTTGTCATGTCAGTTTTTGACATTTTTGTTGTTTGTTCATAGTTTTGTAAATTTTCAGTATTTAAAACTAATGTACGAACAACGTTTTTGTCAATTCCTGTCACACGCTCAAATTCAGCAACTGCTGATGATGTTGTTTCAACGATAACAACAACGTAATATCCTTTTTTCTTGTGATTGATTTCATAAGCAAAATTCATTAATCCTCATTCTGAGCTTTCAATGATTTTTCCTTCTGAAGTCAAGATACCGTTTAGTTTATTAATAACTTCTTGTGTATCTTTTACATCTTGATCAAGGATATACATAATTTCATATTTTCTTTTCATAATGTATAAATCTCCTCCTTATGGTCTTTGGACATTTCTGCCAAGGAGTTAATCCGTGTAATTAACTCGTTTAATATTATAGCATAGCAAGCATTATTATCATTTAGATTTATATAAATTCCACCATTTTGTACATGAATTGTTGGAAGGAAAGCAAGTTTAAAACCTGCTTTTTGTTATAATGTGAATAGAGAAAAACGAAGAGGTGAAGTTATGAATAAATGAAATGAATCATTTTTAATTGCCAAAAAAAATTTAAAGAAAAACATATATTCCCTTTCACAATTCGAAGGGATAAACGCGACGATTCCTGAAACTGAGACAATTTTAGAAGTTGGTAAATCTAGAGGTGTTGATGAATTTGATATTAATATTATCTTAAATTTGAAAAGAGCTTGAAACTATATTCTTAATAACCCCACTTCTTATATTGATGATGAATATATAAAAGAGATAAATGCTATAGTTGCTAGAAACCAATCTTTAAGTGCGGGCAATTTCAGAGGAAAAGATAATTTTGTAAGCGTTTTTGGAGTCAAAGAAGAAATAAAACCTTTAACAGACGAAGAAAGATGTGCTTATTTAAAAGAGATAAATAATATCAAAAACCCCAAAGAAAGAGCTTTAGAGTATCTTGTTTTTGGAATAACATCTCAAATGTTTTGAGATGGTAATAAAAGAACTTCTTTTCTAATGTCTAACGCCATCTTAATAAATGAAAACATAGGTGTGCTTAATATAGACCTAGATGATCTTGATTTGTTCAATAAATCTTTGTCCAATTATTACAATGAAAAAAATGAGGATAATAAAAATATCCTATTACGCGTATTAGAACAAAATATAGAATATAGTTCTGAATATGCAAATGATTTAGAACTATAAAAAAATATTATTTAACAAGAGATAGTTTGTAATGGCTGAAAAAGTGCGTTAACTTAAAGACCTCCAAAACATAAATTTACATTTACTTTTGGGGCATTTCTATTTACCTTTGACATTAGATTTAAATAAATTACCTTTAAAAAAGTTTTTATACAGAAATGTGATCATGAACTTATTTAATATAAGTCTGGACAATCATAGCCAATAGCGCTTCGTGCTGTTTTCTGTTTTAAAAATAAAAAGTGTTAGTTTTTCAACTAACACTTTGCCTAAGATGCCACGTACTTAGATTACGCTTAAAACTCAAAAGTTTATTTGGCGTTTCTTCAAGGTCTTCATAAGTATTTTAGCACTTTAAAATAGGAAAAATGAATAAGGGGTAAATTAAGTGGGAAAGTGATTTTAAAAAAACAGAAGTCGAGCTTCTGTTTAAATATTAAATTATTGATTATTCTCTTGGTTTCATTTGCGGGAATAATAAAACGTCTTTGATTGAATCTGAATTGGTTAATAACATTACCATTCGATCAATTCCTAATCCTAAACCAGCAGTTGGTGGTAACCCATATTCTAATGCTTCAATGAAATCAATATCCATTTCACCAGCTTCATCGTTTCCAAATTCAATTTCTTTTAATTGTTCTTCAAATCGATTGTACTGTTCAATTGGGTTATTTAATTCTGCATAAGCATTAGCATATTCACGTCCGATGATAAATAATTCAAAGCGATCTGTAAATCGTGGGTTCTCTTTATTTCGTTTTGACAAAGGTGAAATTTCAACTGGTTGACCATAAATAAAAGTTGGTTCAATGATTGTACTTTCAACAAATTCTTCAAAGAAAAGATTAATAATATGTCCAACGCTAAAGTGGTGTTTTTCAACATGAATATTATGTTCTTTGGCGATTTTAATCGCTTCATCTAAACTCATATTTTGTCAAAAATCAATACCAACCACTTGTTTGATGGCATCAACCATATGCACACGTTTAAATGGTTTTGATAAATCTATTTCATGTTCACCATATTTGATTTTTCCAGAATTATTAACTGCTTTATTACATTCTTTCATGATTTTTTCTGTAATGTCCATCAAGAATTTTAAACCTTTAAAAGCAACATATAATTCTAAAGTTGTGAATTCTGGGTTGTGTCTTGCACTCATTCCTTCATTTCTAAATAAACGCCCGATTTCATAGACACCTTCAAAACCACCAACAATTAAACGTTTTAAATGTAATTCTGTTGCAACTCTTAGTGTGAATTCACGATCTAAAGCATTGAAATATGATTTAAATGGTTTAGCAGCAGCCCCACCTTTAACAGATTGTAAAATTGGTGTTTCAACTTCCATATATCCTTGGCCATCTAAAAATCCTTGCAATGCACGAATAATTTTTGAACGATTTTGGAACGTTTTTTTAACCTCTGGGTTCATAATTAAATCAACATATCGACGACGATATTTTTCTTCAATATTTTGAATTCCTGAATATTTATCTGGAAGTGGTTTTAAAGCTTTTGAAAGTAAAGTATATTTTGATACACGAATTGATAATTCTCCATGATCAGTTTTCATGATCATTCCTTCAACTCCGATAATATCTCCAAGATCCAATTCTCTAAATTGATTAAAATTGTCTTCCCCAATTTCGTCCATTCGAACATACAATTGAATGTCTGAATCTTGATCTTGAATATTAATAAAAGCACCCTTTTTACCAGCTTCACGAAATTGTTTAATTCTTCCAGCAGTTTTGATCACTTCTTTTGATTCAAGATTTGTTAATTTTTCTTTTGAAAAATTTTCATATTTTGTTCTTAATTCCTTTAAGGTTGCATTCCTTTCAAATTCTGTAATTTCAAAAGGATCTTGTTGTTTTTCAACAAGATTTTTATACTTTTCACGACGGATAAGTTCTTGCTCTGTAAATTTACGATTGTCCATTTTTTTCTTCTCTTTCATATTGATTAATCAAACTTATTACATCTTGCAAACTTTCGATTTTGTTCGCTTGTTCTTTAAGACTATTAGTTGATTTGGTTTTTACTAGAACATCAAAATATCAAGTGAGATGTTTTCTAAACTCTCTCATTGCTCATTCTTCTGTTTTTAAGTCTATTAACATTTTAGCATGTTCTAAAACAGTTTCTTTCCATTCTTTAAAACTTGGTTTAGCAAGTTCTTGTCCGGTTTCAAAAAAATAATTACATTGTTCAAAAATTCATGGGTTTCCTTGGCAACCTCTTGAAATCATCACAGCATCACAACCAGTTTCATCCAACATTTTTTTACCCGATTTTGCATCAACAACATCCCCATTACCAATCACAGGAATTTTGACAGCATCTTTAACTTCTTTGATTTTTTCTCAATCAGCATGGCCGGTATAAAAATCATTTCTGGTTCTTCCATGAACAGTAATTGCACTAGCCCCAGCTTTTTCAATTAGCTTTGCAACCTCAACAGCATTCACACTATCTTTGTCTCAACCTAAACGGATTTTAGCAGTTACAGGTTTGCTTGTGTTTTCAACAACAGCTTTGACAATATCATGGATTAAATCTGGAGTTTTCAACAAAGCTGAACCTGATTCAGATCTAATAGCGACTTTGGGGGCTGGACATCCGATGTTTAAATCAATGATGTCGCAATCAACATTTTTATCCATTCACTGAGCAGCTTTGCTAAAGGATTCGACATCATTGCCAAAAATTTGCATACTCATCGGATGTTCTTGTTCACCAACATTTAGCATGCTAAATGTTTTTTCATTATTGTGGGCCATTCCTTCAACACTCACCATTTCTGAGCAAACCAAAGCTGCTCCGTGTTTTTTTGAAATCATTCTAAACGCCTGATTTGAAACACCAGCCATTGGTCCTTGAATAAATTTGCCCTTAATTTCAATATTTCCTATTTTCATCTTTATTTCATTCTTCTTCCATTAACAAATAATTTATCATTAACATCGGTGAAAAAAACACTCACCGTATCTCCATCGTCTTTGAAAAATTCTTTTAAGTATTTAGCAAAAATTTCTTCTTTGTCTGTTCTTTGTTTTCATTCCACTTGAATGTAAATTGTTTTTTCGATGCTAAATACTTCATCGTTTGCGAAAAGAAAAATAAGTTTGGTTGGGTGAACATTCACCATCTCACTGATATGATCGATTTCTTGATATAAATCTTCCATTCTTTTTCTTTCAATTCCACTTATTGTAATTGTTGGCATGATTTTAGTCTCCTTTTAACTTAAATATATTGTACTTTAAAAAACAAAAACCCCATATAAACTGGGAAAAAATAATTCTACACAACCATGAAAGGAAGTGTGGAATTTTTTATGTCCAAACAATTAACAACAAGTGAGTGAGTAGAAATTGTAGAAATTTACAATAAAAAAGGGATTGATCTAGCGGTTACTGAATATTTAAAAACAAGAGATAAAAATTTACATTTAAAAGACGCGAGAAAAAGAATTAGAAAAAAAGCCAAATTATTAGATAATTTAGGTATGCAAGAATACAAAAAGAAAAAAATTAATGGGAGACCTTTAAAAAGAGATGACTCGGATATTCCGGGTATTATAGATAAATTGAATGAGGAACAAAAAAGAGAAATCATTGAACACTGAATAAAAGATCAACGAGATAAAGAAAAGAAAGAAAAGTTGAGCGATTTTTCTACTTTAACAAATTCTTTAAAAGCTGAGGTTGTATCACTCCATAGAACAACAATGTATAAGAAACATATTACAAAAACATATAAATACGATTACTTAAAAGCTGAGGTTGTAAAAATCTTTAATGAAAGCAAAAAAATATATGGGAGTAGAAAAATTGCGATAATCCTTGGTGAAAATGGGATTTCCATTAGTGATAGAACGCTAAGAAATTACATGATTAGATGGGGAATAGCCACTTTAACTAGACAAAAGAAAAGAAAATCTGAGCAAAAAAACACTAAAGTGAAATATGTTGATCAAGTAAATAGAAATTATAATCCAGAAAAAGATAACATTGTCGCAACCGATGTTTCTTATATTCCTGCCAATACACAGCAAAATTTTGTATATTTATCAGTCGTGATCAGTCACAAAACTAAACTAATAGAATCATGAAAATTATCTTATTTAAATGACACAAAACTTGTATTAGATACAATTGATGAACTAAAAAGAACAAACTTTATTTTTCACTCTGATCATGGAATCCAATATTCCTCATACCAAGTTATTGAAAAATTAAGAAACATGAGTGGAATAACATCTATGAGTCGAATTGGTAATTCTTTAGATAATAGAGAGGTTGAATATTTCTTTAGTTGCCTAAAAGGAGAATACCTTAATCATATAAAAACCAAAACAATGGGTTTAGAAGAAATCCATAAGCATATTGCAGAATATATAGAATGATATAATTCTAAAAGAATACAAAAAAGATTGAATTGAAAAACGCCAGCTTATGCCAGCGCTCTAAATTCATAATGTGTAGAATTATTTTTTCCCAGTTTAATAGGGGTTCCTTGTTATGACCAATCAATAGTTGATGGATCAGCTGGGTTTGGGTTGTGAATTAGTTCATCAATTAAACCGTTTTTAATATGGATAATTGTGTTACCAATTTTGGCAATGTTGGGGTTATGTGTAACCACAACAATTGTTGTTTTAAATTCTTTGTTAACCTTAACCAAAATATCAAGTACTTTACGCCCCATTTCTTCATCCAATGCTCCAGTTGGTTCATCAGCAAATAAAATTGATGGGTTTTTAGTCAATGCACGAGCGATTGAGACACGTTGTTGTTGTCCCCCTGACATTTGGTGTGGATATTTATTCAACTGTTCTGTCATTCCGATTGTTTCAAAGATTTTTTCAATTGTGAAATTTTCATTCTTATTAGTTGATAAGTTTTCTCCAACTTCAGCATTTTCTTTGGCAGTTAAGTTTGTCAATAAGTTATATTGTTGGAAAATGAAACCAACATTTTTTCTTCTGAACTTTGTTAAGTGAGAATCTTTTAGTAATGTTAGGTTTGATCCTAAAACAAAAACATCACCACTTGTTGCTTTATCTAAACCAGAAATAATATTCAAGAATGTTGTTTTTCCAGATCCTGATGGTCCAAGAATTACAATGAAATCACCTTGATCTAATTTGATGTCAATTCCTTTTAAAACTGGTGTTTCCAAATCTCCTGTGATGTATGATTTTTTCACATTTTTTAATTCAATTGAATGTTTTTTGATATTTGGTTTATATCCAGTTGTCGAAACAACATTACCTTCTAAAATTTCTTTTGAATATCTTGAAGTTAATTGTTTTTGGTTCTTTTGTTGAAATTTTAATCCTTTAACACCATCTTCAAATTCTTTATGGTCTGGAACAACCACAAATTGTCTTTCGTGACTGTTAAGTTCCTTTTTTGCTAAATCAAGTTCATTCTGTGCTAAATCAAGTTCATCACTGTTTGGGTTCTTTTTTTGTTTTAAACCATTAACTTTATGTTGAAGTTTTTCAACCTTTTTAATTAATTGTTTTTTATTCAAACTAACTGGTTCAGATGCGTCTTTTGATACCGCGTTTGGTTGTTCTAATATTTCAGATGTTTTAGGCTCTTTTGCTAATTTCTCTGCTTTTGGTTCCTTGACTAATTTGTCAATTTTAGGTTCTTTTGGCAACTTTGATTTTGTTGATTTTGGTTGCTTTAGTTCTTCTGGCATGTAGTCTCTCCTATATAATTAAACAATGTCTAATTTATTTTATCATTTTAACAACCAATTAATTATTCAATTGTTTCAATTCATCAATTAAAATTTGGTATTCTTTTTTACAAAACTCACAATGTACAATTGCAGGTTCGTTTTGTTGAATCATCTCTTTAATTTCTTTTTTGTTTAAAAGTTTTATTGCATTTAAAACTTTTTCTTTGTTGCATGTGCAGGCAAAGTTTATTGTTCTTGTGGTTAAAATTTCAGCATCATCAATGATGTCTTTAATTAAATCATGGTAGTTAAAAGTTTTGATCAAAATATCTGTCACAAAATTATAATTGCCTATTTTGCGTTCAAGATAATCAATATCTTCTCATGTGTGGTTAGGCAATATTTGAATCAAAATCCCAACAACATGCTCAACATTGAACTGTTCATCTAATGTTGCTCTTGTCATAATTAAAGATCTGACTTGATTTGATGCTCTTAAATATTCCATAAAATTTGCATCAATCCCACCGGTTAAATTAACTGTTGAAATATGGGGTTCATAATTTTGTAAATATTGTCCTACAACCATTATTCCATCTTGTCCGAGTGCTGCACTAAATGGGTCTTCTAAATCAATAATCTTTGTTGGATCAAAATCAGCATTTTGAATAAAGGATCTTATTTTATCTTCTTTAAATTCAGTAATGATTTTGCCTAAATATCCATCACTTGGTGAAATTGTTGTGTTCATTAATTCACCGTTTTTTAGATCCAGCGAGATCAAAGTATTAGCTGCTGTAATTCGACTTAAAACAACTCCGGCAATCGGGTTTGTTTTTTGTAATGCCAAAATTTCTTTCATTGATTCTGTGATATTAACTATTGAAATTTTTACATTGTGTTTTTTGCTTATTGCTTTTATTGCTACGTCCATTTTTGCCTTTCTTAAAAATAAAAACAACGAAAATTAATTCGTGTTTTTATTTTTTGGTTTCTTCATCATCATCTTTTTTCTTCGGTGATGGTTTTTTAGAGGTTGGTTTCTTCTTTGGTTTTTCATCAGTTTCTTTGCTAATTTTCTTAGCACCTGATTTTGGTGATTTTGGTTTTTTAGTTTCTTCCACAACATCAGATTTAGATGGTTTTTTAGCAGTTTCAGAACTTAAATCTTCAGTTTTAGTTTCAGAAGATTTCTTTTTGAATTTAGCTTCTTCTTTTTTAACATCTTCAAGATCGATATCGATAATATCACCAGATTCTTTTTTCTTAGATTCTTCAGCTCAACGTTCTTTTGCTTCAACGACTTCTTTTGGTAATTTACCTTCTTTGTCAATGTAATCAATTTGTTCAGAAGTAATTGTTTCTAAAACGTTTAGAGATTCAGCAAGTAACTCTAATGTGTCTTTATGTTGATTAATAATTTCTATAGCTTCAACGTATGCTTGATCAAGAATTTTTTGAATTTCTTTATCAATTTTTGAGGCAGTTTCATCAGAATAAGTTCCTTCAAGTCTACCATATGATTCTTCAGCCATTGTTAAGAATTTAGTCATTCCTAAACTTGACATTCCAAATTGAACAACCATTCGACGAGCAATATGTGTTGCTTTATCTAAGTCATCATGTGCACCAGTTGTTACGTTTTCTTTACCAAACATAATTTCTTCAGCCGCACGTCCACCTAAATAACCAGCAATCATGGCATATAAATCTTTTTTCGATGAAAAGACAGTTTCGTCTTTCGGTGTCATGATGGTGTACCCACCAGCATTTCCACGAGGAATAATTGTCACTTTTTGTACTTTCGAAGCACTTTCAAGTTTCAACCCAATCAAGGCATGCCCAGATTCGTGATAAGAAACAATTTTCTTGTCTTGTTTTGTCATCGCACGATTCTTTTTAGCGGGTCCACCAACTACACGATCAATCGCTTCATCAATTTCTAAAATTGTAATAATACTTTTATTTTCACGAACCATTAAAATTGCTGCTTCATTTAAAACGTTTTCCAATTGTGCTCCAGAAAATCCGGGAGTACGTTCAGCCACACGATGTCAATCAACTGATGCTTCAATTTTTTTACCACGTGAATGCAATTTAAGAATTGCTTCACGTTCACGAATATCTGGTAATGAAACTTGAATCACACGATCAAAACGTCCGGGACGTAATAATGCAGGATCTAAGACATCAGAACGGTTAGTTGCAGCCATCACGATAACTCCGCTATTAGTTCCAAATCCATCCATTTCAACCAATAATTGGTTTAACGTTTGTTCACTTGTTCCTGTTCCCATTGAAGCAGAACGTTTACGTCCAACCGCATCAATTTCATCAATAAAAATAATACATGGGGCGTTCTTTTTCGCATCAACAAACATTTCACGAACACGACTAGCACCAACTCCGACAAACATTTCTTCAAATTCTGATCCAGATATTGAGAAGAACGCAACTCCAGCTTCTCCAGCTACAGCTTTAGCTAATAAAGTTTTACCAGTTCCTGGTGGTCCTTCCATTAGAACACCTTTAGGAACACGAGCTCCTGCTTCAACATATTTTTGTGGGTTTTTTAAATAGTCAACTAATTCAATTAGTTCACTTTTTTCTTCTTCGATTCCAGCTACATCTGAAAATTTAACATTGGTTTTGGTTTGAGTTGCACGGTTTTTTCCCATTCCGAAAATTCCTTGGCCTCCACCCATGCCACCACCTTTTGTCATGCTTTTGTACATCACTGTAAAGATTATAATCATGAATAAGATTGGTAATAATGACATTACGATACCCATTCAGTTTGAAGTTTGAGTTGAAATTACAGCATTACCATTTAAATATGTGCTCAACATTAAATAAAATGGATTATCGCTATTTAAGAGTGATTGAGATGCACCAATTGAAAACTTAATTCAATTTCCTGCACCGTTTTGATAAATTCCAGCAATATTCATGTAACCATTAATACTTAGGTTAACTTTTACACCTTTCAATTTATTTGGAGTGCTAGTAACAAAGTCGTTTAATCAGTTAATATTACGAGTTTCAGATGATCCTTGAAGGGTGAAAACAATTGAAGTTATAATGATTGCCAGGATGATTACTAGTACCAATCAAAACCATCAACTTGTTTTTTGTTTTTCTTTCATTCTGTTTCTCCTAATTTCTTTTTAAATTTTAGCATATTTAAGCCATTAATTAATACTGTTTAGTACTTTCAAATTTTTTATGTTGTAAACAACCGCTTTATAAATCCTGTTTTTATAACTTATTTTTTGATCAATTAAATATCTATTCATTTTTTTGTTTTTATAATTTGTGACCATCTTATAATGTTCAAAATCATTTGTAATTATGTATGGATAGTTTTCTTTGTCTTCACGAATTTTATGCAATAAATCTCTATCATTTATAAATTCTTCTACTAAATATAATTCATCTGGATTATTAATAATAAATGATTTAATTTGTATTGAATCTTTATAGAGTAAATATATTATAGCAAAATCTTTAATCAAGAAAAAATCACCGATTTCGATTTTTCAAAATGGTTTGGTTGTGGTTTTCAATCGCTTGCTGATTTCAACAATTGTTTGTTTTTTTCGATTATGTAACAAGTAGGTTTTATCTAATTTTTCAAAATATTGATAAACAATTCTTTGAATTAGATCGTCTTCTAATTTTGAAAAATTTTTATCAATTCTTAATTCATCTTCAATTAAATTTTTTTCAACATATTTTTTTGCCTGTTTAATCTCAACTTCTAATTGTTTGTTTTTCATCAAAATTTCATCCATGTATTGATCAAAATCTGATTCTTTTAAGCTGCTTCTAATTTTGTTTCTTTCATAGCGTTGATCAAAATTTGTCACATCAATGACATATGGAATTTTTTCGGCTTCTAATTTTTTTAAGATTTCACTTTTTTTAAAATCAAGCATCGGTCTGATCACGGTCATGTTTTTATATGTTGATACTTTTTGAATTCCTCAATAACTATTCAAATTTTGTCTTCTAAGTTGCATCAAATAAGTTTCGATATGATCGTTTTGATTGTGGGCAATCAAAAGATTATTGATCTGATATTTTTCACCCATTTCACAAAAAAAGTTGTATCGTTCTTCTCTTGCTCAAGCTTCAAAATTAAAGTTTGAAGCTTGATAAATCAAAGGGTCAATCACTTTCACTTCTAATATTAGATCATGTTGATTGCAAAATTCTTCAACAATTTTTTGATCATTGATTGAATCACTTCTAAAGTTATAATTGACATGACAAACAACGATTTCTTTTGGTTTTTGTTTCACTAATTCAGACAATAAAAACATGCTATCAGGACCCCCAGATACACCAATTAAATATTTATTATTAAAACCAAATTCCAACATTAAATCACCAACTAATCTCTAAACATTTCCAACAATTCATCCGTATAAGTTTCATCTGAATTATGCGCAATTAAGGGTGGTAAAATACTCATTCCTTCATTCCCATTTAAAATCGCATCAATCAAAACTGTTTTGGCTTTTTGATCTTTTTTGGAATGAACAAATCTAATTCTTTTGGGCATCAATTTGTTTTGGTAAAACAAATTGATAATTTCACCAACCCTTTCTGCTCGATGAACAATTGTAAATGAACCACCATTTCTTAGAACTTGACTGGCTGAGTGGATAATCTCTTCTAATGTAATCAGTGTTTCATGTCTTGCATTAACAACTTCTTGACTTAAAGCTTTAGTTTTAGGTGATCCATCCATTTTAAAAAAAGGCGGGTTACAAATAACGGCATCAAATTTGTGTCTATTGGTTTTTGCAAAATTTTTAACATCTGCGCAAATTATTTCAATTTGCCCATCAAGTTTATTTAGAACAACATTTTCTTGTGCTAATTGCGCTGCTTGTTCTTGAATTTCAACACCACAAATATATGCTTTTGTATATTTGCTCACAATCAAAGGAATGACTGCGTTGTTAGTTCCAAAATCAACAATCGTTTTGATTTTGGAATTTAAATTGATAAATCTAGAAACCAAAACACTATCTAAGGTAAAAGAAAACATCTTTGTATCTTGATACAAAGTACGATCTTTATAACCTAAAATATCATTTTTAATTTTCATTAAAGCCTTTCTGCAATTTTAATAAAATAATTATCAATTGCTAATTTATCATTTGGTAAATTTTTTAAATCTTCAATCAAAGTAATTGTGTCTTCTGCAAATTCGGGGAATTTTTTCAGAATGGTTCTATTCATTGCTTGTTCTAAAATTTCAATAAATTCTGATTTGTTAATCTTTTTAAACTTGCTGGCGGATAATAGATATGTTTCTTTTGATCGTGTCTCAAACATTATTTCTAAATCATTTTGATCACTGTGATCAAAATGAGAATCAATCACAAATAGTTTACATCTTGATCTAATTGTTTGAATAATTTTAGATCTATCCTTACTCAAAAGAAGGGCATATGTATTTAATGGTGGTTCTTCTAAAAATTTTAACAAAGCATTGGCAGCACTTGTTTTTAAATTTTCAACAACATCAATCACATAGACTTTGGTCTTTGTTTCTTCAATTGAAGTGAAAGAAAATTTATCAATTATTTCTTGAATTTTTTCTTTGCTAATTTCTGATGTTGAATCACCAACAGTAATAACATCAAGAAGTAAATTCTTTTTAAATCTTGAACAAAAAACACAACCATCATCTTGGTTTGATTGATTTTCACAAAACATAAATCTCATCAATTCTTGACTGACTTCTTGTAAATCATTGATGCTTCTAGAATTTAAAATAATTGATGAGTATAGATTTTTTGTTTTATAAAGTTGTTTAAGTTCGTTGATTAAATTATTTTTTTCCATGATGTTTAATAGCTTCCAAAATGATTTTTTCAGTTTCTTTTTGAACTTCAGAAACTGGAAGGTTTGTATTAACAACTTTAAATCGATTAGGGTATTTTTTAATTAAAATTTCATAACCTTCTTTTACTTTGGCTTTGAATTTTTCGTTTTCAGCATCTAATCTATTTTTTAAATCTTCACGCATAGACATTCTTTTCTCAGCTTCTTTGGGATCAACACTAAAAAAAATTGTTAAATCAGGAATATATTTCCCGATTACAATTTTTTGAACTTCATCAACATTATCAATTCCAATACCTCTAGCATTTCCTTGATAAGCGCTTGTTGAATCCATAAAGCGATCAGAAATTACAATTTTTCCAGATTCTAGTGCAGGAATTATAACCTTAACTAAATGTTCTCTTCTTGCTGCTAAAAATAATAACGCTTCTGTTCAACCATCAATTCCTGCACTTTGTTCGGTTAAAATTAATTGCCTAATTTCTTCAGCAACTTTTTCTCCACCAGGTTCGCGAGTATAAACCACTTGATAGCCCAAGTGTTCAAGTGTTGATTTTATTTTTTGAATAGCCGTTGTTTTACCAGACCCATCCATTCCTTCTAAAGTTATAAACATCTTATTTCCCCGTGATTTCTTTTCTATTATTTAATGCATATTCTAATGTTGATTCATCCATATAATCAAGCATACCACCACTCGGAATACCTTTTGCTATTCTTGTTGTTTTGATCTTTCTTAAATTAGCTATTTTTGATAAATAGTTAGCAGTTACTTCACCTTCGAAAGTGGCATTCAAAGCTAAGATCAATTCTGTTTTAGGATTAACTCTTTCAAACAACTCATTAATTTTTAAGTCTTCTGGTTTGATGTTTTTTCCTAAATTAATTTCCCCACCAAGAACTGCATATTTACCTTTATATTTTTTGTGTTTTTCAATATTCATTGCATCCATTGTTGTTCCAACAACACAAATAATATTGTCGTCTCTGGAATCATCTAAACATATGTCGCACAAATCATTATTAAGGGCGATATAAAAACATTCTTTACATACTTTAAAGTTGGATTTAATTTCTTTTAAGTGTTTAACCATTTCATCTAATTTTGAATTGTTGTTAATTAAATCAACAACCAATCTTTCAGAAGTCTTTTTAGTTAGTCCCTTATATTTAGAAATTAAATCAATAATTTCGTGAAATTCTTTTTCCATTTTAATCACCTATTTTTATATCTTCGCCAAAAATATCTTCAGCTATTTTTTGTAAATCATTTTTTTGATTATCTTTTTCATAATACAAATCTGTCGCTTTTTTCACTTCATATTTTGGCAATGAATTATTATTCTTTTTGTGTATAAAATCTTTTTTAACAAATTCTCATTTGTTTTTATCAAGGACATAAAAAATTAATTCTTCATTAAATATTGAAGTTAAGTTTTTTCTAAAATCAGGTTTTGATAATTCATTTAATAAAAAGTTTGCTTCAAGAGAATTTGGGAAATTAATTAAAACTTCATTTTCAGAAACGGCCGAAATTTTAGCTCCATAAAATGGTATAAATTTATTTGCTAATTCAAAATTTAATAAATTACCGTTTTGATCAGACTCAAATCAGTTAGTTATAACTCGTTCAATAACATCTCGCTTTTCTTTTTTAGCACCGACTAATAAATTGATAACATCATCAGTTGGTACTTGTAAATTATTTTTAATCATTGATGTTTCGATTGATTGATTTGTATACTCAGAAACCAATTCACCGACCGTTAATTTAACATTTTCCTTTTTAATATTTTTATCGAATTGCAATTCTGGTGCTGGATTATCAAATGGCTTGATTAATTTGGTTTCAATCACTTGGTTTATTGTGGTTTCTTTGATTAAATGCCCTATTTCAGTGGGTTTTTCTAATTCAATTGAGTTGATTTCAACCACTGGTTCAATCACTTTATCATGTGATTCAATCATTATTTTAGATTCTTCTTTAGGTTCTTCAACCAATTTATTTTCATCAACTTCATGAATTTTTTTTGATTCTATGAATTCATTGAAATCTGATTCTTTTTCTAATGGGAGTTGTGTCGCGTTTTTAATTTCGCTATTATTATTAATTGATTTTAAGAGGCTTATCAAAATGTAATTAAAGTTAATTTGTGTGCCTTTGGTTTTTGAATAAGCATCACTTAAATGATCAGCAATTAAAAATAAAGATTCTAAATTTGTTTTTATTTCATTGACATCACCAAGATCCAAAACAGACAACAAATTTGCATTATTGGTTATTTTATATTCAATTAATTCTTTAATAATTTCAATTAAACTCAATGCAAAAACATCAAAATCCATTCCTTGATTTTCGGCGTTTTCAAAATATTCAATTAAATCATTGGCATCATTATTGATGATGTTTTTGATTACATTTAATTTTTCTTTTTTTGATGCAAAATAAAAAATGTTTTTCAAACTTTCAATTGTTATTATCGAATCATTGACAACCATTAATTGTTCTAACATATTTAACGCATCTCTAAGTGAGCCGTCACTTAGGTAATAAATTTCATCAATTACATTGTCGTTTTCAAAAGTGAAACCTTCATTTTTAGCAACAAAATTAATTCTTTCTTTCATTGCTTGTTTTTGAATTTTTTTAAAATTCAAAACTTGGCATCGTGAAATAATTGTCTGTGGTATTTTTGAAAATTCTGTTGTTGCTAAAATAAATATTGCATGTGCAGGAGGTTCTTCTAAGGTCTTAAGTAAAGCGTTAAACGCAGCTTTACTTAGCATGTGAACTTCATCGATAATATAGGTTTTGTAATCGCCTAAAATTGACATTGTAGAGACATTATTTTTAATGTTTCTAATTTCATCAACACCACTATTTGACGCGGCATCAATCTCGTAAATATCTGGTGATTGTCCCTTGTTTGAAACAACACAACTTTCACAAATTTCACAAGGGTTTCCTTGTGTTAAATTTTTACAATTAATTGCTTTAGCGAAAATACGAGCAATCGATGTTTTACCAGTTCCCCTTTGTCCAGTTAACAAAAAAGCATGTGTGAAAGATTTCTCATCTAATTCCTTTTTCAAAATATTTACAACATTAAAATGTCCGGCAACATCATCAAATGTTGACGGTCTATATTTTCTATAAAGAGAATTTTTATTATTCAACATTTCAACCTCTTTTTTCTACATAAATATTTTACATTTAAATATAATATTAACCATTTTTTATTGATGTGGTTATCTAAGTTTTTGAAAAAAAACTTTAATGATATTTTTATAATAATCTACTTGTTCTTTGGTTCCAACTTTTTTAAGTTTAAACTTGATATCATTAACACTTAGATGTCTAGAAACCCCATATTTATCACCTTTTAAAAGATAATCGACGGTTTTAATTTTGGCTTGTTGGATTGCTTCAGAACACATCACGCAAGGTTCTAGTGTTGTGATTAGTTTGTAATCGTTTAAATTAAGTGATTTTATTTTTTTAGCCAATTTGTTGATTGCTATAATTTCTGCATGTGCAGAAATTTCTTTTTTTCTTTCACGTTCGTTAAAACCAAAACTAACGATCTCGTCGTTTTGGTTAACAATGATTGCTGAAATTGGCACATCATGATGCTTTTTTGTTTTTTCGATCGCTTTCATTAAAAAAGAAAATTGTTCATTTGTCATAAGTTGTCCTAAAAAAATAAAACCACTATACAAGACACGTTTCCTTATAGCTGCTACCTTCCGGTTCTGACTAAGTTCAGATGTTATCTTTATAATGGCATATATTATTTTAACATAGTTAAAAGCCTATTCTTTTTAAAAAATAAAATCATTTCTCTTTTTTGCACACCTTTAAAAAACTTTGCAAAAAAGCTTTAAATGTTTGTTTTTACCTCTTTTCTTTTAATGCTAAAATATTTATATTGAAAGGTGGTTGATTAAATGTACACAGCAAAATAATTTATTTTAAAAAATAATTATTTTTTTATCTTCTTAAAAGGAGGTGGGCATGTGTTACAAATCAATAACTTAGAACTTTTTTATGGTGATCAAAACATTTTTGAATTAAAAAGTTTAAACATAGAAAATAATAAATCAGTGATCGGAATAGTTGGAAACAACGGTTCAGGAAAATCTAGTCTAATGAAAATTATAGCCGGAATCGAAAATGAATATACCGGTTCTATTAAAAACAACTTTACAACTTTATACTTTGAGCAAAACTATTTTAAGTCTAACTTAATCAAAGTTAGTGGTGGCGAGTTTTGCAAACAACAAATTATTGATGCTTTTAAAAAAGATTGTAATCTTTTAATTTTGGATGAACCAACAGTTCATTTAGATTATGATAATCGGCAATTTTTAATTAAAGCAATCAAACACTTTAAGGGTGTTGTCTTATTAGTTACACATGATAGAGAATTAATAAAAGAAACTGCAGATAAAATTATAGAAATAAAAGATAAAAAAATTACATTATTTGACATGAAATACGAAGCTTTTTTGTTTGAAAAAGAAAACTTGTTCAAACAAAAAGAATTAGAAGTATTTCATTACAAAAAACATAAGAACAAATTAGAGAAAGAACTTGAGATGAGAAAAATTCATTCTCAAAAAAACAAATGAAAAACCAAAATGAATGAGTAATTCCGATGCTAAATTAATCAGTAGTTATAACTACCAAGGAAAACAAAGTGTTGATAAAAATATTAAATCTTTAAATACAAGATTGGACAAATTAAATAACGTAGTGCCAATATATGAGTTTAATAAGAAGATAGATTTTGTATTTACCCCTTCATTAAAACAAAAAAATCTTCTTGTTATTGAAAAATATAATTTTTCAATAACTAATGGTGATCGGATTTTAATTTATGGTAAAAACGGATCAGGAAAAACAACTTTACTTAACTTAATTAACGAGATGTTAATTGCAAAAAAACCCTAATATCCATGTTGGGTATTTAAAACAAAGTAGGAGCGACATAAATTTGAAATTAACTGTTAGGGAATATATTTATAATCATCTTGGAAATAACGACAAAAACATAAGAACATTGTTGTCTCAATTTAAATATTCTGAACAAACCTTTCATAAAAATGTTGTTGATTTGAGTGAAGGAGAAAAGATGCAACTAAATTTAAGCATCCTAATTTTAAAAGAAACTAATATCTTACTTTTGGATGAACCTACAAATTATTTAGATATTATGAGCATTGAAATGCTAGAACAAGCTTTAGAGAGATATTGTGGAACAATAATCTTGGTTACTCATGATTCAACCTTTGCAAGCAAAATTGTTACAAAAATAGTAAATATAGAAACATAAAAAAATAAACGCAAGATTGCGTTTATGAATTAAAAATCTATTTAAATTATTGTTTCACAACTATGCAAATTGAAATCAAAATTTAATTTTATCTTTTTACTAAGTTGTATAATTATTTAAAAGTGAGGTATTATTATGTTTTACAAATTTAAAAATTCAAACTTAAGTTTGAGCTATTTTTCAAAAAAAGTTGAAAATGTGATTATCAATATTGACCATATCCATTTTGTGTATCGCAGCAGTATCTATTATTATATTGTCTTCAAAAACAACACCAAGGCAACATTGAGGTACGATGAATCAAAAGAAGATATTCAAGAAATTGAAAGATTAATGGGCTTGGTTAAATAATTAAAATCTTTTTTAATATGTTAATTTAAAACGCATTAAAGTTTTAAAAGCACAGCAATTTTGAATCTATATTTTAAACACATTTTACGAATTTTTAAGTTCGTAAAATGTGTTTTTTGATTGCATTAAATAGAAGATCTTTTGAACAAAAAAACACCAATCAAATGTGATTGGTGTTTATAACATAGTGCAATTTGTATTATTTGTTTGTTGTTTGTTTGTTTGCTATTTGCTTGTTTGTTTTATTCATTTGACGTAATCGACGTTGACGTTCACGATCTCCACGTTTAACCTGTTTTTGATTATAGAAGTGGAATCCTAGCGTTTGTGAGATTTGGTAAGATGAAGAAAGAATCCAATAAATTGCAACTCCCGAAGAAACAGTGGCAACAACGAAGATGAACACAACCATCATTACCAATTGCATAATCAATTGTTTTTTTCTGGCTTTTCTTTGAGCTTCAGTTAAGGTTGAAGATTTTTGTTTTACATATTGTAGAATTGTTGGTAACAACATTGAAACAACTTGTAATGGGAAATAAACAACAAGTAGAACAATATAAATTGGTTCTCCGTGAGTTAATCTTTCTCATGGTGCTTCAATCAATGAAATCGCTCCAATATTGGCAACTTTTAGTGCTCTTGTTGATCTAACAACAGCATAAATCGCAAACAAGAATGGTAGGGATGCAAAACTTCCAGTAATCGCCCCCATTGGTGAAAGACCTTCTTTTTTATATAAAGCAGATGTTTCCATTTGTTGTTTTTGACGCGATTGGGTATCTTTTTTACCTTTATATTTAGCCGTTATTTCTGCTTGTTTTAATTGTAACATTTGCATTTTTTCTTGGTTTTTTTGAGATTTCCAGCTGAAAGCCAAAGTAATTGTTTTAACAATTAAAACAGTAAAGAAGATTGAGAAGAATGCAGCGATCCCATAGGCTTGTTGTTGTGAAGTTGATAAATCTGGATTTAGTGTTCCACTAAATCCTTTCAAAATTCCTACAAGTAAGAATCCCATTGGATAAACAAACAGTCCATAAAATAATGATCCGCCCGTTCTAGAAAATGCTTCAGCTCAAGAAGTTATACCATTATAACCATACTCAATTTCAGGTCCACCGATGTGTGTTTTACCACCGATTTCACCAAGAGATGTAATTACAATTTCAAAAGCTGTTCCAGGAGCAAAAACTTTTGTTCCTGTCATATCGATGATTTGTGAAACAACATAATCTTTTTGATACATTTGGATACATCCTCATAACATCGAAATAATGATTAGTAGAAACCCTGCAATTTTTAAAATCTTTAAAGCTAATTTAAGTTTTGCTCTAAGATCTTTTTTCTTATTAACCGCACCTTTGGGGTTTAAATGATTCATAACACTGTGGTGTTCTTTATACATACAATTCCCCCTTCTAGTTGTTGATTTTTTTTATTCTTGTTAGTATTTTGTTTAATTCATTGTTGTTTTGTTCGTATTTTGTTTTTAAAAAAACAGGTCGTGCGATGATAATAATTTTAAAGTTAAGTGCGCCAAATTCTGGTAATAAATTAAAAATTTGCATTCTAATTTGTCGCTTAACTTGATTTCTAACAACGGCATTGCCGATTTTTTTACCAACTGAAATTCCAAATTCTAATTTTGGTTCATTTGTTTTTTGGAAATAAACAACAAATGAAGAGTTTTTTAAAACATGATTTTGTTTTATTATTTCTTGAAATTCAAAATTTTTTTTAATAATTCTTTTATTTTTCATTAAATAAAATTAAGCAGAAAGTTTAGCTCTTCCTTTTGCTCTACGAGCATTGATTACTTTTCTTCCGTTTTTAGTTGCCATTCTAGCTCTAAAACCGTGAGTACGTGCGTGTTTAATTTTTGATGGTTGTCAAGTTCTTTTCATTGTGTTCACTCCTTCCGTTTTTGTCTATTGATTAATAAAATACAATGTTTATTATATATGATTTTTCTCTTGTTGGTGATTTTTTTTATTCTTAAACTTTATAAAATGGGTTATACACATTCTTTTCAAGGAGAAATCCACATTTTAAAAAACCAATGTGGAAAAGTGGAAAAAAGATAATGAATTGTGTTTTAATTGAATTTTTTAAAATCTGCAAGGAATAAAAAAATATTAAAATCAGGTTATCAACAATTTTGTTTTTGTTTTATTAAAAAGGACTTATAATTTATTTTAGAGAAAGAAACCGAGGTATGTAATGACTGAATTTAGCATTTGAGAAAAATTAAAAGAAGAGCTTTCACAAGATGCTAAAATTGATCAAAAAGTGTACAATTCCTACATATCAAAGGCTAATTTAATTGAAAATCAAAAAAACGATTATACACTGGTTGTGAAAAGTTCGATTGGTGCAAGGTTGGTTGAACAATTTCTACCAAACATTAGTGAGATCATCAAAAAATACACTAATCAATTGCCTCAAATTGACATAATAACCAACGAAGAGTTTAAAAAACAAGAAAAAATTAATAACGAAATCATCAATAAGGTAGCAACTGATTATGAATTTAGTTTTGAACATTTTATCCATGGTCCGAGCAATACTTTGGCTTTTAGAGCTGCGTGAAGTGTGGTTGAAAATCCAGCTCAATGATCACCTTTATTTATCTATGGTGATTCTGGGTTAGGAAAAACCCATTTATTAAAAGCAATTGAGTATGAAATTAAGAATAAACAACCAAATTTAAAGGTCAAATATATAACTAGTGAAGAATTTGGTCACCAAGTTGTTGAAGCAATCCAAAACGGATCAGACGCGATTGAAAAGTGAAAAAAAGACTTTATTTCTAATGATTTTTTGTTAATTGATGATATTCAATTTTTAGCAAAAAAAGAAAAAACAAACGAAATTTTATTCACTATTTTTAACCATTTTCTTGAAAATAAAAAACAACTTGTTTTTTCAAGTGATAAGGTTCCTGATCAATTAAATGGTTTTGATAACCGTTTAATCACTCGTTTTAACTTAGGATTAACAACTCAAATTAAACCTTTAGATTTAGATACTGCTTTAGATATTGTTGATGCAGAATTCAAAACACAAGGTTTAAATAAAGAGGTTCCAGAAGAAGTAAAAAATCATTGTGCTAAATTTTATGCAAATGATGTGAGAAAAATCAAAGGTTGCATTAGAAAAATTGTGTTTTGAATTTCAACAACCGAAGATTCGGTTTTAGATATTGATTTATTAAATGAAATTTTCAAAGATATTCCTGTTGTTAATTTAGGGATATTAAATGTTAAAAAAATCAAAGAAGTTGTTTCAGAAAAATACGGAGTTGCTTTAAAAACACTCGATGGTAAGGTTCGAACTAAGGAAAATGTCAATGCTCGGCATGTAGCAATGTACTTAACAAGAGAAATTTTAGGTCATAGTTTAACTGCGATTGGTTCTGAGTTCGGTGGGCGAGATCACACAACAGTTATGAGTGGAATTAAGAAAATTGAAAACTCAATTAAAGCTGAAAAAAGTTTCAAAAACCAAATTGAAGCTTTGAAAAATAAAATCATGTCCAAGTAGTGTTGAAAAAGATTGATATGTTGTGTTGAATTAAGACTTTGATTTGTTATAGATTGTTGTTAAAAACAACTTATCAACAAATAAACAATGTAATAATAATAAAAAGAAAAAAGAAATTATTTTGGCCCTTAATCGAAACTTCTTTAGAAGTGAGGTAGGATCAAAAAAATAAATAGGAGTTAATAATGGAATTTACAATTAAAAGAAACAGTTTTTTTGAAGAGTTATCAAAAACGAGCAAAATTATTGATTACAAATCAATAAACCCGATTTTAAACTGTGTTTTGGTTGAATTGACAAACGATAAACTTGTTTTAATTTCAACAAACGGAACACTTTCAATTAAATGTGTTTTGAATAATGATAATTCACATTTAGAAGTTAAGCAAACAGGCAGATTTTTGATCAAATCAAAACACATTCTTGAAATCTTAAAAAGATTAGATGATGATTTGATAACAGTCATTATGGTTGAAAATAACGAAATTAAAATCAAGACCACAAAAACAGAATTTAATTTAAATATTTTAGATGCTGATGATTATCCTTTAATTGGTTTCAGAGAAAAAGGAATTGAATTAAATATCGATGCTCAAGAAATTAAAAGAACAATCAACCAAACAATTATTTCGATCAATGAATGAAACAAAAAAATTGTTTTAACCGGAATGAATTTTAAAATTAAAGATAAAAAATTATTAATATCAGCCACTGACATGTTTCGTATCAGTCAAAAAACAATTCCATTAAAATTACAAGAAAACGAAGATATTAATATCACAATTCCATTCAAATCAATTCTTGATTTGAATAAAATAATTGAAAACACAAAACAACTTAAAATTCTAATTAACGAAAACTATGCCACTTTTATTTTGGATAACACAATTTTTCAAAGCAATTTAATTGATGGACAATTTCCAAACGTTGAAGGGGCTTTTCCTCAAGAGTTTAAAACAGCAATTACTGTTAATTCAAAAACAATTTTAAAAACACTTAACAGAGCTGATTTACCAACTGATGATAATTTATCTTCAATCATTAATATGAAAATTCAACAAAACAAGATCTTCTTTAGATCGACAATCACAGACATTGGAACTTTTGAAGAAGAGTTTGATAATTTCACATCAGAAAAAATTGAAGATTTAAACATCAATTTTAATACAAGATTTTTAATCGAAGCGATCAGAAGTTTTGATGATGAAATGGTTGAATTGAAATTCGTTAATAATGTTAAACCCGTTGTGATTAACAAAAAAGGTTCTGAAGATCTTAAACAAGTTGTGCTTCCAACATACATCACCAACTAAATTTTTAATAATGTTCGCACAATTAGAAAAATAAACAAAAAAGACCAAAAACAATGAAAATTTTTTGGTCTTTTTTGTTGTTCTTGTTTTATAATAATATTAGAGTTTTTCCAAAAAACATACAAAGTTTTGGAAAAATATCTATAGAAAAGAAAAATGGAAAAAATGTTTAAATTTTTTAAAAAAACAGAAAAACAAATGATTAATCCAGAAGACTTATTAACAAAAGCCGATTATAAAAAAAGGTTATTTAAATGAATGATGTTATTAGCATCAGCTGTCTTAGCAACACTTATGTGCTTGTTGATTAATTATTTTGTTCTTAAAGACGTTGCTAACAAACCTATTGTTTGAAACAGTCAAGAAGTTTTCGCTTTAGTCATTGTGATTGTGTTTTCAATTGCAGCTGTTGTGTACAGTGTATTATTTTTTGTTGTCTCATCAAAAGTTAGATACAACGATGCAGATCAAAACAAAAGAAACGTTATCATTGCAGGGGTAACTGCAGGATTTACTGATACAATTTCAGTTGGTTCATTCGGAATCGGAACTGCAATTCTTAAAGGTACAAAAAGTATCAAAGATGATACAAAATTACCAGGTACATTAAACGTTGCCTTTGCTTTAAGTGGGACACTTGAAGCAGCACTATTTGTTAGTGCAATCGAAGTTGATGTTGCAACATTATTGATCTTACTTGCATCAATACTTGTTGGAACATTTGTCGGGTCAGCACTTGTTGCTAAAATTAAAGACCCAAAAATTGTTAAAGTATCAATGGGGGTAGTTTTATTTGTTGTTGCGATAATGATGATCTTAACTCACCCACACGTTAATGCAATCAAACAAACAGATATCGGATTAGCTACATCTTTAATGGATAAAGCATGAAGAATTATTGTCGGAACAATTATATTCTTCTTCTTAGGAATGGTTCAATCATTTGGAATCGGTTTATTTGCACCAGCGCTTGCGAGTTTATCATTCTTAGGGTTAAAACAAGAAGCCATTTTCCCAATTATGTCATGTAGTTCAGCATTAAGTATGTTCCCAGCTGCATTTAACTTCATTAGAAAAAAACAATACATGCAATTAACTGCTAGTTTAATGCAAATATTCTCAGTATTTGGATTAATCGCGGCCTTCCTTATTGTCTTTGTTGGAATAAAAAGTGCTCTTGGAGCAGAAGGAGATGCGCTATTCCAAGCTATTCTAAAATGGCTAGCGATCGCCGTCATATTCTATGTCTCTATCACAATGCTGGTTGAGTACTATCTATTGGTTAAAAACAAAAATAAAGAAATAAAAGTTAAAGGATAAGAAGAAAGTGGAATTATATAAACGCTTAAAAGAAGAGTTAGACTTAGCAAAAGAAAACAAAGTCTACAACAACATAAAAACACTTGAAAGTAAACAAAATGACATTATTAAAGTTAATGGAAAAGACTTTATTAACATGTGTTCTAATAACTATCTTGGATACGCAGCAGATCCATTAACAATTGAAAGTTTTAAAAAATCACTTGATAAATATGGTGCTGGACCAGGAGCTGTTAGATCAATATCTGGAAGTTATGATGTCCATGATGAATTTGAAAGAAAACTTGCTGAATTCAAAGGTTTTGAAGCAACATTAGTTGTTCAAAGTGGTTTTCAAGCAAACACAGGTTTAATTCCAACAATTACAAATGCAGACGATTTAGTCATTTCAGATGAATTAAATCATGCTTCAATTATTGATGGAGTTCGTCTTTCAAAAGCCGCAAGAGCGATCTATAAACATATGGATACAGAAGATTTAGAAAGAGTTTTAAAAGAAAACAGAAGTAAAATAAAAGGAAATATTTTTATTATTACTGATGGTGTTTTCTCAATGGATGGAGATATTGCTCCACTTGATAAAATTAATGCTCTAGCTAAAAAATATGATGCATATACAATTGTTGATGATGCTCATGGTGAAGGTGTTATTGGTCCTAAAGGAAGAGGGTCTGTGGCTCACTTTGGATTGGAAGGACAAATCGACATCGAAACAGGAACAATGTCAAAAGCATTTGGTTTAGTTGGTGGATTTATTAGTGGTAAAAAAGTTTTAATTGAATATTTAAAACAAAAATCAAGAGTGTTTCTATTCTCTTCATCATTGCCTCAAGGATTTGTGGAAGCCGGAACAGCTATTCTTAATGAATTAGAAAACGACGACACAAGATTGAAAAAACTTTGAGATAATACTAAATACATTCAAAGTAAATTTATTGACAATGGTTTTTCAATCGGGACAACACAAACTCCGATCACACCATTTATGGTTGGTGAAGAAGTTATTGCAACTGAATTAACTAAGATTTTGTTTGAACAAAACATTTTAGTCTCACCAATAATTTTCCCAACCGTACCTAAAGGTAAAGCTAGAATTCGTCTAATGATTTCATCATTACATACAAAAGCAGAATTAGACAAAGTCTATGATGTGATTACAAAAGAATACAAGAAAATAATTGATAAATAATTGAAAAATAATTTGAGAAACAATAATCTAGAAAGAGATAAAAATATGAAAAAAGTTTTAATTACTGGTTCATTAGGACAAATTGGTTCTGAACTAGTTGATAGATTAAGAAGAGAATTAGGAAAAGATAATGTTATTGCAACAGATATCAGAAAAATAGATGGTAACGCAGTTTGTGAAAACGGAGTTTTCGAAACTTTAGACGTTATGGACTATGAAAAATTCTTAAAAATGGCAACAGATCACAAAGTTGATACTATTGTTCACTTAGCAGCACTTCTTTCAGCAACAGCTGAAAAAAATATTAAGCTTGCTTGACACTTAAACATGGGTGGATTATTAAACGCACTTGATGTGGCAAAAGAATTAAAAACAAAAATCTTTGCTCCATCATCAATCGCTGCTTATGGTCCAGATGTAAACCAAGACAACACACCACAAGACACTTTTATGCACCCAACAACAATGTATGGAGTTACAAAAACAGCTGGTGAAATGTTAGCAAACTACTACAACACTAAATTTGGTGTAGATTCACGTTCAGTACGTTTTCCAGGATTAATTTCTTACAAAACAGAACCAGGTGGAGGAACATCAGACTATAACGTTGATATTTTCTACCAAGCACTTTTAAAAGGAACTTACGAATGCTACCTAGCAGAAGGTACTAAAATGGATATGATGTACATGGATGACGCAATTGATGCAATTGTTAATTTATTAAATGCAGACCCAACCAAATTAATTCACAGAAATGCATTTAACATTACAGCAATGTCGCTTGCACCAGAAGAATTAACTGCTTTAATTCAAAAACATATTCCAAGTTTTAAAATTACTTACAAAGTTGATCCAGTTCGTCAAGGAATCGCAGATTCTTGACCAAATAGTATTGATGATTCAGCAGCTCGCACAGAGTGAGGATTTAAACCTAAATTTGATGCAGAAAAAATGACTGTTGAAATGATTAATAAACTAACAGAAAAATTCAAAAAAGAAGGAAAATTAAAATAAAAATAATTTTCTAAATTAACAAAAACCCATTCACTTTCGAATGGGTTTTTGTTATGCCTGATTATTTAATCTTTAATAAACCAAAAAGAATGGCATCTTCTGTTGAGTTTGATATTTCAACTGGTCAATCAAAAAAATCTTTAAAAAAATAGTTAACTCCACTGATTTTACCAATCGATCCAACCACACTCATTCCGTTTTTAACAATTCCTGTTGAAATATAAAAAGGTAGAGTTTCTAACAATTTAGTGATCTCATTCTTATAGTGATTAAACAAATCTAAAAATATTTTTCGCACTGAAGAACTGCTGACAAGAATTTTCTTTTTTTCTTTTGACAAAGTGTCAATTCCAGCAACCACAATTTCTAAATCATCTTTCAGTTTTAAAACACTTCCAATTCCGTATTTGATTTTATCAAGTACGGAGTCGTCTAAAATAATTCCCTTTTTCTCTTTAAAATGTTGTTTTATTTTTTGATTAATATATTTCTCCCCATATGGAAGTTGTTTTGATGCAACAGTGTCACCATTTGCAAAAACAGATATTTTTGCACAATGATTTTCAACCTCTAAAATGATTTTTCCGTAATCATCATTAATATTGATTCCAGCCCCAATTGCTATAAGTTTAGAACTGTCTTCAAACCTAATGTTTTTTGGTTGATAGATGCTTGTAATCGCGCTAAATTCGTCTAAAACCAATTCATTATCACTAGTTTTTGAAATGATCACATCAGCGTCTTTAAATTCATCTTTTATTTGCCCAAATAAAAGATGAATTAAGTTTTGAAAAATTTTCAAGTTTTTAATTTCCCCATCTTCTAATGGGTGGATGATTGATAAGTTTGTTCCAATTTTATTTTCAAGATTTAAAACATCTTCCCCATATAAAACAATTTTATTTTCCTTTTCATTTCATAAAACAACAGTCTTCTCTTTTATAAGAACCCCGTCCTCACTAGACACCACTTTTATATCAGTTTCATCAAAAACAATTCCAATTCTTTTATTCATATTCAATAACCTCGATTATTTAAATTATAATTTAATATAGTTTAGATAAATGAAAAAAATTTAAAAGGGAGGTTTTTGTGATTAAAGAAATTATTGTTGTTGAAGGAAAAACCGATACCCAAAAACTTAAAAAAATTTTTGGTGAAGATATTGAAACCATTGAAACTAACGGTTTAAGTTTGAACCAATCAACATTAAATTTAATTAATCAAATCAATCAATCAAGAGGGATTATAATCTTTACAGACCCCGACGGTCCTGGTAAAAAAATTCGTGAAAAAATTATTAATTCAATTGATGGTGAAGTTTTGAATGCTTTTATTGTTAAGAGTGATATTCAAAAACAAACGAAAAAAATTGGAATTGCCGAAGCTGATGATGAAGCAATCAAACAAGCGTTAAAACAACTGGTCACAATCAATTTTAAAAACAAAGCATCAATTACATGATCAGAATATTTAGATAACAATTTTTTTATTAAAACTAATAGAATTAAAATCACAAATCAAATGCATTGAAGTGATCAATTAAGTTCTAAAACTTTGTTTAAATGATTAAATTGGGCAAACTTAAATGTTGATGATATTAGAAAGATGATAGGAGAATAAATGGAAATTCAAGCAAAGAAAAAATTTGGTCAAAACTTTATTAGTGACCCAACTTTAATTAAAAAAATTGTTACTTTAATTCCTGAAAACAAGAATAGTTTAATTATCGAAATTGGGCCAGGAACTGGTGCACTAACAAAACTGTTAGTGCAAAAATTTGATAAAGTTGTAGCGATCGAAATTGATGAAAGTTTAATTCCGATTTTACATCGTGATCTTAATTCTGAAAATTTTAAAATCATTAATCAGGATGTTTTGACAATTGATTTTAAATCATTAATTGAAAATGAAAAACAAAACCCAGAACAAGAAGTCTATTTAATTTCTAATATGCCATACTACATCACAAGTGAAATTCTTTTTAGAACGTTTGATGTTAGTGACCAAATTAAGAAAGCGATTTTTATGGTGCAAAAAGAAGTTGCCACAAGATTAATTGCCAAAGAAAGTGGAAACAACTATAACAATTTATCTGTAGCTGCTGATTTTTATGCTGATAAAAAATATGAATTTACTGTTTTGAAAAATAAATTTAAACCAGTTCCTAAAGTTGATTCGGCGATTGTTTCATTAACTTTTTGAGATAAATATAAACAAGAATTAAATGGAAATGATCAAGAATTTATTAGTTTTGTAAGAAAAATTTTTAACAATCGCCGAAAAACAATCTTAAATAATTTAACAAATATTACTAACAACAAAGATCTAAGTAAAGCAATTTTGGGGCAAACTAAAATTGCTGAAAATTTAAGACCAGAAAATATTTCAACAAATCAATATATTCAATTGTTCAAAAACTTAAAAGTTCAATAAAAATAGTGAATTTTTAAAATTAAGCAAAAAAAAGGCGCATTTTGCCTTTTTTTGCTATATTCAATAACCATATACACAGACCAAGTATTAAGTTTAAAAACTACCTTATTTTTCAATAAAGGAGTATAATTAATAAGGATAATTATGTAAATTTATTATTATTTTTAATAGAAAAGAGAAAATATGGCTGAACAAAACAAAGATTATAGTTCTGATTCGATTAAAGTCTTAAAAGGACTTGAGGCGGTTAGAAAAAGACCCGGAATGTATATTGGTTCAACATCAAAAACCGGACTTCACCATTTAGTTTGGGAAATCCTTGATAACTCAATTGATGAAGTGATGGCAGGATACGCTCAACACGTCAAAGTTACAATTACAAAAGAAGACGAGATCATCGTTCAAGATGATGGTCGTGGAATTCCGGTTGGAATTAATCAAGATACAGGACGACCAGCAGTTGAACTTGTGTTTACACAATTACATGCTGGTGGAAAATTTGATTCTGATTCATATAAGGTTTCTGGAGGACTTCACGGAGTTGGAGCTTCTGTTGTTAATGCATTAAGTTTATACGTTGACGTTATTGTTGAGCGTGATGGTAAAAAATACCACATGCTATTTAGTGATGGTGGAACCAAACAAACTGAATTAGCAATTCTTGGTGATTCAGATAAAACTGGAACGACTGTTAGATTCAAACCAGATGCTGAAATATTCAAAGAAACAACCACTTTTGATTACATTACAATTAGAAATAAAGTTAAACAATTAGCATATTTAAATAAGGGATTAAAAATCACATTAAATGATGAAAGAATTAATAAATCTGTTAACTTTCACTTCCCAAATGGAATCGTTGATTACATTCGTGAAGAAAATGAATCAAAAAGTAAAATTAACCCAACAATCTTTTATGTTGATGGTAAAGAAGCTGGAGATGATGGAGACATTGAAGTCGAAATCGCACTTCAATATAATTCTGAGTACAATGAAAACTTAATTACCTTCGTTAATAACATCAACACTCATGAAGGTGGGGCGCACGAAGACGGATTAAGACAAGCACTTGTGAGAATTATTAACCGTTATGCTGAAAAAGTAGCACAACAAAATAAACAACCACAAAAATTTTCTTGAGATGATATCAAAGAAGGAATGATTTGTATTCTTTCGGTTCGTCATACTGATCCCCAATTTGAAGGTCAAACAAAAACTAAATTAGCAAACCCAGACACCAAACGTGTTGTTGATGCTGTTTTAGGAAAAAGTTTTGAAGAATTTTTATTCGAAAATCCAAATGATGCTAAAGCAATTTTAGACAAAAATAATAATGCTCAAAAAGCGAGAATTGCCGCTCAAAAAGCGCGTGAAGAAACAAGAAGAAAAGGTGCTTTGGATACATTTTCTTTACCAGGTAAATTAGCGGATTGCGAAACAAATGATTCTTCAATCTCTGAACTATATCTTGTCGAAGGGGATTCGGCTGGTGGAAGTGCTAAAACCGGAAGAAATCGTCATTTTCAAGCGATTCTACCACTGCGTGGTAAAGTTTTGAATGTTGAAAGAGTTCAAGAAGTTAGAGCCTTTGCAAATACTGAAATTAAATCAATTGTGACTGCAATTGGAACTGGAATTAAAGAAGATATTAATCTTTCAAAAATTCGTTATGAAAAAATTGTCATCATGACTGATGCTGATGTGGATGGTGCTCATATTAGAACTTTATTATTAACCTTCTTTTATCGTTATATGAAACCACTTGTTCAAAATGGAAATATTTATATTGCTCAACCTCCACTATTCAAAATTGAAGCTGGTAAAAAATTAGCGTATGCATATTCTGATCAAGAACTAGAAACCTTAAAGGCAAATGAATTTAATGGCCAAAGATACACAATTCAACGCTATAAAGGACTTGGAGAAATGGATCCAATGCAATTGTGAGAAACAACAATGGATCCAGAAAGAAGAACAATGCTTCAAATTTCATTAGAAGACGCTGCTGTTGCCAACGAAGTGTTTTCTGAATTAATGGGTGAAGATCCAGAATTAAGAAGAATTTTTATTCAAGATAATGCAGAGTTTGTAGAAAATATAGATTATTAGAAAGGTGAATGGTAAATAAAAATGAGTGATAAAAACAAAGAAGTTTTAGAACATAATCACGGAACAATCAAACCAATGGATATCGCCTCTGAAGTTCGTAAGGACTTTTTAGAATATGCCATGAGTGTAATTGTTTCTCGTGCCCTTCCAGACTTAAAAGATGGTCTGAAACCAGTTCACCGACGCATCATTTATGCAATGAATGATTTAGGGATTACATCAGACAAACCGCACAAAAAATCTGCTCGTATTGTTGGGGAGGTAATTGGTAAGTATCACCCACATGGTGATAGTGCTGTTTATGAATCAATGGTACGTATGGCCCAAGAATTTTCTTACCGTTATCCATTAGTTGATGGACATGGTAACTTTGGTTCAATTGATGGGGATGGAGCAGCTGCGATGCGTTATACTGAAGCGCGTCTATCAAAAGTTTCAAACTTTATTATCAAAGATATCGACATGGACACCGTTCCTTTTGTTGACAACTATGATGCCAGTGAAATTGAACCAGCTTATCTAACAGGATACTTCCCTAATCTATTAGCAAATGGAGTGATGGGGATTGCTGTTGGGATGGCAACCTCAATTCCTCCACACAATTTAAATGAATTAGTTTCAGCAATTAATGCTTATATTGAAAATAAAGACATCACAGTTGATGAAATTTTAGATAACCACATTATTGGTCCAGATTTTCCAACTGGGGCTTTAATGACAAATGGTGAGCGCATGAGAGTGGGATATCGCACAGGACGAGGTGGAGTTACAATTCGTGCTCGCATCGACATTGAAGAAGATGCAAAACATTCGCGCTTAATTGTTTCTGAAATTCCTTATCAAACTAACAAATCTAAAATTATTGAAAAAATTGCCGAACTAGTTAAAGATAAAGTGATTGAAGGAATTTCAAACATTCGTGATCAATCAAACTATCAAGGGATTCGCATTGTTATTGATTTGAAACGCGACTCAAATCCAGATGTTGTTTTATCAAAACTTTATAAATACACAGGATTACAATCATCATTTTCGATCAACTTACTTTCATTACATAACAACATTCCTGTTTTGTTAGATCTAAAAACCATTATTAAGAATTACGTCGAGTTTCAAATCAATGTCATTATTAAACGTTCGATTTATGAAAAAAACAAATTAGAAAAACGTCATCACATTTTAGAAGCATTGCATATTGCTTTAGATAATATTGATGAAATAGTTTCAATCATTAGAAATTCAAAAACAAGTGATGAAGCTAAAGAAAAAATGACATCAAGATTTAATTTTGACGAAGAACAAAACAAAGCCATTTTAGATATGCGTTTACAACGTTTGGTTGGTCTTGAAAGAGATAAAATCAAAGACGAAATGAATCAAATCAAAGAACGCGTTGTTTATTTAACGCAATTAATTAACGATGAATCAGAACAAAACAAAGTTCTGAAAAATCAATTAGATGATATTGCTGCTAAATTTGGTGATGCTCGCCGAAGCGAACCAATTTCTGAATCAGTGATGAGCATCGAAGATGAATCATTAATTCCAGACGTTAAATCAATGATTTTATTAAGTCAAGATGGTTACATTCGTCGTGTTGATCCTGAAGAATTTAGAACCCAAAAACGTGGTGGTCGTGGAGTTAATGTTAACTCAACATTAACTGATCCAATTGTGATCGCAACAATGGGAAAAATGCGTGATTGAATTTTATTCTTCACCAATTCTGGAAAAGTTTTCCGCACAAAATTGTATAACATTCGTCAATATTCACGAACAACTCGTGGACTACCAATTGTTAACTTTTTAAATGGTCTAACCAAAGAAGACAAAATTACAGCAATTTTACCATTAAGAAATGCTAAAGAAAAAATGCGATATTTAACATTTATTACTGAAAAAGGAATGATCAAACGTACTGATATTTCATTATTTGATCGTATCAATCAAAATGGTAAAATTGCCATCAACCTACGTGAAGATGACCAATTAGTAACTGTAATTCCAACAACTGGAGAAGATAGTGTGATGATTGCAAATCGTTCTGGTAAAGTTATTAGAATTGATGAAAAAATTGTTCGTCCACTATCAAGAACTGCGGCTGGGGTTAAAGGTATCAAGGTTGAAGGCGATGATGTGGTTGTTGGTGCAGTGTCATCATTTGGTGTTGAAACTGTTACAACGATTTCATCAAAAGGAAGTTTCAAAAAAACCAACTTAGATGAATACCGAATTTCTGGGCGTAATGGTAAGGGAATCAAAGTTATGAACATCAATGAAAAAACAGGTAAATTTGCCTCAATCATTGCCGCTCGTGAAACCGATTTAATTTGCATTATCTCAAGTGATGGAAACCTAATTAAAGTTAAAGTTTCTGATATTCCAGTTCTGGGGAGATCGGCTGCTGGAGTTCGCGGAATTAGATTAAGTGCAAACAACGAAATTAATGCAGTTACTCTTCAATACCGTAAACACGGAGAAGAACTTCAAGAATTCGAAGAAGATTAAAAAACTTCTTATATACTAATGGTTTAACCATCTTGTATATAAGAAGTTTTTTTCTATCCTAATTTAATAAAATTATTATTATTATTATTATTATTATTATATTTTAATGTTTTTGTTTTTATTATTGTTCAACTGTGTAAATTTGATCAAGTTGGCGATACATATCATTCATGTCTAACCCATACCCAACAATAAATTTGTTTGGTACTTTGAATAAAGATTCATATGGGTATTTGAAATTTGGGTGTGTTCCTTCTTTATCTAATAAAGTAATCATACGAATACTTTTTGGATTTCAAAAAGCTAGTTCCTCATAAATTTCAGTTAATGTATAACCTGTGTCGATAATATCTTCGATCACGATAACATCATTTCCAGTAATGATTGGTTTGTGAATTTTCTTTTGTCAAACCACACCTTTTGAAAAATGAATGTTTGTGTAGTTTGCAATAGAAATAGTATCAATGTTAACTTTGAACTTTAATTTTTTTAACAAGTCCGCTAACATAAATAACCCCCCATTCATAACACCGATGATTGTTACCTCTTTACCTTTGTATTGAGCATTTAAACTGCTTGCCAGTTTTTTAATCTTTTCGTGGATCTCTTTTTTTGTGATTAAAAGCTCTAAATTATGTTTGAATTTCTTCATTGTTTTTGTTTTTTCTCCTATGTCCAAGAGATATATTAAACATAAAAATAAAATAAAATCAATAATTATTCATTTTTTTGAAAAAAAATTTAAAAACCCTTTCAAATCAGCGTTTAAATGCCTATTTTAAAGGGTTTTTGATGTGTGAACAAATAGTTACATTTTTGTTTTAAAAGGATTTTTTCAACAAAAATGTAAAATTTTCTTGGTTTTTATTTTAAAGTTTTCAAAAAGTTTTCAACTTCATTGTAATCTGGTTCATTTTTAGCAGCAGGGTTAACAATTTGTTGATAAATAACTTTATTATTTTTGTCTAAAACCATCACAGTTCTTGCTAATAATGGAAGAAAATCGATTGCGAATCCTGTTTTAGTTCCAAAATCTCTTGCAAAAGCATCTGATAATAAGATGTGGTTTGGCTTTAAAAATGATCCACAAACTCGAGCTTGGGCAAATGGTAAATCCCTTGTGATTGTGATGAATTGAACGTGGGGATATTTTTCCACTTCTTCATTAAATTTTTCTGTTTGTAAAAAACAAACTTTAGTATCAATACTTGGGGCTGTCGATATTAATTTAAAATCCTTCTTTATATCACTTAAATGAAAATCACTTAGATCTCCATTTGTTGCTTTAAAATCAGGCATGATATCACCTAATTTTGTGTAGTTTTTTGATATCAAATCAAAAACATTGTCTTTTAAACTTTTACTCATAATTGACTCCTTTAAATTAATTGTAAACTAAATTATCTTGTATCGGTTTTTATTATTAATGTAGAATATATAAAAAGGAGGAATTTTATGTTAGACGTAAATTTTATTGAAATAAATCAAAAAGAAATTGAAAAGAAGTTATCTTCTAGGGGTCCCGATTTCTCCAAAGACATTAATTTTGTTGTTGAAAAAAACAAAAGAAGAAAAGAGATTTTAGTTCAATTAGAACAATTGAAAGCTAAAAAAAATCAATTTTCAAAAGAGATTGGCCTTTTAATGCGTGATAAAAAAGAACAAGAAGTCGAAAAAACAAAGCAATCAATCGCTGAGTTTGACGACTTAATTGTGGAATTGGATGAAGAACTAAAAGAAGTGGTAAAACAAATGAATTACACACTTGGAATGATTCCAAATTTACCAGATGATAGTGTTCCGATTGGGGCTAGTGAAGATGACAATCCTGAAGTGCGTAAAAGTAAACACACAAACCTTTTAAACACTCAAGAACCACATTGAGAAATTGCTTCAAAACTACAACTTGTTGATTTTGAATTGGGGCCTAAATTATCTGGATCTCGATTCTTGGTTTACACAGGTTTAGGATCAAAACTTGTGAGAGCGATTGCGGACATTCTTTTAACAAGACATGTAAATCACGGCTATAAAGAATTCTTTTTACCTGTGATCGTGAACGCAGAAATGATGTATGGAACTGGTAACCTACCAAGATTTGAAGAAGACGCATACAAAACCGGTGATCAATATTTGATTCCAACAGCGGAAGTACCTTTAACAAACATTCATGCAAATGAAATTTTAGATGAAAAAGTGTTGCCATTAAACTACACATCTTTCACTCAATGTTTCAGACAAGAAGCTGGAAGTGCTGGACGTGATACCAAAGGGATGATTCGTTTACACCAATTCAATAAAGTTGAATTGGTAAAAATTGTTAAACCAGAAGAATCAATGAATGAACTTGAAAAATTGGTTAAGGATGCTGAAGCGATTTTGGACATGTTTGATCTACCATATAGAGTGATTCATTTATGTACAGGAGATATGGGATTCTCATCTTTGAAAACATACGATTTAGAAGTTTGATTTCCATCACAAAATAAATATCGAGAAATTTCTTCTTGTTCAAATTGTGGTGATTTCCAAGCGCGAAACATGATGACGAGATACAAAGATGAAAACAACAAAACTCAATATGTCCATACATTAAATGGAAGTGGTCTGGCAATTGACCGATTAATCGCAGCGATTTTAGAAAACTATTGAGATGGTGAAAAATTAAAATTACCAAAAGTTTTACTACCATATTTCAATAATCAAGAATTCATCAAATAATTAAAAAAATCAACGTAATCAAGTTGATTTTTTTAATTATTTCTCAAGTGTTGAATTTAACTATTTCATTGATTGAGGGGTGTTATTTTTATATAATTAAAGTGAAAAATTTTTATTAACATAAATATGTTAAACACATAGATAGAAGGAGATATATGGAAAACGCAGGAATGCATTTTTTTACAGAATTCTTAGGGTCTTTGATTCTAATAATTCTGGGGAACGGGGTTGTTGCCAACGTCGTTCTAAAAAACACCAAGGGATATAAATCACCCTTTTTAATGATCGCTTTAGGTTGAGGTTTTGCAGTTGCAGTCGGTGCAACTGTGGCAGCAGCACTTGGTGGTAAAGCACACTTAAATCCAGCTGTAACAATCGCAATGGTTGTTAATGGTTGAGAAAGTGGTGTTGGAAGTTGAGGATTATTTCCAATCTTTATAATCGCTCAATTTTTAGGATTTTTTGTGGGACAAATCATCGTCGATTTATTCTATTTTGATCACATCAAAAAACACTTCAAAAAAGATTCAGAAGATTTTGGAACTAAATCTGTTTTGGCAATGCACTCAACAGGACCACAAACTAGAACTCTTTGAGTTAACTTTTTTTCTGAATTTATCGGAACAGCATTATTAGTGACATTTATTTTAGCAATTGGAAAAATTGGAACATTACCAACTTATTTAGGACCAATTTTTGTTGGAATGGTGATTATGGCAATTGGGTGTTCACTTTCAGGAACAACAGGTTATGCCATTAACCCATTCCGTGATTTAACACCAAGAATTGTTTATCAATTATTAACATTCTTACCATTTGCAAATCGTGAAGAAAGTGCTGATTGACAATATAGTTGAATTCCAGTAGTTGCACCAATGAGTGCCGGAATTCTTGTTGGAGCACTATTTCTAATTTAGAAATTTTACATGCTAAATAAAAATATAAAAACAACAGATATTGTCGTTATTGGTGCTGGAATTATTGGTGCTTCAATTGCTCGAGAACTTTCAAAATACAACAAAAAAGTTGTTGTTTTGGAATCTAATCTTCGAGTTGGAATGGAAACAACATCTGGCAATTCTGGTTTAATTCATGGAGGTTTTGATCCCACACCTGGTAAATTAAATGCCAAATTAAATGTTTTGGGAAAGAAACGTTATGAAGATTGAATTCGTGAAATGGCATTTCCTTACACAAGAATTGATTCAACAATCGTAGCTTTCAACGAAGAAGAAATGCAACACGTTCATATGTTATATGAACGTGGATTAATTAATGGTCTTGATGCAAATGAATTAGAAATCATTGATGCAAACGAATTACAAAAACGTGAACCAAACATTTCAAAAGAAATCATCGGAGCACTTGTGTGTAATTCATCGATTGCAATCGATCCACTTAAATTAACAGAAACTTTGTTAGCAAACGCAATCAAAAACGGTGTTAATTTAAAGGTTGATTCAAGAGTGATCAAGATAGCAAAAACCGGAAATGATTTTTTGATTTCTACATCAAAAAATGAACAATATCAAACCAAAATAATCATTAATGTCGCAGGGCATTATGCTGATGTGATTGCTAAAATGGCTGGCTATCCTGATTTTGAATTAAAAACAAGACGTGGTGAATACAGAATTTTAGAAAAAACAGAATTTGGTGTTGTTAATTCAGTCATTTTTATGGTCCCAACAATTCATGGTAAAGGAATTATTGTTGCACCAACGCTTGATGGTCACATTCTTGTTGGACCAACATCAGAAGATGATGTTCCAAAAGATGAAACAAGATTAGTCACACCGGCCAAATATGAAGAAATTGGAAAAATTGGTTTAAAACTAATTCCTAATTTAAGAATAAATAAAACAGTTATGACTATGGCTGGTTCACGACCAATTCATCAAGAAAGTGATGATTTCTACATCAAACACGCAATCAAAGATAAGAACTTTATCAATGTTGCTGGAACAAAATCACCAGGAATTTCATCAGCACCAGCAATTGCTGATATGGTTTGTGAAATGGTTGAAAATGTAATTGGTAAAATGGAAATTAATAAAAATTTTGATGCAAAACAATCAGAATGCTTACCATTAAAATAAACTAACCTATTTACAAAAAGGAGAAAAAATGGAAAAATATATCGTTACCCTTGATGAGGGTACAACTAGTGCAAGAACACTTGTCACTAATAAAAAAGGGGAAATTATTGCTGTTGATCAAACAGAATTTACTCAATTTTTCCCGAATGAAGGTTGAGTAGAACACGATGCAATTGAAATTTGAAATGCTCAACACAGAACTCTAGTTCAAGCAATCAATCACGCTAAAATTACAAGTGATCAAATTGCGGCAATTGGAATTACTAACCAACGTGAAACTGTGGTTGTTTGAAACAGAACAACAGGGCTTCCGATTTATAATGCTATTGTTTGACAAGATCAAAGAACAGCGAATAAGGTAGACACTTATACTCAAAAAGAAGTTGATCTTGTCAAACAAAAAACAGGTTTAATTGTTCACCCATACTTTTCAGCAACTAAAGTTGAATGAATTTTAGACAATGTTGAAGGGGCAAGAAAATTAGCAGATAACGGTGAATTGATGTTTGGAAACATCAATACTTGATTAATTTATCGTTTAACAGCTGGTGAATTATTTATCACTGATCACACCAATGCTCAAAGAACATTGTTGTATAACATTGAAACAAATGATTGAGATGATGACCTATTAAAATTATTTAATATTCCAAGAAACATGCTTCCAGAAATCAAATCATGTAGTGAAAATTATGGTTTAACATACCCTGGACTATTATCTAAATCAGATAAAAATCAAATCATTATTGCTTCATCAATTGGTGATCAACAATCAGCTTTATTCGGACAATTATGTGTTAACCCAAGTGATGTAAAAATCACCTACGGAACAGGATGTTTCATTTTAATGAACACTGGTGAAAAAATTGTGAGATCTAGTCATGGATTAGTGACAACTGTGGCATTGGCTTATGATAATAAAATCACTTACGCTTTAGAAGGTTCTGTAATGATTGCTGGAGCTGCTGTTCAATGATTGCGTGATAATTTAAAAATTGTTTATAGTGCAATTGAAACTGAATGATATGCAGGACAAGTCAAAGATGATCGTAGAATTTATGTTGTACCTTCATTTACAGGACTTGGGGCACCATATTGAGATTCATACTCAAGAGGAGCAATGTTTGGATTGGATCGTGGAACAAAACGTGAACACATCGTTAGAGCAACACTTGAATCAATTGCTTATCAAGCAAATGATGTGATCTCAGCAATGCGTAAAGATATGAACAACCCAATTAGTGAATTAAAAGTTGATGGTGGAGCTTCAAATAATAAATTCTTGATGCAATTCCAATCAGATCTTTCACAAGTAAAAGTTATTAAACCTTTAAATGTGGAAACAACTGCAATGGGGGCTGCTTATTTAGCAGGACTAGCTGTTGGTTATTGAAAAAATGTTGATGACATCAAAAACAATTACCAATTAGATTTAGCTTTAAATCCGCAAATTGAACAAAAAGAAGCTCAAAGATTAATCAAAGGTTGAACTGAAGCAGTTAAAAGAACTTTCAGTTGAACTAAAGATATTGAATAAGCACAATACTTATTATTCAAAAATAAATGCAAAAAATGGAAAAATCATTTTCCATTTTTTTAATAAGCAAAAATGTTTTTGCCTTTAAAAAACAGGTAAATTTATATATTTTTGGTGTTTTTTTCACTTTTTAAATAAAAAAAACAAAAAATTCATGAATTCCTAACAAAATTACAAATTAAAATTGTTTGTGTGTTTATAATTAATAAAACTTATAATATTACTTAGTAAAGGGGGTATTATGCAAATTAATATAACAGATACAATTGTTGCTCCAGCAACCACCATCGCAACCCAAGCGATTGCTTTAATTAGAATTTCTGGAGATGATGCATTAAAAATATTTAATCGAATATCTCCCAAAAATGTACCACATAAAAAAGGTATTTATGTTAGAAAGATTTATGATCAACAAAATTTAGTTGATGAAGTTGTGGTCAACGCATATTTTGCACCAGAATCATTTACAGGTGAAAATGTTGTTGAAATCGCTTGTCACGGAGGAGTGCTTAACACCAATCGAATTATTAAATTGATTTTAAACAACGGTGCTAGAATGGCGTTGAAAGGTGAATTTAGTCAAAGATCTTTTTTGAATAATAAAATCAATTTAATTCAAGCTGAAGGAATCAATGACTTAATTCATGCATCAAATGATTTAGCTTTAAAAATCGGTGTTGACAACATGAGTGGTTCACACAATAAAGCGATTTTAAGTTTAAAAAATGATGTAATGGATATCATCTCAAGAATTCAAGTTTTAATTGACTATCCTGAGTATGATGATATTGAAGGTTCAAGCAATCAGGAACTTATTGAAGCTTTGGAAAAAGTTAATCACAAAGTTACAAATTTATTAATCAGATCACAAATGGCAAGCAAATCAATTGAGGGAATTAAAACCGCAATCGTTGGTAAAACCAACGTTGGTAAATCATCACTTTTAAATGCATTGATCAATGAAGATAAAGCGATAGTCACCGATATTCACGGAACAACCAGAGATGTTGTTGAAGGACAAATTAATCTAAATGGTGTAACGATCAATTTGATTGATACAGCCGGGATTAGAGAAACAAAAGATGTAGTTGAATTGATTGGAATTCAAAAATCAAAGGACTATATTAACCAAGCTGAATTTGTTTTCTTTGTTGTTAATGCAAAGCAAATGGATGATTTAGAAAATGTGCAAATATTCAAATTATTAGAAAATAAAAACCACATTTTAATCATTAATAAAGCAGATGAACTGAGTGATGTAGAACAAAAGGAATTGCTTATCAAATATCCTGAAGCTGTTTTCACAAGCGCTTTAAATGATGATATTGGCGGTTTAATCAACAAAATCAAAACTAAATATGATAGTGATCAACTACTCCAATCAAATGAGTTGATCTTGATCAACATCAATCAAATTAATTTGATTGAACAAATTAAAACGAAGTTAGAAACAGCTTTAAATAACATTAATAATTACTTACCTGTTGATATTATCAATGTTGATTTATATGATGTTTGAGGACTACTTGGTGAATTAACCGGGGAGCAAATGGAAGATGAAATTTTAGATAACATCTTTAGAAAGTATTGTTTGGGGAAATAAAATATGTGAATGGATGAAATTAAAACAAGTGAAATTCAGCAACCTGTAACTATCTTTACAGGATATGATTCACTACAAGAAAAAGCTCAACTTCTTTTTTATAAAGAAGTTGAAGAAGGATGTGTTTTAGTCTTTGATAAGACACCATTTTTCGCACGTGGGGGAGGACAAGTGGCCGATCTTGGAACAATTGATGGAGCAGAAGTTCTTGATGTTCGAGACTGAGATGGTTTTTATCTTCATGTTGTAAATTCTAAAAAAGCTTATCAAGTTGGGGAAGTTTTGGAATTGATTGTGGACAAAGAAATGCGAAAGAGAATTTCAATTCTTCACTCATTAACCCATGTGTATTGAGGTGAAATTGAAAACATTTTAAACAGCAAATGTGATCAAACTTACGAATTGATAACTCATGAAGATTCAACAATTGAAATGGTAACAATTGATGAACAATTTATTACTCAAGAAATTTTGGACCAAGCTATTGAAAAAGTTAAACAAGACATAGCGTTGGCTATTCCGAGCCGAATTTATCTTGAAGATAACAAACCTGATAAAAGAGCTGTGACATGAGAAAACGTGTCATTCGATTACTGTGTAGGGACGCATGTCTTAAATACAAGTGAATTAAAACCACCAATAATCTTAAAGTTTAAGAAAAAAGCCAACAAGCACAGAATTAAATTTACATTTTAAGCCAACGACGTAAAACATAGAAAAAGTGAAAAGTTATTCACTTTTTCTATGTTTTTTGCTTTTTAAGGTTATTTTTTAGTTTTTATTTCTAATCCTATATGAGAAGCATTAACCAATTAGCTTCACAAAATTAATTAATTTTAAAAAGGAGATTATGAAAAACGAGGTAATTTTTATATTTGATTCGAAAAAAGGAGGACTAGATCGAGAAAATTCAACCACCCTAGAAGAATTTGGACTCATTCTTGAAAGTATGGACATTGTTGAACAAATCAAATTTTATATAGAATTTTCTCGGACTGTACAACAATATGCAGACTTGTTTCCAAAGGAAGAAAATCAAAAATAGAATTTGAACAAAGACGAAATTTGAAGAATGAAAAAGCAGCAGAGATACTGCCGCTTTTTCAAGTTTATTAAAAATTAGAATCTTTCAAAACAACGTAATCCACTTTTCTAATGTCCATTAATTTATTTCCACCAGAATAAGAAATTGAAGATTGTAAGTCTTGTTCCATCTCGGTTAAAGTTTCAAAAATTGATCCACGAATTTTGATCACGTCTTTTCGACCTTCAACATATCGTTTCTCACCTTTGTTAAATTCACTAGCGCTACCAAAATATTCTTTATACAATTCACCATCAATTTCAACTGTATTTCCAGGTGATTCTGCATGAGCTGCAAATAAAGAACCGATCATGACGATTGATGCCCCAAATCTAATTGATTTGGCCACATCCCCATTAACCCTTAATCCTCCATCAGCAATAATTGGTTTGGTTGCTGCTTTGCTACATCAATTAACTGCTGATAATTGTCATCCACCAGTTCCAAAACCAGTTTTTAATTTAGTGATACATACTTTTCCTGGACCAATTCCAACTTTTGTGGCGTCAGCTCCTCAATATTCTAAATCTCTGACAGCTGATGGTGTTCCAACATTTCCAGCAATAATAAAAGTTTTGGTCCCCATTTGCTTGCGAATATGTTTAATCATATCTCTTACTGCTAACGAATGCCCGTGGGCGATATCGATTGTAATGTAATCTGGAATTAAATTTTGTTCTTTCAATTCATGAATGATTTCATAATCTGGTTTTTTAACCCCAACAGAAATTGAAACAATTAAGTTTTTAGCTTTCATCTTTTTGACAAATTGAAGAGTATCAACATTGAATCGATGCATCACGTAAAAATAATTTTGTTCGGCTAGTTTTTCGCATAGCTCTTCATTCACCACAGTTGCCATATTAGCCGGAACCACAGGCATTTTGAATTTATGTTTTCCTAATTTAATTGAGGTGTCGCATTCACCTCTTGATTTCACAATACACATCTCAGGAATTAGTTGTATATCTTCATAATCAAATGCTTTCATTTTTTGTCCTCCATTTTAAAACACACCTTTTCATCTTGATTTTTTTGTTTAAATTAAACCAAAAAAATCAAGATGAAACACTTAAATTATGTGTCCTTTATAATTACATTTCTATTATAGAGCAAAGTTCACAATTCATTGAGATTGTTTGAAGAAAGTTAGTAATAATTATTTTTTTGATTAGAATATAAATATGAATAATAAATTAATATTTGATGCACATACGCATTTTAATGATGAAACATATCAAGAAATGGGCATTTCAACAAGTGAAATGATCAAAACAGCAAATCAAAAAGGAGTTGGTTATTTTTTGAATTGTTCATTTGATTTAGCATCATCAATGTTGGCAATTAAACAAGCAAATGAACACGAGAATGTGTTTGTGGCTGTTGGGATTCATCCAAATGTGGCGATTGAACACACATCTGAAGATTTAAGCAAACTAGAAGCATTGTTAAACTCACCAAAAGTTGTAGCAATTGGAGAAATTGGATTAGATTATTTTTACACTAAAAAGGATATGGAAATTCAAAAAGAGATGTTCAAAAAACAAATTGAAATTGCTATCAAACACAACCTGACCATCATGTTACACATTAGAGACCATAAAAATGTTTTTGATGCATATGATGATGTGATCGAAATTTTGAATCAATATCCAAACAAACCAAATGTAATTGTGCATTGTTTTTCAGCAAATAAAGCATATGCGCAAAAGTTAGTTGATTTAGGTTTTTATATTAATATTGGTGGAGCTGTGACTTTTAAAAATGCCAAAGAATTACAAGAAGCAGCGGCTTGAATTCCAATGCAAAACCTTTTAGTCGAAACTGATGCGCCTTATTTAACCCCCCACCCATTCAGAGGGCAAATGATCAATAAACCTGAAATGATTGTGTACACAGTTGAAAAAATTGCTGAATTGAAAAATCTTGATAAAGATTTTGTCATTCAGCAAACAACTGAAAATGCATTTTCAGCTTTTAACATTCCAAAAGAAAAATAATTTGTTGAAAATCTCATAAGTTTTTTTTGCTAAGACAATCTTTCCTTTTTTATTATCTCGAAAAGTGTAATAATTAAAATAGAATGAGTGGTAATTAATATGGGAATATATGATGTGCATGCTCACTTGAACGATAATTTATATTTGGAATTAGATACTTCTTCAAGTGATATTGTAAGAGATGCGTTACAAGCAAATGTTGATTTAATAAATAATGTAGGATTTGATATCAAATCCTCAAAAATAGCAGTGATTCAAGCTGAAAAACATGCAAACGTTTATGCAATTGTGGGGATTCATCCAAACGATGTGCATTTATTTTCACAAGAAGCATACGAACAACTGGATGTTTTAGCAAACGCGAATAAGGTTGTGGCAATTGGGGAAATTGGATTGGATTATTTCAGAAGTAAGCAATATATCCAAATTCAAAAAGATGCATTAAAAATTCAAATCCAAATTGCTCAAAAACATAATTTGCCAATTATGGCGCACATTAAAGATGTTGCAGGATCAACCAAAGCTTTTGATGATGCAATTGAAATTTTTAAAAGTTTGGATTGCAAAGATGTTGTTATTCATGATTTTGCCGGAACCAAAAAACAAGTTGACCAACTTGTTGAATTAGGTTATTACATGTCAATTAATGGGCAAGTCACAAGAAATCGTGAGTTAGCTAAAGTTGTTCAAGATATCCCAATAAAAAATTTAATGATCGAATCTGATTCTCCATATCAAACCCCAAAACCATATGATAAAAAGGTCAATTATCCAAAACTTTTACCACTAGTAACCAAAGCGATAGCCAAGTTAAAAAACATGAATGAACAAGAATTGATTTCTGCCACCCGAAACAATGCAACCACTTTTTTCAATGTTAAAAAATAAATAATTTTAAGCCTCATCGAATCGTTCGATGAGGCTTTAGTTTGCTTAGACTTAAACCGAACGCGATAATTAGGAACCTCTTTTTTGATAAAATTAAGATAGAACAGGAAAAGAAAAATATGGAAAAAAATATTATTTACAAACCTTTGAGTGAATATAAAACTAATTTAAAACTTAAACATGAAGAAAATGTTGATCAACTTTTCGATGCTCTAATTGAAGAGTCTAAAGTTGATTGAGAAGCTAATAGAAGCACGATTAAAAAACTGAGAGTTGATGAAGCACAATCGAAATATCTGATGTCATCATTGAAAAAACAAAAGCTCTTAAGAGCGTTTTTGATATTTCTGACTGTGTTATTTATTCTTGCTCCAATTATCTTTATTCTTTATCAAGTTTTTTCTCAAAGTAGTTGAAGTTTTTCTCAACTTGGTTTGGCACTTTTGATTATCGGAATGATTCTTGCGGTTGCTGGGGCGGCACTTTTTATTTGATTAATTGTCACTAAAGTAAATAAAAAAATCGAAACAATCAAAGGTGATTTAAATGCAGTAAATAAAAAGATTGATAAACTTACTGAAACTGCATGGAATCAAACAAAAGATCTTAATAATTTATTTGATTGAACCATCCCTGCTCGTCTAGTTGAAAAAACAATTCCGATTGTTAAAATGGATCCATATTTTAATTTCCAACGTTATGATGAGTTGATTAATAAATACAACTTAGAAGATAAGACTAAAAATGAAACTTCACTTTTTGTCCAGAGTGGTGAAATTGAAGGAAATCCTTTTGTCTTGGCTAAAAATTTAAAATATTTTCCTTCACAAAAAGATTATTCAGGTTCAATTGTTGTTTCGTGAACAGAAGAAGAAACCGATAGTGATGGTAAAACCCACACAATAGTACATTCAGAAACATTGACCGCATGAGTGACTAAATTTTTTCCAGATTATGAATTAGATGAATCAATAATTTATGGGAATGAAGCAATTCCAAATTTACAATTTTCACGCAAACCGCAAGCTGTATCAAATCTTGGAGAAGGTAAACGATACGAAAAAGCAATTGATCGAAAAGTTAAAAAACTAGAAAAAATGAGTCGCAAAGCAATCAAACAAGGTGATGATTTTAATGTTATGAACAATACCGAATTTGAAGCTTTATTTCACGCGATCGATCGTAATGATGAACAAGAATTCAGATTGATGTTTCCTGCATTAGCTCAAGAGGCAATGAAAGAAATTTTATTAGATCAAACTGTCGGATATGGTGATGATTTCTACTTCTTTAAAGATAGGATGTTGAATATAATCACCCCCGAACATTTACAACGCATGGATATGAATACTAATCCTAAAAAATATATTACTTATGAAATTGATCAAACAAAGGAACTTTTTACAAATTATAACAATGAATATTTTAAACATTTCTATTTTGCAATGGCCCCAATTTTAGCAATCCCATTATACCAAGACTATAAGTCATCAGACCATATTTATGGCTTTGATTATGATGCACCAATTAGTCCATGAGAACATGAATCAATTGCTTATAGTTTAGGTTTAGACAACCTAAAACATCCACTATCGATTACTGAAAATATTTTAAAAGCTGAAGTTTTAGAACGAGAAAAAGGATATGAAAAGTTGTCAATCAAAGCAAGTGGTTTTCAGGGAATTGAGCGCATTGATTATGTTTGAATGATGGATAGCAATGGTTCAAGTCATGCTGTTCCTGTGCCTTGAGTTGAATACTTACCAGTTAAAAAAGAAACACCAGTTATGGTGAAAACATTAAGTGATTATACTCGCCCAAAATTTTTGACCAATATGGAGCAAAATAATGATTGAAAAAAATACTTTGAAGGCTACCATTTATCTAACAATAATTTACTATTTTATAAAAATTTAGTCGCCTTTATAGTTGGTGAAAAACAACAAGATTTAGAACCAAAATCACTAGATGACATTTTTAGAAATAGTCTTTAGAATGATATAATCAAGAAAGCAATAAGGAGAAAAATTTATGGCAAATAAATTAGATGAACTACAAGGTCCAACCCAACCAGAAGGTGTGGATATCAACGTTATTCACAAACAAATTCCAATTGAAGTGGGACAAGGTTCTAGAACTTTTGAAATTGTTTTATGATGTTTATTAATTATTCCGGGTTTGATATTTTGAATCATGAAAAACAGCGCTAGTAACTATCTAAGACGCTTGGAACAAAAAATTCAAGGATCAGCATCAGAAGTTGATAACTATTTGGAACAACGTGTTCAAGTATTACAAAATGCTTCTGCAATTGTGAATAAAGCAATCGATTTAGATAAAAGCACAATGATCACAATTGCAAAATATCGTTCAGGAAAAGCTGGGGATGATAATTTGAGAAATGAAATTTCAAGCGAAATTGAACAAGTAAGTAAAAAAATTAACATCGCTTTTGAGTCATATCCAGATTTAAAAGCACACTCAACTTTGCGTGATGCGATGCAAAAAAATGATTATTTACAAAGAGAAATCACGGCAGCGCGTACTAATTACAACGATTATGTATCTCGTTGAAATCAAGATATTCAAGTGTGACCAACTAAAATGATTGTTGCTGCAAAAGCGGGATACACAACTAGAATTCCGTTCACAGCTTCAGTTGAAACTAAAGCAAAAGCTCGTGACGTGTTTTTCTAGAAACAACCAATTAGATCTAAAAATTTCAAAAAACAAACCCCAGTTAAATGGGGTTTGTTTTTTATAAAGTGTTTTATTATTCAATCAAGTCTTCAAAGTTTAAGACTTTATCAGCTCATTGTGTTTCAAAATTAATATCATGAGTAGTCAATAAGACAGTTCCTGGAAATGCCTGAATTGCTTCTAATAAAGCTTCTTTTGCTAAGACGTCAATGTGGTTAGTTGGCTCATCTAAAATCAATAAACTTGCAGGTTCTAAACTTAAAGCAGCTAATCTAACTTTAGTTTGTTCTCCCCCAGAAAGCATACTCATTGGGTTTAACATCAATTCGGATTTAACACCAAATCTTGAGATGGTTCCACGAACTTCACCTTCAAGCATTTTTGGGTAAAGTCCCATTAAATAGGCAATTGGTGTTAGATCTTCAAATTTTTCTTGTTGATGGAAATAAGCGATATCAACACCACTTCCAACCATTAATTTTCCTGTTAGTGGTTTTAAAGTATGAGCAACAGTATTTAAAAAAGTTGTTTTTCCAATTCCGTTGTACCCACGAACGATACATTTTTGTCCTTCTCTTAATTCAAAAGTTAGAGGATTTGTTAAAGGGAAATCATATCCGATTTCTAAATTTTCAGCCTTCACAATAATTGCTGAAGAAGGTCGTTTATACTTGAAACTCATCTTTGGTTTAACTAAATCACGACGTTCTTCCATCACATCAATTTTAGCTAATTGTTTTTGTCGTGATTGAGCACTACGAGCTGTTGAAGCACGTGCCGCATTACGAGCAACATAATCTTTCAATTTAGCAATTTGTTGTTGTTGCGAGTTTCTGGCAGCATCATATTGTTCTGCTCTTTGAGCAGAAAGTTCTAAAAATTTATCATAGTTTCCAACATAGCGATTAATCTCTTTGTTTTCAATTGCATAAATGATTGAAACGGTTTTGTTAATGAATTCAGTATCATGAGAAATCATCAAAAATGCATGTTCATAAGCTTGTAAAAATTTAGCTAATCATTCAACTTGATCAATGTCTAAAAAGTTGGTTGGTTCATCCAATAAAATGAAATCATCATTTTTCAAAAGCAACTTTGCAAGCATCACCTTACCACGTTGCCCACCACTTAATTCACCAAGCTTTTTGTCTAAATTCTCAATACTAATTCCTAAACCAGAAACTAAATTTCCAATTGTTTTTTCAATTGTATCAAAACCTTTGTGATTTAATTCTTCTTGCATCGCAAGCGCTTTAACCAAATCTTCTTCTTTATATTCAATTGCCATGTCTTCATAAATTTTATGAATTTGTGCTTCAATTTCATATAAATGTTTGAATGTATCTTTTAAATAATCATTAACTAAAATTTGCATATCAACATCATGATGTTGATCCAAATAACCCATTTTTGCACGTGGATGAAGTTCAATTTCACCTTTATCAGGTACATTTTTTCCAGCAATCAAATCAAATAAAGTGGTTTTTCCAGTTCCGTTTGGGCCAACAAGCGCTACATGTTCGCCTTTATTAATTCTAATATTTACATCTTGATATAAAAACTTTTCACCGTTTTGATGCGATAAATCTTTTATGTGAACAATACTCATAAACCCTCCAAAATAACCTTTAAATTATACACAAAAAACCCGATATCTCAATATAAAAGTTGGAATAGCTTGTTTATATTCGGTATATTGGCTAGAAAACCAATTATTTTTTTCTAAAAATGTGTGAAATTTAGTTTTTCAGAAATCAAATTTCTGAAAAACTATTCATAAATAGCATTTTTTAGATTTTATTTTTTAGACAAAAGTAATATTATAAATATATGAATAAATTAAATTTTAAAGAAGAGGAAAAAATAATAATGCCAAATAAACAACCACTAGATATAAATATTTTTGGACTATCAGCCAGCCAAAAATTAACTAATGAAGTGTGTGAGATTTTAAACATCAAACAAAAACGAGTGCAAACAACCAAATTTGCTGATGGAGAAATTTTAATCCAATCACTTGATAGCGTTCGAGGAAGAGAAATCTACATCATCCAATCAACAAACCAACCAGTGAGCGAAAACTTGATGGAATTATTAATTGCAATTGATGCTTTTAAAAGAGGAAATGCTGCCAAAATCAATGTTGTAATTCCTTATTATGGATATGCTCGTCAAGATCGAAAAGCTAAAGGAAGACAACCAATCACTGCTAAATTAGTGGCAGATTTATTAACAAAAGCTGGAGCTCATAAAGTCATCACAATTGATATTCACTCACAACAAATCATGGGATTCTTTGATATCCCAATGGAAAATTTCCAAACTTCAGAAAGTTTGGCAACTGAAATTGTCAACACAATTATTAATGAAAAATTAGACCATAAAAATTGTATTTTAGTGTCTCCAGATTATGGTGGATTAACTCGTGTTCACAACGTTGATTCATACACTGGATTAATGACTGATGGGATTGCAGTTATTGCCAAAAGAAGACCCGGACCAAACATGGCTGAAGTTGAATTTGTTCTTGGTGATATTGCGGGGAAAACTTGTTTTATTATTGATGACATGATTGATACTGGTGGGACAATTATCAATGCTGCTAAAGCATTGAAAGATAATGGTGCCAAAGATGTTTATATTTTTGCTTGTCATGGTCTGTTCAATGGAGCAGCTGTTGAAAAAATGAACGAAGCAATCACAAACAAGATTATTAAAAGAGTGGTTGTAACAAACACAATTGAAATTCCAAAAGAAAAACAATTTGAAGGTTTAAAAATCATTTCAATTGCCCATCTATTGGCTGATATGATTGAAGCTTCTGTTCAAAACCATTCATTAACAGATGTTTATAATAATGCTCGTTGCAAATTAGCAAAATACATTGAAGAATATACTAAAACCAATAAATAATGAAACTAATTGTTGGTCTGGGGAATCCGGGAAAAGAATATCAAAAAACAAGACATAACGCAGGTTTTTTTGCGATTGATATGCTTTTAGAAAAATACGGATTTTCAAAAGAAAAAGAAGAATTTAATGCAACTATTTACTTCTCTCAAATAAATAATGAAAAAGTTCTATTTGTTAAACCACTAACATACATGAATAATTCAGGCATGAGTATTCGCCAAATCTTGGATTATTATAAAATTAATAAAAGTGATTTAATAATCATCCATGACGAAAAAGATTTTCCGATTGGTAAAAATCAATTTAAGACATCTGGGTCAGCTGCTGGTCATAACGGGATCAAAAGTGCCATTCAATATTTGAATGGCGAAGATTTTAAACGCTGAAGATTAGGAATTGGCGCACCAAACAATTCCAAAACGATGGTTGATTGAGTTTTGGGTAATTTTTCTAAAAAAGAAATTGAATTATTAGATGAAAAAATTAATAATTCAATCTTGTTTTTACAAGATTGAATTAAGGGTGAAACATTCATCAATATCATGAACAAATATAATTAAAATCAAGAATTTCTTCTTGATTTTTTTGTCCATTTTAGGTTAAGAAATATTTTTTTCGTAAATTTACTTTTTCTATTTTAATTAAATTTTATGCGTATATACTTTACATTATGAAAAAGACAAAAATAATAATTTTGTCAATTCTAAGTACTGCTTTAGTCTCTGTTCCTATAATAACAATTGTAACTGGTTTTAATTATAATTCGTCTTCTAACTCGTTGTGGTCAGTGGCGAATTTTAAAGAACCAACGACCAAAACGGGTTGAGAAATGCTTCGAGTTGATGCGATAAATAATAAAACTAAATATTTTGAAAATGTCCAAAACCTTGCATATGACATCGCTAAAGAAAATAAAGATATGGAAGGAAATTCGATGAATGATTACATCAGTTTATGCATTGCTAAAAAAGATGATTTTCAATATTATTTAGTTTATGTTTTGAGAGAAATGTTGGCAAATGCTAATTTATATCGAATAACAAAAGATCAATCCACATATGAAATTCAAGGTCAAGATTTAGAAAATCTCATTCCTTTCAAACTGATGAATTTAACTTCAAATAATTCAGCATATGTTATTTGAAACATAGTTAAAGAAGGACCGATTGCATTGTCTGATATTAGTTTGAATCCTGATATTAGAAATTTGGTTGATTTAACTTTTAAAGAAATTGTTGATTTAGAAGAATACGATGACCAAATTGATAATCTTTGAAACTCAGGTTTAAAAGATTACTTTGCGATGAAAATGTCTAGTTTAACAAAAACAGAATTGCAAAATCAAAAGGCAAAAGAATTACAAAAATTAAATGAAGATTTGGCTAAAGCGGAAGCTGAAAAACAACCTCCCGATGTTATTCAAAAAATTTTAGATCAAATTGATTTAAAGAAATTAGAAATAGAAGTTCGTTTTGAACAATATGATTATCAAATTGATCAAATGCAAAAAAACATCACAATTTTTCAAAAAAAGCTGATAGATATAATTTCAAAAACATCAGGATTAGATCAAGAACAATTAATTGAAAAGATTAAAAATTTACCAGAGTATCAAATATTTATGCTATCAAATTTTTATTTCATAAATTATAAAGAGCAAGTTCAATTAACATACAAGATTATGCAAAAAGTTATTCCAGATTTAGTTCAACCAGATAAATTTGACATATCAGATCAAGAAAATGATTTTATGTTAAAAGCTAAAATTGAGAGAAAAAATACAATGGATTTAGAACTTAAATCATCTGATGGGATTATCGTAAATTTAAATGAAATTTTAATTAATAATGATCTTGTCAATTCGGGATCGTTACAAGAATATAAAGGTAAATAACATGCTAAAAACAATTAAGGTAAATAACGTTATAAAAAAATTTAAAACGAACGTTGTCTTAAATAACGTGAGTTTTGAAATTCACCAAGGAGAAAGTGTTGCGTTTTTAGGTAGTAATGGATCTGGGAAAACAACTCTTGTTGAAATCATTGCAGGCTTGCAAAATCCAACAAGTGGGACGGTGTTTTTTGATGAAAAAACACCAGAAAAATTTACAAATTTAGGAATTCAATTTCAAGAAGGAATGTGGCCCAAGGGAACAACGGGCAATGATATCATTAAGTTTTATTTCGGAAAAAATTATTCCGAATCAGAAAAAATTCAAAAAATTATTGATATTTTTGAAATTCAATCAATTCTCAAAGCTGATTTAAATAATTTATCGGGTGGTCAAAAACAAAGATTTAATGCATTTTTAGCAGTTTCCAATGAACCAGAAGTTATTATTTTGGATGAGCTAATTACCAGTTTGGATTTAAAAATGCAAATTAAATTAATTGATTATTTTAAAGAGTATCAAAAAGAAAATAAAACAACCTTATTGATCATTTCCCACATGCCTGAAGAAGTGGAAATTATGTGCAAGCGCATCATTTTACTAGAACAAGGAAATGTTATTTTAGATGCTAATGTGAGTGACGTTGTCAAAAAACACGGAAGTATTAGAAAGATGATTGTGAAACATTGTGCTGGCAAAAAAATTTAAATTACACACTAATCACGATCTTGTTTTCACGAAAGATTCATTTCAAAAAACATTTTTTCTGTTTTTTTCCTTTATTATCAAGAACCCTAAAACGTACATTTTATTTTTAATATTTCCGTTTTTTCCATTATTGATCATGCTCTTTATTTGAACTGTGGCGATTGATGCCAATATTTATCCACCGATGTTGATTAATTTTTTAGCTTTAAATATTGTGCTTTGTGCTTTTTTTACAATCCCGATTTTATTGAATTGAAAAAACAGCATCATTTTAAAAAGAATAAAAATCAATGGTGTTTCGAAATTTCATTTCATTCTCGTGCTTTATTTGATTTTTATTCCATTGTTTATGATTTCTGTTCTCTTCAACATGTTAATTTTTTTTATCCTCACTAAATTAGGAATTCATGTTCTGCAATCTTTTTTATCTCCGATAATTGATTTCGTTAATGTCTCTTTGGGAAATTTTACAGCATACACATTGATCATTTCTTTTTTTATATTGGTGATGTTTGCCATGTTTCTATTTTCGATTCTCTTAATTGTAATTTTTAAGATGAATAAAAATAGTTACATTCGACTGACCCTATTTGGTTTCTTGCTCTTTACATTAATTTTTTCAGACATTATCGTTAATAGTCAAATGTCATCACAGTGAGAATGAATGGTCATTATCGGTTATTTTAGTCCCGGGAGATACTTTATGTGGTTCGCTTTGTTTATCAATTCTTATGCCAATATTGATCCCTTAGGTATGACCCAAATTATTGATTATGTTTCAGGGCAAGCATCATTTCCTAAAATGTGAATTCCATCGTTGATATCAATAATTCTATTATCGATATCAACACCAATATCGTTTAAATTATTTAACTGGAGGTAATCGCAATTATGAAAAAAACATTTCCTATTTTTATATTATCGGTGCTGATTTTTGGGATAACAGCTAATTTTGTTGTTGTCAATATTGGTAATACAAGCATTCGACGCTATCTTGAAACATTACCCGATTTTGATTGGAGCTCGGTTAATGGAGACCGAGCTCCAGATATTAAAATTAAGCCAATTGACTTAAAAAATAATCATGATGTAGTGAATCAAAACACAATCTATGCTGATGCTTGAGATTCTGTTTTTGATTACACAAATTTCCACACAGGCTATCAATATGTTGATTCAATTAAAAAACAAGCAGTAACTGGGGCTCCAACCGGAAAATTATTTCAACCGAACGGTAACATTGGATTGGATTTTGGTTTAACTAGTCGAGCAATTAAATTTCAAGAATTGAATTCATTTTTAACATGAAATCCAAAAAATGATATGGATGCAAAATACAATGTAGCAACCATTGCTAATGCGGTTACATCAAAACGAGTCGCTGCTCCTTGAGCAGCAAGTCAAAATCCGAAAGTTCTGTCCAAATATTTGTCTGATTCAAACATCCAAAACAGAGTTCCTGCCACAACCAACATTGGTCTTAAAAATAATTTTGAAACCTCATTTGCAAATTTACAATATACAGATTATATGGTCGGTTGAGGTGGTTCTTGATTTGAGGGATTAATTAAATTACCACCAGCTGATTTAGTGGAAGAATCACACAAAAACGGAATTAAAGTTTTTGGAAATATTTTCCTTGATGGTTATCATGGGTTATCAAAAAAACTCCTTCGAGATTTTTTGAAAAAAGATTCTAGTGGAAATTATTTAATTGCGCAAATCTTAATTAATATGGCGGCTTATATGAATCTTGATGGTTGGTTTTGAAACAATGAAGCAAATGGTGGTTTACCAAACGGATCCATTTTAGACTACCGAGAATTAAAAATCATTTTTAAACAAATGAATGAGATTATTAAAAAATCTAAAGATCCCAAAGTCCAAAAATTACAAAATGAATATTATGCAAATTTAAATTTACAATACAACACAGCTGGTAGACCATATTATCAAGAAGCTGCTGACATGGTAAGAGTATCGAGTTTATATCAACAAACTTTTGGTTTTGATCCGTATGAAATGAAAAATGTGATGAATTTTATTCCGCATCTTGATCCTTATAAGGTGTTCTCAATTCTTGAGGTTGGTGGTGTTGGTTTGAGAGGTATTTTTGATACAAGAACAATCACTAATGAAGCAAGAAATTATGATGGCAAAGAGTTTAATAATTCTTCAGATCGAACTAATGCTTTGAATCAAAACAATCAAGTTAAATTTTGAGGTGATCCATTAATTTCACCAACTTTTTTCGAAGGTGGTGGCGGTTCAAATTATGGACAAGAAGCATTGGATATCATGAAACAAACATCTGAATATCAAGAGGCAAAAGCCAAAGGTCTTTTGCCTTGATGAAAAGAAAATATGTATGCCCAACAAGTGGCCGCGATTAGTGATGATTTATTATATACTGGTAGAAATCGTTTTGTGCGTGGTTATGCTTGAGAAGCTGATCCACAATATGACGAAACACAAAAAGGAAAAATTAGTTGATTAAATGCTGATGGAACGCCAAAAAGTGATGAAGAACTTGAGCAATTTCAACCAAACGATTGAAAAATTAATAGTCAATTAAAATCTGATTATGGAATGAGTAATAATGGTTGAAATAGCCAATGAGTGAATGGTGAATGACCCAATGAATCAAAAAGAGCTGCGATCATTAAAACACTAGACGTGTTGCCAACATTTCAAAAAGTTGAAGATTGAAAAAATGGGAATAATAAATTGTCTTTGAAACAAAGACAATGATTCTTTTCAAAAGATAAAGATGGCAATTATATTTACTCTTCAGGTGAGGCGAATAGTCGACAAGAATCAACCATTATTAATAATGAAATGAATGATGATTTAGTGACTAATTTTTCAACCGGAAATGGAATTTATTTTAAAGATTTTGAAGGAAATTTAATTGAACAATATCCATGATCAAACAGAAGATTAGCCGATGTTCAACCAACTTATAAATGAGATGTTAAACAATTTAAAGGTGGGGTGTATAATTCAGATTTACAAAATTTTGCTCAAAACCAAATTTCTGGATTCTATGACTATTATCACCCTTATAAAAAGGGTAATTCCATTTCATTGGGTAAAAAAATTAATATGGATGGTTCAGTTGTTGGTTTTGATGCAAAAAAAGATCAAAGAATTCTTTGAAATATAATGGGGGCTAATTTAGATAAAACCAAAATGAATGATAAGAAAATATCATTTAAAGTTCAAGGCAATATTTCTGATCAAAGCACCAAATTAGATAATTCTCAACACATCCAAGATTTACAAGATATGTTTGATATTGGTGTGGTTTTATCTGATGGTTCATTCACTGAAGATCACACTGAAACTGATCGATTAACAAGATATAAGAATCTTTCAAAATTTTATGAGCTTAAAAAACCAGATGTTTCAATCACCAAAGACAAATTCGATTCTAATTGATTAGATGTTAGTTTGGATTTGTCTCAAGTTACCAATCCAATTTCTGATAATCAAAAACTGTCAAAAATCGGTTTGGTTTTAACACCAAAACAAGATGTTCAAAATGTTGTTTTTAATCTTGGTGAATTTTCAATTACAAAATCATTGCAACCAATCTTATCTGAAACGTTAGGTAGAATTAGCTCATTTAATTCAGAGTATGTTGTCGAAAGACAAAACACATTAAATGCTAGAATCGGGTGAACATTCGAAGGTGATAGAACCAATTTAGATTACTATGAGATTTATGCAATCGATGCGGATAATAAAAAAATTCGACTTGGAGAAACAACACAAGAGATTTATTATGTTAAAAATTTACCGTTTAATTCCAATTTGAAAATTGGAATTAAACCAATATATAAAAACTACGACAACAAAGTTTTAGGAGAAACTTACATTTATGCAATTAGTAAAAAACCAAAAAATTGGGAATAAGTTTGGCAAAAAAACAGACACACAAATCAGGACCTTTATTTTAATGTTCAAAACATATTTAAAAACTCCTGAAACATATTTATTTTTAATTATATTTCCAATCTTATTAAGCATTTTGTCATATGCAATTATTAGTCAATTTTTTGTCAAAGAGGTAAGACCACCTTTGATTGGTGGGGTGATTGCGATTGGCTGTTTAAGTTCCATTTTTTTAATAAATACAATTTTAGCAGATTGAAAAGATTCCATTTTAATTAAAAGAATTAGGATGAGTGGTTTGACAAATAATGGATTTTTATTAGCTTTTTATTTGGTTAATCTTTGTTTTGTTTTTCAAGCACTATTTACTTCTATTTTTGCAATTTGAATCATTGATTTAGTTTTTAAATTGAAAAATCTGACTACTTTTTTTGAACAATTAAATGTTTATTGACTTAACTATTTAGGATTTCTTTTTGGATATATTTTACTGGCAATCACGACTCTATCATTAGGAACTTTGATTGTTGGAAAAATCAAAAAGCGAATTGTTGCAGATATCATTTTAGTGATTTTAATTTTGTATATTTTGCTAGTTTCTGATTTGATATTAGATCCTGCGATCATGAAAAAGAATTTATTTTATAATATTTTAGGGTACATTAATCCAATCAAATATATAGTTTGATTAATCTTTATGTTCTCATCTTCAATGATTCAAAGCCCAGAAAATATTGAATTTATTACCCCAACCGATGGAATGGTTTTTCTAAAATATTTATGACAAGGATTGCTCTTTTCAATAATTATTTGTATTTCAATTTCTGGATTTTCTTTTCTATTTTTTAACATTAATAGAAAATAGAATCACCGATTAAATAAAGAACATTTTATCTTGATTTTTATAGTAAAATAAACCAAGAAAGAGGTATCATATATGCCAAAAAAATTTTATGTAACAACACCGATTTATTATCCGAGCGGAAAATTACACATCGGTCATGCTTACACAACTACACTTGCAGACATTTTAAAAAGATATAAACAAATGCAAGGTTTTGAAACTTTCTTTTTAACAGGAAGTGATGAACATGGTCAAAAAATCGAACAAAAAGCCAAGGAAGCAGGATTAGAACCAAAGAAATATCTTGATTCAATTGTGCTAAATTTTAATGAATTATGAGAAAAATTAGATATTAAATTTGATAAATTTATTAGAACCACTGATGATTATCATCAAGCAACAGTCAAAAAGATTTTTTCAATTTTAATTGAAAAAGACTTAATTTATAAAGGCTTTTATGAAGGTTTATATTGTGTAAGTTGTGAAGAATTTTTATCACCAGATCAAATTAATGAAGCTGGTTTATGTAAAATTTCTAATGATCGACCACAATTAGTCAAAGAAGATACTTACTTTTTAAGAACAAGTAAATTTCAAGATTTTGTCAGTGATTTATTAGCAACTGACTTTTTAGTTCCTGAATATCGTAGAACTGAAATGTTGAATAACTTTGTTAATCCCGGAATTCAAGACCTATCAGTGACAAGGGTTTCGTTTAAATGAGGAATCTCAATTAATGAAGATCCTAAACATATCGTTTATGTTTGATTGGATGCTTTAACCAACTATATTACTGCATTGGGGTACTTGCAAAATGATGATTCAAATTTTCAAAAATTCTGATCAGAGGACACCGAGATTTTACAATTAGCTGGAAAAGAAATTGTGCGTTTCCACGCTATCTATTGACCGATCATTCTTAAATCTTTAGATTTAAGAATGCCAAATCATCTATTAGCTCATGGTTGAATTTTAAACAAGGATACTAAGATGAGCAAGTCTTTAGGAAACGTAGTTGATCCGATTGAGTATATTGATACTTATGGAGCTGATGCATTGAGGTTTTACATCGCTTATGAATTGCCAACTGATAAGGATGGAAATTTTACAAACGAAATGTTTATTGAATCTTTTAATGCCCACTTGGCAAATAATGTTGGTAACTTAATTAGCCGTGTGAATAACATGATTACCAAATATTTTGATGGTGAAATTAAAGATATCCAAAATGTTGATTCTGACTTAATCAAATTAGGAAATTACACAATTGATAAATACATTGAATTAATGGATCAATATAAAATTAGTGAAGCAATGCGAGTGGTTTTAGATTTGGGAGCTGCTGCCAACAAATTTATCGAAGTCCAAGAACCTTGAAATTTAGAAAAAGAAGGTAAAACCCAAGAACTTGAAATGGTGATGGCAACTCTTCAAAGAACGTTGGGGATCATTGTTTATTTATTAAAACCAGTTTTAGTTCAAAACCATGATTTAATGTTAGAACAAATAGGTTTAGAAAATGTTGTTTTATCTTTTGAGGAATTAAAAACATTTGAAACAATCAAGTTTAAAAAACTAGGTGATAAAAAAATAATCTATCAAAGATTGAAATAAAAAAGCATCTAATATTAAAAAACTCCTAACCTTTGCAATTAGCAAATGTTAGGAGTTTTTGTGTTTTTAATTGTAAGGTTTGATATCCTATTGAGGAGTTTGATTGATAATGATTTTTACATCTTTATCATTCTTTTTTTTGTCTTTTTTTCCGCCTTCTTTTTTGCCACCTTTAAACAAGCTGACCATTGAAGCGATAAGACCTAGTCCTGAAACAGCGCTTCCACAAATTAATAGAATTGTTGCAGGTGATGCGATGTCTAAAATTTGGCCCTCTTTGAATTTAAAGAATTCAATAAAATTGTCGAAGTTGACTGCAGCACCAGTTACTTTTGTATAAATAATTATTCCAATAACAAGTAATCCGAATGCAATAGCTGCCAACAAGATTAAAAGTAATAAGCTTTTAATAATGAATTTGCGTGATTTGAACACTCACATTATTGATTTCACAACAAAGAACAGCGCACAAATAGAAATTAAACATAAGTATGTAATAATCACGGCGTGCATAACTGTTTCGTGATCTTGTAAATACTTCCATGCCTCTTCTGGGGTTACTGTTGAGGTACCTGTTAAACCGTAAATCAACACAGTTAACATTGTTCCAAAAATGGCTAAAAATGATAAAACTACAACAAGGTTAATAGTTTTTCCTAATATTTTTTTAATAAGCATAATAATACTTTTCCTTTCTTTTAGCACCAAAATGATTTTAATATATAAAACTTAAAAATAATCAAAAAAACTATTCAATTTTTTGCAATTTTAGATTAAGGATTTATCCCATATATTTTATGGATAGAATTAGTGATTTTCTTGTCAATTAAATAGAATAATAATGGACATTATGTTTTTTATCTTAAAATCATTAACATGCTTACAACCCTTCTATTGCACTACCATTTTACAATAAAAAAAAGATTTCAACTTCTCAAAGGCGTATTTTTGTAAATTTTTAAAATGTGTTTTATTAATCAAAACAACAGATTAATGATCATCTGCTAATTCGTTTTTTGCATGTTTTACCAATTTTAATTTCGTTTTAACTGCTCACTGTCTTTAAGTTGAATGGCCGATGAAATCAGATTTTGCTTCCAAACATTAAAAAATGAACAACAAATTCGTTGTTCATTTTTTGGATGGTTCAGAATGTAACTGAACAATAATTGTTAAATATTGTTGGTTATCCTTTAGCACCGCTTTGTTTTGTGATTCCACGAATTAAGTATTTTTTAGATACAACGAAAAGAATAAACATTGGTGCAATTGCAACTAATGAAGCTGCCATTTTTAAGTTTTGGGGGTCCATTAGTTTTCCTCCATCAGGAAGTGTGATTGATCAAGCACTTTGAGGATCACCTGTTGCGTTCATGATATCCCATAAGATTAATGGAATTGTGTATAATTTTTTGTTTTCCATAATCACCATTTGTGGTCATAAAATTGAGTTTCAAGATGTAATGAATGACATTAAAACTGATGTAAAAATAATTGGTTTAACAAGTGGGATAGCAACTTTTCAGAAGAATTTTCAATTTGAAACTCCATCGATTTTAGCTGCTTGTTTGATGGAATCGGTGATTCCATCAAAAGCATTTTTAAAGAGAAATAAACTAAATGCATTACCAATAAAGGGGATGAAAAGAGCAAGGAATGTTTCTTTCATATCTAATTTTGTAGCAATTAAATATTGCCCAACTAATAACGCTTCTCCTGGTAACATCATCGTTGCTAGCAAAATCATTACAAAGAATTCACTTGATCGAGTTTTGAAGTGAGCAACCCCATATCCACCAAGCAATGAAACTGAAGTTTGAGTGATAACAGAAGTGATACTTACCCCAAATGAGATAAAAATTGCTGTGGTGATGTTTAAATCGGTTCTGCCTTTAAATAAGATATCAAAAGCCTCTGTTGACCAAGATTGGGGTCATAGCGACATTTGCCCAGTTGCTGCTTCGTTGATTTCAGTTGGAGTTCTAAAAGCAATCGAAATCATTCAGTAAAATGGGAAGATGACGATGATTGCCATAATCGCTAAGAAAATAGTTCTAACAGCCATCATTCCAAGTTTTGATTTTAAGTTATTCCCAGTCATTGAGGCTGTAAATTCTTTTTTTCGGTTGATCATTTTAATATATGAATAATGCCTGATTTGAATGTATTTTCTTCTTCAAGAAAGACCAATAAGCATCTGAAAAATAATTAAATGTCGAACGAATCAAGATGAAGCATTTTTCTTCTTCTCTTCTAAAATTCTTTTGCGTTCTTCAAAATCTGTTGTAGCAGCTTCATAATCATTTTTTCTTTTGGCTAATTTATTGGCTGTACTAATAGAGTCAAGTTCATTTGTTAGTGCCTCATTATTGTTTTGTATTGATTTCATAACTCCTCCTATCTATATCTCTTATTTAGCATTTTTGTAATTTGTCTATTGATGATTGTGACGGCTAAAATGATTGCTAAAAGAATAATTGATGCCGCCCCAGCCATTTGATTGGATTGAATTCCCCCAGCTCCGGTTGTACGGTCATAAATTCAAAAAACAATAGTTTGAGCGTTGACTGATTCAGCTTTCTTTTCAGAACCAAACAATCCTAAAGGCAATGCCTTAAAGGAACCAATGATTCCAACGGTGACTAAGTAAATAATTGTTGGAACTATTTGGGGAATGCTTACTCTTCAAAACTGTTTTCATTTTTTCATTCCATCAACACTTGCAGCAGAATAATATTGTGTATTAATACGCATAAATGCTGTTGTTAACATCACGATTTGGAATGGTAATGATCTTCAAATTCCAAAAATGAAAACAGTCACAATCGCATATTTTGGGTCTTCTAATCAAGATATTGGTTTAATTCCAAAAGCGCCTAAGAGTTTATTAAAAATACCTGCATCATTTGAACTGAACATAAAGGCAAAAGCCATCGCCACAGCCATTGCACTTGTTACATAAGGTAAGAAAAAGATCCCTTGTAAAAATGAAAACATTCTTTTGCTTAATAATGCTGATAAGGCTTTTGCCACACCGATTGAAAAGATCAATCCAATTGGAACAACAAATGCCACATACATTAATGAATTAATTAAAGCCCTTTGAAATGTTTCATCACGAGCAACAGCTGTAAAAACATCGAAAGTAAATTCTCATTTAATGTCTAAAGGGAATTTATTAAATCCATTTTTAAAAACAATAAAAGCTGAAAAGAAAATGAATAAAGCGATGAACGCCAAGGCTGGTGTTATTCAAATCAACTGGATTAAAGCATTGTCATCTTTTTTGCTCATTTTCTTTGATTTCATTTTTGACTTCATCGAAGTTAAGCGAGTTTTAAAACTCTTGTTAACTTGGGTGGTTGAAAGCGGTTGTTCAACCACCACAACCACTTTTTGATCGGGGTTAATTTTGTCATTTAAATTTGTAATTGCCATGTTAAATTACCTCAACCAATTTTCCCTCATCTTCAATATCAAAAATATAAATATTGCCTTTGATTGCATTTAATTCAATATCTTGATTATTTGTTGATGAAATATTTTTCACATCATAAATCACACGAATTTCTTGGTTGTTAAATTTTAAAACAGCTTTGATATACTCGCTTCGTCCTAATTTTTCGATGTTATCAATTGTTGCTTGCAGAACTTTTGAATTAGCTTTTTCAATTTTAGTTTTTGAATTTGCTAATTCAAAATGTTCTGGTCTAATCCCCATAATTACTTCTTTATTAAAGTAAGTTTTATTTTGGATTTGCCCAAATGAGACACCACCAAATGTTACATTTCCAAGTTTATCAACTTTAGTTTTTTCAATGAAGTTCATTGAAGGAGTTCCGATGAAGTTAGCAACAAAAACGTTTTCTGGTTTTTTATAAATTTCCATCGGTTTACCACTTTGTTGTAATTGACCTTTACTCATAACAAAAATTTTATCAGAAATACTCATTGCTTCTTCTTGATCATGAGTAACAAAAATGGTGGTAATTCCTGTTGATTTTTGGAATTTTTTAATTCATTCACGAGTTGATGAACGTAGTTTTGCATCAAGATTTGATAATGGTTCATCCAATAAAAGAACTTTTGGTTTTTTAACAATTGCTCTGGCAATTGAGACACGTTGTTGTTGTCCACCAGATAGTTCATATGGTTTTTTGTGCAATTGATTTACAATTTCCACTTTTTCAGCCACTTCTAAAACAGCACTCTTAACTTCTTGTCGGAAGTGTTTCTTTTGTTCATATAATTCTTTATGTTTTTCAGCAATCTCAACTTTTTGGTCTTCAATCAAAGCGATTGATTCAAGAATTTTAGCTCACATTTTTTCAAGTGCCTTTTGCTCTTTTTGGTTATTTTCCATCAAGGCAACAACCGCTTCTTGGAATTGGCGAGTTCAGTCATTGAATTCATTTTCTTGTTTTTGGAAGATGCTTGTTTTTGTTTGATCATCCACTAATCATTGAAGTGGTTTTCCATGCAATTTTCAAAATTTAATGATTGATTTAATCTCACTTTCCAATAATGTTTTATTAGATTTGACAGATTCATTGATACTTTTAATTTTTGATTTAGAAATTTCCAAAGATTCAATTTCAACATATTTTTGAGTTTGTGAAATTACTAAATCAAGATTAAATGCTTTATCTCAATCTGCTAAAGTCGCTTTTACTGACCCAATATTTGCATTTAAACTTTCAAAAAAGCTATTAAATAAATTGTATTTTTGGGTTTCAACAAAGGCACGTGCTTGATCAAATCAAATGGTAAATAAACGAGATCTATAAGCATTTAATTCTTTAGTTCCATAAACGCTGATTGCGTTTGTATCTGAAATTTTTTGGATTTCTTTGAGTTTTACTTGTTGCAATTTATCAAATTTGTCTTCAATATCATTCAATAATTTAAGAATGTTTTTTGAGATTTCTTCTTGGAATTTTGATGTTTTTGTTGATGAACCAAAAAACTTTAAATTTTGCATTTGCAATTTAATTAACTTATTATGTCTGATAATTTCTTGTTTAAATTTTTTATTTTCATAAAGCGGAAAAGCAATATTTTGGAAAACAGATAAATGTGGATATAGTGCATAATTTTGAAAAACCAAACCAATATTTCTCTTTTGTGGAGAACGTTGAGTTACATCAACACCATCAAAAATAATTTGTCCTTGGCTGGTTTGAACCAAGCCAGCAATAGCATTTAGGGTTGTTGTTTTACCACAACCAGATGGTCCTAAAAGTGATACCAATTCACCTGTTTCTATTGATAGTGAAATATCATTAACTGCAATTGATTCTCCATAATCAATTACGATGTTTCTTAATTTAATACTCATTTATTTGCTCTCTTTCTTTTCAAGTTGTGATTCTAATTCAAGTTTTCCATCCACTGGATACATGTTTCGAATTGAAACTTCAATTTTTTTCATATTATCAGTTGATCAAAAGTTTTCTTTTGTCATATTGGTTTCAGGTTCTGCTCCAGTTACACGGTATTTTTGATGGATTCAAGGAACTATTACCTGGAATCTCATTAGATCTCCAAATGGTGATGGGATTTGTGTTCAAAATTTAAACTTACCATCAACAACACCCAGAACAAATTCTTTTAAAGCTTCTTTAGCTGGATATAGTTTAACTTTTGCAGGTCAATCATTCTTATTGTGTTCTTTAGGATTGTATCCACCTTTTGTTTCGTCTAACCCATGTTTAATATATTTCATGTAATGGTTTCAATTGTTTTCGATTTTAGCACCAGCATTATCTGAATTACTTTGAACATTGGTAAAGTATGCATAATAATTTGATGGAACATATCCAGAAGTTAAAGCAAAATCAGTGTTATTTTGAGCCTGTAAAAAGTAATTTAAAAAATCAATTGCAACTTCATTTTTGCTTTGATTTTTGTTTTTGAACATTGCTATTCCAGGACCTTGTTGAACAAAGTTGGGCACAGTTTTGAATGGTTTTTCTTTCCCCTCTTGTTCATTTTTTGAATGGGTTGTTTCGGTAACATATCCCGGTGGTGCAATGATACTAATGTCTGTTTCTAACACTCAAGCAAAACCAGTTGTGATAATTTTGGTTGGTTCAGTTGTTGATAAATCAAGATAAGCTTTCTCATCTTTGCTTGCCTTATCTTGTCCTTTTGTAACTTGCCCCTTTTTAGTAATGGCCAATTGAAGTTTTTTATCCTTAGGATTTTCTTCAATAATTGCTGTTCATTGTATTTTGTCCCCTTCGATATAACCGATATTTGTTTTGTCTTTAGCAGTTAATGCCTCGAAAAAATCTTTTGTGTGGTCAATACCAGCTTCAATTTTGGGAACATTGTATGTTCCCTCAATTCGACCTGTTCAAGGTAAGGGTTTTGCTCAATAAGGATTTCCAGCAGTTGAACCATAGTAAGTTAAGGTTCCTCCTCAAACTCACTTGTCTGAGTAATAAACTTTATCTTGTCCTTTGGTTCCAAGACCACCATAACCATGATCAGAAGTTCCTGCTGATCCAGCTTGTGAATCTAGTTTAGATATTTTTGCAAAATGTCGATAAAAATCAATTGTTTGGTTCAAAGCATCAGCCCCAGTTTGATCATTTAATTTTAATGTGTGACCACTATTTTGTGCCATGTCTCATTCGTATATTTCTTTTTTTTGTTTCAGGTTTTGTTGCATTGCATAAACGAAACCTGACTCATCATCAATTGCCATTCCGATTGTTTGTTGGAATTTTTTGTTATTTGGTTGAGTGTGCAGTAATTTAGCATAGGCAGTTAAAACAACTTCTAAAACAGACATATCTTGCATTGCATTAGCAATATAAGCATTAGCATCACCTTTAGTTATTTCTGGTGTATCAAAAAAATCTGTAATAAGTTCTTTTAAATTTTTATTAGAATTTCTAAAACGATTTGCTTGAGTTAATTTGTAATCATCTTTTTCATCAATTGAACTTTGGGCTTTATCTTGAACATTAGTTCAAGATAAATTGTCTCCACCATATGTTTTTAAATAGTTAAATGTTTCATAACTATCAACATTTACCCATTCTTGTTTTTGACCAATGATTAATTCAATAATTTCTTTAAATAGACGGTTATTAATGATTCCGTTCATACTTGATTTTGCAGTTGGTGCAACGTACAATTTCTCTCCATATGTTCCTTCACGGATAAACGAATCCTTAAGTGGTCTAAACTTGGTGTTATTAAGTCCTTTAGAATGAGTAATTTCATCAAGTGACTTACCTTCTGTTAATTTATTCCCTTTGGTTGCATTATTTCGAACATAAGGTTCGATATATTTAACACGATCATATAAAGCTTCTTCTTTTTTTGGTTGATAAGTTGTATCTCAGTTAATTGCTTCTGCCATATTAACAGCGACATCATCTCTACCAACTGATTTTAATAGGGCATCAAATTTAGCAACATTATCACCATATGCCATGTATAAATTTGGCAATGGTTGACCTGAAGAAATTTCATTTTGGATATTATTGATTGGTGTCACCAAGACTCTTACTTCATGTTTTAAATCACCCGTCGCTCTTCTTGCTTTGTTATATCTATTGGCAATAAATTTATATGCTTCGGCTTTATCGGGTCTTAATCCCATTAATTCAACAACAACTCCAGCGTTATCTTTAAATTTTCAAGCACTAACAATTGCTCCTGTCGAAACAATCAAAGCGATTGTTAAGACTGGAGCTGCTAAAACTTGAACTACTCTATTTCTTTTTAAATCTCAAAAACTCATCACTATTCACCCTTTCCTTTTTTAACTCATGCTTTTGCTTCTTGAACAATCATTTTTGCTTGTTCAAGATTATCAATAATCGCTCCAGCTGCTAATTTGTGGCCACCACCACCTCAATTGGTAGCAATTCCATTCACTGCAAATCTTTTGCTTCTAAATTCAACACGGTAGCGCTGGTCTTCACGAATCGCAAACGTAATCCAGATTTCCACGCCATCAATTCCACTTAAAAGATTTGCAAATTTACCATTTTCGTCATACCTTAACCTATACTGATGAATTAGTTCATCAGTTAAGATAATGTGTCCAACTCCATCTTCAAGTTTTGCGGTTTTGATTAATTCTGATTGCAATTGCAAATCAGAAAACTTTTTATTGTACATTTCTAAATGCAAAGCATTTAAATCAAAACCGCTTTTTAATAAGTGGGCAGCAACTTCAAGTGTTCTTGGAGTTGTTGCTTCAATTAAAAACCGAATTGAATCAGTTAAAATTCCATGATAAATAATCCTTCCTGCTTGTGGAGTAATTTTTCAATTTAATTCCTTGGCTAAATAACCAACCATTTCGCTTGCGCTAGTAAAGCTGGTGTCGACTCACATTAAATCCCCAAACGGAGTTGCATTAGGATGATGATCCAATTTAATTAAAAAATTACCCATAGCAAAGCGTTGGTCATCAATTCTTTCGGTGTTTCCACAATCAGTAACAATGACCAAAGCATTGTTATAAGTTGCATCAGAAACATTACGATCCATTGAACCAATAAAGTTTAAGTAGTTAATGTCTAAACCAACTGCTAGAACTTCTTTGTCTGGGTAATTTTCTTTAATTAAATATTTTAATCCTAGTTGTGAGCCATAAGCATCTCCATCTGGGATAATGTGGCGATGTAGAATGATAGTTTCGTGTTTTTCAATCTCTGCTTTTATTTTGTTTATTATTTCCATTGGACCCCTTAACTTTAATAAAAATCAAAACCGAATTGGTGATTTCATAAGTAAACAAATGTATTAATTTAAAAATAAAGACATCTATGGGCATAGATTTTATTTAATAAAAGATAAATTAATACAAAAATGCTTACAAGATAATCATATATAAAAAAGGGACACTTTTGAGTGCTTTTTTAATGTTTATGGCTTGAAAATGATAATTTTTTTTTAAAATTTCAAATTTAGCAAAAGTCAGTACCCCCTCTTGCTTACAAAACAAAACGGAAATATAATTGAATTATAAGAGTGTAAGCTCTTGAGGTGTTGATATGAAAAAGATACTAACGTTATTGGGAAGCATTGGAATTGTTGGAGCAGCAGCGACAACCGTTGTGTCATGTGAGAACCATGATCATCACGATAATGGTGATCGACAAGCAGAAATTAATAATCAATTAAACAACTTGAAGGATATTGATACAGTAATTCCAGAGTCTAATAGAGACTTGGGCGTTCTAGAAGATATTGGAATGAACACGATAAAAGATGCTTTTCGAGATAACAATCAGAATTTAAATTTAAACAATGATAATTTTCAAATTTCACAAATTAGCAATGAATCAGCAATGCTGCATAGTTTTAAGGGCTATAAAGGACACATAACTGTTACATATAAAGTTTTCAAAAATTTATTTTCAGACAATGGCCAAAACCTAGGTGCACTACCTAATGCCAAAGAAGAAACTATTCGTAAAGCAATTCTTGAAAAAAACTCAAAAATCCGAGAATTAAATCCTAACTTTGTTGTTTTTCAAATCAACAAAGTTAAAGATAATAAATATCAAGCTTTAATTAAGGGTGAACAAAAGCATTCAAAATCAACAATTGTTGAATTTACAATTCCCCAAACTCAAAATGCATAAATTTAATTTCTTTTAATTACTAATTTTTTGTTTTGACCATTTTCAGAAAAGGTATAGAATAAATGTAGTTATTATTGTCAAAGAATTAATAGCTCAACTAATTGTATATGTCAAAGATATACCGACTTATTTTAAAAGGAAGTTATATATGCAAAACAAAAACTATGAAGTTTTGGTTGTTGGTGCTGGACATGCTGGAGTCGAAGCTGCGTTAGCAGCTGCTCGTTTACATAAAAAAACAGGCTTAATTAATTTATACACAGACAAAATCGCTTTGATGCCATGTAATCCAAGTGTGGGGGGACCCGCTAAAGGAATTGTGGTGCGAGAAATTGATGCTTTAGGTGGAGAAATGGGAAAAGCCGCTGACGCCACTGCCTTACAAACCAAACTATTAAACTCATCAAGAGGACCAGGGGTGTGAGCACTACGTGTTCAATCCGACAAAGAAGAATATTCAAAATACATGATTAACAAGGTGCAAAACCAAGAAAATCTAGATTTAATTGTGGGCGCTGCTATTGATCTTGTTGTTGAAAACAACAAGATTGTTGGTGTTCAATTACAAACTGGAGAAATCATTTATGCTAAAACAGTTGTGCTAACAACTGGAACATATTTAAAATCATTAATTTTACAAGGTGAAGAAAAAACTGAATCTGGACCAAATGGAGAAATGACCACTAAAGGAATTAGTGGTAGTTTAAAAGCACTTGGAATTGATTTGTTTAGATTTAAAACCGGAACTCCAGCCAGAATTTATAAAGATTCTGTTGATTTAACAAATGCAGCCCCAGAACCTGGAACTGATGCTAAATTAGCATTCAGTTTTTCAACAAAAACCTTTACCCCAATTGAAAAACAAGAAATGTGTTATTTGATTCACACAACTAAAGAAACTAAAAAAATTATTGAAGAGAATTTACATCGTTCACCAATGTATTCTGGAACTGTTGAATCAATTGGACCAAGATATTGTCCAAGTTTTGAAGATAAAGTTGTGCGTTTTGGGCAAAAAGATACACATCAAATTTTTATTGAACCAGAATCAAAAAATTTAGACACTTGATATATTCAAGGATTTTCAACATCAATGCCAATTGATGTTCAAGAAAAAATGTTAAAAAGTTTACCAGGATTTGAAAATATGCGCGTTAAACATTGATCATACGCCATTGAATATGATTGCATTGATCCAATGCAATTAAAACCAAGTTTAGAACTTCAAAAAATTCAAGGTTTATTCACAGCCGGTCAAATTAATGGAACAAGTGGATATGAAGAAGCGGCAGGTCAAGGATTGATTGCGGGAATTAATGCCGCTCGTCAAGTTGATCAAAAAGAACCTTTAATTTTAAAAAGAAATGAAGCTTACATCGGGGTGATGATCGATGACTTAATTAATAAAGGTGTGTGAGAACCATACCGTTTATTAACAAGTCGTGCTGAGCACCGATTATTATTAAGAAACGATAATGCCGAACAACGTTTAAAAGAATATGGATACAAAATTGGTTTAATTCAAGAAGATGAATGAAAAGAATATTTAAATTACTTAGATGAAAATGAAAAAGCAGTCCAAGAACTTAAAGAAATTAGATTTACCCCAAAATCTGAATTGGCAGAAATTTTATTGAACAAATATCAAATCTCTTTAAAACAAGGATATTCTGGATATGAGTTAATGAAAATGCCAAATATTCCAGTTGAAGAAATGATCCCATTTATTCCGAGCATGCAAAATTTAAGAATTAATCAAATTCAATCAATTACAATTAATGCTCGATTTGAAGGATATGTGAAAAAGGAATTGGAACAAGTTGAACGCTTTAATAAACTTGAAAAAAAACAAATTCCCAACGATTTAAATTATGATAATGTTGCTAATTTAGCATCAGAAGCACGTCAAAAATTGAAAAAAATTCGTCCTTTAAATATCGGACAAGCATCAAGAATTACTGGAGTTAACCCAGCTGATATTCAAATGCTATTATTTTATTTAAAATCACAATATGCAAATGATTAAGGTTTTATTTTAAGTAATAAAATCAAAATCCAATTATCAAAAAATAGGCAATCATGCCTATTTTTTGAATTTTATAATTAACATTTATTTAAACTGAAATTTTGGTTTATTATCCCATCAACTATTTTGTTTTCTTAAATATAAATATTTTTTAATTGGTATAATTACAAAGTAATTAAGAGGAGTATGAAATGAAAAGAGATTTTAAAACACTGGTCGTAATAGGAACTCAGTGAGGAGACGAAGGGAAAGGTAAAATTACTGATTACTTTGCTCAAAAAGCAGAAATGGTTGTGCGATTTGCTGGTGGAGATAATGCTGGTCACATGATTGAATTTGGTGGAGTACGTTACAAAGTAACAATTGTTCCATCAGGAATTTTTAACCCGAAAGTAAAAAACATTATTGGTAATGGAACTGTGGTTAATTTAGAAAAATTAGTCAGTGAATTAGCAGGATTAAACCAAGCAGGAATTGATACATCAAACTTGTTTATATCAGGGCGCGCTCACCTTATTTTGCCTTTCAATTTAAAAATTGATGAACTACAAGAAGAATTTCGAAAGGAAAATAAAATTGGAACAACAAAACGTGGAATTGGGCCAACATATGCTGATAAAATAGCGCGTATGGGAATTAGAGTTCATGATGTTTTACAACCAAATTTTAAAGATATTTTAAAAGAATCTGTTGATGCTCATAATAAAATTTTGAAAAATTTATATGAATCAGATATTCAATTTACTTTTGATGAAATTTATAATAATTTAATGAAAAATTTTGATGTGATCAAAAATAATATTTTAGATACTGGAGAATTAGTAGCTGACACAATCGAACAACAAAAATTTGTTTTATTTGAAGGGGCTCAAGGAATTTTACTTGATATTGATCATGGTACTTATCCATTTGTAACAAGTTCAAATACAAGTGCGAACAACGCTTCATTAGGAAGTGGAGTTCACTATAAACATATTCAAAAAGTGGTTGGGGTTGCTAAAGCTTACAACACTCGTGTGGGAACTGGGGGAATGCCAACAGAATTATTTGATGAAACCGGAAATCGAATTCGTGAACGCGGAAGAGAATATGGATCAAATACGGGCCGTCCACGTCGTGTTGGTTGATTTGATGCAGTTGCAATGAAATATGCAATTCGTGTCGGTGGAATTGATGAATTATTTTTAACTCTATTTGATGTTTTAGACCATGAGGAAAATTTAAAAATTTGCATTGCTTATGAACTTGATGGAAAACAAATTACTTCAATGCCAACAAGTGATCAAGAATTTAGAAGATGTAAACCAATTTATGTTGAAGTGCCAGGTTGAAAAGAAGATATTACTAAAGTCCGTTCATATGATGAATTGCCTGAAAATGCTAAAAATTACATGAACAAAATAGCGGAATATTCAGGTGCTGAATTTTTAGGATTTTCAGTTGGACCAGATCGTGTTCAAACAATTTTATTAAAAGGTGAATTTGATGATTAGTCGATACAGCGTTGAAGAAATTGAAAAAATTTGATCTGATCAAAATAAATATCAAGTTTGATTGGACGTTGAAAAATATGTTGTTGAAGCATGATCAACATTAAAAATTGTGCCCAAACAAGACTTGTTAGTTTTAGAAAAAATCAAAATTGATTTACCAAGAATGTTAGAAATTGAAAAAGAAACTAAACATGATGTTGTGGCTTTTACAAGAATGTTAAGCGAACAAATTGGTAATGAAAGTCGATGAATTCATTTAGGAATTACATCAACAGATGTTGTTGATACAGCCCAAAACTTCTTAATCAAATCTTCAAATTTAATTGTTCAAAAAGAGTTAGAAAATTTAGCAAAAACATTAAAATCTTTATCATTGAAAAATGAAAAAGTTTTAATCATGGGGCGAACTCATGGGATGTATGGAGAGCCCACATCACTTGGTTTGAAATTTGCCTTATGATACGAAGAAATTCAACGCCAAATTCAACGATTGAATTTAGCAAGACGAGATATTGAAGTTGCAAAAATTTCTGGTTCAATGGGGAACTATGCTAATTTAGAATTGAAAATCGAAGAGTTTGTAGCTAAGAAAATGAAGTTAGGGATTGATAAAATTTCAACCCAAGTGACACAACGTGATCGTCATGCGTTTTTAATTTCTGTCTTTGGAAATATTGCTTCAACTTTAGAAAAAATTTCTACAGAAATAAGATTATTTCAACGCAGTGATGTGAATGAATTAGCTGAAGGATTTAGTGTTGGTCAAAAAGGAAGTAGTTCAATGCCACATAAAAAGAATCCAATTAGTTCTGAAAATATTGCTGGATTATCACGATTTATTCGTTCTTTTGTGACTATGTCATTTGAAAATAATAACTTGTGACATGAACGAGATATCTCTCATTCATCAAATGAACGAATTATGTTTCCTGATCTTTTCAATGTTTTAGTTTACTCTTTAAGAAGAATGAATGAAACTTTACAAAATTTAAGTATCAATAAAAAACAAATGCAAAAACACATTTTGGAAGCTAAAAATATTTATTTTTCACAACGTGTTTTGACGTATATTATTATGCAAAATCATCAAGTTACTCGTGAAAAAATTTATGATTTAATTCAAAATTGCACCACCATTGCTTGAGCAGAAAAAACTGATTTAAAAGATGTTTTGTTACAAAATAACATTTTAGATTTTATTGACCAAAAAGAATTTGATGCATTATTTGATGATCAATATTTTATTCGACACACAAAAGAAATTTTTAATCGAATTTTTAAAACCAAATAATTTAGATAAAAACCACACTTGAGATAATTTTTAAATTATTTCAAGTGTGGTTTTAAAATAGTCTGATTCATTTTGCAACGACTTAAACTAGAGAAGTGATTTTGGTTTTTGCATTCGAGTATATGTTGAAATTGCAAAATTTATTAAGATAAAAAATGACAACAATGAAGTAATAACAAGGAATACAAAACCAAGGGTTCATTGAAATGATATTACAAGATTGAAATAAAAGATATCTTGAATTGTAGGTCCCATTTGTCCTAATAAAATCCAGACAATACCAACAGATGTTAAAATAGCAAACATCATCGAGACTAAATAACCACTAATTAAATATTTATTAATTTCGCGTTTTTTATATCCAATGATTTTAAACAATAAAATCGTATTTCTGTTTTCCAACAAAATAAGAATTGTAATCAACATTGATACAAGAACAGCAATCGCTCCAGACATCACAATAGCAATACCAATCATTCCAGATAATGGTCTAGTCAATATGATTTGAGCTTCTGTCATTTTACTAAAAATCATCACATAAGCACCAACGTTGTTAATGTATGATTCAAAATGATTTTTTAAATAATAATCATTAATATTAGAACCAGCCTTATCCGAGCCATTAGTTGATTTATAAATTGGTAATGTTCAATATTCTAATTGCATTGGAATAATTGATTTTGAAAAATAAGAATTAGTCACATAAACAGGATTTGCTTGGTTTATGTTCTTTGCAATTTCGCCAAATTTTTCACTAATATGTTTCTTATCTTGAGTTATTTTCTCAAGATAAGAAAATAAACTTGCTTGAGGTACATAAACAAATTGAAAACTAGAACTATCACTGTAGAGTACTTTGTTTACTCTCGCTATAACATTATGATAAATTGCTTCTGGTTCGGAATTAGACCCATCAGGTTGACCAACTCCAACATTTACTTTTACAACAAATTCGTCTCCAATTTTTAAATTATTGCGTTTAGCATAGGAACTATTAATGCTTGCATTTAAAGCTCACTGGTTTTTTAGGGTTGTTTGTTCACCATTTATCAATTTTCTCTTAACTACGCCCTCGCTGTTAACATCGTGTTCGAAATGCCTTCTTGAAAATTCGTCATTTTCAAACCCAATAAAAGTTATAGTTCTTTCAGATCGATCAACACCAACTTTTGCGTAAACACCCATTTGTTTGCCTTGATTAACATTTGAAGCTTGGCGGCTACCAACAACCTTACCAAACATAATATTGATTCCATCAAATGTCGGAAATTGTTTTCTGAAATTTATTAATTTATCGATCAAAGGTTTTAAAAGGTTCTTAATTTTAAAAGTTTCAGAACCTTTGTTTTGAACAAATATTGAATCCATTTGATTTAATATTTGTTCATAATTTTTTGGGTTTTCAGAAACGTTATTTAAAAAAGCTAAGACTGTTGCTTTGGGGATATAAGCCTTATCCAATCCATTTGTTAATGTTTCCATTATTTTATCTGGTGCTTGTTTTCAAAAAACCTTGTCTAATTTTTTATATTTTTCAAGGTCTTTGACATCGATATTTTGATAGGAATCAATTATTGGTTTTTCTTTTTCATATTCAACAAATTCAGGTAATCAGTGATTGAATTTTATTGATTTATAAGGGGCGTTTCATTGTTCATAGCCATAATTGAAATAATTGACAGAGGTGTTGAATTGAAAGGCAAAGAAAAGGATTGTAAACGAAAGGGTTAGCATTATATAGGAAATAAGGTTTTTGTATACATTTTGGAAAGCAAACGAAAGCCCCAGTCTAACCTTACTGTTAAATCTTCTTGTGAAAAATTTTAATTTCATTTGAACATTTGAAATGCTTTTGACAACACCCATTCCAGATATTTTTAAAACATCCGAATTCATAATCAGTAAACTTATAACAAAGAAACCAATAATGCTAACTCCAAACAAACAGATAATTGAAATGATAAATGGGAATCCCATTGTCCAAAAGCTATGATGAAAATTTAAAATATCATAAGTCATCTGAGTTAATATGCTTTGCACCATTAATGCCCCAAAAGTACTCAAAGAAAAACTTATTAAAGTTGGAAATATTAATGCTGATGTATTTAATATTGATAATTCATAATTTCTTATTCCCATGGATTTTAAGACAAACAAACTTTTTTGTTGAAGTAAGATAATTTGTTGACTGATAAAAAAGAAAATTAAAAACAATAATATTAAGACAAAAATAATAACAACGATTGAGACCAATATAACCAGCTGCATCATTGAAGTCGTTGTAAAACCCAGATCTTCATGTGCTCAAAATGTTGATGATTGAAGTCCTGATCGGTTTAGACCAGGTTTTAAATTCGTCATCATATTTGTTTCAAATCAATTAGAAAAATATTTTTGCCCTTCTTCGACATTGTTTTTATTTGCAAAATGCAAATGAAGTTGGTTGCTAAAAACATTTTGAGCTGAATTTCAATAGTTTTGAAATGAATTATTTAAGTGAGGTATTCTGACCTCATATAATAGTTTATTTACAGTTTGCAAAGGGACATAAAGATGCAAATCAGTTGGACGGTATCAAATATCAGGGTTTAAAATAGTTCCGGCAAAAACCATTTGATAATCTTTTGTACGATCAGCATACCAAGTATTTACAGAATATTTTTCTCCCAATTTTAAGTTCAAATCATTTGCAACTCTTGGTTGGAGATAGAAAAACATTCCAAACTCTTCTTTGGTTCTATCAAGATAATTTTTAAATTGTTCGCTTTGAAAATTAATTGAAGATTGAAAATTAACTCGATTAAAATCATTGCTTTGAAACAAACTAAAATTTGTTATTTTGGTTTCGCCTTCTGGAAAATTAACGATTTGTTTTACTATTTCGTCTCCGTAATAACCTTGATGAATATCACCCATCTTTTCATTTGTTGCCAAATATTCCAACGATCCATTTCGAGGAACATTTTTCATTTTTACATTAAAAGCGTTTTGACGATAAAATTGAAAATAAAAGTTTTCAATTTGTTTTTTGGTTGAGTTGCTATTTAAATATTGATTAAGAATAAAAGCCAATTGAATATTGTTGGTTTTAAATTTTCATTTGAACACATAAGCTATATGATCAACATATTTATTTATCACTTCCAGATTAGAATCCAATTCTGTTAAGTATCCTTGCTTTAAATGCGAGATATTTCCTGAATTAGATGCAAAATATTTATATATATTTTTAATATTTTCTTCTGGTAGTTGTGGGGAATTAAACCTTTTTAAACCATTTCAAAACTCTCCTTCTTTGTTGTATTCGATAGTGTCAAGAAAGAAGTGATATATTGGTAGATCTTCTTTTTCTTGTTGAGTATAGTCATCTTTTTCCGGAACCATAACTGTATAAGGTTCTGGTTTGAAAAGGGCATTTTTGGATGTTGTCAAACCAATAGAATCATCAACATCCTTAAAGAATGATGAAGCAAAAGAAATTAAACCAAGTGATAAGGATGCTGCAAAAGTTAGAAATAAAGTAAATGTTAAATATAGTGGTCAATAAATAATGAAATCTTTTATTGATTGCTTGAGAAATAATTTCAACTTCATTACCAATACCCCGCACTATTTTTGCATTAAACAGTTCTCTTTTATAATATATCAAAACTAAGGTAAATTCCCAAATCACCATTTTGTAAAAATATCAACACAAAAATTAAAATAGGTTATATGGATAAAAGCTATAAATCGACAAAAGCATATTTAGGTTGTTGTATTTTTGTGAAGTAGGATATTGCTGAGTTTATTAAGATGAAAAAGAGAAGAATTGATGCGATCACAATTCCAATAAATCCTAATCCCCAACCAAAATTTAGTGGAATATCAAATCACAATGTTTTCATAATTTCCGCCACTACCTTTTCTAAAGTTATTCAAGCAAGAAGGATGGCTGTGAAAACCCCGAGAGTTATTGAAACTAAATATCCACTGATTAAGTAGAGATTAATTTCACGCTTTTTGTATCCGATAGTTTTAAACATTAGAATTGTTTTTTTATTTTCTAAAAGAATCAGAATTGTCAGAATTATTGAAACCATCATCGCGATTGATATTGATGCAATAATAGAAATTCTCATTGTTCCAGTTAATGAAGTCATCAATGTATCCAAACGACGAGTTTCTAAATTGAAGATCATAATTCCTTGGTTGATGCTATTTAGGTAGTCTTCAAAAAGATTTTTCTTATAATAATCAAAGATGCTAGACCCAGCATCTGCACCCGTTTTATTCAAAATAGGCAATGTAAAATATTCCAACTGCATTGGCAACATTTGTGTTGAAAAATAGGAATTACTTACATATTTTTGTTGTTTGATATTTGAAACAATTGACTCAAAAAATTCTTGAAGCGATGGATTGTCAGAATTTGTTTTGGCAAGATATTCAAACAAACTTGATTGAGGAACATAAATATAAGAATCAAAAATTGTATCACTATGCATTATTTTGTTTAACCTTAATGTGATCGGTCCTAAATTATTTGTATTAATTACAAACTCATCACCAATGTTTAACTTGGTTCTTTTGGCATAAGTGTTTGAAACGTTTGCATTGATTGCTCATCTATTTTTTTGTTGTTCTAATTCTCGATTGTCTGAAGATGTTCGTTCAATCAAACCATATTTATCAAAACCATAATCAAAATGGTTTTGAGAATATTCATCATTTTCAAAGGCTAATAAATTCGTACGAATGTTCAACAGTTTATCGTCTCAACCATTAACATAAACCCCCATTTGTCTTCCTGATTCGATACTTGGTTTCTTGTAAGAACCAACAACCTTTCCAAACATGATGTTCATTCCGTCAAAGAGAGGATTTTCAATTTTCAATAAGATAAATCGATTTATTAATTTCATTATTGAATCAGCATTCATATGTGGTTTGTCCACTGGATTTTTTGGGAAAATAGATTCAATGATTTTTTTAATTTTGTTATAATAGGCTGGATCTCTGATCAATCTATTTAAAAAATCAGATACCGTTTGTTTGGGGATATAGGCATTGTGCATTTGCGTGGTTAAAACATTTAATATTTCGCTGGGTTTATTTCAAAATGCATCATCTAATTTGATCATTGCATTTAACTCGTTAACATCAACAGTTTCGTATGCTGGAATTACTTCTTTTTCACCATTATTTTCAATCAAATTGTATAAAGGCAGAGCTGTGTTAAGTTTGATTGATTTATAAGGTTCGTTTCATTTTTCATAACTTGTTGAAAATGCTGTCAGGGAATTACTAAATTGAAATGAAAAGAAAATGATACTAAAGGAAATCGTTAACATGATGTAAGAAATGATATTTTTATAAATATTTTTAAACGTGAAAGCCAGACCGATTCTAGTTCGACTATTGAATTTATAAACCATTGATTTTAACTTCATTTGCATTTTAGAAATATTTTTAGCAACACCCATGCCAGATATTTTTAAAATTTTGGAATTGATAATAAAGAAATTAATAGTGAAAAAACCAATAAAACCAGCTATAAATAAGCCCATAAAAGCAATGATAAAAGTATTGTCGATTGTTCAAAAACAATGATAGAAATTTAAATAACTAAATGAAATGTTGATAATCGTATTTTGAATGATTAATGCACCAAAAATACTCAAAGTAAAACCGATTAAAATTGGAGTTAGTAGAGCAAATGTGTTCAATATTGATAATTCAAAATTATTTACTCCCAAGGATTTCAAAAAGAATAAATGTTTTTGTTTAAGTAAAATAATTTGTTGACTAATAAAAAAGAAGGTTAAAAAGAGAAGTGCAAAAACAAACAAAATAATGATTGCCGAAACAATTATCGACATTTTTCACATGGTTCTTTTTAACATATTTAAATCTGTGTCTGCTCAGGCAACAGATGATTGTAATTTATGATCGCTCTTAATGGGTGAAAGCATGTTTTTTTCAAATCAGTTTGAAAAAAACTCTTGACCTTCTGCAACATTATCAATATTTGTTAAATATAAATAAAGTGAGTTATAAAAGATTGGTTTTGATGATAGTCAATATTTGCCAAATTCTGTAAATTCTGTTGCATCTTTGTTTGATTCATACAATATTTTATTGATTGTTTGAATTGGAGAATAGAAGTTAAAAGTCTTTTTATTTCAAGCAAGATCCTTGTTTAAAAATGTGCCTGCATAAAGTAGTTCATAGTTTATTTGGGAATTATTTGTTAGAACACCAATTTTGTATTTCTTACCTAATTCTAAATTTAATCAATTAGCAGTTCTTGGTTGGAGATAGAAAAACATCCCAAATTCTGGTTTGGTCTTATCAATATAATGACTAAATTTTTTGTTTTTAAAGTTGATTGTATTAACGTAATTAATCTTGTTAAATTCATCACTTTGAAAAAAACGATAGTTTAATATTTTCGCATCGTGATTACTAGTGTTTGGAATTTCTCCTGCAATGTTTAATTCATCAGCAAGGATATTTCCATAATAACCTTGATAGAGATCGCCCATATTTTTAGTTGATAGTAATGTCTCCAACGTTACTTTTTGTTCAATGTTTTCAAATTTTATACTAAAACGTTGATCGCGATAAATTGGGATATTAAATTTAGGAAGACCTTCTCCTGATTTTGCATTTTGTTCAACATATTTTTTAATGATAAATGCCGATTGAACATTTGCAGATTTATATTTATATTTGAACATGAATTGAATATAATCCACATACTTATTTAACTGGTCATAATCAATTTCAGCCTCATTTAATGAGAAATTTAAGTATGGGATGGTTTCAATATCATCTTTGATGTGAATGATATTACCTTCGTGATAAGCAAAATATTTATAGATTGTTTTGATTATGTCTTGTGGTACTTTTGAGATATCAAATTTTTTGTTTTGATTGGTTACATTTTTGTTATTCGTGTATTCAATAGTTTCAAGAAAAAAATTATAGATTGGTAGTGTAGTTGGTTCTTGTTGGGCAAAAAGATTTTCTAATTCTGAGCTGTGTTCTTGTGGTGGTCCAACCAAATACTTCTCTGGAGTGAACTTAGCATTTTTGTCTAACTTTAGACCGATTGAATTTTTAAGATCACTGGTGAATAAGGAGCCAAACGAAGTCAAACCCAAAGATAAGGAAATGCCAATGATTAAAAACAAAGTAAAGGTTAAGTATAATGGCCAATACACAATAAAATCTTTAATTGATTGTTTAAAAAATAACTTCAATCGCATATTAAATCACCTCACTTATTTTTTTATAAAAAAGGCTTTCTCTGATTAAATTTTATCAAAAAAACCCTAAAAACACATATCACCGATGTGTTTTTGGGGTTTTTACATTTAAGAAACTAGAGATCTTCAAATGTGTGTTTAGGTTGTTGTCTTTTGGTGTATGTCGAGATTGCGGCATTGATTAAGACGAAAAATGCTGTGATAGAAGTAATTAAAATCGCGATAAACATTGGGGTTCACGTAAATGATAATTCAAGATTGAATCAAAACAAGCTTGCAATGTCATTCTTCATGACTTCTAATAAAAATCACACAATTCCAATCGCGGTTAAAACCGCAAACGCCATGGAGACAAAATATCCGCTAATTAAATACTTATTAATTTCACTTTTTCGATACCCGATTGTTTTAAATAAGAGAATTGTTCTTCTATTTTCTAACAAAATCAGAATGGTTACTAAAACAGAAACAATGATTGCAATTGCAGAAGACATAAAAATTGCTATTTTCAAAATACCAGCAAATCCTTGTGTTACTTCTTCCATTTTTTGAGTGACGACACTAAATATTAAAACATTTTTAATGATGCTATTTAGGTACCTTTCAAAAGTATTTTTTGAATAATAATCTTGAATCTTCTCACCATTAGAATGAAAAATCGGTAATGTAAAATATTCTAATTGCATCGGAAGATTTTGTTGTGAAAAATAAGAATTGCTAATATAAACAGGTTCAGCTTTTTTCATATCTTTAACAATTTGACCAAATTTTTGACTAATAATTTGCTTATCTCGATTTATTTTTTCGAGATAAGCAAATAAATTTTTTTGAGGTACATAAATAGAAGATTCTTTGCTCAGAGTGTTTTTTACTATTTTATTTACTTTTAATTTTATGTTGTGTGCGATGGGTTTAATCGCACCTTTATCTGTTTTGAAACCAATATTGACTCCAATATCTTTTTGATCTCCAACTTTTAAATTAGCTCGCTTGGCATAAAAATTGGAAATGCCAACTTTTAAAACGGGACTAGATTCAAATGTTGTATCAACATTTGAATCTGTTTCTGCAACATTGTATTCGAAATGTTTTTTTGATTCTTCATCATTTTCAAATGCAATTAAATCAACATAAAGACTGTCCTTTCGATCAAATCCTCTAGTCGTAAAAATACCTCTTTGTTTACCTTCTGGAATCGTTTTTTGGTTAATCGAACCAACCACATTTCCAAACATAATATTAATACCTTTAAACGAAGGAATTTGAAGCCTTAATGTTAGCAATTGATCAATAAAACTTTTGAACGGATTTTTGTTTTGAGTGTTTTTTGCAAGATTAGATTCTGCAAAAAATGAATTTGCTTGACTTAAGATTTGATCATAATATTTCGGCTTTTTAATCACTTCATCTAGAAATCAAAGAACTGTTTCTTTGGGAATATATGTGCTTTTCATATCTTCAATTTTATTCAATTTTTCAAGCACAGTGCCACCAGTTGGATTAGTTCAAAAATCTTTGTCTAGTGGTTTGAAATATTTAATTTCATTCACATCAATAGTTTTATATGAATCAATTAATTTGTCTTCAATATTAAATAAAGGCAATGAGTGATTAAGCTTTATCGATTTATAAGGTGCGTTTCATATTTCGGGAGCATTATTAAAAATTTTAATTGAGCTATTAAATTGAAAGGAAAATAAAAAGACAGCAAATGAGAAAGTTAAAATTACGTAAGAAACAATATTTTTATAAACGTTTTGGAAAGCAAAGGCAAAACCAAGTCTAAGTTTAGGATTTCATCCTTTGATTAAAAATTTCATTTTCATTTGAAAATGCGAAATACCTTTGGCAACACTCATTCCAGATATTTTTAATGCATCTGAATTTATTATCAGCAAGCTGATAATAAAAAAACCAGCAAAACAAACCAACATCAAACCAACAAAAGCAATAATAAATTCGAATCCAAATGTTCAAAAACTATGGTAATAATTTCAAAACTCATAGACAATATCCATTAAGATGCTTTGGACCGCCAACGATCCAAAAATACCGATAGTAAAACTGACCAAAGTCGGGAGTATTAGAGCAAACGTTGTTAAAGTTGATAATTCATGATTCCTAATTCCAATTGATTTTAAACAAAATAAATTTTTTTGCTGCAACAAAATAATTTGATGGCTGATAAAGAAGAAAATCAAGAAAAGTAACATCAAAACAATCACAACAATCACGATTGTAATCCCAATAAAAACTCTCAACATGACTAACGCTGATGTGTTGGTATCAGTATCTGATCAAACGGTTGCTGATTGAAGTTTTGGTGCATTTCCATTAGCGTTTACATGTTCCATTAAATAGGTTTCAAATCAATTTGAAAAATGACCTTGTCCTTCTTTTGTATTTTTACTATTTGGAAAGAGTAAATAAATTATATTGGTGATAGCGTTTGGAGCTGAATTTCAATATTTTTGAAATTCAGTTTGATTAGTATTTGTGTTTTGTTCTGCTGATGTTTCATAAAATATTTTATTTATAGTTTGTGCTGGGGTATAAAAATCTCATTCATTTGGAAGATATCAAAGATCGGGATTTAAAATGGTTCCTGCATAAAGCAATTCATGGGTTTTTCTTTTTTCATCAGTTCCGACAAATACTTTGTATTTTTCTCCCAATTTAAAATTGGCTTCATTCGCACTTTTTGGTTGCATGTAAAAAAACATTCCAAATTCTTCTTTGGTTCTATCAAGATAATTTTTAAATTGATCACTTTCAAAATCAATTGATGTTTGAAAATTTATTCTGTTGAATTGGTTATTTCAAAATAATTTATAATTAGGTATTTTCATCTCTGGGTTTTTTAAATCTGAAATTTTTTCCAGAATTTTATTTCCATAATAACCTTGGTGAATATCACCCATTTTTTCATTTGTCACCAATGAGTCTAAAGAAATTTTTTGAGACATATTTTCAAGTCTTAAGTTTCCTTTTGATTGATGAATAAATTGAAAATAAAATTTATCTATCCCATTGTCGGTTTTCAAATCTTGTTTCAAATATTGATCAATAATAAAAGCCGATTGGATATTATTGGTTTTGAATTTTGCTTTAAAAATATGTGATATGTAATCAACAATTTTATTCAATATGTCAACATTTTTTACCATCTGTTGATGACTCGGCGTATGAAAAATATTTGAAATAGAACTAAGTCTAACATCACTTTCATTTAATCGGACAATGTTACCACCATTATTAGCAAAATATTTGTATATAAATTTAAGAACTGGATTATTTTGGTCTTCTGCGGTTGTGATTGAGTCATGAGTTATAGATAGTGATTTTATTTTTTCTCAAATCTCTTTATTTTCGAAATTGATTGCATCATAAAAGAAATTATAAATAGGAAGTGTTGATTTTTCTTCTTGGAAAAAATCTTCATTGGCTTTTTCTTTTTCTTCAGGGATTGTATAGCGTTGAGCAACAAAACGAGCATTTGCATTATACTTTGAACCAAATGAACTTTCGATATCTTTTCCAAACATGGAAATAAAGGAAATTAAACCCAATGACAAAGAAATTGCAAATGCTAAAAATAATGTAAAGGTTACATAAAGGGGTCAATAGACAATTAGATCTTTGAATGATTGTTTAAAAAATAATTTTAATTTCATAAAAGAATACCCCTTATTTTTTATAACCTATCAATTTGAATATATCAAAAATAGAATTAAATCCCAAAAATTTATGATTTTTGAAGATTTAATTCTATTTTATAACTATTTTTTTAGACTTTTTTGTGAATCACAAATTTTTAGATTTTAAAAAAATCTGGTAGCTAAATCAAATGCACGGAACAACTAGTAGAGTGTTTACAAGAAAAATTGCAAGCAACTCTCAAGGGAGATCGATGGTTTTAAAATTAAAAAAATCATTAATTTTTTTCACAGGAAGTAAACTTATAATTGTGATAATTAAAGCAAGGCAAGAAAAAAAGAGTAAACGTTTATTTAAGCTAAATTTTTCTTTGACGGGTTTGACAACCCCTGCATGATTAATTGGTAAAAAGAAATTATTAAATAAAAGCGAGTAAAGAATTGGGGAAATCATAATTGTCATGTAAACACCGGTCTTACTAAATTCTTCAGAAAATATTTGAGGCGCATTGAAGAGTTTAACGATTTCATAATTTAAAACTGCAAATGTTGCATTAAAAACTGTTGTTATGATAATTTGCATTTTAATTCCTTTAAGCAACGATTCTTTTTTATGGCTTGGTGGGGGATTAAACATAACTCCTTTGCGATCATATTGCATTCCGATGGGAATCGCAACAATTGTTTCAATGATTAAAATATGAAATAAAATATTGATTGAAATCAAAGCAATATCTTTATTAATTAATAAAATAAATAAGATTGTTAGAACTTGACTAATGTTGGCAGCGATTAAAAATGAAATTGAATATTTAATTTTTTCATAAACATTTCTTCCGGCACGAATTCCAAAAACAATACTTTTAAAATTATCATCTTTTAAAATGACATCACTAACTTCTTTAGTCACTTGAGTTCCGTTAATTCCCATGGCAATTCCAACATCAGCCTTAACGATACTTGGAGTATCGTTAATTCCATCCCCTGTCATTGCAACGATGTTGTTGTTGGCTTGCAATATTCTCACAATAATTGCCTTATGTTCAGGGCTAACTCGGGCAAAAACATTCGTTGTTTTTATTTTCTCAGCCAATTCTTCATCAGAAAGAGTGTCTAATTCTGCCCCATCCATAACTTGGTTGTAGTAGTCTGTGTAAATCCCTAATCTTGTGGCAATTTCTTGAGCAGTAATCTTGTGGTCTCCGGTAATCATAATGACCCTAACCCCGGCCTTATTGGCGTTTTCAATAGCCATTTTCACTTCTGGACGTGGAGGATCAATAATTCCTATGACACCAATAAAAATTAAATCAGTTTCATACTCTTCATAAACTGAGTTTAAATGTTTGTAAGCGACACCTAAAACTCTTAAACCTTGTTGTGCATATTTGAATGATTGTTCTTGAATTAAATTTCTATCTTTTTTGGTTAAAGGACTAACAACGCCATTAACTATTTTTTTTGTGGAGTGCTTTAAAAGATAATCGAATGCTCCTTTTGTATATAAAATTAAATCATTTTTATCTTGATGAACTGTTGTCATCATTTTTCGTTTTGAATCAAATGGAATTTCATCAACACGAGGGTGATTTATTCTAAGTTTTCTATAATCAAAGTTTTGTTTCATCAAAAATTTGATTATAGCGACTTCGGTTGCACTTCCAATAATTTCTGTGTTTTCACAAACTGCATCATTACACAAAGCAAGAGCATTTAAAAAATGCTTATTATTAGTAATTACACTAGGGTCTTTTTCAGCTTTTAAATCAACAAAAAATTGATCAATATCCATTTTGTTTTGTGTCAATGTCCCTGTCTTATCAGAACAAATAACATTAACATTGCCCAATGTTTCAATTGATTTTGGATTTTTTATATCAACATTATTTTTGCTAAGTTTTTTTGTAGCAATGGTCATGCATAACCTCACAATAATGGTTAATGATTCAGGAATCACACTGATTGCAGCAGATACAGCCAATAACAATAATGTACTTCATGATTTCAAATCTTCTGGTAATTGATTTCGAATAAAAAAAGAAAAAAGCAACAAAATTAAACCAAAAATGAAGGCAATAATTCCAATTCGAATCGTCAAACCTTTAGTTTTCTTTTCCAAAGGTGTTCTGATAAACTCTGATTTTGTAATTTTAGAAGCAATTTTTCCAATTTCAGAATGTGTTCCTGTTTTTAAAACGATGCCAACTAATTTTCCTTCTAAAATCATTGTTGACATGAAGGCCATGTTTTTTTGGTCTGAAATAATTAAATTGTCTGCTTTGATTATTGTAGCAATTTTTTCCACAGGTTCTGATTCGCCAGTTAAGGATGATTCATCTATTTTTAAAACGGATTCATTGATAATTCTTAAATCAGCTGGAATAAATTCACCTAATTTAGCATGCACCACATCCCCAGGAACTAAAAAAATTGGATTGATTTGTTGGATTTCACCATCTCTTAAAACAGAAACAAAGGTATCTTGTGTTGTGTCCAATGAAGAAATGTAGTTGAGCGATTTCATTTCTTGATAAGTGGAGATGATTGAGTTTGTAAGAATAATTATCCCGATGACACATAATCCCGCAATATCGGGCATTGAAAATTTTTCTTCAATTGAATTAGCAATAATTGTGACCAAACCGGTCAGAGCCATTATTACACATAATGGATCTAAAAATGTTTTTAAAAAAACAAGCAAAAAATTGTGTCTTTTAGATTGCGGTAAATGATTCAATCCGTAAATTTTTAAACGTCGTTCGACTTCTTGAATGGTTAAACCTGTTGTTAAATTGGTATCAAGGATTTTAGCAATCTTTTTATTTGAAAGTTGATATCATTTTTTTGTTATTTTTTTTGGTTGATTAAAATCAAAAGCATCAATATTTTTTTCCATATTAATTTACCTCTTGCAACTTTTTAGTTACTTTAAATTGCGAATAAATTATATCAAATTCTAACTTCTTAAATAGAAATTGGCCTCTTTATCAAATTAATTTTGGAAGGTCAAAAAACTTTTATTAGTCTAACAATCATGTCTCTTTAATACCAAGTGAAAAACACAAATTCAATTAGTGGTTAACCCTCTAATCGAATTTGTGTTTTTTGTTTTTTTAAGCTTAAATTATTTTCTATTTATCAGTAATGAAATCTTAATCATTGGAACCATTAAAACTTGATTAACGGGATAACTTAATGCCCAAACAGAAATTCCATTATAAATAATTGAATAAACTCAACCGTTATCTCCTCAACTAGGTCCAAAAGCAGCTACTCAAACAAAATATCCTGATATTGTTTGAACAATATAAATTCCTAAAAAAGTGAAAAAACCGACAATAATATAATTTAAATAACTAATGTAACCATTTTTGCGTGTAATCTTAAATTTCAACATAGAAATCATCCCTGGGATCATCATTGGAATAAAGTAATCCAATAAATATGATCATGGCGAAATGATTAAACCAGAACTTAAAAATAATAACGACATTAAAGCAGATGCACCCCCTGCTAAAATCGAAAGAACTGGTGAACAAACTACCCCAAGTGTAATTAGTGGTAAGTATTTTAAAGCAATCCCGCCCCCATTTGGTAATTGGGGCATAAATTGTTCTGTGTAAGCAAACACAATTGTTAAGGCTGTGAACATTCCACATAAAACAACATCATGAATAGTTAGTTTTCTAATGCCGAATAACTTTCAACTTAAATGCCTTTTACTTTTTGCTCCTTTATTTGTTTCAAACACATAAATTAAGATTCCAATATTAATAACCATTAGCGAAAGCACACTTAATAAAATGAATTGCATTTTATTATTAAGTATTTTATCTAAGTCGGCTAAAAACCAACTAATTGTAATTAAAATTCCGAATGCAAACGCAAAGGAAAATAGCATAATCGAAAATGTTTGGACATTTTCGAAAACCTGTGGATCGATAATATTAGTTCAAGATATTTCCATCACACTAAACAAGATCAATCCAACTAAAAGCATAACTGTTGTAATCAAAGAACAAATCATAGCTATTTTTAACAGTCAAGGTTTTTCACGAATTGGATGAATATGTACTCATCACTTTTCTTTATTTGTTTGTGAATTTAATAAAAGTTTCACTTCTTCTTGTAAATCCGTTTGTACATTTTGTACTTTTTCTTTTTGCATAAAAAAATCTCCTTTTGAGAGACAAAGAAAAAAACAACTAATCTGACTCCCTCCGCTAGTATTAACTAGATCAGGTTCAAAGAGTGTTTCTCAAGCTTGTGCTACCTCTGTCATATATTTACGTATTTATTATATAACTTTCTAAACATTAGTGAGCAGGTAATGTTTGTTTTTTGGCTTTTTAAAAACAAATTTTCCAGTGTTGAATAATGAGTAAAATTTAATTGTTGAGACTTATGATAGTTTTAATAAGTGGTTGTTTGAATAGAAAATATCGAGACGACAAGAATCAAGTTCACAAAGCACCTCAGTATATAAGCCCAAAAATAATAGGCATTAAAACATGTAAATAAATTTGATTAAAACCACCAAATCAAATGGTTTCAAATGGTTTATATAAATGTATAATGTTCAAAAAACCCAGTAAAATAAGGCATTAATAAGATAAAAACAAATAAATCAAAGTGGTTGATTGATTATCAACCAAAAGATTTGATTGGCAATAAAAATCGTAAGAATTTTAGAAAAAAGTTTTGAATTTTTTTCTAAAATTTTCCTTTATTAACCAACAACGCAACCTTAATTGTTGGAACCATTATGATTTGGGTTAATGGATAATTAAATGGTCAAATTGATAAGGCATTATAAACAACCGAATAAACAACTCCATTATTCCCTCAAGCCGGACCCCCAGCCATCGCCACTCAAATATAATAACCAGAAAGTGTTTGAATAATGTAAATTCCTAAAAAAGTTAAAAAACCAACAATGATGTAATTTAAATAATTGATATAACTTTTTTTGGTTGTAATTGTAAATCTTAAAATACTTACAATCCCAGGAATCATCATCGGAATGAAGTAATCTAAAATAAATGATCAAGGTGAAATGATCAAAGTTGATCCGACAAATAATAGTGAAAGTAAGGCACCACAAATCCCAACAATAATTGAAAGTGCTGGTGAAATAGCAACACCTAGAATGATTAATCCTAAGTATTTAAAAGTCAATCCACCCCCACCAACTAGCCCGGGCATGAATTGTTCTAAATAGGCAAACACGATTGTCAAAGCTGTGAAAACACCACATAATACGATGTCATAAACTGTTAATTTTCTGAAGCCTAATTTAAGTCAAAAACCCCTTCATGTGATGCTTGTTTTTCTTTTTTGGACTTGATATTTTTTGAATATATAAATTAATATACCGATGTTAATAATTGCTCCTGAAAGAATACTTAAAAGCATAAACTGCATTTTGTTGGTCATAATTTGCTCGATGTCAGTTAAAAATCAACTAAATGTAATTAACAAATTAAAAACCAAACTTAATGTAAAAATAGCAATTGTCATTGTTTTGATATTTTCGAAAACTTCAATGTTTGTGATGTTGGTTCAAGACATTTTGAGTAAACTAAATAGAATTAATAAGCCCAGTATTGTGAGAAAAGATAAGAGAGAAAAACCAAAACCTATCTTAATTATTAATGGTTGTCAGGGTTTATGAATTCTTAATTTTTTAAACCTATTTCTTACGTCTAAACCTACTGGTTTTACAGTTTGTACTTTTTCTTTTTGCATAAAAAAATCTCCTTTTGAGAGACAAAGAAAAAACAACTAATCTGACTCCCTCCGCTAGTATTAACTAGATCAGGTTCAAAGAGTGTTTCTCAAGCTTGCGCTACCTCTGTCATGTATTTACATATTTATTATATAACTTGTTCAACATTAACTAGTTGAACTGAGGTCCTTTTTTTAATTTTTTAAAGATTAATTTCTAATTGTCTATAAATAATGAAATCTCAATTGGGGTTCAGTTATAGTGTTGATAAGCGTTTGAATTAAAATGAATATTAGGAGAGTGTATCTCTAACTCACAAAACATCTAAGTTATTTTTATACTTATGAATTCAAAAATAAATAAAGCTAAAATATGTAAATAAATTTGATTAGAATCACGCAACCAATTGATTTCAAATGGTTTATATAAAAATATAATGTTCAAAAAACCCAGTAAAATAAGGCAATAATGCGATAAAACCACAATAAACCAAAGTTTTTGATAGATTATCAACCAAAAACTTGATAGGTAATCAAAACCACTATAGTTTTAGAAAAAATTTTACAATTAAAACAACTGATCAGACCTATTTCGCTAGTTGTTAATTAGATCAGGTTCAATTAGTGTTTATAAAATTTATGCTACCCCTATCGTATATTTACAAAAATGTTATATGACTTTTAAGATTTTTTAATATATTTTTACATTTTAATTTAACAATTAATCTTATAATTTATTTTATAATTAGTTTTACAACGGAGGACATAAAATGAAAAAGAAAACTGCTGAATTAAGGTACCAAGAAGAACAGAAAGTTTTAGACTTAGCTAATTCAAAACTTTTAAATTTTGAAGAAAATTTAAAAGTTGAAATTGGAGTTAGTTCTGCATCAAGACAACAACGCCAAGAAGTTCAAGGTAAAAACGAACTTATTCATAAAAAATTTAATCATTTTAAAAAACTCCTAAGTGTTTTAATCGAGCCATTTAACCTTCTACTTTTAGCAATCGCCATTGCTGAAATTTTAATCTACGCTTTAAAAACTCATCAAACAATTGATTTAGTTTCTGCTTTTGTGATTTTGTTTATGATCGTTTTGGCAGGTGGGGTTGATTACTTTCAAGAATACAAAGCTTATAAATCCAATAAGGAACTTCACCACATGATCGAAAATGCTTTCATGGTTCATGACGGAAAAATGGATATCAACAATATTGATATTAAAAAAGTTAAAAACAATTTACAAAAACTAGATCAGTCTGAGTTAGTTGTTGGAGATGTGATATTTTTGCAAGCAGGAGATGTTGTTCCAGCAGATATTAGAATTATCTATAGTCAAAACGTGATGCTTGACGAATCTTCTTTAACTGGAGAAAGCGAAGCTGTTGCTAAGTTTAGTGAAAATAAAACTGGTAAAAAAATGATTGAAATGCAAAACATTGCTTTTTCTCAAACAACAGTAACTGAAGGAAGTTTGCTTGGAGTCGTGATTAATGTTGGGATCCAAAATTATGCAGCTTCCATTTCAACAATGGCTGAAGAACAAGAAACGGTTTCTGAGTATGAAAAAGGACTAGCTAAAGTTGTTAAACTTTTGGTTATTTCAATTTTAGCAATGATTCCAGTGATTCTTTTGACAACTGGTTTTCGTTTGGGAGGTCAAGAAAATAGTTGAATCCAAGCATTAATTTTTGCTTTGACAATTGCAGTTTCATTAATTCCGGAAGCACTGCCAGCGATCATTTCTTCAAACCTGCAATTAGGGTCTAAAAAAATGGCCAAAGATAAAGTTGTTATTAAAGACTTATCTGTGGTTCAAAACATGGGTAGTGTTAATGTTTTGGCAATGGATAAAACAGGAACACTAACCAATGAAGAAGTAACTTTAAACAAGTGAATTAATTATGATGGAATTCAGTCTAATGAACTTGGGCAATTGATTTATTTGAATGCTTCAAATCAACAAAATTTGACCAACAAAATTGAACAAGGAATTCTAAAAGTTTTAAATGAAACTTGTTTAAATAATAAAACATATAACTTATTAGCAGATAAACCATTTGATCATGAGTCAAGAATTGCGAGTGTTTTAGTTCAAAACGATCAAGAATTGCTTCAAATTACAAAAGGTAGTGTTGATGAAATGTTGAGACATATTGACTTCATCAGAATCAATGATGAAGTCAAAAAAATTACGCAAAAAAACATTGATCAAATTTTGAAAGAAGTTAAAGAATATTCAGAACAAGGTTTCAGAACATTAATTATTGGATCAAACAACAAAAGTAAAAAGATTGTTGATCAAAACTTAATTTATGAAGGAATGATGTTGTTTGAAGAAACAATTAAACCAAACGCCAAAGAAGCAATTAAATTAATTCATGATTATAATATTGATCTAAAAATTTTAACCGGTGACGCTAAGGAAGTTGCTTTAAAAATTGCCAAGACTTTAGAAATCCAAAATCCAATTGCGTTAAATAGTGATGAATTCTTTAAAATGAATGATGATGAAATGGGTGAAGCTTTAAAAACTGTCAACATCATTGCAAAACTTTCACCAATTGAAAAAGCTAAAGTTATTGAAATTTTACAAACCAAAGATAATGCTAGTGTTGCTTATTTAGGAGATGGTGTTAATGACATGGTTTCACTTAAAAAAGCTGATGTTGGGATTTCTGTTAACAACGGGACTTCTTTGGCAAAATCTGCATCTTCAGTAATTCTTTTGGAAAAAGATTTAGCAGTTTTGGAAAAATCTTTTGTAAAAGGAAGAGAAATTTTTACCAATGCCATTAAATATATCAACATCACAATCGCAGCTAATTTTGGTCTCTTGTTAACTTTAATTATTTCTTCAATTTGATTTTCAAAATTTACAGCCATGCAACCTGTGCAATTATTATTGCAAAATCTATTATATGATTTTGCGAATTTGATTTTTGTTTTCGATAAAGTGGATAAATTTTCTATTGAACATCCCAAAAAATGAAGTGCAAATAGAATCATTGTTTTTGCATTTTGAAATGGAATAGTTGCCACAATAATTAGTGTAATCAACTTCTTAATTATTGGATATGGGATGGGGTTATTCAATGAAATTAGTAATGGAGTTGATGGGGCAATTCAACGCTTTCAAACGACATTCTTTTTAGAATCAATGATCACACATATGATGTTAATTTTGGTTTATCGCACAGAAAAAATTTCCTTAATTCAATCACGACCTTCGTGACAACTTGTTTTGGGAATGGTATTTTTTATTGGTCTTTCATTCTTAATTACCTACATCCATCCAATCGCTCATGTTGTAAATTTTGAACAACCAAATAATTATTGATTATTAGTTTTACTTGGTTTAATTGCGATGACATGAGTTCTTGGAGAGTGTTCAAAATTTGGATATAAAAAGCTTTTTAAACAATGATATTAAATTTCAAAAACCAGAACACAAACAAATTTTGACATTTTGTCTCATACATAAAAAAATAATGTACAATCAAAATAATTATTTTTTGACCAAATAATTAGAAAGAGAAAAAAATGTTTAAAAACAAAGCAAAATTTTATGAATTTTTATCATTGTTTATCATGACTATTGGAACTGTCATTGGTTCTGGTATTTATATGAAAAACAATCAATTATTACAATTGACACATAACCCTATCATCGCCATTATTTCATGAATGGCTGTCGGGATGGTTTGTATCATGATCGTTTATGTTTTTATTGAAATTTCAAGTGCAACAATGCACATGGGTAATGGAACAGTTCCGACTTGAACCAAAATGTTTATTAATCGTAAAACAGCTAGTTTGTTTTCAATTATTTATACAGTTTTATACTACCCAATTTGTCAAGCGCTTTTTGCCAGTGCTTTTGTTGCTTACTTTTTTAAGACAATTAATCAAGCACTATCTGCGAATAACCAATTGATTATTTTGTTAACTTGTGGAATTATTTTTATTCTTATTTTTAATTTAATGAATATGTTTAATCAAAAAATTGGAGGTCGATTTCAAATTGTCGCAACCATTTTTAAATTTATCCCGTTAGTAATTGCTTTGTTTGCTGGTTTCTTTTTATTTGATTCAAATTCATCAATCAACACCACTGGAATGGATGGTGGAACTTGATCAACTTCAAATTTTGCCCCCGAAAATTTCATTCGAGGTTTTGGTCCAATTTTATTTGCTTTTGATGGTTTTATTTTAATCGCTAATGCTCAAAAAAAGGCAAAATTTAAAGAAGTTGTACCCAAGTCATTATTGTTTGGACTAATTTTTGTGGCCGTCTTTTATGTGTTGATGGCCGTGTCATTATTTATGGGATCACCTGATGGAAGTATTGTTGAATTATTAGCTAAATTATTTGGAAGTTCTGGTTCTGCAGATGCCAAAAAAATTGCAAATATTGTTTCAAATGTGATTTTGATGTTCATTTGTTTATTCGGTGTAAACATCTTTTCAATGGTCCCAATCAATATGTTGGAATCTGATGTTGATGCTAAATTAGTTTATACAAATAATAAACACGTTTCATTTGTCAAAGCTGGGATTATTCATTCAATTTTTACAATTATTGTTTACTTATTTTTAGTTTTAATGGGAGCATTAGTTGCAAGGGGAAATTGAAATGGAATCTCAACCAATTTTGAAAGTTGATCAGCGTTAAATCCAGGTAAACAGATTCAAGATTATTTAGGATTTACCACTGATAAAATTTTAGCTTTTATTAACACAGTAAGTACAGCTATTTCGACTTTTGGTTTTTCGATGGTTGGAGTGCTATTAATTGCTTCAATCTTTAATCGAAAAACTCAAAAAGTTGAAGTTGTTAAAGTGAAACATTTTGTGCCAATCGCAATTGTTTCTTCAATTCTTTTATTGTTCTTTGTGGCTTGTGGAATTATCACTTTTGCATTACCTGATAAAGGTCAGTTTTGAGTCGAATCAGATGGTTTCTTCTTTACAATGATTTTCATTGCTCTATTAGTTTTTGTTTTAATCTTATTTTTGATTCAAGAACAATTATTTAAAAAGAACGGTGTTCACGGTGGTTTTGATGGTTTTGTTTCTCATGGAAATAAAAAGGACATAAACCATGTCAAACAATAAACCAAAAGCAAAAACGTTTGAGTTTTTATCCTTATTTATCATGGTGATTGGAGCTGTGATTGGTTCTGGTATTTACATGAAAAATAACGAGTTATTGCAATTAACTCATAACCCGATCATTGCGATTATTTCTTGGTTGATTGTGGGGATGGTTTGTATCATGATTGTCTATGTTTTCATTGAAATTTCTAGTGCAACCACCCATATTGGAAATGGGACAGTTCCAACTTGAGCGAAGATGTTTATTAATCGAAAAACAGCAAGCTGATTTTCGATTGTTTATACAGTTTTATATTATCCAATTTGCCAATCGCTTTTTGCTGGAGCTTTAGTTGCTTACTTTTTCAAATCGATTAATCAACCACTTTCTGCCAACAATCAACTAATTATTTTATTAGTTTGTGGAATTGTTTTCATCTTGATATTTAACCTATTAAATATGCTTAAACCGCAAATCGGAAGACAATTTCAAATTGTAGCAACGGTTTTTAAATTTATTCCTTTAGTGATTGCTTTGTTTGCTGGTTTCTTTTTAATTGGACCAGATTCATCAATTAAAAATGGTGGATTTGAAGGCAACATGTGATCAACTTCTGATTTCGCCCCAGAAAATTTCATTCGTGGTTTTGGTCCGGTTTTATTTGCCTTTGATGGCTTTATTTATATGGCCAATCTACAAAAACGTGCCAAGTTTAAAGATGTTGTTCCAAAATCATTATTATTTGGACTTGTTTTTGTGACTATATTTTATGTGTTAATGGCAATTTCGTTGTTTATGGGATCACCTGATGGAAGCATTGTTCAGTTATTAACCAAATTATTTGCAATTTCTGGTTCAGAAAATGCAAACACAATTGCAAATATTGTTTCAAATATCATTTTGATGTTTATTTGTCTATTCGGAATTAATATTTTTTCAATGGTCGCAATCAATGGTTTGGAATCTGATGTTGATGCTAAATTGATTTACACAAATAACAAGCATGTTTCATTTGTCAAAGCAGGGATTGTTCATTCCATTTTTACAATTTTCTTTTTCACATTTATAGTTTTAATGGGGGCCTTAGTTCCAAGAGGAAATTGAATGGGAATATCAACTAATTATGAAAATTGATCAAGTTCGCATCAACAATTAGGTGTTCCAGAATATTTAAGATTTACAACAAACCATATTTTAGCTTTCATCAACACAATCAGTACAGCGATCTCAACTTTTGGTTTCTTAATGATCGGAATTGTGCTAATCGCTTCGATTTTTAATCGCAGATCGAACAAGGTAGAAGTTGTCAAAATGAAAGGTTTTATTCCGATTGCAATCATTGCTTCAATGCTCTTAATTTTCTTTGTAATTTGTGGAATTATCACTTTCGTTTTACCCAATAATAATGAAAAATGAATCGACTCTGAAGGCTTTTTATTCACAATAATCTGTTTTTGTTTGTTTATTTTTGTTTTTAGTTTATTCTTAATTCAAGAACATTTTTTCAAAAAAAATGGTCTAGACGGTGGTTTTGAAGGATTTATTTCTTCAAACCAAAGAAAGGAAATGGATTATGTTAAGGAATAAACCAAAAACGAAAACGTTTGAATTTTTAACACTATTTACAATGGTTATCGGGACTGTGATGGGTGCTGGTATTTATATGAAAAATAACGAGTTATTACAACAAACACAAAACCCAATTATTGCAATTAGCTTGTGAGTTCTTGTCGGTTTTGTTTGCGTGATCTCAGTGAGAGTTTTTATTGAGATTTCTAGTTCTACCAAACACTTTGGTAATGGAACAATTGGAAATTGAGCAAAACTTTTTATTAATCGAAAGGTGGCCTCATTCTTTGCAATTTTCTATTTAGTCATGTATGTGCCTTCAACTCAAGCGTTTTTTGTTGGAACATTTATTATGTATTTCTTTCAAGCTTTAGGAATTGTTATTAGTCCAGCGACTCAATTATCAATTTATTTAGCTGCCGGAATTGCGATTTTGACAGGTTTTTCATTATTACAAATTTATAAACCTAAATATAATAAAATATTACAAGTTTTTGGAACGATTTTTAAATTCATTCCCCTAGTTATTGCTTTAGTTGCAGGATTTATTTTAATTGATAAAACTGGTGATTCATCTGCGATGTGAAATGGAGGAGCTGGAGGAAGTCATTGATCGACTACTTCCATTTCCAAAACCGCCTTTATCGGTGGTTTTGGAGCCATTCTGTTTTCATTTGATGGTTATATTTATATTGCCAATGCTCAAAAAGATGCCACACATAAAGATGTGGTGCCAAAAGCCTTATTCTTTGGAATGATCTTTGTTTCAATCTTCTACGCATTAATGGCGGTTTCATTGTTCTTGGGTTCTCCAGATGGTTCAATTCAACAACTTTTCGAAAAAATGTTATCGGGAGGAAGTCCAAGTAAAGCCACAGCTGATGCTGCAAGAATTATTTCGAATGTGATTTTAATTGTTATTTGTGGTTTAAATATTAATGTCTTTACATATATCGGGTCTGTTGGGGTGCAAGCTGATACAGAAATGGGGTTGTTGTATGCTGGTAAAAACCAAGCCAAAGCAACACCTAAAAAAGCCAGTTGAGCCCAAACTTTGATGGTGATCATCATTTATGCAATTATGATTTTGATGGGATTCTTTATTCCGATTGCGACGTCTGGATGAGATGGTATAAACACAGTTATCACGCCGGAGATGATCGCGAAGAGTAACGATATTTGATATTCTCCATTAACGTTAATGGGAGAGTTTGCTTCTGCGATTTCTGCCCTTTCATTTATCTTGATTTCAGCCATTGTGTTTGCAGCAGTTCGTAATCGAAAAACCAACAAAGTAAAAGTTGATAAAGTAAAATATTTTGTTCCGTTAGCTATTTTTTCATCAGTTGCCATGTGCATATTTACATTTTTTGGAATCTTTACATTTGTTTTCCCGAACGCCTTTTTATTAGAAGGTAAACCATGAATTGAAACTGGTGGAATGGTCTTTACAACCATGTTAGTTTTCTCAATTGTGATGGGAATTGGTTCTTATTTCATTCAAGAAAAACTGCTTTTCAAAAACAAATCATCAAAGGAAATTGCAAAGGTATAATCCAAAACTTTTTGTTCATGCTAAAATTAAACAAGATTAGGAGAACTTATGAATTGACCAAATAGAATAACTGTTTTTAGATTAATATTAGTTCCATTTATAACTATTTTAATGTTGTTAGGCTTTTATTTAAAAGCAGAAACACTTCTTATTGGCAATAATAGTTATCAAATTTCGATCTTTTATCTAGTTGCTGGAATTTTATTTATTTTAGGAAGTTTGAGTGATTTTTTAGACGGATATTTAGCCAGAAAAAATAATCAAGTAACTGATTTTGGAAAATTTTTTGATCCAATCGCGGATAAACTTTTAGTTAATACAACGTTAATTCTATTTGCTTGAACAGGAATGTTGCCTGTTTGGATTGCTTTGATTTTGATTGCAAGAGATATCTTTGTCGATTTTATCCGCATGATTTTAAGCAAAAAACAAGTAACTCTTGCAGCCGGAATTTGAGGAAAATTAAAAACAACTTTCCAAATGCTTGGATTAAGTTTAATTTTCTTTTTATCATACAAATTTTTCCCTCAACACCAATTCCAAGAATATGGTTGATTGAATATGGTTGTTCAAATTCCGATGTTTATCGCCACAGGATTTAGTCTTTATTCTGGAGTTGATTACTTCATTAAAGCTTATCCAACACTATTTAAAGGAAACACAAATGTTTAATAATTGAAAAATTTTTGATGAATATAAAAATCTAAAATTAACAGATGTAATCAAAACACAATTAAATCAATACTATGATTTTCTGGTTTCAGAAAATGAAAAATATAACCTAACAAGAATCACTTCTGAAAACGAAGTTTTTGAAAAACATTTTTTGGATTCATTACTATTCACTCAAGAAATTAATTTGGAAAATCAAACGATTGCCGATATTGGAACTGGTCCTGGATTTCCAGGAGTTGTTTTAAAAATCTTTTTTCCGAATTTAAAAATCACATTAATTGAGTCTAATAATAAAAAAGTTTTATTTTTAAAACAACTGATTAATTTGCTTAATTTAAAAGATATTGATGTTGTTGATCAAAGAGCAGAAGTGTTTTCAATTGAACATCAAGAAGAATTTGATCTGGTCATTTCACGAGCAGTTGCTTATCTAGATATCATTTTAGAAATCGGTGTGCAAATGCTCAAAATTGATGGATATTTCGTCCTATTAAAAGGTCCTAAAGCTGAAGAAGAAATCAAAAATATGGGGAATAAAGATCAAAAAATGAAACTAGAACTTGTTCAAAAACAAGTTCTAGTTGATGTTGGTTTTGGTAGCAGAACCAATTTGTTTTATCAAAAAAAGGCCAAAACACCTAAAGAATATCCCCGTAAATATGCCCAAATTAAGAAAGATTCAAAGCAAAATTAAGTTTTTTAAGTAATTTATAGTTATTAATATAAGATAAATTCAAGATCGTAAGATTAATAAAAATAAAAATTCGGGAGGTTTTTATGAATAAAACAAAATTTGAAGGAACATATAAAGCTGGAGTTATAGTTTCGATCGTCGGAGCGTCTATTTCACTTGCGTGAGTTGCACTTTTTGGCTTAATTGCCGCTATTGGCATGGGTGTTTTCAAAAACATTGGCAGTGGGTTTGGATTGGCCACACTGATTATCTGTATAATAGGAATAATTCCAAGTATTTTAATTTTAATTTTTGGAGCTAAAAGCTTAAAAGATAAATCAGCAGATAAAAGAATCGCAATTGGGATTATGTCGATTATTTTCGGAGTATTGTTAATAATTTTTGTTTTTGGAATTATTCTTTTAGTTGGTGGGATCATGATGTTATCTGCATCCAAAGAAATAACATACAATGACAATCCTCAAAACATGACTGAATAAAATAATATTAAATTCAAACAAAAAATTTAAAAAATTACCAAATTGGTAATTTTTTTAACTAAATATTAAATCAGGGTGATTATCAAAACAACAAAATTAATTTGTTGATCGAATTATTTAACAAAACAATTGAGATTATAATAAAAAAACTTTTTCTACCAATATCTTTATTAAAGAATAGGTCTTTTTTTGATGTAAAATATTAATCATAATATCAATACACAAAAGATATTATAGTATTTAAAAAGAAGGGGGAGGTTTAAATGAAAACAAAATTTGAAGGGTTATATAAATCTGGATTAATATTAACAATTCTCGGTGCTGCTTTAACAATAGCCTTGATTGCAATCATTGCATCAATTTTTATTGCAACTGGTGCTTCTACAAACGTTGATTGATATGTCGATCTAGCTGTTATGACGTACTTATGATTAATCACATTTGTTGTGATCTTAGTCCCGTGTCTTTTAATTATCGTTTTTTCGAGCATATCCCTAAAAAGACAATCACCATACCAAACAATTCCGATTGCGGTATTATCAATTATTTTTGGAAATATTGTTGGAATGATTGGTGCAATTTTGATGCTATGTGCTCCCCAAGACCAAGCAAATGCACCACCAGCACAACCAACTATTGAGTCAAACACCAATTAACATGTGTTATAAAATCGAAAAGATTTATCATTTTTGATAAATCTTTTTTTTAACATCATTTTGAAAATGATGTTAAAAATTGATGGATAAAATGTCCAAAACACTACTGCAATATGTTTGAGTATTCAAACAATTTAGAGATATAAAATTATATTAATGTATAATTAATAAGTTATTTAGGGGGTATATATGCAAAAAACAGAATTTGAACAAAAATATAAAACAGGATTAATTTTAATGATCATTGGAGCTTCTATGACCTTGATTTTTTCATTTATTTTTCTTTTTATTCCCAACATTCTTATTTTAGTTTGGGCAAGCCAAAGTCTAAAAACTCAATCAATGGAAAAAAAGGTTCCACTAGCAGTTCTATCAATTCTATTTGGTGCTATTTTAGGAATTATTGGTGGAATTATGATGCTAGTAGCGCAAGAAACAATAATTAAAACAGAGGCACCAATTAAAGAGATTGGGGAATCACAATAATGGCATTACAAGTTGGAATCGTTGGTTTACCAAATGTGGGAAAATCTACCCTGTTTAATGCAATTACTAACTCTAAAGTGGAAGCTGCAAATTATCCTTTTGCAACAATCGAACCAAATGTGGGAGTAGTTGAAGTTCCTGATAAAAGACTAGATCGCTTAAAAGAGATTTTTGGTTCTAAAAAACGTGTGGCAACAACAATTGAATTTGTTGATATTGCAGGTTTAATTGCTGGAGCTTCAAAAGGTGAAGGTTTAGGAAATGCTTTTTTAGCCAACATTAGAGAAACTAATGCAATTTGTCAAGTTGTGAGATGTTTTGATAATAAAGATATTACTCATGTTGAGGGAAGTGTGGACCCAATTCGTGATATTGAAATTATCAATTTAGAATTAATGCTAGCTGATGAAGCGACAATCAAAAAACGTATTGAGCGTATCGCTGCCAAAGTTCGATCAAATGATAAATTAAGCAAAGAAGAAAATGATGTTCTCCTTAAATGCAAAACCCATTTAGAAAATAATTTAATGTTAAATTCTTTAACATTAACAGAAGAAGAAACTAAAGTTTTACAAGGGTTTCAATTACTAACTTCAAAACCATTTATTTACGTTGTTAATGTCAATGATGATGAAATTTCAATTGATAATGACTATGTTAAAAAAGTGCAAGAATATGCAAGTAAACAAGGCTTTAAAGTTGTTAAAATTTCTGCCAAAATCGAAGAAGATTTATCTGAAGCTGATGAAGAAGAAAGACTAGCTTTCTTGCATGAATTAGGAGCTGATCAAACTGGATTAGAATCATTAATTCAAGCAGCTTATGAAACACTTGGACTTCAAACATACTTTACAGCCGGACCACAAGAAGCGCATTCATGACAATTTAAAAAAGGGATGACAGCCCCACAAGCAGCTGGAATTATTCATACTGATTTTGAAAAAGGATTTATTAAAGCAGATGTTTATAACGTCAAAGATTTATTTGAATTAGGGACTGAAAAAGCGGTCAAAGAAAACGGTAAAATGCGTTTAGAGGGTAAACAATATATCATGCAAGATGGTGATGTTTGCTTCTTTAAATTTAATGTTTAATTACTTTGAATTAAACATTAATGCATGAAAATAATTTTTAAAAATGTAGTTTGCTCAACTACATTTTTATTTTTTAGAATTATTTTTCGATAAACAAATAATATTATTTATAATTTATAAGGGAACAAAAATATGGCAACAATGAAAAAAACAATTAGTGTTAATGGCAATCTTGTTAACTACAATTTAACATATCGAGATCAAAAAAATCTTGTGTTAAAAGTTAGAGATGGCCAAATTTGTATTTCTGCCCCAGTTCGTGCCAATGATTGAGATATTGAACAAATTATTTATAAAAATTACCACACAATCAACAAATATCAAATCAGTTATGATGTGCATTTAAAATATGATTTATATAGTAATCAACCTTGAATCAAAATTTTTGATCAAAAAATTAACGTCGTTTTTTCAACTGATAACATCCATCCTAAATTGATTAATAACGAACTACATATTAAAAATTATCTGAATCTTGATGAGCAAATAGCTAAAATTTATACCTTCCTAGCGAAACAATATAAAAATTGATTTATTAATCAAACTGGCCAATGAGCGAGTTTGATGAATTTACATTTTAAAAATTTAAGTCTAAAAGCAATGACAACAAAATGAGGTGTTTGCTACCCGCAAACACAAAAAATTATGTACAATATAAAATTGATTCATTTCAAACCAGAAATCATTGACTACGTCATTGTTCATGAACTTACACACCTAGAATTCCCTAATCATTCAAAAGATTTTTGACGTCGAGTTGAAAAATTTTTACCACATTATAGAGAGTTAAGCAAAGAATTAAATCAGCCTGGGGCATAGGCTTTTTTTTGTGGTATACTATTAGAAAATTTTCTAACTTTTTATTTTTTTTTGGAAATGGTTATTTACATAGGTAATCGACAGGAGTAAAATATTTTATGTGAGGCAATTCTAAAAAAGAATTACATCCGATTAAAAATATCAAATAAGGAGATAAAATTATGGAAAAAAAAGTTCATGTATTTTCAGAAATTGGTAAGCTAAAAAGTGTTTTAGTTCACCGTCCTGGAGATGAAGTAGAAAACTTAACACCTGAATACTTAGAAAGGCTTTTGTTTGATGATGTCCCATTTAAAAAAGTGGCTATTGAAGAACACAACAAATTTACAAGTTTAATAAGAGAAAATGGCGCAGAAGTGCTTTACATCGAAGAATTAGTTGCAGAAACATTAGATCAAAACCCAAAAATTAAAGAAGCGTTTGTGGATCAATTTATCAACGAAGCAAGCGTGAGAAAAGACTTGGTAAAACCCTTCAAAGATTTCTTAATGAAAATGACTAATTTAGATATGGCAGTTAAAATGATTGCTGGAACTAAAAAATTAGAATTAGGAATTACAAATGATGCTGATAAATATCCATTTATCGCAGACCCATTACCAAATGTCTTATTCCAAAGAGATCCATTTGCATCAATTGGAAATGGTGTGACAATGCATCACATGTGATCAGTGACAAGAAACAGAGAAACAATTTTCCCTGATTTGGTTTTCAAAAACCATAAACGTTTCGCAGGAAATGTTCCTTACTTTTATGAAAGAGACTGAAAAGATTTCATCGAAGGTGGAGATATTCTTGTCTTAAATAGTGAAACATTAATTATTGGTGTTTCACAAAGAACTTCAATGGCAGCCATCGAAAAGGCTTCAAAGCAAATTTTCAAAGAAGGTTCATATAATAAAATTTTGGTTTTAGATTTACCAAAAAGTAGAGCATTTATGCACCTTGATACTGTTTTCACAAATGTTGATTATGACAAATTTATCGTGCATCCATTAATTTTTGATTCAATTGATCAATTTAAAATTTTCGAATTATCAAAAGATGGTAAAAAAGAAATTAAAAAACCATTAGTCGACGTTTTAAGTGAAGCTACAGGCTACAAAGTTCAATTAATTAAATGTGGTGGAGAAGATCCAATCGCAGCTGGTCGTGAACAATGAAATGATGGGACAAATGTTTTAACAATTGCCCCTGGTGTTGTTATTGCTTATGAAAGAAACTGAGTAACTATCGACTTGTTAGAAAAAGCTGGAGTTAAAGTTATTAAAACTCCATCTTCAGAATTATCACGTGGACGTGGTGGTCCAAGATGTATGACGATGCCAATCATCAGAGAAGATTTACCAAAAAAATCATCATAATAAATTAATAAAATTTTAAAATGCTATACTTGTTTAAAAATAAAATAAGAATAAAAGGAGAAATAAAATGGCAGTAAATTTAAAAGGTAGAAGTTTCATCAAACTTCTAGATTTCACACCAAGAGAAATCAGGTACTTGTTAGATTTATCACGTGATTTAAAACGTGCTAAATATGCAGGAACAGAACAAAAAATGATGGAAGGTAAAAACGTAGTTTTACTTTTCCAAAAAGATTCAACAAGAACACGTTGTGCTTTTGAAGTTGGGGCTTTAGATCAAGGTGCTCACGTAACTTATTTAGGACCTTCAGGTTCTCAATTTGGGAAAAAAGAATCTGTTGAAGATTCAGCCAAAGTTTTAGGAAGAATGTATGACGCAATTCAATTCCGTGGTTACAAACAAACTGATGTTGAAGCTTTAGCGAAATATTCAGGAGTACCAGTTTACAATGGTTTAACTGATGAATTTCATCCAACCCAAATTTTAGCTGACTTCTTAACAGTTGAAGAACACTTAGGAAACTTAAAAGGACGCAAATTAGTTTTTGCTGGAGATGCTCGTAACAATATGGGTAATTCATTAATGGTTGGAGCTGCCAAAATGGGAATGCATTTTGTCGCAGCTGCGCCAAAAGATTTATGACCAGATAGTAAACTAGTCGAAACATGCAAAGAAATTGCTAAAGAAACTGGGGCAAAAATCGAAATGATGGATGACATGCTAAAAGCATGTAAAGATGCTGATGTGATCTACACAGACGTTTGAGTTTCAATGGGAGAACCAGCTGAAGTTTGAGCAAAACGTGTTAAGGAATTAAAACCATTTCAAGTGAATATGAATGCAATCAAAGTCGCAAAACCAGAAGTTTTATTCATGCATTGCTTACCAGCATTCCATGATTTAAATACTGAAGTTGCTCAAGATATTCATAAACAATTTGGTCTAACTGAAATGGAAGTAACTGACGAAGTGTTTAATTCAAAACATTCAGTTGTCTTTGAAGAAGCTGAAAACCGTTTACATACAATTAAAGCCGTAATGGTTGCAACAATAGGAAAATAACAATTTTCCTATTGTTTATGTTTAACATAAAAAATTAAAAAAGGAGGAATTCTATGACTAACGTAGAAGAGAAAAAAGGTTTATTTAAATTAAAACCAAAGAACTCTAATAAGCATAAAAAAGGATTCAAAATGTGATCTGCATTTTCAATCTTAATGTTGATTATTGTAGTTCTTGTCTTACTTTCTTGAATCCTGAAATGAGCTGGAGTAGAAACCACGGTTCACATCCCAGGAGCTTGAGAAAACGGCAAAGAAGGTGGCACTTGAATCGCTGCCCACGACAATGTTGAAAAAATTAAAGCACTAGGGATTTTAGATATCTTTGTCGGACCAATGAATGGGTTCTTAGAAAAAGCAGGAATTATTGTTTTTGTTCTAACTCTTGGAGCATTCATTAATATGGTTATTGTGACCAAATCACTTGAAGGATTTTCACAATCAATCATTGCCAAATTAAAAGGAAAAGAAATTTGAGCAATTATTCCATTGATGATATTTTTCTCAATTGCTGGAACTGCTGAAGGAATGGCTGAAGAATCATTAGCATTTTACATGATTATGATTCCGTTAATGATTGCTGCTGGATTTGATACGTTCACAGGATTATTAATTGTTCTAGTTGGAGCTGGAGCTGGAGTGCTTGCTTCAACTGTTAACCCATTTGTAATTTCAGTGGCAGTTGACGGATTGAATACAGGTCAAACAACTGACTTAATGTCAGTTGGAGATGGATTGGTTTGACGTTTAATTTCATGAGTTGTGATTACTGCAATTGCGATTGGATTTGTATTTTGATATGCAAAACGTGTTAAATCAAATCCACAAAAATCAGTTACATTTGCTACACGTGAAGGTGATAAAGAATTTTTCTTAGCAAATGTAACAGAAAAAATTGAGATGAATTGAAGAAAGAAAACTACATTAGCATTCTTTGGTGTAACTTTCTTATTCATGATCATTTACTTAGTTGGTTGAGATAAAATTTTTGGTAATACTGCAATGGAAGATATGGCAAATTGAATCCATGTAAACATTCCATACTTAAACTCAACTATTCCTGGATTCGGGAATGGTGGTTTAGAAATCGTGGCTGGTTTCTTCTTAATCGGAGCACTTGCTGTGGGAATGATTAACACTATTGGTGTGAAAAAAGAAGAAGGCCAAACAGCAGAAACCATGATCTTAAAAGATTTCATGGGTGGAGCTGCTGACATCTTAAGTGTCTGTCTAATTATTGCGACAGCTGCTGGAATTGGCTTTGTTCTAAAAAATTCACATATGCAAGAATGAGTTGTTTCCGGTTTAACTGGTTCAATCGGAAGTATCGATTCAGGAATTGGTAAAGTGATTGTTTTATACATTATCTTCTTACCATTATCTTTCTTAATTCCATCAACATCAGGATTTGCAGCCGCTGTTTTCCCACTATTAACAGGGATTGCTCAAAATAAAACTGGAGGTGGATTCGACCCAGTTGTTGGATCAGGATCAGTGATGGCATTCTCATTTGCTTCAGGAATAATTAATATTATTACTCCAACAAGTGGAGTTGTAATGGGGGCAATGGCGATTTCAAGAGTTGACTATGGAAAATTCTTGAAAGGTGTTGCACCATTATTAGGGATTCTGCTTGTGGCTTCAATTGCTTTAATGGCAATTGGAGGAGCGATTGCTGGAGTTGCTGGTTCAATCGCATAACATGCAATTGAACACTAATAGAAAATACGGAAGTAAAAATAGATGTCAAAAATAGTTGTTGCTGTGGGTGGTAATGCTTTAGGAAATAATCCTGAAGAACAAAAAATTATCGTCAAAAACACAGCCAAACACTTAGTTGATTTTGTTGCCAAAAACAACGAAGTCATTATCGTCCATGGTAATGGACCACAAGTTGGAATGATCTCTAATGGATTTGATCTTGCACATAAAACTGATGGAAAATCACCAATTGTTGATTTTCCAGAAGCAGGAGCGATGAGTCAAGGTTATATTGGTTATCATTTACAACAAGCGATCATTAATGAACTTAATGCTCGTAAATTAAATAAATCAGTTGCTTCAATTGTGACGCAAACTGTTGTTGATGCCAATGATCAAGCATTTCAAAATCCATCAAAACCAATCGGATTATTTATGTCAGAAGTGGAAGCTAAACAAATGGCTAAAACTAACGGTTGAGATGTTAAAGAAGATGCTGGTCGTGGTTGAAGAAGAGTGATTGCTAGTCCTAAACCAATTGATATTGTTGAAAAAGAAATTGTCAAAACTTTAGTTGAACAAAAATTCATCACCATCACAGCTGGTGGAGGTGGAGTTCCGGTCATTAAAAAAGGCAATGATTATCTGGGAGTTGCTGCTGTTATTGACAAAGATTTTGCAGCTGCTAAAATTGCTGAAATTATTGATGCTGATTCACTGGTTATCTTAACTGCCATTGATCGAGTGTTAATTAATTACAAACAACCAAATGAAAAAGGCTTAGCTGAAATGTCAATTTCAGAGGCTGAAAAATATATTGGTGAAAATCAATTTGCCCCTGGGTCAATGTTACCTAAAGTTCAAGCCGCAATGGCCTTTGTTAAATCAACAAATGGTAAACCAGCCTTTATTGGATCTTTAGATAAAGTTGAAGATGTTTTAAAAGGTGCTTCAGGAACCAAAATCATAAAATAATACCTAAACAAAAAATGGAAAAACAATGGGATTTATCTCATATGTAAACTTCCATTTTTTGTTTGCAATTGATAATATTTTAAGATTTTTTGAGCATTTTTACCCCTTTTTATTAATTATATTGTTAAATTAACGTATACATAAAGTATATATAGGAGGGATGTTATTTTGACTACACAAAAAATCTTAACAATTCAAAATTTAACCAAAAAATTTAAGAATGGAGCCGGAGTGAATCAAGTGTCTTTTGCAATAGATAAAGGCAAAATTGTTGGTTTCATTGGTGATAATGGAGCCGGGAAAACCACCACGATTAAGTTAATTTTTGGTGAATACAAAAAAGATAGCGGAGATGTCTTGGTTGATGGAATTGCTCATGAAAAAAAAGAAGCGTTACAAAAAATTTCTTTCTTTCCAGATCAAAATAGTTATCCCAAACATTACAAAATCAAAAAATATGCATACTATTCTGCAAGTTTAAAAGGTATCGATAAAAAAGAAGTTGATAAAATTTATTTCGAACTTTTAAAAGCCTTAAACTTAGAAGAATTTGCTAAATCTAAGTTTGACGAACTTTCAGCTGGGATGCAAAAAAGAGCACTACTTTTAGCAACTTTAGTGACTGATCCAGAACTAATTATTTTAGATGAGCCCACATCCAATCTTGATGTAAAATCAAGAATTGAATTTTTAGAGGTCTTAAAATTTTTGGCAGAAAAGCGTAATACAACCATAGTAATTACAAGCCATAATATTGATGAACTTAGTTCACTTATAAATGAAGTAATTATTATAAAAGATGGTGAAATTCAATATCAAAATGCTTTTGATCCAGCAAAAGAAAATTTAAGAAATGTTTATAACGAACACGTTGATTCGGAAAAATCTTCAATTCAATACAAACGCATTGAAGATATTTTCCGAGAAAAGGAAGGTGAAAACAATGCATAAACTTCAGTTTCTAAGTAATAAAAAATTCTTTTCTCTTTCAATATTTAAAAGAATTTCATTAGAAATATTAACTTCTAAAACGTGAATTATTTTTACTTCCGCAATATTTTTATTTGCAATCATTTGAGAAATTTTACTTGCTTTTATTTTGGTTGACATTCAACTAGGTGATAGAATTTTAACTTCTTTTGTGCCACTACTTTTAATGTTTATTTGGGTTACTTTTTTTCACATTTTTAATATTTCACAAAACTTTAGTAAAGAAATTGAAACAGGTGTAATAAATTTAGAAATTAGAAGCGGAGTTTCAAAATCCAAATTGTTTTGAGAAAGAGTGTTGGCTAATAGAGTTTTCACATTTAGTTTTATCTTTATTTACATTTTTTTATATTTCTTTTGATTTATTGTAGCCCCTTCAGGGTCTAGCAAACTTATTGCTTTAAAATTTACTCCAGGACTATTTTTTATAATTATTTATGATTTATTTTTAATGGGAGTTCTCTTGTTAATAATCATGATTAAAAAAAGCGTTTTAATTGGAGTTGTCGGAACACTAACTTTTGTGCTATTTGCAGCGATTCCATTTGGAGGTCCCCTTGCGTCTTCAGACAGATTGCGCGGTGTTCCATATGATTTTGCTAGTCAAAATTATAGTTTACAAATTGCAAAAAAAGTAAATGATTTGAGTGAGAAATATGGTGGAGATTCGTACATTAATCAAATGATTAATGATATGAAAAGCTTTAAAGAAAATAAATTTACATATTATAAAGCTGACAAAACAACGCCTTTAAATATAAATACCAATGACATGGATTTGACAATAGCTTTTTTTTCAACTCCCGAATATAAAAAAAATTCCGACTATTATTTACGTAATCCTGTTTATCCTTCATTAGAGGATTTTGATAAAAATTATCTATATGACTTAATGCTTACCGGATTAGGATCGGAAGTTGAAAAACTGCCTGTATTTATAAAGGAAAGAACTAATAGTTACCCACCGAAAGAATGAGAAGAAATTTATGTAGAACTTTCCCCAAAAATTAAGGAAACAACTATTTGAAAATGAATGAAACGCATAAAAGAAATTGGTGGTTTTAAAACCCCTGAAGAAAACAAATAGCGTATTCACCTAGTCAAATTAAAAAATCTCTTTTTTATGATGATGGATCGGGTCGTAGAGATATTGGAAATAAAAATAAGCGTTTTTTTGGAGAATTCGAATATTTCCAAACATTAGAAAAATTATTGAAACAATCTGATGAACAAGAATCTAAATTATTAAATTTAACAAAAGAAATAATTAAGGGAAACTATCTATTATTAAATGGAGGAGCATTTGAAAGTTTTGATAAGCGACAATCTATAAACAATTTTAATTTCATTGAAAATGAAAAATTAGATTATGATGTTAAAACTGATTGAACATGGTCTAAATTTTTGGACATCGCACCAGGTGTCCGAACAATTCAAAAAGTCATGTTTAATCTTATTGAAAAAACTGCATATGTTGACAAGCGAGTTGAAAGGAATGAAAACGATTTATTCTCAAAAGAAGAAGGAGTTTTTCAAGAAATTAAAGCTAAATCTTGAAATCCTTTGAATGTATTTTGAAAGCAACTTATCAATACTTCTAGTGATGATATTTTAGAATTACCTTTAGATACCGAACCTTTTTCACCCCAACCCTCAAAACTAGTAACTACTGTATATAAAGCAGTGGGTGTGGATTGAGGTACCGATAATAAGATGGGTTTTTATAAATTTACAGGTCAGAACAATGGTAGAAATTATAAATCAATAGAAGTATTGGGCAATACAATTAACCTCCCATTAAGTTATGTAATGATGATTTTGATTGTACTAATTTTTATCTTACTTTCATACTTTATCTTTTATAAAAAGATAATTAAATAATGGTCAAAATCTTCTTTACAAAATTAAATTAGATATAAATTTTCAGTTTAAAAAACCCACAAATAATGAATTAAAAATTCATTATTTGTGGGTTTTATTATTCAACAAAATAATTAATTATTTTGTTTTTTCTTCTTTGATTTTTGCTGCTTTTTCTTCTTTAGCTTTGCGTCTATTATCTCAATATTCTTTGCGTTTAGCTAAAAATTCTTCACGTTTTTTAGCGTTTTCTTCACGTTGCTCAGGGGTTGGTTCAACGTATTCTTTTCAAGTATCATCTGGTTGTTGATACTCACGATAACCACATTTAGTAGTTGTAAAATTTGAACATCCACGTCCACGCCCAAACCTAGTTTTAATAAAAACTAAAGTTCCTTCATGACAACGAGGACAAATTTCTGTTCCGGTTTTAGCTTTTTCAATTTCTTCTTTAACTTTAGTTGAAAGATTAGCATAAGTTTCTTTTAATCAATCAACGTTGTTGAACTTACCTTCACTAATTAAATCTAATTTCGCTTCCATATCAGCTGTATAACCTAAGTTAAAGAAATCATTATAGTTAGCATATAAAAATTTCTCTGCATCAAAACCTTTATTAGTTACTTCAATTGGTTTTGAGCGTTCAAAATCAACATATTCTCGTTCTTTTAATTTTGTCAGAATGGGGTTATAAGTTGAAGGTCGACCAATTCCAAGTGAACGCAGTTCCTTAATCAATGTTCCGGGATTATACATGCGCGGTGGTTTAGTTTCAGTTGTTTCATCTTTAATTAAAGACTTATCAATTTTAATGACAAAATCTTTTTCTTTAGCAAGCATTGGAACTTGATCAAGTTCTGTTTTTACAACTTCATCACTTTCGTCATCAAGTTCAATATCTTCATCATGTTTAGTATTTGTTTTTAAAGCTTGATATCCAGGATTTAAAACTTCTTGATAAGTTTGTTTAAATTTATATCCGCTATTGTCAAAAACTCATGAGTGATTAAACCCACTTGGTCCATGCATCAATGATTTGATGGTGTTCCATCAAATCATTGTATAAAGACGTTTTTGGACAGCGTCACTCAATTGTGTTTCAATAACATCAGGAGTGTTCTTAAGGTCTGTTGGTCTAATTGATTCATGGGCGTCTTGAGCATTGTTATCTTTTTTAACAATTGGATCTGCATATAATTTTTCATCTCATCGATTAGCAATATAAGTTTTAGCATCATTGATGAAATCTGCAGAGTAACGATTTGAATCTGTACGAATATAAGTTACTAATCCAGCTTCATATAATTTTTGAGCAGCTACAGTAATTTGACTTGTACTTAATTTTAATTTTGAAAACCCATCAACTAACATGTTGGCAGTTGAATAAGGAGAAAAACTACGAGTTTCAAAAGCGTTGGCTTTGTAATCAATACACTTATAATCTTCAGTTAATTCACTTAAAATATTTTGAGCAATTTCATCAGTAATTCAGTATGTTTTGTCGTCATTGAAATTGCTATTATTTTTGTCTTTAAATAATGGCATTGAAAGTTTTTGACTATCATCTTGAACACTGATTTTGTGGTATGGGGTTGGAACAAAAGCATTAATTTCTTTTGCACGTTCTGCCAAGATATATAAAGCTGGAGTTTGCACACGCCCAGCACTCATTAAACCAGTTGATTTTTGCAATGATTTTGAGACCAAATATCCAATAATTTTATCAAGCATTTGTCTGGTTGTTTGAGCATTAACTAAATCCTGATCAATCTCTTGCATATTTTCAAAACTCTTAATGACAGCATTTTTTGTAATTTCATCAAAAGTTACCCTTTTGATTTCTTTGTTCATATTTTCAAAAAGATTTGCAAGGTGTCAAGCAATCGCTTCTCCTTCACGATCCGGATCGGAAGCTAGAACAATTAAATCAGCGGTTTTCCCTGCTTTTTTAATATTACTAATATTTTCTTTTTTAGTTTTTTCGTTAACGAAAGTGGGTGTCATTGTTTCCAAATCAATTCCTAAAAGGGCAACACCCTTATCAGCAATCTTATTAATATGCCCCCCACTTGCCATTACAACGTATTCGTTTTCAGGAAAACCCTCACTTAAAAAGTGTTGAATTTTTGCAACTTTGGCTGGTGATTCTAACAAAACTAAGACTTTACTCATATAAATTCCTCCTTGGATCTTCTTGATATAATTCCTCATTAAAATATAATACTTATTTTTAAAAGTAAAACAAGGACTATATAATTATGATAATAACTTAATATTTTAATATTAACTTTTTTGAAAAATTTCTTCATTTATTTTGGTGTTATTATATATATTAGCATTTAAAGGAGAATTATGAGCAAGTTTAGATTAAGGTACGCACCCTCACCAACTGGTTTTTTACATATTGGGAATACAAGAACAGCATTAATGAATTATGTTTTTGCCAAACATTTTGATGGAGATTTTATTGTCAGAATTGAAGACACGGATTTAGAACGTAATGTGGATGGGGCAATTGAATCACAATTTGAAAATTTAAATTGAATGGGAATTATTCCTGATGAATCATTTTTAAAACCGGGATTGGCAAAATATGGCAAATATATGCAGTCACAAAAATTTGATCGTTATAAACAATTAGCTTTAGAATTAGTTGAAAAAGGAGATGCTTATAAATGCTTTTGTACATCTGAAGAACTGACAGCTGATTATGAAAAACAAACTGAACAAGGAATTGTAGCCACTCAATATAATAAAAAATGTTTATCATTATCAGCTCAAGAATTAGCTGATAATGATAAAACCAACAAACCATTTTCAATTAGATTTAAAGTCCCTTTAAAATCATGAAACTTAAATGATATGGTGCGTGGAGATGTGATTTTTTATGGTAAAGATTTAGGGGATTTTGTAATTTTAAAAACTAACGGGATTCCAACTTATAATTTTGCTGTTGTTGTTGATGACTTTGATATGGAAATCACCCACGTCATTCGTGGAGAAGAACATATTTCCAATACACCACGTCAAATGATGATTTTTGATGCTTTTGGTTGAACATATCCAAGATTTGCGCACCTTACATTAATTGTTGATTCAACTGGGAAAAAGCTTTCAAAAAGAAGTGGTAATAACTTGTTTTTTATCGAACAATATAAAAAACAAGGTTATTTACCACAAGCAATATTTAACTATATTGCTTTACTTGGTTGATCTCCAGGGGTCGAACAAGAAATTTTTACTACAGATGAATTAATTAAAATTTTTGATGAAAAAAGATTTAGTAAATCTCCATCAACATTTGATATGGTGAAAATGACATGAATCAATTCTCAATATATGAAGGCATTAAGTGATGATGATTATTTAAATTTTGTCAAACCTTTTGTTGATCAAGATAAATTTAATTTAACTAATAAATCTGAAGACTGAATCAATCAAGTTCTCTTATTATTTAAAAAAGAAATTGATTTTGGTGTTCAAATCAATGAAAAAATTGGTCTCTTTTTTGAAAATTTTGAATTCAACGAAATCACAAAAGAACAACTTGTTCAATTCGAAAACCGTCTTGGATTAATTAATATTTTTGAAGATAAAATTCGTCAGTTAGAAGAATGAAATATTGAAAATATTAAAAATATTATCAAAAACAGCGGAACAGAAGCTGAATGCAAAGGTAAGGATTTGTTCATGCCGATTAGAATTTATGCTTCAAAAACTGAACACGGACCAGCTCTAGCGGACTGCATTTTCTTAATCGGAAAAGACAAAGTTCTTGAAAATATCGATTTTGTGAAAAATCAATAGACCACTTTTGTTGAAAAAAAGTGGTTTTTCTTTATAATAAATAGCAATAAATAGCACGAAGGAATTAACCATATGTACGAAAAAGTTATTAGAGATAACGTTCATGGTGATATATATTTTAATGACCCAATATTCATCGAAATTTTAGACACATTTGAAATGCAAAGATTAAGAAGAATTTTGCAACTAGGAGGAACGGCCTTGGCTTATCCTGGGGCAACTCACACTAGATTTTCACACTCAATTGGTGTTTATCATATTCTGACCTTATTTTTTGAATCAAATGATCTTTCACAAATTTCTGAAAAAGATCAAAAACTAGTTTTATTAGCTGGATTGATGCATGATGTTGGTCATGGTCCATTTTCTCATTCATTTGAAAAAATCAATGCCGAAAAGCACGAAAAATATAGTGGTTATATTATTAAAAACCCAAACGGTAATATTTTAAAAATTTTAAATAAATATCAAATTGATCCCAATGATGTTGTCTCAATTATTGAAGGGACACATCCAAATAAAATTTTAAATTTATTAGTCAGTTCCCAACTTGATGCTGACAGATTGGATTATTTAAAAAGAGATTCTTATAATTGTGGTGTTGATTATGCGACATTAGACATTCGTTGAATTGTTCGACATATTAAAGTTGTTGATCATAAAATGGTCTTTCCTAAAAAATTAGTTTATGCGATTGAATCTTATTTACTTGGACGACATCACATGTACAAACAAGTTTATAATCACAAATGTTCAATTATTTTTGATGCTTTATTAGAGGTTTGATTCAAACGTTTAAAAGATCTTTATCAGTCAAATTTTGACTTTAAAAATATTTATCTTGAAAATATTTTTAAAGAACTTTTGAATAATCAAAGCATTCCAATTGATAAATATTTAGAATTAGATGATTACACAATGTTTGAAATCTTTAAAGTTACAAAAAAATCTGATGATAAAATTCTTGCTGATTTATCATTAAGATTGTTGGATCGCAAAACTTTTGCCATTGCCAAGGAATCAGAAGTTGATAAAAAACTTCTATTCAAGCAATTAGAAAAAAATGGTTTAGATCCTAACTATTATTTAATTGAATTAACACCAAAAAAATCAATTATTTATCGAGATGGAATAATTAATGGAAAAGATGAGACGATTTGGATTCAAAACAAGACCCAATTAGAGCCCCTTTCTAAATATTCAATGTTTGGGGAATCAATGAAAATCATTAACGAAACTAATAATGAAAAAATTTTGTTATTTCCGAAAAAATTAGTGTAATATATTTTGAGTGATAGATATGGGAGGTATTATTATGTCAAAATTATCAAATATAGATTTAGCTTACGAATTTCTGCAAGAAAAAAAGACCCCAGTTAAATTTAATGAAATCTGAAAAAATATTTCAAAAAAACAAGTGCAAGAGCACCAAGATTTAAATGCGGTTATGGCAAATCTATACGCCTCTTTAATTACAGACAATCGCTTTGCATTAGCACAAGACGGTTCATGAGCTTTAAGTAGCAACATGAAAATTGACGATGTGAAAAAGCAGTATGACAATCTAAACACTATTAGATCAGTCCAAGCTTCAGCAATTGAAGATGAAAACTTAACCTTCTACGGTGCAATAGACGAAGAAGAAGAGGAAGACTACGAACCCGAAGAAGATGATTTCGGTGACGGAGATATTGAAGAATAAATTTAAAGGTTTTTAAAAAATTAGTTTTTTATGACCTTTTTATTTTTTATAATTTTAAAATAAGAAGAGGAGAACAAAATGACGAAATATATTTTTATAACTGGTGGGGTGGTTTCAGGATTAGGAAAAGGAATTACTGGAAGCTCGCTTGGGAGATTATTAGTAAATTCAGGGATCAAAGTTTTTATGCAAAAATTTGATCCATATTTAAATGTTGATCCGGGAACAATGTCCCCATATCAACACGGAGAAGTTTATGTGACAGATGATGGAGCAGAAACTGATTTAGATTTAGGACATTATGAAAGATTTATTGATACTAATTTGTCAAAAAAATCTTCAACTTCTTCTGGAAGAATTTACTTAGATATTTTAGAAGCAGAAAGACGTGGTGATTGAGGAGGAAAAACTGTTCAAGTAATTCCTCATATCACCGATCATATTAAAAATAAAGTTTATGCAATTGCTGATGAACCAAATGTGGATGTTGTGATCACTGAAATTGGTGGAACAGTTGGGGATATTGAATCTCAACCATTTTTAGAAGCATTGCGTCAAATTCGCATGGAAAAAGGCAAAGAAAATGTCTTATTTGTTCATGTTGGATTGGTTCCTTATATTTCAGCTTCTAAAGAATATAAAACTAAACCAATCCAACATTCAGTTAAAGAACTTTTAAGTTTAGGAATTCAACCAGATATTATTGTCACTCGCTCTGATAAAAAAACCCCAATTGAAATTGCGAATAAAATTTCATTATTTTGTAACGTGCCTAAAGAAAATGTGATTCAAGCAATTGATGTTGATTCAATTTATGAAGTTCCGGTGATGATGGGACAACAAAATTTGCACAAAATTGTGATTGACCAATTAAAATTAAAATCTCAACCAACAAACATGCAAGAATGAGAAAAATTTGTGGCCAATATTCATGAATCAAAAGAAGAATTTGAAGTTAGTTTTGTTGGAAAATACATTGAAATGCCGGATGCTTATTTATCAGTTATTGAATCTTTAAAAATTGCTGGATATGCCAATAAAAGAAAATTAAAACTAAACTGAGTGCACTCAGAGGAATTGAATGAACAAAATTATCAAGAAGTGTTCAAAAATGCTCAAGGAATTTTAGTTCCTGGTGGTTTTGGTAATCGTGGGATTGACGGAATGATTTTAGCTGCAAAATTTGCTCGTGAAAATAACGTTCCTTATTTAGGAATTTGTTTAGGAATGCAAATTGCTTCAATTGAATTTGCAAGAAATGTTTTAGGATTAAAAGATGCCAATTCAACTGAATTTAATGATGCAACAAAAAATCCAATCATTGATTTCATCCATGGAATTGATCAAAACAATTTAGGCGGAACATTACGTTTAGGTGCTTCAAAAGCCACACTGAAACCGAATACTTTAGCGCATAAATTGTATGGTAAAACCGAAATTTGAGAAAGACACCGTCATCGTTATGAATTTAACAATTCATATCAAGAAGCGTTTGAAAAAGCTGGTTTAGTTTTTTCGGGAATTTATCAAGCCAAAAACTTAGTTGAAATGATTGAAATTCCTGCAAATGATTTTTTCATGGGAGTTCAATTTCATCCAGAATTTACATCAAGACCAAATAAACCAAATCCAATGTTTAAAGGTTTTGTTGATGCAATTATCAAAAAATAATTGCTCTTTTTGCTTTTCTTTGTTCAAAAAAAGAAAAGCACATAATAATGGTTATAATAATATAGTTAAAGAATAGATAAATAAGAGGAAAAAATATGTCAAAAATTTACAACAAAAGATTAGTTAATGCTCACAACATGATTGAAGCAGCACATCAAAACAAATTTGCAATTGGACATTTTAATATTAATAATTTAGAATGAACAAAAGCAATTTTAGAAGCCGCTCAAGAAACAAACACACCAACAATTATTGCAACAAGTGAAGGAGCAATTAAATACATGGGTGGAGTTGATGTTGTTGTCGGAATGGTGAATGGTTTATTAGAAGATTTAAACATTACAATTCCTGTGGCATTACATTTAGACCATGGTCAAACTGTTGAGATGTGTAAAAAAGTCATTGATGCTGGATACTCATCAGTAATGTTTGATGGATCACATTTACCATATGCAGAAAACGTGGCAAAAACCAAAGAAGTTGTTGCTTATGCAAAACAATACGAAGTTTCAGTTGAAGCAGAAATTGGTTCAATTGGTGGAGAAGAAGATGGAGTTGTTGGTCAAGGTGAACTTGGAGATCCAAAAGAAGCTGCTGAAGTTTCTAAATTAGGAATCTCAATGTTGGCAGCTGGAATTGGAAACATCCATGGAAAATATCCTGAATGATGAAAATCACTTTCATTTGAAACATTAGAGGCATTGCAAAAAGCAGCACCTTTCCCGATGGTTTTACATGGTGGTTCAGGAATTCCTCAAGACCAAGTTAAAAAAGCAATCTCAATGGGAATCTCAAAAATTAACGTCAACACAGAATTGCAATTAGCATTCCGTGATGCAACTCGTTTATATTTTGAAGCCAAAAAAGATTTAAATGACGAAACTAAGGGATTTGATCCACGTAAATTATTAGCCCCAGGATACAAAGCATTAAAAACTACATTTGTTGAATTAACAACATGATTTGGATGCTTAGGAAAAGCTGATTCAGTTAAAAAATAATAAAAATTTATCAATTTGATAGAACAAAAATAAAATGCAACCAACAAGTGAATTGTTCACTTATTGGTTGCATTTTTTAAAGCCGAGTATTAGTCATTTTTTAAATATTTATTTAAAGCATGAACAATTCCATCTTCATTATTTGTTTTGGTTACGAAATCAGCTACATTTTGAACCTCTTCGCGAGCATTTCCCATCGCAACCCCAATCCCGGCATATTCAAGCATGCTCATATCGTTTTGACCATCCCCAAAAGCTAGTAAGTTTTCAGGATCAATACCTAGTTGAGGTAAAAAACTTTTTAGAGCATTGGCTTTGTCAATTCCAATCGCAGTATATTCATAAAAGAAATCTGAAGTAAACATTGAATTTGCTTTACCGATAAACGGAGCTCTTAGTTCTTGTTCAACTGATCTTAAATAATCTGATTGTCCAGCAGATAAAACTTTATACATTGGAAAATCAGCAAATTCAACAAGGTCTTTGACTTCGCAAATCAACATATCACATCCATGAGCTTCGTGCTCAACAATATTTAACTTGTGTCCATTTCAAGCGATTTGTTCATAATAAGCATTTTCAACATAAACATAATCACCTTTATACAACATCACTAACACATTAAATTCTTTTAAATGGGCGATAATGTTTTGTGCTTGTTCTGCTGAAAGTGTTTTTTCATAAATAATTTCATTGGTTTGTAAATCAGTGACCACAGCCCCATTATAAGAAATTAAAAATCCATGATTTTTGTCTAATTCCAATTCTTTTGCAAATTCCATCATTCCAGGAGTTGGTCGACCAGACGCTAAAATCACTTTAATTCCATCTCTTTGAGCTTGAATTAAAGCTTTCTTAGTTCCTGATGAAATGATTCTTTCATTAGTAATTAATGTCCCGTCAATATCGAGTACGATCGCTTTTATTTTCATTTTTTATCCTTCTAATCCAATTGAACCATTTAGATCAATTTGGGCTTTATATCCTAATTTTATTGCATCATCATATGTGTGTTTGACACATATGTTTAATGCCACTCCAACAATTGTGAGATCTGTAATTTGGTTTAGTTTTAAATATTCATCTAAACCATTGCTTTTTTTGAAATCATCAAAAAAAGCAGAATAACTTTCACAATTTTGGTCAACACCTTTGATAATCACCTTATCAATCATGCTAATTGCATCATTGTCTAAATATAAATTAGACCCAAAACTGCCTTGTACACAGTGTGGTGGTCAAATTTTAAATGACAGATGATTATTTGGATGAAAATCCATTGAAGCAACAACCAGTTGATGTTTGTTGTGAAAGTTTTGAATTAAATTTTCAAGATATGGTTTTAAAGTTTCTGCCCGTGGAATATATAAACTTCCCTTAGGGTCAACAAAATCATATTGGTAATCAACAATCAGTAGTGCTTCTCTTTTCATTTTTAGCCTCATTTCATCACCTTTTTATTTTAATGGATTAATTCGAAGGATCTAGTTTTTTGTTGATAAAGAAACATATATCAAATAAAGAAAATTCATTTTTTTAAATTCTGCAAAATCTTTAGGTAAGATTAAGAAAGTTTGAAAGCACTCGCTTACAAAAGCGAGTGCGAAAGTTATGATCTTTGCTGCAAAAATATAAGTTTCAACCTTTGGTTTCAAAGCAATATTTTTAATTTATAATGGTTTTTTTTCAAAAACCCACTATAATATACTAAGTACTTAAAAGTATATCTGTGAAAACATAGTAAAGGAGATAAAATCTATGCCAAATAAAGATATTCAACCAAAATATTTCGACAATGCGAAATTTGTATGTACAACTTGCGATAACGTAATGGAAATCGGTTCGACAAAAGCTGAGGAAATCAGAATTGACGTTTGTTCAAATTGCCATGCTTTTTACACTGGAAACCAACTATTTTCAAACACTGCAGGTCGTGTTGAACAATTCAAAGCAAAATTTGCTAAAAAAGACGAAATTAATTCAAAGAAAAACAAAAATTAATCGAGTAAATCAAAAAGGCAATGTATGCCTTTTTCTTTTGCAATAAAACCTTTAAAATTATAAATATAGATTTGAGGATCAAATGAGTTATAGATTAGACAATTTAAAATTTATTGATAAAAAAAACATTTTAGAAAACGTTAATTTTGAAGTCAATGATTCAGAATTTGTGACTATTTTTTCTCGTAATAAAAAACAAAAAAAATTTATTAAACATACATTAAAAGGTGAAACCAGAATTTTATCAGGAAGATTTCAAATCAACAATACAGATTTAGTTGGTGCTAAATTTGTGAAAAATAAAGTGAATTTTATTTCTCCTGATACTTGGTTTGAAAGGTTAGTTCCACCAAGAACGACTTTAAATTTATCGCGATTATTTGATAATCATTTTCTAAGAGGTGCAAGAACACATAAAAATGATAAAAAATTTGATTACTTATCATTTGTAAATTCTCGAAACGATGTAACTGAAATGCATTTAAGAAGAGAAATCGATCAAACAATTTCATTTTTTTTGAGTAAAGTTAAACACATAAACAAAACTTTGCACAAAGCATTTATTGCTAAAATTGAAGAGTTGAATCAAAAACAAAATGAAAAAAATTTTTCCAAATTTTATGCCCAAATTAAAATGTTAATTCTTGGATATTTTAATTTAATGTTAAGTTGAGAATTAGATAATTTATCTCTAACTTTTTATCAAGTTGTTTGGGATCAAATTTATGGATTTAAAGATTTGAGACACTCTTGCCCGTGTGAATATAATGTTCGTAAATCAGCCAACAAAGAGTTAAAAAAAGTAATTTACAAATTTAAATATGAGCAACCTAATTATATGGTTCAAAAACAATTGCGAATAATTGCGATTAGACTTTTGGAATTAAGAGTCAGATTAATTAAAAATCATAAAATAATCAAAGCGACTAAAAAACAAATTGATATTGAAATCAAGAAATTTTTTATTGATAACAAGATTGAAAAAGAAGAACAATTTGTTACTCAAAAATATTTAGAAAACTGAACCAAAACGATTCAAGATTTACTTGAAGATTTCAAAATTTCACAAAAAAAAGTTCTTTTTGAATCGATCCGTAATGACGGGGCGTTAAGTGAAAAACAAATCATTCATTTAACACATGAATATCACACCAAAGTTCTGGCAAGAACAAATAAAATCGGAAACAAAAATGAATTTAAAATTTTAAAAAGACATTATAAAAAACAAATTGAAGGAATCTACAAACAAGCAACCACTTGAACACAAGAAAATTTAAAAAAATTAAATATTAAATTTGATTGATATCTAAAAAGTGGATTTAAAATTTCTTCAATCAATATCATTTATTTAAAAATTCTAAAAGCAATTAATATGAATAAAAAAAATATTGTTTTTTACAATGTCATAAATTTGTTAACAAAAAATGATGCCAAACTTTTAATGAATACCATTGAAGTGATTAAAAAAGAACATCCAAATCTTTGTTTTGTGAACTTAACAGATGACTTTGTTTCGATTCTTGATTTTGATCAACCAATTTATTCAATAGATGATAAAAATAGACTTACTAAAATGATGCCAGAAAAAATTTATAATAATGGAGTTCTTCATTCTGCAAAACCATTTATAAATATCAATTTAATTTCATATAAAAAAGTTAAAGATGGAATTGAATTTGAAGAAAGGTTTTGACCAGTGAAAAGTACTGCCTTTGATGAAAGTGGCAAGATAAATATTAATCCATTTATGATAAAATTAGAGGAACAAAAAGGTGTTGCTGGACAATTGATTCTGGAAGTTTTAACCAAAGCTAGTTCTAAATTTTTAAATCGAAAAATATGAGTGGGTGTTACTAATTCTGGAACTAAAATAACTTTCTATTCAGATAAAATTATTGAACCAAATAAAAAAATATTAATCTATATTCAACCAACAGCAATTATAGTAAAAAGGAAACCAAATGATAAGTAAAAAAGATGCTAAATTAATTAGTAAAAAAATAAGCGAATACGATAATATCGTAATTGTTAAGCACCAATTACCAGATTGAGATGCTCAAGGGAGCGCAATGGGACTTGCACATTTAATTCAAGAAAATTGAAAAAATAAAAATATTTTTATCCCTGGAGCGAGACTAAATGACGATCAAAATTTTTCACAAAATTTTGATCAAAACACTTTATCAAAAGCCTTAATTATCACTGTTGATACAGGGAACTCATCTAGATTGGATTTTGATCAATGAAATCAAGGAGCAGAGGTTCTTAAAATTGATCACCATATTCCAGTTGAAAATTATGGAAATTATAATATCGTTGATGTTGAAGCAGTTGCGGCTGCACAAGTCATTGGAATGTGAGCAATCATGATGAAATTGAAAATTTCTAAAGAAGCTGCTGAAAACATTTATACAGGTATCTCAACAGATTCAGGACGTTTTTTGTTTGATAGAACTAGTCCAGAAACAATGGAAGTTGCAAAAACATTGTTAATGGCTGGTGCTGATCTAAATAAAATTAATAAGTTTTTATATGTTGGTTCTTTGAAACAAAGACAATGAACAAACTATGCCTTTGGGAAAATGCAATTAACAAAAAGCGGGATTGCCCATATCATTCTTGAAGAAAAAGATTACAAAAAATTTGCTTTATCATATGATGAAGTTAAATCTGCATTAAGCACAATGGCTGGGCTAAATGAAATCAAAATTTGATTCACAGTGATTGAATGAGAAGGTATTTATAAAGTTTCACTTCGTTCAAGAGATTATGATGTTAATTCAGTGGCAATCAATTATAATGGTGGAGGTCACAAATTAGCAAGTGGGGCAAAACTTAAGGATTTAAACGAAGTCAAAAAGCTTGTTGCCAATCTTGAAAAACTACTTAAAACCAAAAAAGGAATCGAAAATGAAAAATAATATCTTATCAAACCAAACCAATGAAAAATTAGGTTGAATTGAACTTATAACTGGGTGCATGTTTGCTGGAAAAACCGAAGAATTTATTCGAAGATTAAGAAGACAAGCTTATGCTAAAAATAATGTGATTGCTTTTAAACCAAGTATTGATCAAAGATATTCTTCATCTTCAATTGCATCACATTCTGGTTCAATTTTGCCTTCCTTTCCTGTGTCTTCAACTGAAGAAATAAGAGATATTTTTGAAAGAGAAAATAAGAAGCAAACCATTGATGTTGTTGGAATTGATGAAGTTCAATTTTTAGATTTAAACGTTGTTGATTTCATCGATGAACTTGCAAATAAAGGTGTGGTAGTGATTGTTACTGGATTGGATAAAGATTTTAAATCAGACGCATTCCAAAACGTGGACAGACTTTTACCAATGGCTGAATTTGTTGACAAATTGACTGCAATTTGTCACAAATGTGGTAATTTTGCCAATCGCACACAAAGATTAGTAAATGGTAATTATGCCAAAAAATCAGATCAACTAATTTTAGTTGATGGACAAGATAGTTATGAGGCTCGTTGCCGTAATTGTTATATAAAACCAGAATAGAAAAGGGGATAAAATGAATCCAAAAACTCTCGAAGCTTTAGAAACCATGGAAAAAAGAATCAATAAAATTGATTTAGATTTACAAGATGAAAACATCACTTCAGATATTAAAAAATTAACAGAATTAAATAAAGAGAGATCTACTCTAGAAGATGTTGTTGCCAAATTTCAAGAATACAAAAAAGCTTTAGTTGCGATCAAAGAGGCTAAAGAAATTTTTAACATTGAAAAAGATCAAGAAATGATCGAACTTGCCAAAATGGATCTTCAAGAAAATGAAGAAATCATTGAAAAATTAGTTCCAGAAATTGAACAAATGTTAATTCCCAAAGATCCAAATGATGATAAAAATGTAATTATCGAAATCCGTGGTGCAGCTGGTGGAGATGAAGGAAACATTTTTGCTGGTGACCTTTTTAAAATGTACAAATTATATTGTGAAAAAGCTGGTTGAAAAATGAATATTATGGAAGCTTCAATTTCTGAAGCTGGAGGATATTCACAAATCGTTTTTATGGTTAAAGGTGATGGAGTATATTCAAAATTAAAATTTGAATCAGGAGCTCATCGTGTTCAACGTGTGCCCAAAACCGAAGCAAAAGGTCGAATCCAAACTTCAACAGCAACTGTTGCGGTTCTTCCTGAAATGAGTGATGTAGAAATAAACATTAAACCAATTGATTTAAGAATTGATACATACCGATCATCTGGGGCTGGAGGTCAACATGTTAACACCACTGATTCAGCTGTCAGAATTACTCACTTACCAACAGGAATTGTGGCGTCAAGTCAAGATGGACGTAGTCAACTTGATAATAAAGAAACTGCAATGAAAATGTTGCGTGCCAAAGTTTACGAAGCAGAAGTTGAAAAACAACAATCAGTTGCTGATGCAACAAGAAAAAATGCAGTTGGAACTGGAGCGAGATCTGAAAAAATCAGAACTTATAATTATCCTCAAAATCGTGTTACTGACCATAGAGTCAACTTATCATTAAATAAATTAGATCAAGTAATGGAGGGAAATATTGATGAGTTTATTATTAGTTTAATTAACCACCATCAATTAGAACAAGTTGCTCAAAGACTTGAAGAGGAAGCTAATTAATGACAATTCACCAAGCATATTTAGAATTGAAAAAGCATATTTTGAATCAATCAGAAATTTATGAAATCTTAGAATATCTAACCGGACATAAATATGATTGATTAATTTGTCATCAAGACAAATTAATTGAAAATATATCTAAATATGAAAGTGTGATTGAAGCATTAAAACAATTCGTTCCTGTTGCTTATATTGTTAACAACAAAAGATTTTACGGCATCGACTTTTTTGTTGATCAGCGTGTTTTGATTCCGAGAATCGAAACAGAATTAGTTGTTGAACAAGCTTTGAAATGATTAAATAATCAAAATAATAAAGTCATAATTGATCTTTGCACAGGCAGTGGGAATATCGGTATCACGTTAAATCATCTAACAAATAATTCAACTTATTTATTAGATCTTTCAGACCAAGCTTTGGAAGTTTGCAAAATTAATCTAGCAAAAATTCAAGCGACAAAAATTCAGATTTTGCAAGGTGATTTTTTAGAACCATTATTGGAAAACCAAATCAAAGGTGATTTAATTGTTTGCAATCCACCATATATTGATTTTCAAGATGCAAATGTTGGTTTTTCAACCAAATACGAACCACAAAACGCACTGTTTGCTGATGAAAAAGGTCTTAAATTTTACAAAGAAATGTTTTTAAATTTCCCAAAAATTATTAAGGATATTAATAATTTTTGTCTAATTATGGAATTTGGTTTTGAACAAAAAACGGCAATTGAAAAACTTTATACTGAATTTGTCACAGATAAAAATTTTAACCATGAGTTTTTAAAAGACAATTCAAATAATTGAAGATGTATAATGATTACAAATATTTAAGGAGGAAAAATGCAAAAGAGAAATCATAATTTTGGTTCAAAATTTAAATTAAATTGAAAAATAAAAGATCCAAATGAAAATGTAATTAAAAAAAATGCGTTTCTTTACAAAATTTCTGCTTTAGTCCTTTTTCTTTTTACCATTTTATATTCATTAACCTTTCTTTTTATTTTTATTGTTGCAAATGATAAACATTTGCATGTTTATTTTGAATATTTAAATAGTTTAACCAAGGAAGGTTTTATCATGCCTTCATTTAATGATGTCTGAGGAACACTTATTTCCTCACTTGTTTTTTTTGGGATTTCTCTTGTTTTAATTTTTTTATATAAACCAATCGTCACTTCCAATTCAATTACATTAACCAAGCAATCAATTTATATCAAAGCCACAGCAACATTTTTGATGGTTTCGTTTTTATTAACTTCTTTATCACAATACCACTATGCAAATTATGCCGCCTTCATTAAATTAGAATTAGCAACTGAAGCTAATGAAAATTTTACAGCTGCTTTAAAAAGCGTTGGACCCCATTTGAGTTTTTCATGAAAAACTCCATCGATTGTCTGATGGGTTTTGTTTGTTCAAATTATTATCCTTTTTTCAATCATTTTATTTTTAGAAAATGCCATTTCGAGAAAAGAAAATATTGTTGGGATTGAAAAATATATTGAATATAATTTGAAAACATCAAAAAGTTTTGCTGGTTCAAAAATTATTGAAAAAATGAATAAATTTTTCAAACCAACAACAAGAAATATTTCAATTTGAGCACTAGTGATTGTTGGTTTGATTTTGTTACCTAATTTTATCTATACAATTTTAATTTCTAATTCATCGACCAAAATGGGTGCGCTTATTCAATGATCGTATAATTTACCGAATTTGTTAAAAGATTTTAAAGGAATTGATCTGTTATATGCAAATTTATTGGGTGATAAATATTCATTGGCATATTTTGCATTAAATTCATTACCGATCATTATTATCGGAATTACATTTTCCACAACATTTTTCTTCTTGTCAATTATTGTCCGTAGTGAAAAACAAATTTCAGACAATGTTTTCATTTTACAAAATGTTGTTTTAGCCTTTGAAACTTTATTCCTCTTAATTCTTATGTTGGTTATCAAATTTGAAGTTAATAATTTAGCCAACATTTGAAAAACTGAAGGTGCAAAATTCGAAGAAGGACTTAGAGGATTAATGCAAGCAAAAGATTTTCAAGAAATCACAACAATGTTCCATTGAGATGCCATCCAAGATGTAATTAGAACCAATAAAATTGAATGATTTTCACAAAACGGGATCATTGCAGAAACTATAATTAGTTTTGCATTTGCAGGATCAACCTTCACAGGTATCGGTATCGGGTTAGTGAAAAATATCAAAATCCATCGAGCATTTTTCAAATTGCAAAAAGAAATAGAAGGGGATGAAGAATATGCTTACTAAGGAACAAATCGCCAAAGCTGTTGCAAATTTAAAAGACAACAAAATTATTATTTTACCAACAGACACCATTTATGGTTTATCAAGTATTGTCAACATAACAAACAAAATCCGAATTAATGAATTAAAAAAAGCTGACAAAAACAAGGAATTAATTACTTTATTTTCCAAATACAAACAACTTAAAAACGTTGTCAAAATTGATAAAGAGATTAAAAAATTTATCAAAACTCATCAAAATACAACAATAATCTTAAAAACGCAAAATGGGACCATTGCACTGCGTAGACCTAAAAGAAAAGATTTAAATAAAATCATTAATCAAGTTGGATTGATCTATTCAACTTCGGTTAATACGCATGGAGCAGCGCCCTTATTTTCTCAATTTGAATTAAAAACTTTTCATAAAACAGTTAATCTTTATTTTGATCGAGAATATAATGCAACACCTTCTCGAATTTTTGATTGAGAAAATAAGGTTTGAGTAAGATAGTGGCAATTAATATACATGACATTAATAATGCGGTTGTTTATGATGAAAAAACGTTTAAATATTTGTTAAAAAACCCGAAGCAACTAGAAAATCATCATTTAAAAATCATTGAACCGTTTTTGGCAGAAGAAGTGATCGAGATTCCAACAATTTCAGGTCTTTTAAATGAAGTTTACCCTTTTATTGAAAAACGCAATCCAGATTTAATCGAAACATTAATCCAACGAACACAAGAAATTAATAAACTTGTATCTTTGGCAATCAATAATAAAAAAGGTTTCGAACTTACTTTTACCCCAATTGATGATAAAGATAAATTTATTAATAACTTAGCAAAATCAATCATTTATGACATTAATAAATTAATTTACAAATTTAATATTTCCCATATTTGAGCTAATAAAACCTTTATTAATCTTGATATAAACCAGATTTTCATGGGTACAATTCCAATTATTGCCACAAATAAAAAGGAATGATTTTTAATTAATTATAAAACTAGTCGTAGTGGCTATAATCAAAAATACGCTGCAGAATTAACTTTGCAAAAGCTTTTATTTGAGTCAAATACCAAATTTAAAATTGCAAAAACTATCTTATTAAACCCTCGAGCAGAAAGAGCAATGATCGAAACCCAAACTATTTCGAACTATGAAAAAATTAAACTCGAAAAATTAATGTACAATTTGAATTAGTGGAAAAACGTGTGTTTTTTAGTAGTTGATTTTTCCAATGCTAAAGATTACAATAACCACATAGCCAGAGGAAAACGAGATGGAAAAATTTGAATTGATCTATGATTATAGAGATAACAAACATTATAATGTTGAATTGTTAAATTTAATGAAGAGAGAAGGCGCTAAATCAACATTCGAAGATTGAATGGTTAGATACCAATGAGATGATAATTATGTGCCTTTTGCCTTAGTTAATCATAAAGGTGATATTGTTGCCAATGTTGGAGTGATGAAAATGAGTGTTTTCGTTGGAAACACTCGATATAAAGGAATTCAATTAATTAGTTTGCTTGTCAGAGATTCATATAAGAATCAAGATGTGGAATCAATTCTTTTGAATATGATTGTGAATAAATTTGAAAATGTCGTTGATGCGATTTATTCTTTTGACGAAGACATCAATGAATTCTTACAAGATTTCCCTCATTTTGACAAAATTGAAGAATTTATTTATAGCAAAAAATGAGATCCTGAAAAAGCATCAAGTGGTGTGATTGTCAAAAAAATGGATCTTTCAAACAGCAAAGAATTTGATTTGCTATATCACGAAATTAAACATACAACTAGAGTGTCCCCAATTATAGCCACTAGTGGAGATGTTTCAATTAAATTATTTAATATTTTAAAATATTATGATCGAAACGTTTATCACGTCCCATCAAAAGATGCGTTCGTTATTTTTACAAATATCGATAATGTTTTTAGAATCGTTTCAATATATTCTAAATCACAATGTGATTTACAAGAATTGTTGAATATTTTAGTACCCAAAGGAACTACTAGAGTTGAGTTTGGATTTATTCCCGGACCAATCATTACAGACATGGATATAATTCCCAATACTGAAGGAAACAAAAAAAATAAAATTTTCCTTCGTGATATTTCAGCAGGTGTTGATAAATCTAAAATATTCTTTCCAACACTATCTCGAGGAAGATAAAAAATAAGTTTAAAAACTTATTTTTTGTGGTTTATAGAAGGGGGAAATAATGAAAATATTTTCACTTAAAAAATTCTTTCAAAATATACAATTTAAGCTTTTCTTAGAAGAATGAGAAATTGATTCTAAGAAATTTTCGTATGCGTCAGAAGTGGATAAAAAAAATATTATTCTAAGAAATATGAATGCTTTATTGAAAATTGCTAAATTGGATAATGATGAATTTATTACCAATATGAACATTATTCGTCTGCTTTCAACCCAGTTATATTACGTTTCAAACAGCGCTTTAGATGCTGAAACTCAACTCCAATTAAATGAAAGAATTACTGATTTACTGAATGAATTAAATTTGGTTATGACAACTGAAAATTTAGAGCAAAAAGTGATTCAGGACTATGCTTTTTCAGAGGATCAAATTCAAAAATATTTTAACTATAATCAACTATATTCTTTAATTGCAAATGCTTTTGCAGCCCCTTTTATTCAAGAAGAAAACTACTATTTATACTATGAATACGCCTATTATTTATCAATGTATTTAAATTTACATTACTTTTCAAACGTTCAAAATATCAATCCTGATTTTAATGTTTTTCTTGCAAAATTATCGACTCAAACCAACATGGTTAGTGCAATTCAAACGATTAATCCAGTTAAATTTAATGATTTAATTATCAAAAATAACAAGTGAATTGGTGCGATAAGATTCAAAAAAATGAACAAGGAGAACCAATAATGAAAAAATCCCTAGTAGCAATCAGCTCTTTAATTTTTATGCTTTCAACCTTAATTGCGGTCGTGGTAATTCTATCAATCTTTACATCAATAGAAGCTTTATGACTTCTATTTGGGCTAGAAATGGCATCTGTTGCTTGAGCTTTTGTTGTTTTATTAAATCCAAAAAGAAGAATCGAAACTAGACTTAGATGAGCTTTATTTATCACTTTCATTCCTGTAATTGGGCTTGGTTCATATTTATTTTTTGGAAGAATTTATCGATATAAAATTGGTCGAGAATATAAATTTAAAAACTTTGCAGATTTCAAATCTACTTCAAAAGAAAGCCTAGAAAAAGAAATCATTAAACCAATAATTGATGTGGAAATTCCACAATTTAAACGTGCATTTATAATGCCTTTAAACCAACAACATCAAATCATTTATAAAAATTCAAACACAGAATTCTTTCCAAATGGAGCCAAAGCTTGAATGCAAATTTTACAAGATGTTAGTTGTGCTAAAGAATATATTTTGATCAATATGTACATTGTTGCTGATGGTGAACTTTTCAGAAATTTATTGAATATTTTTAAACAAAAAATCAGTGAAGGTGTAAGGATATATATTCTTTATGATTTTATCGGATCTTATGGAAGGATCTCCAAAAAAAACATTGAAGAATTGACTAACATGGGGATTCATATCGTGTCTTATTCACCTGTTCGTTTTCCATTCATGGATTGGAAAACCAACTATCGTGATCATAGAAAAGACATTTCTATTGATGGTGAAATTGGTTATGTTGGTGGTGTAAATATTGCTGATGAATACATCAATCAAAACAAAAATTTTGGTTATTGAAATGATTCAATGGTTAGAATTGTTGGCGAAGGAGTTCAAGGCATTGAAAAGGTTTTTGTCTCTGATTGAATGTTTGTAACGCAAAAATCAATTATTGATATTGAACCAAACATTGGTAAAAAAAATATTTCAAAACACAATGAATCAAACAATTTAACCCAGATCGTTACAACTGGACCTAATCACGAATCACCAATGCATTTTGATCTCTTGTTAAATTTAATTCAAAGTGCGCAAAAAAGAATTTGATTACAAACTCCCTATTTTATTCCTCCGATTGAAATGATCAAAGCAATTGCTTCAGCTGCAAAATCAGGGATCGATGTGAGATTAGTTTTACCGGGCATGTCAGATAAAAGATTCCTCTTAGATATTTCTAAAAAATGAACTGATGATTTGTTTAAAGCAGGGGTAAAAATTTACTCAATTCACAACACTTTTAATCACACAAAAGCATTTCTATTTGATGATCAAGTTGCGTTACTAGGTTCAACCAATTTAGATTACCGAGCACTTTTTTCAAATCAAGAAACAATGGCTTTGATTAAATCAGGAACCTTTAATTCGCAGTTGACTCATCGATTTGAAAAAGACTTTTCGTTGTCAAAACTATACACTGAAAAACCCTCACAAAATTGAAATAAATTTTATAAAGCATGAATTATGACTTTGAATGTTATCGAACCATTGTTATAATATGCAATAAAAAAGTTTATAATAAAAAAAGAGGTGAAAAAGATGGTTAAAGAATTCGATGTAGAGTTTGGAATTAAAAACATATATCCTACAATCAAAACAGAAATTCATAAAGATGAAAAAATTATTGGAAGTATAATTACAAGAAAGGTTGAAATTGCTGAAGCAACTTCAATCAAATATATAGAATTAGTGTTAACTGATTCGAATATTTGATTTTTTGAAAAAGAAATGGACAACCCTGATAGTAAAGTTGAATTTGAAAAATTTGATATTAGAGATGTGAAGATGATTTCGATTGAAAAAAGTAAATCCAATCAAGAACTGGCAATCCTTAATGTCGTTGTTAAGGGCAAAGCTTTTGTTTTAGATACCATTCAAAAAACATTGGCAGAAGATTTTGTGAGCACAATGAAAAAAAATATTCTGAAAACTCACAATGATCAAGAACATTATAAATTTACTGATTTAAATGAAGAAAAATTAGAAAATTTTGACAATTTAACAATTGAAAAAACAACAATCAAAAGAGTTAAAGAAAATGTCATTGCCAAATTCTTCTTCAACTATACTTCAATCCTTAAAAGTGTTCCAACTTTAGAAGTTCTGTTCATTATTTCCTCTCTTATTTGATGAATCGGTGATGTTATTTTCCTGGCATTAATCGGACGTCCAACAATCACCCCAACAAATGCAGCATACTACTCAATTGGAGTAATTATGTTAATCACTAGTCTTTTTAATGGCTTGGTTTTAGCAGCACATTTGATGAATTTTATTGAAAAAAATAAAATTCATAAACAAATGAAAAAAGGTTTAATTTTAATCATCTTTGATATCTTATTATTTTCAACAAGTATTATGATGTTGGCACAAGCAAAACCAATCATTTTAGTAGCATTTCTAACTATCGATATGGTTTTAATTATTGCAATTTGTTTTTGAGTTGGAATTGATTTAACTCAAAATATTTTGGAACTTAAAAACCAAAATCATCACAACCAACAAGTAAATAAAGAATAATAAAACTTATTTAAATCTCGTAACTACAAACAATAGTTACGAGATTTTTTGATCATTCTAAACACCCAAATACGCCCGATAATCCTTCAAAATTTAATGTAAAAGATAAAAAAGATTTAGTTTAAAAAATATTTATCATTTTCATAAAAATTGTATATAATATTAATTGTGTGAGTTCGATACACACGGATAAGTGAAAGGGGGAAATACAATGCCTACAATTAACCAATTAGTAAAAACTAATCGTAAAGCCAAAACATGAAAAACTAAAGCGCCAGCCTTAAACCGCGGTGTAAACAGTTTAAAAAAGAAAGTAACTAAAGTTTCTTCACCACAAAAACGTGGAGTATGTACTCGTGTTGCTACTATGACACCTAAAAAACCTAACTCAGCGTTACGTAAATATGCTCGTGTTAGATTAACAAACGGAATGGAAGTGAATGCTTACATTCCAGGAGAAGGACATAACTTACAAGAACACTCAGTTGTTTTAATTCGTGGAGGTCGTGTTAAGGATTTACCTGGGGTACGTTACCATATTATTCGTGGTACATTAGATACTCAATCAGTTGCAAAACGTAAACAAGGTCGTTCATTATACGGAACTAAACGTCCAAAATAAAAACAATAAAAAATCAAGATTTGTGTTCAACACAAATCAAAATATGAAAGGAGAATTACAACCATGCGTAAAAATCAAGCAATAAAAAGAGACGTTTTATCAGATCCAATTTATAACTCAAAATTAGTTACAAAAACAATTAACAAAATTATGTTAGATGGTAAAAGAGGAACAGCTCAAACAATTATTTATACAGCATTTGATATTATCAAAGAAAAAACTGGTCAAGAACCAATCGATGTTTTTAACAAAGCAATCGATAACATTCAACCACACTTAGAACTTAAAGTTCGTCGTATTGGGGGAGCTAACTACCAAGTTCCAGTTGAAGTTTCAAATGAAAGAAGAATTACATTAGCGTTACGTTGATTAATTAACTATGCTCGTTTAAGAAACGAAAAAACAATGGAAATTAAATTAGCAAACGAAATTATTGATGCATCAAATAATATGGGTGGATCAGTTAAAAAACGTGAAGATACACATAAAATGGCAGAAGCAAACAAAGCGTTTGCTCACTACCGTTGATAATAGAGAGGAAAATTATGGCAAGAGAATTTCAATTAAAGGATACTCGTAACTTTGGAATTATGGCGCACATTGATGCTGGTAAAACAACAACAACTGAGCGTATCTTATTCCATACAGGGAAAATTCATAAAATTGGTGAAACTCATGAAGGAGCTTCACAAATGGATTGAATGGCACAAGAACAAGAACGTGGAATTACAATTACATCTGCTGCAACGACTGCGTTTTGAAAACACAATCGTTTCAACATCATCGATACTCCTGGTCACGTTGACTTCACAGTTGAAGTTGAACGTTCATTAAGAGTTTTAGATGGAGCTGTGGCTGTTTTAGATGGTCAGTCAGGGGTTGAACCTCAAACTGAAACTGTTTGAAGACAAGCGACAACTTACCGTGTTCCAAGAATTGTTTTTGTTAACAAAATGGACAAAACTGGAGCTGATTTTGAATATTCAGTTAAATCGATCGGAGATCGATTGGGAGCAAAAGCTTCACCAATCCAATTACCAATCGGGGCTGAAGAAAACTTCACAGGGATCATTGATCTTGTGGAAATGAAAGCTTATCACTACGATGGTGGTGCTGACGAAGTCGCAACACCAATCGAAATTCCAGCTGATATGTTAGAACATGCAAAAGAATTGCGTGGTCACTTAGTAGAAGCTGCAGTTGAATATGATGAAGAATTAATGATGAAATTTTTAGATGGAGTTGAAATTACAATTCCTGAATTAAAATCAGCAATTCGTAAAGGAGTTATTAGTGCTAACTTCTTCCCAGTTTTAGCTGGATCAGCTTTCAAAAACAAAGGGGTTAAATTATTGTTAGATGCAGTGATTGACTACCTTCCATCACCACTTGATGTTCCTTCAATTAAAGGGATGTTATTAGATGGAACTGAAGATGAAAGACATTCAACAGACAACGAACCTTTCTCAGCTTTAGCTTTTAAAGTGATGACTGACCCATTTGTTGGGAAGTTAACATTCTTTAGAGTTTATTCAGGGATTTTGGAAAAAGGAAGTTATGTTTTAAACTCAACTAAAAACCAAAAAGAACGTATTGGACGTATTTTACAAATGCATGCCAACAACCGTACTGAAATTGAAATCGTTTATGCTGGAGATATCGCTGCTGCTGTTGGGTTGAAAAACACAACCACTGGAGATACTTTATCAGACGAGAAAAAACCAATTATCTTGGAATCAATGATTTTCCCAGAACCAGTTATTCAATTAGCTTTAGAACCAAAAACTAAAGCTGACCAAGAAAAAATGGGAATTGCTTTAAACAAACTTTCAGAAGAAGATCCAACTTTCAGAACTTATACAGATGAAGAAACTGGACAAACTATTATTGCTGGAATGGGTGAATTACACTTAGATATTATTGTTGACCGTATGCGTCGTGAATTCCACGTTGAAACCAACGTTGGAGCACCTCAAGTGTCATACCGTGAAACAATTAAATTACCAGCAAAAGGTGAAGGTAAGTACATTAAACAATCTGGTGGACGTGGATCATATGGTCACGTTGTGATTGAATTTGAACCAAACCATGATAAAGGATTCGAATGAATCGACAAAATTACTGGTGGACGTGTTTCAAAAGAATATATCAATGCAGCTCGTGCTGGATTAGAAAACACACTAAACAACGGAATTATTGCTGGATACCCAATGATTGATGTTAAAGCAACAATTATTGATGGATCAATGCATGATGTCGATTCAAACGAAATGGCTTATAAAATTGCTGCTTCATTTGCTTTAAAAGAAGCAGCTAAAAAAATGAACCCTGTGCTTTTAGAACCAATTATGAACGTTGAAGTAACTATTCCTGATGAATATTACGGAGATGTAATGGGTAACATTTCATCAAAACGTGGATTAATTGAAGGTTCAGAACAACGTGGAAACGCTCAAACTGTGAAATCAAAAGTCCCATTAACAGAAATGTTCGGGTACGCAACAGAGTTGCGTTCATTCACACAAGGTCGTGGAAACTACACAATGATTTTTTCTCACTATGCAGAAGCACCAAAATCAATCGCAGAAGAAATTATCAAAAAATCAGGTAAAAAAGATTAGTTTAAAACTAGTCACTATATAGCAAAAATCTGAAAAAAAGATTAAGATAATATAGTAAAAAATAAACGTCCCTACGGGGGCCAAAAGATGTTAGAAAGTAAATTTAATATCGCTATTTATGAAAAAACAAGGAGAAATTTAAAATGGCAAAAGAAGCATTTGACCGTAGTTTACCCCATGTTAACGTTGGAACTATTGGACACGTTGACCACGGGAAAACTACTTTAACAGCAGCAATTACAAAAGTATTAGCAGCTGAAGGTGGAGCAGAATTCAAAGATTACGCAAACATTGATAACGCTCCAGAAGAAAGAGAACGTGGAATTACAATTAATACTTCACACGTTGAATATAAAACAAAAAATCGTCACTACGCGCACGTTGACTGTCCAGGACATGCTGACTACGTTAAAAACATGATTACAGGAGCAGCCCAAATGGATGGAGCAATCTTAGTTGTTGCTGCAACTGATGGACCAATGCCTCAAACTCGTGAACATATCTTATTGTCACGTCAAGTTGGAGTGCCTTGCATGGTTGTTTTCTTAAACAAATGTGACATGGTTCAAGATGAAGAACTAATCGACTTAGTTGAAATGGAAGTTCGTGATCTATTAACTGCTTATGAATTTGATGGAGATAACACACCAGTTATCCGTGGATCAGCTTTAGGAGCATTAAATGGTGAAGACAAATGAGTGAAAGCTGTTCAAGACTTAATGGCAGCTGTTGATTCATTCATCCCAACTCCAGAAAGAGACTCATCAAAACCTTTCCTAATGCCTGTTGAAGACGTATTTACAATCACAGGACGTGGAACTGTTGCAACAGGACGTGTTGAACGTGGAACTGTTAAAGTTAACGAAGAAGTTGAAATCGTTGGATTACACCCTCAAGCACACAAAACAGTTGTTACTGGATTAGAAATGTTCAGAAAATTGTTAGACTTTGCTGAAGCTGGAGATAACGTTGGAGTATTATTACGTGGAGTTGATAGAAATTCTATCGAACGTGGACAAGTTCTTGCCAAAATTGGAACTATTAAACCACACACAAAATTAAAAGCTTCAGTTTATGCTTTAACTTCAGAAGAAGGTGGACGTCACAAACCGTTCTTTAACAAATACCGTCCTCAGTTCTACTTCCGTACAACTGACGTGACTGGAGAAGTTACATTAACAAAAGGTGTTGACATGGTTATGCCTGGAGATAACGTGGAAATGGAAATTGAATTAATTAAACCAGTTGCCATTGAACAAGGAACTAAATTCTCAATCCGTGAAGGTGGAAGAACTATTGGAGCCGGAACTGTTATTGGAATCGAAAACTAATTAACTATTTTTAGACAATATTAAAAAACAACTTTTGCAAGTTGTTTTTTTCTTTTTTTATGAATTTTGTATATGATTGAGGTAAAGGAGGGTAATTGGTCTTAAAAAAGGCAAAAAAAGTTTATCAAATGAGTAAAATTAACATTTGATAATTCTTTTTTAGATTATTTGTTGCTTAATAGAAAAAATACTATATCTTTTTATTGTGAGCAAAACAAAGGTACTAAAGTTATGAAATTAAAACTATTTTTTAAACAATCTTTAAAAGACTTCATAACGCGTTGACCGCTTTATTTAGTTTTTAACTTATTTTTCATAGTAGCAACTTCACTTGCTTTAGGTTTACTTGTGTTTAGTGCAACTTTTACCAAAGATATTAGTCAAACTATGGGCTTGGACAGATACCCCAATGCAAGATTTATTACTCAAAAATATTTAGTTCAATATGAAGGTGAAAAACCACTAGAAGATAGATATAAAAACTTATTTATTCAACAAGAACAAGCAGGATTACCCGTCTATAATTTTTATTGAGACACAATTAAAGAGGTTGAAAATCCAGGAATTGATGAAAAAATATTTACTGGAGTCATCAATGATCTTTATAAATATTTTGCTTATTTTGAAGGTGATATTTATCGCTGAGATCCGAGTAGAATGATCACAAATTCTTATTTGCAAACACTTCCGACATTGCGACACATTATAAGCAAAGGAGAGTTAAAAATGATTAATCTCTATGTTTCTAAAATTCAAAGTGTTTTTAGATCACAATTTCGAGTTAATAATATTCAAACCGCTTTTATTCTTGATAAATACGTCAAACAAAATCCTGAACAACAAGATTTTGCTTTTCAGTTTGAAAGAACATGAAAAAGTAAAGTTGCAATTGCTAATGTGGATCAAAATTTCAGTGCTGAAATTTTGACAACAACACCTTGAATGGGCGATCTTTATAAAGGTTATTATGGTGACGAAACTAGTGAATTATTGGATGTAGATAAAACCGCCACAATACCTAACTATAAGTTATTTCATGAAAATTATTTAAACTATACCAATTACATTCAATGGGTTAATTTAAATGCTGAACAAAATAAAGACTATCTAAATAAAGCTAGTCCAAAGTTTGGTCATTTCTTCTATACTCAACCAAAAACTAAGGAAGATTTAAATTTAAAAATTGGGAACATTTATAATGTTACGGTAAATAATAAAACAGAAACTAAATCTTATCCTTTACTTTTTGCTGGGACTAATATGGATGCAAGCAATGTGTGACATAGAACAGGTTCTTCTCAATTGTATATGCCAGTGCAAATGATTGATAAAATGTTTTATGAAACTTTTCACAATGAAGAGAGTCCGCTTACAAATTTAGAACAATATAATTTTTATTCAAAAAATTTTAACCCTGATCAATTTCCATTAAAATTTTGAAAGGAAAATAGCATCGAAACTGGGCAAAAATATTTTTCACAATGATTCCAAAATAACATGATGAAAAAGGTAGATTGACGTCCTGAACCCAATTTACAAATTTCTACTTATTGAGAAAAACATGAAACTTTTACAAATGTGACACTAACATTAAAAATATTTCTTTCACTTGCAATCATCATTGTTATCTTTGTTTTGGCTTTATTATTTTTAATTTTCTTCTTCATCAGTCAACAAATCATTTTACTTCAACAAAGACATTTGTTCTTTTTAAAATCTTTAGGAATCAACAATTGGGAATTATCGCTTCTGACAACACTCTCATTTTTAGTTCCGATTATAATTGGTTTTGTCTTAAGTATTCTTGGTTCATTTTGAATTAAAAATATTTTCATGAATATAACATATGAAAACTTGAACTTCTATCACGATTTTTTTGCAACCGATCTTGTCTCAATCTTGGTTTCAATGGGTTTAATTTTAATTAATGTTGTTGCTTTCTTTGTGATCAATATTTTCATTATCAATTCTAAAGTTTTGAAAATATCTGGAATGGGTGTGGCCAAAACCTTACCTAAATTTCAAGTTCATTTGAAATATACAGTGCGAAAATTGAATAGTAAAACCAGAATTGGTTTGGCATTTGCGTTTAAAAATATTTATAAGAATATAGTTTCTTATGTGATTTTAACCTTGGCTTTTACTGTTATTCTCTTTTCATTTCAATTTCAAAGATCGATGGGGATGTCAATTAAAACTTATGAAAATTGAAACAGTCCTTATCAATCAATAAAATTTAATCGTTCAATGCCTGTTTATGCCTATGCTCTCGATCGAGCAAGAACAAACGATGCTTTTGTCAAAGCATATGATGTGATTGATGTTAATGAATTAAAACAGGAAGATGCCTTGGATGATAAATTTTGAGCACAAGATTTGCCACAAAAAGCACAAACATTAAACTCAGAAATGAATGGTAAGTACATTCCTAAAAAAACCATTATTAACATTGTTGACAAAATAATCAAAAACCCTAGTTATGAAAATGACATCACTAAAAAGATGAAGGAATTAGAAGATTTGACCAAAACACCAGGTTTAAGTATTTCAGTCAATATGATGTTAAATAAATTGGTTGACATTAAACAAAGAATTCCGACATTTGATGGAATTAATATTGTCTTTGGAAAGATTGTTGGTCAAAAGCGTGCCCCCACAATTAGTGAGGGCAAACAAATTGGTATTTTTACCACAAATGCAACTGATCCAAAAATTGGAATTGGTTTAAATATTGTTGCATTTGAAAATGATAATGATTCAAAAGAACGCTTTTATTATGATTCTAATTTTGCAAAAAATACCAGAGAATTAATAGGTTATAGAAGTAATGTTCTAAACAGAGCTCCTCGACCAAGTCTTTTGGTAAATATTTCTAAGCATTATGCTGATTTTGCACATTTAAAACCAGGTGATCAATTTAATATCAACTTAGAAGGCCTACCAGCAATTATCAAACGCTCAATCTCAACAAGAACAAATTATGATAATCTCAATTCATTAAGTTTGAAAGTTAATAAAATTATCACCCAAGACACATATATGTTATCGGTTTACTTGCCGCAATCTAATCTGTTTAAATACCTTTCAATAATCAATTCCAAAGATCCGACTTTGGGATTATTGTATGATCACACATTCAGAAAAATGATTGATAACAACAATCCAATATATGTAACAAATTCCTTTTTCTCACAAAATAAAACCCCAATGCAACTTGAATATTTAACATTCCCGATTGCCAATTATGATAGTGGGACACCTGGCTCATCAATTAGTGATTATTTCAAAAATTCACATAGCAAAATAATCCAATATTTGAATAATATGGAATCAGATGTTTTATTATTTAATATAGTCACAAAAAGACTCGAAACCCTAACCCAACCTTTTGCTGGAATTATGAGAAATACGATTTTACTGACAACGGCAATTGCGGTCACAATTTCGATGATTATTACAATTCTGGCCTTATTGGAAAATAGAGAAACCATTTTACTTCTTAAAACCATGGGGTATAAAAGAAAAGAGGTTCTGAAATATTTAGTAAGTGGATATTTAATATCGGCCTTTTTAGCTTTGGCCACAAGTATTCTACTTTCATGAATTCTAATTAATATTGCTTCCACACTGATGATTCAAAATCTCGATTTGGCAATTCCATTTGTTTGAAATCTCCCATTCATTTTGATTTGAGCAGGACTAATTATTGGGTTCTCATCTTTGGTGATTATTTCAATTATTATCTATACTAAAAAACAATTACCGCGAAATGCGTTAGCTGTTTTATAACCATTTTAAAAATGGTGTTTTTAAAATGTTATAATAAAAATCAATGAAGGAGAAATTAAAAATGATTAATTTAAATGCAAAACAAGAAGAAGTTACATTAGTAGCGGTAACCGAAACAAATCTTCCAAAATTTGTTTCAAAAGAAGATGCAAGCACGACTTTGATTAGTAGTGAGGCAAAAATTTACATGGTTTTAAACGCCAAAACCAATGATCGTCGTAAGCAATTAAAAAAAGCTTTCGCAAATTTTGTTGCAACAAATAAAGTGAATCTAAATATTGATTTAGATTCAATTATAGCAATTGCAAAAGATTTAGATCCAAAAATTGTGTTCAACACAATTTTTGAAACTATTGATTTTGTAAGTTTCAAATCGTTTTCTTTAAAAGAAAAACAAGAAGAAAGCAAAATTGTTTACAATCTTTTAACAAAACACGATTTCCAAAAAGAACATGCAATTGAAGTGATTAAAACTGAAATGACAAACTATGCCAGAGTTTTACAAGACACTCCACCAAACATTGGAACATCAGTTTACTTTGCTAAAAAAATTGTTGATGATGCGAAAAAAATTGCTGGAATCAATGCCAAAATTCTTGGAGTTAAAGAAGCTAAAGAATTGGGAATGGGATTATTCTTGGGTGTTAATGCTGGATCAAACGTTGAAGGACAAGTTGTGGTTTTAGAATACACAAGTGATGCCAAATTACCAAAAACAGCACTTGTTGGAAAAGGAATTACATTTGACTCTGGAGGTTATAATTTAAAACCAGCACAATTTATGGATGGTATGAAATTTGATATGTCTGGGGCAGCAATTATGTTAACAACTGTGATGGCTTTAGCAAAAGCTAAAGCCAAAGCAAATGTTGTTGCGATTGGAATGTTTACTGATAACCGTATTGGTGGAAACGCGACTTTAACTGAATCAGTTTTAACTTCAATGAATGGTAAAACTGTTCAAATCGACAACACAGATGCTGAAGGAAGATTAGTTTTAGCTGATGGAATTACTTATGCAGTTCGTGAACAAAAAGCTGATCGTGTGATTGATTTAGCAACTCTAACTGGGGCAATTACCATTGCATTAGGTCATTGATTTACTGGAGCATTTTCAAAAAATGACGAACTATATGCTGAAGCTGAAAAAGCAGCTAAAGTTGCTGGTGAAGGTTTATGAAGATTACCATTGATTGATGAACATTTAGAAATGATGCAAAAAACTCCAATTGCTGATTTAACTAATGCAGAAAAAGGCAGAGAAGCTGGTAGTTCAACTGCTGCTGCTTTCTTGAATGTGTTTGCTGAAGAAAAACCATTCCTTCATTTAGATATTGCCGGAACTGCTGATCGTGATGGTCGTGGTAATGCAATCATGTTAAAAACATTATTTGAAATGTTAAATAAATAAGCATTTATTAATTCAAAAATTTAATTAATTCTCTCGAAAAACAAACCCGTTTTTCGAGAGATTTTTTATTTCATTGACCTTTAAAAAAGAAATAATGTTTTTGAGCGTCAAAACGATTTTTGTAAAAAAGAAAGCATATAATATTTTTAAATAGTTATGACTTTTAACTGGTAAAACTAAATCTCATAACTATGAGAGGAGAGAAAAAATGTTAAACAATAGTGAGTCAAAAATTTGTGGTTTATGCAAAAAAGTTCATGAAAAACATGAAACTAAATGTGCTAATTCAAACAAAACAACTGACGATAAAAAGAAACATTAACTAAATAATACTAATCATATAATAATTTTTAATTAATAATTTTGTGGCTTAAACCAATCAATAAAGGTAAATTGACTGGTTTGAGCTGCTTTTTGTTATGCCCTAAATTTGTACCTTTTGACTATGATTGGGTTTTGTTTGATAAAATATATAAAATGAAGGAGGCAATATTATGAAATTAGCAACATGAACTCTATACAATGCTAAAAAAATGCGTAGTGTAGATGACAAGGTGATTTTGGAGGGGAGTTTTCCATTTTTATTAGTCAGGCCAGATCCGAATAAACCCAATCAACATTTGGGGTTAGGAATTGAAGCAAAATATTTTGCTTCAATTGTTTCAGATTTGATTAATCGTGAAATGCCTAGTCAAATGCTTTACGATGTTTTCAAAAATAAATTAGGAATTGTTGAGACCAAGGATTTAGACGTTTTATCAGTCAAAAAACAATCTTGATCAGACAAACCAATCAATGCCTCAAACATTCAAAATTTGATCAATATTTTTAACATTTTAGTCAAAACTGAATCAATCAAGTTTGATTCAGAAGAATTTTCATCAATTGAAAAAATCAAAGCTGAACAAAAAGATCCATTTATGGAATTCAATATTAAAACAATGCCGATGCAAAGAATTGTTAATGCAATCAATGTTGGCCTACCAGACTTTTACAAAAAATTAAAAGATTTAACTCAAGATATGCCAAATGAAACAAGAATAACCAAAGTGAATTCTTTTTCAATTTTACAAACTAATTTAATTCTTTTTTTTGAAGAAGCAACTAAACGAATGGAACAATTGATTCAGGAACAAAATAAAATAATTGATGAATTAGAAAAGAAGGATAAAAATGATAAAAAATAGAATACAGTTATGAATAGATTTTAATTCTCCCCTTGCCTATTTGATGTTTAAAAACCTCAACAAAGCACTTTTAAGTTTAAAGAATAAAAAATTTGAGGTTGAATATAAAACCTTTCAAGTTGACCCAGATTTTGATAATACCAAAGATTATGAAATTTCACGTTTTCAAAATAATGTGGAAAATGCTAAAAAAGTTTTAGAAAAACCAAAGATTAAAACAATGCTTAAAACCCATGCGATTCATATAAATTTTGATGATATTAAACCAGCCAACACATTAGAAGCGCATCGATTAATGCACGCTTATAAAGATAATGAATTTCAAACAGACATTATTAATGTCATTTTTCTCGCCAACTTTATTCATGGTTTAGATATTTCCGAAGTTCAAACACTTATTAAAATCACAGCTCAAATTGATGATATCAATCCTAGAACCATTAGAAATATGTATGGGACTAATAAATTTCTGAGTGATATTACAGCGGATGAATCATTGGCAATTGAACACGATATTGAACAAGTTCCTTATATAATTTTTCCAAACGAAACAGCGGTTCAAGGGATTCTATCAGTTCAAGAAATCATCAAAGAATTAGAGAATTTATAATGAAAAGAAAAGAAGCTACCCAAGAATATAAATGAGATTTTAGTCACTTATACAAGAACCACGATGAATGAAAAAAAGACTTAAATTTGCTTGTGGATAAAACCCAAAAATATCAAGATTTTAAAAACAAATTAAATCAAAAAGAAGTTTTCTTTGAATACTTAAGATTAGAAGAAGAGCTTGATTTTTTGGTAAATAAAATGAGTATTTATCTGCATTATGCAGATACTGATGCAACTGACCAAAGCTTTCAAGAACTTGAAGGATTGATCGCTCATGAATATCAAAAAATTTCTGTTGCAACATCTTTTATTGCCCCAGAATTTAAAGAAATTGGTGAAACAACAATTATGAACTTTTTAAATTCTGATCCAAAATATTATCCACATATTTATGGCTTTAAGAAATTTTTTGAAGAAGCTAAACACTTATTGAATGCTCATGATGAAGAGTTATTATCAAAAGTCGGTCGAAGTATGGGGGCAGTGCACCCGATTTATGATAGTTTAAGCACTGCTGATAAACATGATGAAAAAATTGTTTACAAAGGCAAAAAACAAATTCTAACACAAAGTTTGCTGACTGAAATTTATGAAGATACTGACCCAATTCAAGACCAACAATTAAGAATTAAAGCTTCGAAATTATATAGTAAAAATTATGTTGATCGCAAGCATTCATTCACAGCAATTTATGAAGGAATTTTACAAGGCAGTGTTGAAGACGTGCAATTAAGAGGGTATGAGTCGACTTTGCAAGCGAGTTTAAGTGGAGATTCTGTCCCAGTTGATATTTACTTAAAATTACTAGAAATTGGAAAAAAATATAATCAACCTTTTAAAAATTATTTCCAGTTAGTTAAAAATTATTTCCAATTGGAAAAATTTTATGTGACTGATCGTTCATTGAAACTGGTTGAAGATTACAAAAGCAACTTTAGTGTTGAACAAGCAAAAGTGATCATTAAAGAAGCGTTATCAATCATGGGAAAAGATTATCTTCAAGCCTTAGAAGTTGCTTGATCAAATAATAAAATTGATTATTATGAAGATACTAATAAGCGCCATGGTGCTTATTCATCTGGGGGTTCTGGATTAGATCCAATAATTTTGATGAATTGAGATGATAAGTTAGGTTCAGTGAATACATTAGCACATGAAATTGGGCACTCTGTGCACACGATTTTTGCAGACCAAAATCAACCTTACCCGTTAAATGATTATCCAATTATTTTAGCTGAAGTGGCATCAACGATTAATGAACATTTATTGTTTGATTACATGTTTAAAAACGCCAAAAATAGACAAGAAAAAATTTATTTATTACAACACCGAATTCAAGATCTTTTAGGAACATTCACAACGCAAATTCAATATTCCGCTTTTGAATATCAAGCTCATAAACTGGTGGAAAATGGCCAACCATTAACAGCTGATATTTTAGGAAAACTATTTGTTAAAACCCAACAAGAATATGGTCATGATGTGTTTGATCAAAAACCCAATTCCAAAGGAATTGGTTATGGATGACCTTATATTTCGCATTTTTTCCATTCTCCGTATTATGTTTATAAATATGCGATTGATGTTGTTGCCAGTTACAAATTATATACAGATATTAAATCTGGAAACATCGAAACAACCTTGAACTTTTTAAAGGCTGGAGGGCATAAAGAACCAATGAAAATTATGTATGATTCAGGCATTGATTTCACCAAAGAAGAAACATACTTACCTTTAATCCGAGCTTTAGAAGAACACATTGAAGAGTTAACAATCTTGCTCAAAAAATAGCTTATTTAAAATGCAAACCACTTGGTTTGCATTTTTCAATTAGTATTCTTCACCTTTTAATAAACGTTGAATGTAGTCCCCGACTCCACCATCATCATTGGTTTTGTGAGTAATTCCGTTGGCGATAAATTTTAAAGTTGAAGCCCCGTTTTGCATCGCGATTCCAACCCCGACTTTTCTTAACATTTCAAAGTCATTCAATTGATCTCCAAAAGCAATTACATCACGAATGTCTTTATTATAATATTGAGCCAAAATTTCAGCGGCAAATCCTTTATCAACATTTTTATTAGTTAAGGTAATAATTGGTTCTTTATCAACTGATTTAATTCCATATAAAACATCACTTTGAATTTTAACTGCATCTTGGAATTTAGCTAAACTTCGAATCACGCGATGGAGGTATTTTTCTCCTTTTAATTTTAAAACAATATTTGTTGAAGATCCCTTTCAAAATTCTCAAGGGTTTCCCACAATTAAACTATCAATGCCGATTTCTTCAATTTCGTTGAGATGGAAAAAGTTTTCTAGATTTTCATCTTTTTTTCAAATTAAAACTCTATCATAACTTTCAAGCATGATGTTTTCAATTGATTTATTAATTGTTTCGTCATTTAAAATTTCCATAATAATTTCATAATTAATCGGAAAAACAAGACGTTTAAATTCTCTTTTAATTGGATCAGAAATATGAGCTCCATCAAAATTAGTTAATAATGTATTGAGTTTTAATTCATTATAATATTGGATGGCTGCACGAACAGGTCTTCCTGTGACAATACAAACAATATGCCCTTCTTCTTGAGCTTTAATTAAAGCTTGTTTGGTTTTGGGATGTAATGTTTTTCCATCGTTTTTTAAGGCAGTCCCATCCAAGTCAACCAAAATTAATCTCTTTTTTGTTGAATCAATCTTCATAAATTCTCCTCACTAAAAATTTATCTTCATAAATTTAGGTATCAAAATATTATTGTTAAATAATAGTAGCAATATAAAAATTATACTAAAACTTTCACATTTTTTAAAAAATGTGAAAAAACTGCCTAGTTTATAAAATTATTAACATTTATGTTCAATGATTTGAAAGACAAATAAGGTAAAATATTACTTAATATACACAATAATTTTAAAGGAGAAAAATGAAAAAATTATCATCAAATGAAATTAGAAAAATGTGAGTTGACTTCTTTCAAGCCAAAGAACATCATTTTTTAGCCCCGGTTTCCTTAATTCCGGTTGAAGACCCATCATTGCTATGAATTAATTCCGGAGTAGCAACTTTGAAACCATATTTTGATGGACGTAAAACTCCTCCATCACCACGTCTAACTAATTCTCAAAAAGCCATCCGAACAAATGACATTGAAAATGTCGGGGTGACTGCTCGTCACCAAACTTTGTTTGAAATGCTTGGTAATTTTTCAATTGGTGATTATTTTAAAAAAGAAGCAATTGAATTTGGTTGAGAATTATTAACTAGTAAAGATTGATTTGATTTAGATCCAGAAAAACTATACATCACTGTTTTTAATGAAGATGAAGAAGCTTACAAGATTTGAACTGAAATCATCGGGATTAAACCTGATCATATTTTCCCTGGGGGAAGAGATACTAATTTTTGAGATGTTGGACAAGGACCATGTGGACCAAACACAGAAATTTTTTATGACCGTGGAGTCAAATGAGATCCACAAAATCTTGGCACTAAATTGTTAAGTGAAGATATTGAAAACGATCGTTATATCGAAATTTGAAACATTGTTTTTTCTCAATTTAATAATGATGGGAATAATAACTATACTGAATTGCCAAGAAAAAATATTGATACTGGTGCTGGTTTAGAGCGCATTGTGTCAATTTTTCAAGATACACCAACTAACTTTGAAACCGACATTTTCTTTCCAACAATTAAGGCAATTGAAAAATTGACTAAGCATAATTTTCAATATTCAATTGAAAATTATGACAATCCAAACCCCAAACAAACAAGAATTAATACTGCTTTTAAAGTAATCGCTGACCACATTAGAGCAATTAGTTTTGCGATTGCAGATGGGGTGTTTCCAGGAAATAAAGATCGTGGATATATTATCCGTCGTTTAATTCGTCGTAGTTCAATTTATGGAAAAGAATTAGGAATTAACAATGCTTTTTTATATCAACTAGTTGATGAAGTGATTAAAAGTATGGGTGAATTTTATCCATATTTAATGAATAAAAAACCAATTATTGTCGAAACAATTAAGAATGAAGAGAACAAGTTTTTACAAACCTTGTCTAAAGGTTATGAATTGCTAGAAGAAATGATTCAAAAAGAAGGCAAAGTGAGCGCTGCTAATGCAATGCTCTTGTTTGAATCATTTGGGTTTCCGATTGAACAAACAATCGAACTTGCTCAAAATAGTCAGGTGGCAGTTGATTTAGAAGGGTTTAATAATTTATTAAATCAAGCCAAAGATAAAGCTAGAAATGCTCGTAAAGAAGTTCAAGCATGAGATAAACAAAATGAACTATTTACCAAAATGGATGTTAAATCAAAATTCACTGGTTGAGAAGAATTAACTCACAAAAATGCTAAAATTATTTTTATGTTTGTTGATGAAAAAGAAGTTGAAGAATTGACTGATACAACTGGATATTTAATTTTGGATCAAACACCATTTTATGCTGAAAAAGGTGGACAAGCAGCTGATCATGGAATCATTCAAGGCTTAAAAGGAGTTGGGACGGTTGATGATGTTCAACAAGGACCACAAGGTCAAAATATTCACCGTGTAACTGTTGAAGGAACATTAAGCATCAATGATTTGGTTGATGCAAGTGTGGATAAAAATAAACGTGTTTACACAATGAAAAACCACTCTGGAACCCATATGGTGCACTCTGCTTTAAGAGCAGTTTTGGGGGATTTGGTAATGCAATCAGGATCATATAATGATGAACATGGTTTGCGTATGGACTTTACTTTTAATCGTAATATTACACCTGAAGAGTTACATCAAACTCAAGTTTTAGTTAATCAAAAAATCAAAGAAGCAATTAAACGTGAAGTGCATTTTGTGAGCATGCAAGAAGCTGTTGAAAAACATCATGCTTTAGCCTTTTTTGCTGAAAAATATGATGAAATTGTCAGAGTTGTTCAATTCGGTGATTTTTCATCAGAACTTTGTGGAGGAACACATGTTGACAGCACCAGTGATATTGAAGATTTTGTGATCACAGGAATTGAATCTAAAGGAAGCGGATTATTTCGTATTAAATGTTTAACTTCTTTTGTTGGAGTGCAAAATTATTATGATGAAATTTGAAATGAACAACTTGCAACTGCTCAAATTAACATGGACAAATATGAGCAATTAAAACCAATTCAAAGTTCGCCCAAAATTGAAAAAATGTTTAATGAAATTAAACATTTTAAAATGACCAGAGACAATGTTCAAGAGTTAAAAATACTTGGTCAAGAATTCCAACTTGAAGTTTATTTATTTGAAAAACAAGTTGCTCTAAAAAATACTAACGCTAAATTAAATGCTTATAAAAACTTAAAACCAAGTTTGAATGATCAAGGAGTTAATCAAATTAAGATTAATGCCAATGATTTAAACATGCAAGAATTAAAAATTCTAGCTGATGAATTAAGAAACACTTTTGATGATGTAATCGTCATTTTATTGAGTGAATCTGATCAAGGTAATTTCATTGTGGTTGCAGTTAGTGAAAAATTACAAGGGCAATATCCAGCCATTGAAGTGTTCAAAAACATGCCAGGAATTAGAACCAAAGGTGGAGGAAATCACAATCTTGCCCAAGGTAAATTTGAGAAATAGACAATGTTTGATTTGTCTTAAATAAAGAAAGGAGAAGCATGCTGTATATTGGAGAACAAGCGATTTTAGTTGAAGTTCAAAAGCATGCTTCGACTTTTTTAATTGGTGATGAAACTTTTGATTTGTTACCAAACAAAATCGAAAATGCGATTTTAAGTAGTGCAAATTGAAATCGAGCTTTAAAATACAAAAATGCTGATCGCCCTGCTTTTACATTAATTGGATACTTTATGATTCGTTTTGAAATTTATTTAAGTGACAATAAAATTATTTGTTTATCTAAAAATAGTTTTGAACAAAAAATCTTAAATCAAAGCAAATTTCAAAACGAATTTTTACAAGAAATCTTTGATTTTCGTAATCGTAATTTAAAACACTTTAAAGTTAAATCACTTCCAAACGATGTTGAAGAATTAAATATTATTGAAAAAATTGATGTCAATTTAAACCATGTTTGAATGGGGGAAAATTATAAACCAGATAAAACTAAATATAAAGTTTATTTCAAAACTGGTAAATTTAGTTTTGAACAAAATTTTCGAAATCAATCGATTTATAGTTTTGAAAATGAAAATTTTCAAAACTGAGATTTAATCGATTTTAAAACTGGAATGTTCTATTTACAAGGGGAATTTAATTTAAATATTTCAGTGAATTTAACTTTTGAAAAAGAAGATAAAATTCTGGCTCAAGAAATCATGAATCAATTAGTTGCAGAAATTAATGCCAGCGAAGATTTTACACCCGAAACCAAACCATGACATTTATATAATGTGACTAGAAATGAAGAAATTATTGTTGAAACTTTCAAAAAATATGCAAATAGTTTTGAATATTTAGACTTAATGGACTATTTAAATCAACTCTTTAAATCAATGAAAATCAATTTTTTTCCAACGATTTTCGCTAATCAAGCAATCCAAAAAATTCTTTTCAAAATTGCTCAAACTGATAAAAGTAAAATCGATTTGGAAAATAATATTCAACGTTTTGACTCTACACTTAAACCAAAGTTCGAGATTTAAACTCGCATATTTTTTAATCAAAAACTATTACTAAAAATTAAAAAAGCTATGAACAAATTCGCAACATTTGTTCATAGCTTTTTATCTAGAAATTATATATTTTAATTATGTTTCTCCCCATGTTCTATACGAAAATTAGAATCAACACAATATCTAATAACGTTACCATTATTTGTGATATATGTTTTCTTTTTAAAATATTTCATTTTTGCTTTAAAATTTTGATACTCTTCTTCGGTTTCAAAATCTACTGTAATTCTTTTAATGATCATAAAACTTGCTCCTTTGGGTATTTTGTATTAAAGTTAATAATAGTTTATTTTTTACTGTAAATAATAAATATTACAGAGTTTAGTTTTGAGGTTATTTATACTTTTTATTTGGGTAATTATTTCAAATTTCAGTCTTCTTGATTTATATTAATTATTTTTATTGACCTCACGTTAATGTAATTTCACCCGTTCATCCATTTCCGCGTCCATAGAATGTATATTTTGAACGATTACCTGATCAGTGTTGTGATAATCATATGTAATTACCACCAAAAGTTTCATCTAATTTCTTTTTTACCTGATGGATTATATTATCACTACTTTGATTTAGGGATACACTATTTAATATTTGTTGTAATTGATCTTTAATTTGACTGATATCTCCTCCTCCTGGATTAGGATTTGTGCTTCCATTTCATAACAATTCTACTTCACCAGTGTATTGACTGGTTCCGCCTTTAAACTTAAAGTACTTTGCATCATACCTTCATAGTTTTACAATGATTCCACTATATTGCGGGATATTATTTAGTCTCTTTTCAGTTTCTCTTTCCATTTTATAATAGTCATCTAACGGAACTGAATCTAAAATTTTTTGCAATTCATTTTGGATTGTTTTAATGTCAATAAGTTTTTTTACTGAAATTGTAAAACCTCCGATAATTCAATGACTGAAACTAGTGCTTTGGATTTGAATGTTCATATCTTTTTCTGGGTTTCCAGCAATTGTATAATCTCGTCCAAATGTTACGCCATTAGTTACATTTTCTTGAATTTTTGCTTCAACTTTTTGTTTAACTTCATCAATCGTAGTCTTGTTATTTATGCCTTCAATCGTAGTTTTTGTTATATCAAATTTAGCCCCAGGATTTGGATTTGGATCTGGTGAAATTGGATTGGTGATTGAATCATTTTCACTGATTTGTAAGACAAAGCCACCAACTAAGTAATCTCCTTGAGCAATAACACTCACACTTCCGGTCATGTGAATTAAATTGTTTTCCAAGAGATTATCTACTCCTTCGATTAGATAATCTTGTCCTAAAATAGCACCATCATATTTAACTTTAATTTCATTACCAACTTTGGTATAAATTGCATTTTTATCTGTTCCCACTTTTATATCATTAATCTTAATATTTGAAATATCTTTTTTGATAATTGGTTCAACTTTAATTGTAAAACTTCCTGTGATTCAAAGACTAAAACTAGTACTTTGAATTTGAATGTCGGTATCTTTTTGGGGATTTCCAGCAATTATATAATCACGCCCAAACATAACACCTTTAACAACATTTTCTTGAATTTTTGCTTCTACTTTTTGCTTAATTTCATCAATTGTGATTTTACTATTAACACCTTCAATTGTAGTTTTGGTAATATCAAATTTAACCCCAGGATTTGGATTTGGATCTGGTGAAATTGGACTAGTGATTGAATCATTTTCATTGATTTGTAAGACAAACCCACCAACTAAATAATCCCCTTGAGCAATAATGCTGATACTTCCAGTCATGTGAATTAAGTTGTTTTCTAAGAGATTATCTAGTCCTTCAATTAAATAATCTTGTTCTAATGTAGCACCATCATATTTAGCTTTAATTTCATTACCAATTTTGGTATAAATTGCATCCTTGCTTGTCCCTACTTTTATATCATTAATCTTAATGTCTGAAATATCTTTCTTGATGATTGGTTCAACTTTAATGGTGAAACCTCCAGTAATTCAATGACTGAAACTAGTACTTTGAATTTGAATCTTGGTATCTTTTTCTGGGTTTCCAGCAATTGTATAATCACGTCCAAATGTGACACCATTACTTACATTTTCTTGAATTTTAGCTTCTACTCTTTGCTTAACTTCATCGATTGCAGTCTTGTTATTTATACCTTCAATTGTGATTTTTGTTATATCAAATTTAGCCCCAGGATTTGGGTTTGGATCTGGTGAAATTGGACTAGTTGTTGAATCATTTTCATTGATTTGTAAGACAAAACCACCAACTAAATAATCCCCTTGAGCAATAACACTCACACTTCCAGTCATGTGAATTAAGTTGTTTCCCAAGAGATTATCTAGTCCTTCAATTAAATAATCTTGTCCTAGTGTAGCACCATCATATTTAGCTTTGATTTCATCACCAACTTTGGTATAAAATGCATCCTTGCTTGTCCCCACTTTTATATTATTAATCTTAATATCTGAAATATCTTTCTTGATGATTGGTTCAATTTTAATTGTAAAACCTCCTGTGATTCAATGGCTGAAGCTAGTGCTTTGAATTTGGATGTTGGTATCTTTTTGTGGATTTCCAGCAATTGTGTAATCACGCCCAAATGTGACACCATTAGTTACATTTTTTTTAATTTCTGCTTCAACTTTTTGCTTAACTTCATCAATCGTAGTCTTGTTATTTATGCCTTCAATCGTAGTTTTTGTTATATCAAATTTAGCCCCAGGATTTGAGTTTGGATCTGGTGAAATCGGGCTAGTTGTTGAATCATTTTCATTGATTTGTAAGACAAATCCACCAACTAAATAATCCCCTTGAGCAATAACACTCACACTTCCGGTCATGTGAATCAAATTGTTTTCCAAGAGATTGTCCAACCCTTCGATTAGATAATCTTGTCGTAAAATAGCATCACCATATTTAGCTTTAATTTCATTACCAATTTTGGTATAAATTGCATCCTTGCTTGTCCCTACTTTTATATCATTAATCTTAATGTCTGAAATATCTTTCTTGATGATTGGTTCAACTTTAATGGTGAAACCTCCAGTAATTCAATGACTGAAACTAGTACTTTGAATTTGGATGTTGGTATCTTTTTGGGGATTTCCAGCAATTGTATAATCACGCCCAAACATAATACCTTTAACCACATTTTCTTGAATTTTAGCTTCTACTCTTTGTTCGATTTCATCCATTGTGGTTTTATTAGTTACACCCGTAATTATAAGTTTGGTAATATCAAATTTAGCACCCGGATTTGGGTTTGGGTCAGGTGGAATTGGGCTTGTGATTGAACTATTTTCATTTATGTCTATGACAAATCCACCGACTAAATATTCCCCTTGAGCCATAATGCTTATACTTCCAGTTGTTCTAACAACGTCATTACTTAAAAGTTCATCCAATCCTTCAATCAAATAATCATGATCTAATTCAGCTTTTTTATAGATGGTTCTAATTGCACCAAGAATTTTTTCATGAATTATTTTTGCATTAATTCCAACTTGTAGATCATTAATTTTTAGTTTAGAAATATCTTTAGGTTCTGCATCATTTTCTTCTTCTTCTGGTTTCTCATAAACACGTACGCCACAAGAAACAACTGTTGCAGAAAGTGTTCCTGCTATCCCGATAGTCGAGAGTAATGTTAATAGTTTTTTCATTTTTTTTAAACATCCTTTTGAGGCGGTCTGAATTTATAAATGAAATGAGGTCAAAAAGATTTTTAATGTTCTTTGCGAATTAGATTTTGTGAGTATTAAGGATTTTTATCGGTCAATAGCCAAAATAACTTAGATAACACACTTCTTAATTAGAGGTCGGTTAAAATAAATACCATTTTTAAATTTGTGGTACTAATATGAGTTTTGATAGTTTTCAAACTTGAAAACTAAATCTTTTATATTTTGGTAATACTCGGTTTATTGTTTTAAAAACTGCTCACATAGCATTTTTTAAAACAATTATTCAACCCTAAGATAAGTGGAAATATCGATATTTTTTAAGAATCATTTTTTCAATAATCTTTTTGAGGACATTTTAATTTTTATATATTTGCCTCAATATTATTTTCCCACTTTCTGCTGCTATTGTCAAAAAAAATTTATAATTTATTTGGTGAAAATGAAGGTTTTTTGAAACACAAAAAACAAGGACTTTTAGCCATTAAAAAAGAGTAATAAACTTTTGGTTTACTACTCTATTTAATTGAGAAATTATATTGTTTTGATTGTGTGTTCTTCTTCTTGATCTGTCTCCATATCAAACTTGGCATCCACACAATACCTAATAACATTCCCGTTATTTGTAATATATGTCTTCTTTTTAAAATACTTGATTTTAGCTTTAAAATCCTTATATTCTTCTTCGGTTTCAAAATCGATTGTTATTCTTTTGATGATCATAAGTCTTCCTTTCTTGGGTATATTTGATTTATAGTTAGTAATTGCCTATCATTGTTGTGTGTAGTAAAAATTATTCTATTTTTAGTTTCAGTTCAAAATGAATTTATGAACAATTTTTCTATACACCTTGATTTAAAAAGATGATGTGAAATTACAAATTATTGTAATTTGTTTGGTCAGTTTGGATTGCGTCATGACAGTGTTATTCTGCCTGTTCATCCATTCTTATCCCCTCAGAACACATATTCATTTCTACCTGTAGAAGCTTGTCGTACTACTATGCCTTTTAATTCTGGGTCACTTGCTAATTCTTCGTTCATTCTTTTTTCTAATATTGAATGATGTTCTTGGATTGCTTGTCTATCTAGTAATGCTTGTAATCTGTCTCTCACAATTGAAACATCGTTTGAACTTGGTGGATTAGGATTTGGTGGTTTTACATTTGAATCATGTGAAACTCGAACTTTTCCCTTACCACTAATTCGATCACCTTTTCCATAGATGTATCAATTACCAGAATATGGAGCTTTGTCGATTACAGCGTTGTCATTTGTATTTCCATTGGTGTATCATGATATTTCACTATCCATCATCTCATAATCAACACCTTCAACAGCGTCTTTGCCTAATCTTTTTGACAATTCTTGTTTTACTTTACGTTTGGCTTGACCCACAGTTTCTCCGACATAAGCATCAACTAAAAGACCATCAATATTAATCTTATTCCCTGGAGTTGGTGGATCAACTGGTGGATTTGTACCTGGAACTGTTCCATCCTTGTTAACATGAAAGATGAATTTACCCTTAAGTCTATCCCCAACCCCAAAGACGTCTACTGTCCCTGAATCTTTAAAAGTAGCATTGAGTCCACCATGAATGTCATGTGTTAATTTAGTTACTTGGTTCATATCGATTCGATAATCACGGCCTTCATCAGGGTATCTACCCAACACTTCTTTTTTTATTTTTTCTTGTATTTTAGCATGAGTATTCGCTACAGTTTCTCCAATTTTAATTCCCAAACTAATCTTGCTTACATCTTTCCTATTATCTAGAACATTAATTGTAAATGCTCCTGTAATTAATTCACTTGAGTCAGTTGCTTTAATTTGAATAGTTTGACTATTTTGTGGATTTCCTTTAATTGTGTAATCAGTTCCTAAAACTGCAGCTTTATTAATAGCTTTTATCTTATCCGCAACTTTATTCTTAACTTCACTATCAGTTGTTTTATTGGTTACATCAGTGATTTTAATTTTAGAAATATCATCTTTTATATAAATTGTTTCTGTTCAAGTGTGAGTTAATGGAAGTTCACCAACATATTCATGGACATTATTGATATTGCCATTAGCACTAAAAATATATAAATCTTCGCGGTTTTCTGTATGAGAACCACGAGACAAACTACCTTTTTTAACACTAATTCCGCCTAAAGGATAATCTTTATTAACTCGATTTTGTAAATCACTTTCAGTTCAAGCTTCTGTTGGACGTTCGGCTAAAATTGCTTTCAATGCAGACTCAAGATCTCCTATAGGTTTGGTTGTATCAGTTGTTTTTGATCAATTATGGTCTAAACTAGTTTGACCATTATAGTTGAAAGCATTCTCAACTTTTCCATTCCCAATAAATTTTCATTTGTCTTTGCCAGGCACTATGCTTGAAGAACGAGTTGAAACCCCATCTTTTTGCACTGTAATTGCTCCAACACCATCAATTTTATCAACCTCAATTTGCAACTCACTTTGAGTTCAAGCTGATTCTTTTCTACCACTTAAAATAGTTTCTAATTGAGCATTAATGTCTGAAATAGGTTTGGTTGTATCAGTTGTTTTTGATCAATTATGGTCTAAACTAGTTTGACCATTATAGTTGAAAGCATTCTCAACTTTTCCATTCCCAATAAATTTTCATTTGTCTTTGCCAGGCACTATGCTTGAAGAACGAGTTGAAACCCCATCTTTTTGCACTGTAATTGCTCCAACACCATCAATTTTATCAACCTCAATTTGCAACTCACTTTGAGTTCAAGCTGATTCTTTTCTACCACTTAAAATAGTTTCTAATTGAGCATTAATGTCTGAAATAGGTTTGGTTGTATCAGTTGTTTTTGATCAATTATGGTCTAAACTAGTTTGACCATTATAGTTGAAAGCATTCTCAACTTTTCCATTCCCAATAAATTTTCATTTGTCTTTGCCAGGCACTATGCTTGAAGAACGAGTTGAAACCCCATCTTTTTGCACTGTAATTGCTCCAACACCATCAATTTTATCAACCTCAATTTGCAACTCACTTTGAGTTCAAGCTGATTCTTTTCTACCACTTAAAATAGTTTCTAATTGAGCATTAATGTCTGAAATAGGTTTGGTTGTATCAGTTGTTTTTGATCAATTATGGTCTAAACTAGTTTGACCATTATAGTTGAAAGCATTCTCAACTTTTCCATTTCCAATAAATTTTCATTTGTCTTTGCCAGGCACTATGCTTGAAGAACGAGTTGAAACCCCATCTTTTTGCACCGTGATTGCTCCAACACCATCAAGTTTATCAACTTCAGTTTGCAAGTCATTTTGAGTTCAAGCTGATTCTTTTCTACCACTTAAAATAGTTTCTAATTGAGCATTAATGTCTGAAATAGGTTTGGTTGTATCAGTTGTTTTTGATCAATTATGGTCTAAACTAGTTTGACCATTATATGTGAAAGCATTATCAATTTTTCCATTTCCAATAAATTTTCATTTGTCTTTGCCAGGCACTATGCTTGAAGAACGAGTTGAAACCCCATCTTTTTGCACTGTAATTGCTCCAACACCATCAATTTTATCAACTTCATTTTGCAACTCACTTTGAGTTCAAGCTGATTCTTTTCTACCACTTAAAATAGCTTGTAATTGAGAATCAATGTTTGTAATAGGTTTGGTTGTATCAGTTGTTTTTGATCAATTATGGTCTAAACTAGTTTGACCATTATATGTGAAAGCATTATCAATTTTTCCATTTCCAATAAATTTTCATTTGTCTTTGCCAGGCACTATGCTTGAAGAACGAGTTGAAACCCCATCTTTTTGCACTGTAATTGCTCCAACACCATCAATTTTATCAACCTCAATTTGCAACTCACTTTGAGTTCAAGCTGATTCTTTTCTACCACTTAAAATATCTTGTAAATTTTTTGTAATTGTTGAAATATCTTCTGATTTGTCAACTGTCTCTTTTCACTTATGAGTTAAAGTTATGTTGCCATCATATTTGAACTTATTGTATTCTGTTCCGTTTCCAATAAAGTTGTATTTATTTTGGTGAAGATTTTCCCCAGAAATACGATTTGAAGTTTCGCTTTTTTGAACTGTAATCTCTCCATTGCCATATCTTGTATTAATTCGATTTTGTAAATCAGTGTCGGTTCAAGTTTGGGTTGGTCGTTCATCCAAAATAGCTTGTAGCTCAGCTTGAATTTTTGAAATATTTTCTGTTAGGTTAAGTTGTTTAACATCAATTGTAAAACTTCCTATAATTCACTTGCTTGAACCAGTTGCTTTAACTTGAATTTGTTTATCATTTTTGGGATTACCTTCAATTAGATAATCAATACCAAATTTAGCCTCCTTAGATATTTTTTGAATTTCTTCTTCAATTTTATTTTTAAGTGCGCCCTCAGTTGTTTTATTAGTTACATCAGTGATTTTAATATTTTCAATGTTGGTTAAAAGAGGAATTAGTTCTGGTCGAATAGAACCAGGTGGATTTGTTCCCGGTTCGAATGGTTTTGTTGTTGAACCATTTTCATTAATTTCTAAATCAAATCCCCCATGTAAACGTGCTCCAACACCTTTAACAGTTACCTTTCCATCAATTCCGATAACACCTTCTTTTATGATTTTTTCTAACCCTTCAACTGTATAATCTTGGCGTAATTGAGCATCTTCATATTTCGCTTTAATTTTTTCTGCAATTTTTGCATGAGCTTGATCTATGTTATCCCCATATTTAATGTCATTAACTTCAACGTCTGAAATATCGATAGAACGAATAACTGGTTTCACATTGATTGTAAAACTTCCTTCAATTAATTCACTCAAACTAGTTGCCGAAACTTTGATAATCTTGTCTTTTTTTGGATCTCCAGAAATTATATAATCTCATCCAACTAAAACATCCTGTTCTGCAAATTCTTTGATTTTTGAATAAATAATAGCATCAAGTTCTTTCTTGTCTGTTTCATTGTCAACATCTGTAATTTCACCTTGTAAAAGATAAATATCTTTCTTTTCATCAGGAATTGTTGGTCGGTTCGGTTTTTCAATTGGTTTAGTTATTGATCCATCCTCACTAATTTCTAATAAAAATGCTCCCATTAAATAATCTCCAATGGCCAGAACACTTACATATCCAGTGATGTCAATTTTTTCGTCCTGATCATCGATTAATAAATTTTTTAATCCTTCAACTTTATAATCTGTATCTAATTTAGCATTATCATATAAGGATTTGACTGCATTCAAAATTTCACCCTCAATTGCACGAGTTTCCATTCCGACATTGATATTATTTATTTCAATATTCGAAATATCTTGTTTCACTTGAATTTCAAAATTCTCTTCAATTCATGAACTTGAACTAATTGTTTTAACTTTAATTATTTTATCTTGTTGTGGATTTCCAACAATTAGATAATCAGCTCCTAAAATCGCTTCTTTAGATATAGTTTTAATTTTTTCTGCCACTTTTGTTTTAACTTCAACCATTGTTGTTTTATTAGTTACATCTTTGATTTCAATTTTAGAAATATCTTTCTTTTTATAACCAGGAATTGTTGGCTTAGTTGGTGGGAGTGGAGTTGTTGTTGAACCATTTTCATTAATTTCTAATAAAAACCCACCAGTTAAATAATCTTCATTTGCAATAACGCTGATCAATCCAGTTCTAATAATCTTAGTTCCACGTAATAAGTCATCTAATCCTTCAATGACATAATCTAAACCTAATTGAGCATCAACAAATAAGCCTTTAATTTCTTTATCAATTTTGTCTTCAACTGAAGCTTTTTCAAGTCCGACTTTGATATCATTAATTTGAATCTTGGAAATATCTATTTGTCCAACACTTATTTCAAATTTTCCTTCAAGTAATTTACTTGAAGGCACAGCAACAACAACGATTGTTCCTGGTTTGTTTGTATCACCATTAATGACATAATCAACTTCAATTCTTGCTTCTTTAGATATTTCTATTATTTCTGTCTCAATATCTTGTTTTAATTGTTCAAAATCATCACCAACATGAACTGAGTCAATATTAATATCTGAAATATTAACTCGATCATAAACACGAGTTCCGCAAGCAACAACAGTGGTTGCACTTCCCCCAACCATTAAAAGACTTCCTAATAATGCTAATAATTTTTTCATTTTTAAAATCCCTTCAAGCCATAAGCTTATCTTAATTTTCTTTTTTTTTTTTTTTTGTCAAGAAGTATTGAAAAATAAACACTTTTGTGATTAAAAAGGCAAAAAAAAGTCAAAAAAAACCAAAAATTATGCCTTTTTCACACTCTTATCGAAAACTATTTATAGACTTTTAAAAAAATGAAATTAATTTGAGTTTGGACTCAAATGAAGTGGTTTTATATCCATTTAAGCAGTAAAAAAACGCAAATTTGCGTTTTTTTTGTTTTATTAAGATTTTAGTTTATTCAACTATTTGATTGAGAAATTATATTGTTTTGATTGTGTGTTCTTCTTCTTGATCTGTTTCCATATCAAACTTGGCGTCCACACAATACCTAATAACATTCCCGTTATTTGTAATATATGTCTTCTTTTTAAAATACTTGATTTTAGCTTTAAAATCCTTATATTCTTCTTCGGTTTCAAAATCGATTGTTATTCTTTTGATGATCATAAGTCTTCCTCCTTTGGGTATTTTTTTTAAAAGTACTTCTTTAATTTATAATGGCAGTGCTCAAGCTATGTCTATACGACCATGTCATGGATTGCCATCACCAGTAAATATAAATCAATTTCTAGGTATTCCATTTCTAAATTCATATGTCGTAGTTATACCACTGAATTCACGATTTACCGCATCTCTTATATTGGCTGTCAGACTCTCCATACTACTTGCGCTCGTAAATGATCTGACGATTCTCTGCAATTCATCTTTGATCTTGGCTATAGGTCCTCCACCTGGATTAGGACCAGGATTTGAGTTTCCATTTCATAACAATGATACTTCACCAGTGTATTGACTAGTTCCCCCTTTAAAATCAAAGTACTTTGCATCATGCCTTCATAGTTTTACAACTATTCCACTATATTTTGAGTTGTTATCTAATTTTTTTTGAATTTCTGCTTCCATCTTATATTTGTCACCTAATGGAACTGAATCTAAAAGACTTTGTAACTCACTCTTAATATTACTAATATCATTTCCGGTTGGTGGTTTTACATTTGAATCACGTGAAACTCGAACTTTTCCCTTACCACTAATTCGATCACTTTTTCCATAGATGTATCAATTAGCAGAGAGTGGAGCTCTGTCGATTACAGCATTATCATCTGTATTTCCACTTGTGAATTCTGTGATTTCACTATTTTTCATTTCATAATCAACACCTTCGACAGCGTCTTTGCCTAATCTTTTTGATAATTCTTGTTTTACTTTACGTTTGGCTTGACCGACAGTTTCCCCAATATAAGCATCAACGAAAAGACCATCAATATTAATCTTATTTCCTGGATTTGGTGGATCAACTGGTGGATCAATTACTGGTGGTTTTGGACCAGTTCCAACAATAAGTTTGAAAGAACCTTTAAGTTCATTTCCTTGTGTGTATACTCCAGCTTCTCCATTTTTTCCAAATGTATCAGTATCATGCGCACTTCATGCGCCTGTTAAGTTCACCAGTTCATTAAGTTCAAAATAATAATCGGTACCCTCTTTTGCTTTGCTAAAAACATTATTTTTTATTGCTTCTGCCACTTTCTTTTTAGCAAACCCTATAGTATCACCAATTTTAACTTGAACTTTTAAATGACTGATATCTCCATTTGTAGTAATAAGTTCTGAACCATTATGATCCAAAGTAATATAACCATAATATTGGAAATTATTGTCTATATTTCCTTTTCCAATAAATTTTCATTTTTGTGTATATGGTTTTGTGATGGTGGCACGATTTGAAGATTCTATTTTCTCCACTCTAATTTCTCCAACATTATATTTTGTATCAACTTCATTTTGCAATTCACTTTGAGTTCAAACTTGGGTTGGGCGTTTGTTTAAAATAGCTTGTAAATCATTTGAAATTGTTGAAATATGTATAGTTTTATCAATTGTTTCTTTTCAATTATGATCTAAATTAACATCACCCTTGTATTTATATGAATTATTTATTGAACCATTTCCAATAAATTTGTATTGGTTTGTATGATCTAATACACCTGAAGCACGAGTTAAAGCATCGATTTTTGCAACTGTAATTTCCCCTGCTCCATATTTTGTATCAACTTCAGTTTGCAACTCACTTTGACTTCAAGCTTGGGTTGGGCGTTTGTTTAAAATAGTTTGCAAATCATTTGAAATTGTTGAAATATTTTCTGTTTTATCAATTGTTTCTTTTCAATCATGATCCAATGTAACATTACTATTGTATTTATATGAATTGCTGATTAAGCCATTTCCAATAAATTGGTATTGGTGTTTGCGATTTTCTATACCTGAAGCACGAGTTAAAGCATCAATTTTTGCAACTGTAATTTCCCCTGCTCCATATTTTGTATCAACTTCAGTTTGCAACTCACTTTGACTTCAAGCTTGGGTTGGGCGTTTGTTTAAAATAACTAGTAAATCATTTGAAATTGTTGAAATATTTTTTGTTTTATCAATTGTTTCTTTTCAATCATGATCCAATGTAACATCACCATTGTATTTATACGAATTGCTGGTTAAACCATTTCCGATAAATTTGTATTGATGCACACGGTTTTCTACACCAGAAGCACGAGTTAAAGTGTCGATTTTTTGAACTGTAATTTCTCCAACGTTATATTTTGTATCAACTTCATTTTGCAACTCACTTTGAGTTCAAGCTTGAGTTGGACGTTTATTTAAAATAGCTTGTAAATCAGTTGTAATGGTTGAAATATTTATAGTGTCATCAATTGTTTCTGTTCAACTATGTGTTAAAGTAATTGACCCTTTGTACTGATGTTCATTACTAATATTACCATCACCACTAAAAATATATGGATCATTGTGGCTTTGCGGATGAGAAGCACGAGATGAACCACCTTTTTTAACACTAATACCACCTAAAGGATATTTTGTATTAACTTCAGTTTGCAACTCACTTTCAGTTCAAGCTTGGGCCGGACGAGATTTTAAAATTTCCTCTAATGCAGTTTGAATTGTTGAAATAGGTTGGGTTGTGTCACTTGTTTCTTTTCAACCATGAGTTAAAGTAACGTCACTATTATATTTATATGAATTGTTGACTGAACCATTTCCAATAAATTTTCATTCTTGTGTGTGATGTTGTGTTTCTCATGCACGAGAAGAAGAGTTTATTTCCTCAACTGTAATTTCTCCAGTTCCATATTTTTCATTAATTTTAGTTTGTAAATCGTTTGTAGTTCAACCTGCATGTTTTTTCTCATCTAAAATGTGTTGTAATTCACCTTGAATTTGTGAAATAGGTGATGTTGTATTTATTACAATTGATCACTTATGTTTCAAAATAATATCACCGTTATATTTAGCTGAATTGCTAATTAAACCATTTCCAATAAATTTTCATTCTTGTGTGTGATGTTGTTCGTCTCATGCACGAGAAGAAGAGTTTATTTCCTCAACTGTAATTTCTCCAGTTCCATATTTTTCATTGATTTTAGTTTGTAAATCGTTTGTAGTTCAACCTGCATGCTCTTTATGGTCTAAAATTTTTTGCAGTTCATCGTCAATTGTTGAAATATGTACAGTGTCATCAATTGTTTCTTTTCAATTATGAATTAATTTAATATCACCGTTATATTTAGCTGAATTAGTAATTAAACCATTTCCAATAAATTTGTATCGATTCACACGATCCACTACATCAGAAGCTCGTCCAAAAGCATCAATTTTTTGAACTGTAATGTGCCCAATACCATATGTTGTATTAACACGAGCTTGCAACTCACTTTGAGTTCAAGTTGTGGCAGAACGTTCGTTTAAAATAGCTTGTAAATCATTTGTAATTGTTGAAATATGTACAGTTTTATCAATTGTTTCTTTTCAATCATGATTCAATGTAACATCACCATTGTATTTATACGAATTGCTGGTTAAACCATTTCCGATAAATTTGTATTGGTGCACACGGTTTTCTACACCAGAAGCACGAGTTAAAGTGTCGATTTTTTGAACTGTAATTTCTCCAACGTTATATTTTGTATCAACTTCATTTTGCAACTCACTTTGAGTTCAAGCTTGAGTTGGACGTTTATTTAAAATAGCTTGTAAATCAGTTGTAATGGTTGAAATATTTATAGTGTCATCAATTGTTTCTGTTCAACTATGTGTTAAAGTAATTGACCCTTTGTACTGATGTTCATTACTAATATTACCATCACCACTAAAAATATATGGATCATTGTGGCTTTGCGGATGAGAAGCACGAGATGAACCACCTTTTTTAACACTAATACCACCTAAAGGATATTTTGTATTAACTTCAGTTTGCAACTCACTTTCAGTTCAAGCTTGGGCCGGACGAGATTTTAAAATTTCCTCTAATGCAGTTTGAATTGTTGAAATATCTTCTGTTTTATCAATTGTTTCTTTTCATTCGTGAGTTAAAGTAACATCACCATTGTATTTATATGAATTGGTGATTAATCCATTTCCGATAAATTTTCAATCTTGTTTATGATGTTGTTCGTCTCAAGCACGAGAAGAAGTTTCGATTTCTTGAACTGTAATTTCTCCAACTCCATATTTTGTATCAACCTCATTTTGCAACTCACTTTGAGTTCAAGTTGCATGCTCTTTCTCTGCTAAAATTTGTTGTAGTTCTTCTTTAATTGTTGAAATATGGATTATATCCTCAATATCTCTTTCGACATCAATTGTGAAACTTCCAAAAATTAAATCACTTGGATCAATGGCATCGACTTTGATTATCTTATCGTTTTTGGGGCTCCCACCAATTGTATAATCCCATCCAAAAATAGCATCTTCAGGTTCAACTAATCTGCGAATTTTTGAATAGATTTGATCATTAAGTTCTTCCTTAGTTGTGTCTTTGTTAATACCTGTTATTTTTCCTTGTAATTGAGAAATATCTTGTTTCTTAAAATTTGGATCTGTTGGTTTAGTTGGTGGAACGATTGGTTTAGTTATTGAACCATTTTCATTAATTTGTAATAAGAACGCCCCGGTTAAATTGTCTTCAATTGACTTAACTCCGACAAACCCTTCCATATCAATAATTTGGTCTTCATTATCTTTTAATAAGTTTTCTAATCCATGGACTTCATAATCTTTATTCATTTCTGCATCACTATATAAAGCCTGAATTGCATCACGAATTGTTCCATTGATAGCATCTATACTATGTCCAACTTGGGCACCTGTAATATTTATCTTGGAAATATCGTATATTTGTTTAACATCAATTGTAAAACTTCCAGTTATTCACTTACTTGTAAGTGTAGTTTTAACTTGGAGTACTTTATCTTTTTGTGGGTTTCCAGCAATTGTATAATCACGTCCAAAAACTGCTCACTTAGATTTAGTCTTAATTTGTTTTTTGACTTCTGCTATAGCATCTTGAATTGTACTCATACTATTAATGTTTATTATTTTTCCTTGCAAGTCAGAAATATTAACTCGATCCTCAGGTTTTGGATCTGTTGGTTCAGTTGGATCTGTTGGTGGAAATGGGGTTGTTATTGACCCATTTTCATTGATTTGTAATAAAAATCCGCCAATTAATCACTGCCCAATTGCGATAACACTAACAAAACCAGTCATGTTAACTTGATCACCAACTAATAAGTCATCTAATCCTTCAATGATATAATCATAACCTAATTGAGCATCTCCAAATTTAACTGTAATTTCATCTGAAATTCTATGCTCAACTCAAGCTTTGGTGTCTTTAACTTTAATATCATTAATTTTAATGTCTGATATAGGTATTTTGTCACCTAGAACATCAAGTTTAAATGATCCTTCAAGTAATTTACTTGAAGACATAGATTCAACAATTATCCTGCCTTTTCCTGATTCGGTTGTATTACCTTTAATTGTATAATCGACATCAATTGCAGCATCTTGAGAGATTGTTCTTATTTCAGCTGCGATGTCTAGTTTTAGTTTTTCAAAATCATCATTAAGTCAAACTAATGGAAGCTTGGTATTAATCCCTGAAATATTAACTCTATCATAAACACGAGTTCCGCAAGCAACAACGGTGGTTGCGCTTCCCCCAACCATTAAAAGACTTCCTAATAATGCTAATAATTTTTTCATTTTTAAAATCCCTTCAAGCCATAAGCTTATCTTAATTTTCTTTTTTTTTTTTTTTTGTCAAGAAGTATTGAAAAATAAACACTTTTGTGATTAAAAAGGCAAAAAAAAGTCAAAAAAAACCAAAAATTATGCCTTTTTCACACTCTTATCGAAAACTATTTTTAGACTTTTAAAAAATTGAAATTAATTTGAGTTTGGACTCAAATGAAGTGGTTTTATATCCATTTAAGCAGTAAAAAAACGCAATTTTGCGTTTTTTTAAATAGACATTATGGTTGTCAAATAAAACCGAAAGTTAAAGTCACGACATTTAATTTATTGGTATAATCAAGAAAAATTAGAATGGAAATAATTAACAAATGGACACAGTACTGGCAAATTTTGAGAATGAAGAATTCAACTTATATATTAATGATGTCGAACAAGTTCGAGCTGGAAAGTTTAAAAACATTAAATGAAAAGAACAACAAATTAAAATGTTCAGGTTATTACAATCAATTGAACAAGATATGTGAATTCAAATCTATGATGTTTTTTTAGATAAACAAAAAAACGTGATTAAAATTGGTTTTAGACTAACCCCAGAAGCTTCTTTTTATCATGAGTACCCAATGATTGATTTTGATGTCAAAGGTAACATTACAACTGATCTTAAAAAAGAAGTGAAAACTTTGAACCCCAAGGCATTAAAATTATGTAAAAATTTCTATGATGTTTTAGGACAAGTTAATCACTAAAACATAAAATTGGAAAAAAGTCTGCTTATCGTTGGATAATCAGACTTTTTTTAATTTTTTGACCCCTTTTTCACCTTTTTTTGTTTTTTTGATATTCAATAATAGAGTAAATATTTAATTTACATTGATCAAAGTTCTTTTATCCATTTTGAATATCATTGTTAAAACTTAGTAGAAGCGATTTTGCAAAATAAAATTTCACTTTTTAAAGCTAAAATATTCAAATATCACCAAATAATATGACACATTAAATTTTAAAAAAGGAAGTATTATGAAGAAAAAAATTTCAAGAAAATATAAATGAGGAATTGGGCTGTTAATTTTTTATATTTTAACAAGTTGGATCCTTCTTGTTCCTGGGATGGGAATTGAAGCTAAATTATTTATAAGTTCAGCTGACAAACAAATTCAACGGATTTTACCAAAAAATAAATACATTTTAGATCCGAGTTCTAAAATGTATGACGCCATTATGACTGGACCGGTCAAAAATTCATATATTGCGGCTGCTGTTTCAACCATTAATTTTAGCAATCAAGATGATTATGAGAAATTTTATGACAAATATGTTGATTTTGCCAAAACATGATTTGAAAATCGTTGAAACCAAGATCTTGTAAGCAAAAAAGCAATTGATTTTAATGATATCGGAATTGACATGATTGCTTTTGATGAGGCTGTGGCAAGCAAGTTCCAATCATTTGGTTTTGTGCATACAGGAATTGAATGAATTTTTCATCCTGGTGGATTGGGTGAAATTTTTTCCAAAGACTTACAAAAAGTTGCTGAAACCCAAGATTTTGTGTGAGATCAAAAATATTATGATGACCAAATTCAAGTGGAAATGTTTCCTGAGTTATTAGGTTTAAGAATTAAGGATTCAATTGGTTCAAGTATTGTCAACAACAAAGTTTGATTTTTAAATCAACAAATTGATTCATTAAAATTTGTGCTTAAAATGGGCCTTTTAGATAAACCATTTATGAATAAAGATTTAAAAGCAACAGATATTGCTGATTATGTGCAAGTCAACGATTTACATCATCCCGATTTTGCTGTTTCTAAAAGATTCATGAAAGCAGCAACCATTAACTGATTCTTAAGCTTTGTCATTGGGGTTGGGGGAACAATTTATTTAGTTGTAAAAATTAAAAAGGAGAAACAATAAGATGAAAAAGTTATTAAGTTATTTAATTCCAACTCTTTTAATGGTAGCAACTGTTGCCACCACTGTTTCTTGTGTGCAAAAAACTCCCGTTGACCCCAAAAAAGATCCATTATATCTTGGAAAAATGATTAATAAAAGTCATGCCATTGATAGTAGTGAACAAACCAAAAGTGGTTTTACTAATTACTTTATCATTGGGGATAGTTTATCTGATGTTGATGGGCTAAGTACTTTAATTCCAGCTAAATTTAACAATTCATTAATTGAATTTGAAGTTAGTCTTGGTGGAGTTGGATATGGCGAAGTTGATGGAAGCCACAAAGGCATAAATTCTTTTACCAATGGTGAAACTGCTGGTTATCAATTGTCAAAAATGTTAGGTTTCAGTCAAGCCATGAAACCAAGTAACATTTTTGAAAAGACGCCTAAATATGATCAAAATGGGGTTAAAGTTTTTGGAAAAAATTATGCAGTTGGAGGAGCAACGGCGGCTAAACTTGGTTTTCCTTCTTCACTGATGTTAAATGATGCAACGGTTGATATTCAAACGAAAGCCTTATTAGAACAACACAAAATTAAAGATAAAGATTTAGTTTTTATGGAAATTGGGGGAAACGATTTACTCTCATTAATTCAAAGCTTTGAAGACCAATCTGAAGCTCAACACAAATTTATGATGGATGGAATTAATCGAATTCGAACAGCGTTGTTTAATCTATTAAACAACGGTGTGAAACATATTATTTTTATGACTCCACCACAAATGAATTTTGTCCCATCTTTCAAAGAACATTTTAAAGATTTTAATCCCATTGATGATGAAGGTAGACGCATTAATAACATTTGCAATGAGTTCTATAAAGCGTTACGAGAAGTTTTAAAAGAAGTTGAACAATACTATCCAAAAGCTGTTGAACTTTTTGATATTTTTCAAGATGAAACAATTCAAGATTTACAACAAAAGTTTAAAGAAGCTAGTAAAAATCCCGATAAAGTTAATATTTGAGACAGTTATTCAAAAAGTGCTTTTGAAATTTCGATTAATGACCAACCAATAAACATGAGCCCAACAGCACTTGGAAATTTAATCAAAAATCCCAATGCAATTGATCCAGCACTTGTTAAAAATAAAGAAAAGCAACCAATTAAAATTAAGGTCAAAATTAAAGCTGATGTTGCTGCTGGAAATGAGGGTAAAAATATTGATGATTTCTTTTTCACAGATTCAATCCATCAAACCAAAGGTGTGCATAAAATAGTTGCAGAAAAATTACTTGCAATTGCCCAAGCAATTGCACAAGGGGTGAAGAAATAATGAAAAAGTTATTAACCTTATTAGGAGCAACGATTATTACTTGCTCATCAACAATGACTTTAATTAGTTGTGATAATTCTAAAAACCATATCCAAACTTCAGTTGATGAGCAAGCAATTTTAGACATCTATTTGCAAGAAATTGCTAAAATTGCTTATTTAAGCAAAGAAAAAGGCTATGACACCAATTATTTATTTCAAAATTTTGTGGCAAATAAAACTATTAAAGAATTAACTGCCAAAAATCCAATTGCTGAATTAAATTCGAAAAAAATCAACAATTTAAGAGAACTACAAAAAACATATTTTACAACCAACGTTATCGATCCAGAAATCGATATTAAAGAAGGGATTAAACCTGAAAAAGCATCAACATCAATCTTGCAAACCTTGGCTCCTTTGATTGGAATGTTATCAAATCCTAAAATCCTTACAACGATTGGTCCAGTTTTGCCAGGACTCTTAACAAGTTTAAATCTTGGTGGAGAATCTGGAATTGGAAATTTATTAGAAAAAATTCTTGATAAGAACACCATAGACTTATTAACAAATAGTTTTAAAAACGATAAATATAGTGGCAAAACTTTCCAACAAGCGATCGATATTTCTTCGATCAAATTTGTTAATGCCATAAATAAAATTATAGGTGTGAATACTCAATTTCAACCTGATAATAAAGAAGACAAAGAAGCAGCATTAAAGAGTTTGGTGAAAAATTTAGGCGAATTTATTAGCTCTAAAAAAACATTCAATTTTTCAATTTTATCAAACATAAAAGAGATAGTTGATATTGTCGAATTTGTTAGGTTGCTATTGATTTATCTTGATAAAATTGAAAATGAACCACCTAATATGACTTGAGTTGAATTAAAAGATTTACTAGAAAGAAAAGTTGATGATTTTTCAAATGAAGTCGATGTGAAAAAAGTTTTTTCTAGTTTACTTGATAAAGAGAAAATGCAAAACTTGTTAAAAAGTTTATTTTGAGGAAAAGAAGAATATATAACAATGGAATCACTTGACGATATCTCTAGTTTCATGAAAAATTTCGATAATGAAAACTATACTGAAATTGGTTTTACACCCATCATCAAAGCTTTGGTGAATTCATTCATGCCAAGTATGGGCGGGTATATGACTGGTCTATTAGGCATACTATCAAAAAATTCTCCTATAGCAGGAGATGGTCTTGCCTCTTTAGCTTCTGTATTGTCAGGATTAATTGTCGGAATGCTTCCGGGGTCTATTCCTCAAAATTTTAAAAAAATTATTGAGAACATGTTATCTAATAAACAATTTTTTACTCACCCATGAGACTATTTATGGTCTAAAGATTTTGTAAAAGCAATAATGATAGAAAATTCAAATGTTGCTAATAATAAAGCTGAAGAATCTAATGAAAAAGAAATTGAAAATTTTCTAGACATTCCATTAAAAAAACTAACAGGCTTAAAATCGATCTTACAACATAATCTTTCTGACAAGACATCAATTAGAAGCATTGTGGAAAAAGTAACCAAAGCAGGAGGAGAATTAAAAATTGACTTTGATAATTTTGTTAATTTAATTAACAAAATTCCTGCATTAACAACATTCTTAAAAGATCCAACTAATGTTTCAATAGAAACTTTAGGAATTCAAAATGGAAAAATTATCCCGGGTTCTTTAATGGACTCGATTAGTAAAATATTTCAAGATTTAAAAGGCATTGTTTCAATTGAAAAAAGTCTTCAAGCATCCAAAGAAAGTTACAATATTGAACACTTTAAAAAAGTTCATCAAGAGATGCAAGATGCATTAAATGCCATCAAAGTAACTAAAGTCGAATTCCTTGATGATGAACATATAATTACTTTAAACAATACTAAAATAGTTAAATTCAAACTTGATAAAATTCACAATAAAAGTCAAATTATGGAAATTAATATAACCCAATAATTCTAATTTTTAAGCAAACAAAAATCAGCAACAAGGCGTTGCTGATTTTAAATTATGTCAAATAATTAGGATCAAAACTAGTTGTAAAGATGTTTAGAATTCTGCATTTAATTTGTTTCAATTGGTTGATTAGACTTATGCTTTCTTTTATAAACATAATTATTTGTCAACACAAAAAGCAAGAAGAAGGCAAGTAATAAGATAGCCAAGACAAGGATACAAACAAAATTACTTAAAGCTAAGTTATCGCCAAAAAGTGGTTGACTAAAATTGGTAAAACTATATGGATATAAGAAGTATTTAATCCCATCTTTTGTTAACATTTCAGCACGAATAACTAAGAAAACACAATAGGCAGCTGGATAAACAAATAGTGTTCAAACTCTCTTTCAAGAAACAGTTGCTTGACCCATTGTTAAAACATAATAAACGATCATTAATAAGGGTGTTAATAAATGAGTTAAAGAAGTAATTGCAACATCGGATGCTGTTTTTGTGGCAAAATCATATTCACTAGCATCGCCCAGAATATTTAAAACAATAACTCCTCAAAATAACAACATTGTCGTGGTGATATAAATTGTAATATTGGTTTGGCTTGTGCGATTAATAAACTTGTTTTTGTGTTCTTTGCCATGCCCAAAAACAGCAAACCCAAATCATAATAAAACTAAAAGATTTGTTTGAACGGACCAAAAACTAATAAGGACATTAAAACCATATAATGTTGGAAAAAGATGGACAGGATACGAAGAGTTCTTATCAACATATCATTGATCAATAAAACATCCCCAAATAATTCCAGTAATAATCAATAAAACACAAATAATAAAACTTGTTAATTTAAAAATAAACCTTCAATCCTTTAAATAAAGGAGACTTTTGTTAATATTTAGCTTCATAAAATAATTTTCACACAGAAAAAACCAATATAATTTTAAATCTTTTAAAAAACACTTTATTTAAAAGATTTTTTTAACATTTTTTAGTTTTTTGCCCATGAAAAGAACAAAAAACTAAAAAAACATAAAATCAGCAGCAACATATAGAAAGAATTTTATCAATGTATGAAAAAATAATACTTTTATAATATAAGGTTCTTGTTTTCACAAGTTTTAACCACAAAAAGATTGATTTTTTTGTCCAAATACCCAATTAATTACAGATTATGCAAAATTTAGGGTTAATTACCTCTGGTTAGCCCTAAAAATTCACGTTTTTTCAATTTGACTATTGTTTTGCCTTGAAAATGGGTTATACTTTTAATTGCATGTATATTTTGTGTGCTCAACAGCAACACACTGGCAATGGTTGTCGTTGCAATATTAAATGTAAAAAGGAGAGATTACTATGGCAGAACAAAAAATGAGAATCAAAATCAAAGGCTACGATCACGCAATTGTGGATCAAAGCATCATTAAAATCATCGAAGCTGCTGAAGGAACTGGAGCGAAAGTTCGTGGACCAATACCTTTACCAACTGACAAACAAATCATTACAATTCTTCGTGCTGTTCACAAATACAAAGATTCACGTGAACAATTCGAAATGAGAACACACAAAAGATTACTAGAAATTCTAAATGCTACACCAACAACAATTGATACTTTAAAAAGAGTTCAATTACCAGCTGGTGTTGATATTGAGATTAAACTTTAGACGACAACAAAGTATACATGATTATCATTAGGAGGATAAACAAATGAAAGGAATCTTAGGACGTAAGGTAGAAATGACTCAAATTTTTGCAACAGATGGACGTTTAATCCCTGTTACAGTAGTTGAAGTTTTACCAAACACTGTTTTACAAGTTAAAAACCTTGAAAAAGATGGATACATCGCACTTCAATTAGGAGTTCAAGATAAAAGAGTTAACTTAGTAAACAAACCCGAAATTGGACACTTTAACAAAGCCAATTCCGCACCTAAGCGCTTCGTAAAAGAGATCAGAAACATGGATGGTTTTGAGCAAGGACAACAAATCACTGCCTCAGACATCTTTGAAAATGGTCAATTAGTCGACGTAACGGGAACATCAAAAGGAAAAGGTTTTCAAGGTTCAATTAAACGACATAATTATGCAAGAGGACCAATGGGTCACGGATCAGGATACCACCGTGGAACTGGTTCAATGGGTGCAATTATTAACCGTATTTTTAAATCAAAGAAAATGCCTGGACACATGGGGCATGCTAAAAGAACTATTCAAAACTTGGAAGTTGTTTTAGTTGATAATGCAAACAACATTATGTTGATCAAAGGATCAATTCCAGGACCAAAAGGACAGTTTGTCACAGTAAGACAAAATGTTAAAGGTCTTAAAGCAAATCAAGCAGCAGAATTATTAATTAGAAAAGAAGCAGTTCCAGCAATCGAACCAACAGTTGAACCAACAGTTGCACCAGTTGTTGAAACAGAAGCTGAAGTTGAAACAACTCCAGCTGCAAGTGCTGAATAAGAGAGGGCAATTATGAAATTACAAGTTTTAAATGTTCAAGGAACAAAAACTAAAGACATTACTTTAAACGATAATGTTTGAGGAATTGAACCACATCAACAAGCGATTTATGACACAGTTGTTTCTCAACAAGCTGCATTGAGACAAGGAACAAGAAAAACAAAAACCCGTGCTGAAGTTTCAGGAGGGGGACGTAAACCTTGAAGACAAAAAGGAACTGGACGTGCTCGTCAAGGATCAATCCGTTCTCCACAATGAAGAGGTGGAGGAGTGGTATTTGGTCCAACACCAAATATCAATTACACAAAACAAGTAAATAAAAAAGTTAGAGCTTTAGCTTTTAAATCAGTTTTATCATTAAAAGCAAAAGACTCAAATTTAATTATTGTCGACAAATTTGAATTTTCAAAACCTTCAACCAAAGATATGGTTGAAGTGATGAAAAACCTACAAATTGATGATCAAAAAGTTTTAATTGTGACTAAGGAAAAAGAAGAATTAGTCATTAAATCTGGAAATAATATTGAAGGATTAAAAACTATTAATACAAAACAATTAAATGTATACGATTTAATGAATGCAACTAAATTGTTAATGACAGAAGAAGCAGCGATGGCTGTTGAGGAGGTGTACGCATAATGCATATTACTGAAATTATTAAAAAACCAGTTTTAACTGAAAAATCATTTTTAGGTCATGCTAATGGTGTTTACACATTCAAAGTGGACAAACGCGCAACTAAAACTGAAATTAAAAGAGCATTTGAACAAATCTTTGAAGTTAAAACAAAATCAATCCGTACATCAAATTATGATGGGAAAGAAAAAAAGATGGGACGTTTCGTTGGGAAAACAAACGCCTACAAAAAAGCAATCATCACTTTAAAAGCTGGTGAGTCATTAGACGTGCTAAACGATTTATAGAAAAATCTTCCCAAACAAGATAAATTATTGTAAATCACAAGCTATATAGAAGGGAAAAAATATGGCAATTAAAAAATATAAACCGACCACGAATGGTCGCAGAAATATGACAACAATTGATTACAGCAAAGTATTAACAACTGATACTCCTGAAAAATCATTATTAGTGTCATTAAAAAGCAACGGTGGAAGAAATAACCAAGGTCGCATTACTACCCGTCACCAAGGTGGAGGACATAAACGTAAGTACCGTGTTATTGATTTCAAACGTAATAAATTAGATGTAGTTGGAACAATTGCAACTATTGAATACGATCCAAACCGTAACGCATTCATCGCCTTAATTAATTATGTAGATGGAGAAAAACGTTACATTCTATTCGCAAAAGGAATGGAAGTGGGAATGAAAGTCGTGGCAAGTGAGCATGCTGATATTAAAGTTGGTAATGCCGCACCATTGAAAAACATTCCTGAAGGAACATTAATTCACAACGTGGAATTAAGACCCGGAAAAGGTGGACAAATGGCACGTAGTGCAGGTTCATCAATTCAAATTCTTGGAAAAGACGATGATGGAAAATATGTAACATTACGTCTTGGATCAGGAGAAGTTAGAAAAGTGTTAGCCGAATGTTTTGCCACAATTGGTGAAGTCGGAAACGAAGAACACAATCTAGTTAACTGAGGAAAAGCTGGACGTAACCGTTGAAAAGGTGTTCGTCCAACTGTTCGTGGATCAGTTATGAACCCAAATGATCACCCACATGGAGGGGGAGAAGGTCGTACACCAATTGGTCGTAAACGTCCTGTCACTCCATGAGGAAAAGCTGCACTTGGTGTACAAACTCGTGATAAGAAAAAAGCATCACAAAAATTAATTGTAAGAAGAAGAACTAAGTAGGGAGGAAAATAGATATGGCAAGATCATTAAAAAAAGGTCCATTCGCTGATGATTACTTATTCAAAAAAGTAGAAGCGGTTGGAGCTAAAAAAGAAGTAATTAAAACTTGATCACGTAGATCAACAATTTTCCCTGAGTTCATCGGACATACATTTGGTGTTTATAACGGGAAAGAATTCATTCCAGTTTATGTCACTGAAGACATGGTCGGACACAAGCTTGGAGAATTTGCTCCAACTCGTAAGTTCGGTGGTCATGGTGACAATAAAGGTAAAAAATAGGAGATATGATGGAAGCAAAAGCACAATTAAGCATGATTCGTATCTCTCCTAGAAAAGCTAGATTAGTAGTAGATACAATCAGAACAAAGCCAGTAGCACAAGCTATTGCAATATTACATAACATGGATAAAACAGCTGCAGAACCTGTGTTGAAGTTATTAAACTCAGCCATTGCTAATGCAGTTAACAACAATGGAATGTCAGCTGACAAACTATTTGTAAAAACTGTTTATGTCAATGAAGGTCCAACTTTAAAACGTTTTAGACCAAGAGCACATGGACGTGCTTATGAAATTTTAAAAAGAACAAGTCACATTACAATTATTGTAAGTGATGTTAAATAGGAGGAGTAGAAATGGGACAAAAAGTATCACCTAATGCGTTACGTCTTGGAATTGTTAGACAATGAGAAGGTCGTTGATATGCTGAAAAAGGTCAATATGTTCAATGATTGAACAATGATATCAAAATTCGTGAAACATTATTAAAAATGTTAAACAATGCCGCTGTGGCAAAAATTGATATCGAAAGAACACAAAAAGATATTAAATTAATTATCAAATCTGCTCGTCCAGTGATTGTAATGGGAGAAAACAACAAACGTTTAGAAGACATTACATTAGCGGTTCGTAAAATTGAAAAAAATCGTCAAGCAGTTGTCAACATTAAAGTTGTCGCAATTGATAATCCAGATGGAAACGCAACTTTAATTGCACGTTGAATTGGAGAACAAATCACAAACCGTGCTTCATTCAGAACAGTGCAAAAAGTTGCCATTCGTCGTGCTTTAAAAGCACATGGTGTTAAAGGAATCAAAACAACAGTTTCTGGTAGACTTGGTGGAGTTGAAATGGCTCGTACTGAAGGATATTTAGAAGGTTCAGTTCCTTTGGCAACATTAAGATCAAACATTGATTATGCATTATATGAAGCAAAAACTACATATGGTCAAATCGGAGTGAAGGTTTGAGTTAACCACGGAGAAGTATTTGAAAAAAATACTCTTGCAATTGATGAAAAACCAGCACATGTTGAAAAAAAATGAGCTAACAAAGGAGGCAGAAGATAATTATGTTAATTCCAAAAAGAACAAAATATCGTAAACCTCAAAGAGTTAGTTATGAAGGAAAAGCAAAAGGGGCTAAAAAAGTCGATTTTGGAGAATTTGGTTTAATGGCACTTGATGGTGCATGAATTGATGATCACCAAATCGAAGCAGCTCGTATTGCAATGACTCGTTATATGAAACGTGATGGAAAAGTTTGAGTAAGAATTTTCCCCCACATGTCAATGACAAGAAAACCAGCTGAAGTACGTATGGGTTCTGGAAAAGGGAACCCAGAAATTTGAGCAGCTGTTGTAAAAAAAGGGACAGTTATGTTTGAAATCGCTGGTGTGAGTGAAGAAATCGCTCGTGAAGCACTAAGATTAGCAATGCATAAATTACCAATCAAATGTAAATTTGTAAAAAGGGGTGAGTTAAATGGCTAAGCAACAATTAAAACCAATTGAACAATTAAGAAGTTCAACAACCATTGAATTAATCGGGCTTTCTGAAAATAAAAGAGCAGAATTATTTGCTTTAAAATTCCAAGCAGCCGTTGGTAGTCTTGAACAAACTCACAAAATCAAATTACTAAAACGTGAAATCGCCAGAATTGAACTAGTTTTATCTGAAAAGAAAAAAGCTGGGGAAAACACAAACATCAACATCAAAGGTGATTACCACCAAGCTGTTGAAAATGCTGAGAAATCAGGAAAACAAGTACGACAAAAACAACGTGAACAAATTGAGAAGCTACAAGCTGAACAATTTGGACCAACAAATGACATGGACATGGATGCAATTAAAGCAGCCATGGAAAATGCATCAGACGAAACAAACAACAATGAAGAAGGGACTAAATAAACATGGAAAGAAATAGTCGTAGAGTATTAGTCGGTAAAGTAGTATCAGACAAAATGGACAAAACTATTAACGTCCTTGTTGAAACTTACAAAAATCACCCAATTTACAAAAAACGTGTTAAATATTCTAAAAAATATAAAGCCCACGATGAAGAACAAATCGCTAAAATCGGAGACAAAGTTGAAATTATGGAAATCCGTCCATTATCAAAAACTAAAACCTTCCGTTTAGTTCGAATTGTTGAAAAAGCAGTGTTATAGGATATAGGAGTTAATTATGATTCAAAATTTATCTGTATTAAATGTTGCTGACAATTCAGGAGCAAAACGAGTTCGAGTAATTCGTAACTTAGGTGGTTCTGTGCGTAAGTTCACAGGAATCGGAGACATCGTTGTTTGTTCAGTGATCGCAGCTGCCCCAAACGGAGCTGTGAAAAAAGGAACAGTTGTGAAAGCTGTTATTGTTCGTACAAAAAGAGAATTGAGAAGAGCTGATGGAACATACATCAAGTTCTCAGAAAACGCAGTTGTGTTAGTCAAAGAAGATAAGAACCCACGTGGAACTCGTATCTTTGGCCCAATCGCAAGAGAAGTTAAAGAAGCTGGTTTTGTTAAAATCGCTTCTTTAGCACCAGAAGTATTATAGGAGGAATTATGGCTAAATCAAAGTTAAAAAAAGGTGATCTAGTTAAGGTTCTTGCTGGAGCTCACAAAGGTGAGCAAGGTCCTATTACTTGAATCTCAAAAGATCGTGCAACTGTTTCAGTGCAAGGAATTGAAGTTTTAAAACATGTTAAACCTTCAAATACTGACACTGAAGGGGGAATTAAAAAAATTCCTGCAAAATTAAATATTTCAAACGTTGGGTATCTTGATCCAAAAGTCAAAAACCAAACAACACGTATTGGATATGAAATTAATGACGGTAAGAAAATTCGTGTTTCTCGCCGTTCAAACCAGAAATTAAAATAGGAGGCAATAAAAAATGAAATCAAGATTAGAAACTAGATATAAAAATGATATTGTCCCTGCTTTAATGAAAGACAAACAATACAAATCAGTGATGCAAGTTCCTAAAATTACAAAAATTGTAATTAACATGGGAATTGGAGATGCAACCACTGATCCAAAAAAATTAGACACAGCAATGAATGAATTAACTTTAATCAGTGGTCAAAAACCAGTCGCAACTAAAGCTAAAAAATCATTGGCCGTGTTCAAATTACGTGAAGGAATGCCAATCGGAACAAAAGTTACTTTAAGAGGTAAAAAAATGTACGACTTCCTTGACAAACTAATGAACGTTGCACTACCACGTGTACGTGACTTTAGAGGGGTGCCTAAAAATTCATTTGATGGATTTGGAAACTACACATTGGGAGTTAAAGAACAAATTATCTTCCCAGAAATCGATTTTGATAAAGTACAAAGAACACGTGGGATGGATATCACAATTGTGACCAACGCAACCACAAATGAAGACGCATTCGCATTATTAGAAAAAATTGGAATGCCGTTTTCTAAATAGAAAGGCAACGGAGTTAAAATGGCAAAAAAATCATTAAAAGTAAAACAAGCTAAACACCAAAAATTTGGTGTCAGAAATTATACACGTTGCAATCATTGTGGAAGACCACATGCTGTGTTAAAAAAATTTGGAATTTGTCGTCTATGCTTTAGAAAATATGCATACGAAGGACAAATCCCTGGTGTTAGAAAAGCATCATGATAGTGAAAGGAAGTAAAAGAATATGACAACAGATGTAATTGCAGATATGCTGACTCGTCTTCGTAATGCTAACCAGAGATATATTAAAACTGTTAATATGCCCGGAAGCAAAATGAAAAACGAGATTGCTGAGATTCTTAAAAAAGAAGGGTTTATTACTGGATACAAAATAAACCAAGAAAACAAAAATGAAATCACTATTGAGATGAAATACAAAGGTAAAATTCGCGTCATCCAAGGTTTGAAAAAAATTTCAAAACCAGGATTGAGAGTGTATGCACCAGCTAGTGAAATTCCACAAGTTCTAAACGGACTAGGAATCGCTATCGTTTCAACATCAAAAGGGATTATGACAGACAAGCAAGCTCGCCAAGAAAAAGTTGGTGGAGAAGTAATTGCTTTTGTTTGATAGAAAGCAGGGAAGAGAAATATGTCACGTATAGGAAACAGAATATTAACAGTACCTGCTGGAGTTGAGTTATCAATTTCTGAAAACAACACAGTTACTATTAAAGGGCCTAAAGGTCAATTAACACAACAATTTTCACCATTAATCAAAATCGAAGTTCAAGGAACTGAACTAAAAACAACTCGTGCAAATGAAGTTAAACATACAAAACAATTACACGGAACAACAAACTCTTTATTACAAGGAATGTTGATCGGTGTGAGTGAAGGATTCAAAATCGAATTAGATATTATTGGAGTTGGATACAAAGCCAACTTAGTCGGAAGCACACTTAACTTAGCGTTAGGTTATTCACACCCAATTGCTTTTGAGATTCCTAAAGAAATCACAGTTGAAGTTCCAAAACCAACAGCAGTTATTATTACCGGAATTAGTAAACAATTAGTTGGAGAAGTAGCTGCTAAAATTAGAGCGTACAGAAAACCTGAACCATACAAAGGTAAAGGGATTAAATACAAAGATGAACACATCATTAGAAAAGAAGGGAAGGCAGCTGGTAAATAGGCTGAAAAGGTTAAATTATGAAATTTACTAAACAAGAAGCTAGAAAACGCCGTCATTTCCGTGTCCGTAAAAAAGTCACTGGAACTGCTGCTAAACCAAGATTGAATGTATTTAAATCAAACACAAATTTCTATGCTCAAATTATCGATGACGTTAGAGGAGTTACTCTGGCGAGTGCTTCAACAATGAAATCAACATTAAAATCTAAATCAAACATTGAAGCTGCTGTGGCTGTTGCTAACGAAATTGCCAAAAAAGCTCAAGAATTGAAAATTGAAGAAGTCGTATTTGATCGCGGTGGATATCAATATCATGGGAAAGTTAAAGCTTTCGCTGATGCAGCTCGTGAAGCTGGATTAAAATTCTAGAAAGGTGGATGGAGATATGACAAATGAAAAGAATGTAAACCAAGTTGAAGCAGGAACAACTGCTGCAACTGAAGAAAACAAACCAACTCAAGCAAAAAAATTTGAACGAAAATTCAATAACTCTAAACCATCAAATAGAGATAAATCAAAAGATCAAAACAAAGACGGAAAAGACAATCGTGGTCGTGGACCAAGAAGACCTGCCCCAATCAAAGATGACTTCGAAGAAAAAGTTGTAACAATTCGCCGTGTAACTAAAGTTACAAAAGGTGGACGTCACTTCCGATTCGCAGCAGTTGTTGTTGTTGGAAACAAAAAAGGTCAAGTTGGATTAGGAACTGGGAAAGCAAACGAAGTCCCTGATGCAATTAAAAAAGCAATCAAAGAAGCTCGTAAAAACCTAGTTACAATCTCATTGCGTGGAACAACAGTTCCTCACGATATTCTTGGAAAATTTGGAGCTGGAACAGTGTTAATCAAACCAGCAAAACAAGGAACTGGAATTATTGCCGGAGGACCTAGTCGTGCGGTGATTGAATTAGCAGGAATTGAAGATATTTATGCTAAATCATTAGGAAGCAATAACCCAATCAACATGATTCGTGCAACATTAGATGGTTTGATGAATATGCAAACAATTACTAAAGTGCAAGAATTAAGATTCGGAAGAGTAAAACCAACCCCAGTTGCTCCAATTAAAACCCATGTTAAACCTCAACCAATTAAAATAGAAGAAACAAAATAGGAGAACTAACTGATGAAATTAAATGAATTAAAATATACACCAGGAAGTAAAACTTCTAAAACTATTATTGGTCGTGGAATGGCTTCTGGAAAAGGAAAAACATCAACACGTGGACACAAAGGACAAAACTCACGTTCAGGTGGTGGTGTAAGACCTGGTTTTGAAGGGGGACAAACTCCTTTATTTAGAAGATTACCAAAAATTGGGTTTACTTCACCAAACCAAAAAGAATACGTTTTAATCAACCTAGAACAATTAGAAAAATTAGGATTAACTGATGTTAATCACAAAACTTTAATTGAAAAAGGCGTGCTTCGTAATGAAAAACAACTAGTGAAAATTTTAGGAAACGGAACATTAACTTTAAAAGTTAATTTAATCGTTAACAAAATTTCACAATCTGCAAAACAAGCTGTTGAAGCCAACGGTGGAAAAGTAGAATTGATCTAATTTAATAACTCATTATTAAATTATTTAAAGCAGTAAGAGAATCTTTAGTGATTCTTTTTTTGTTTTTAAAGGTAACTACTTTAAAAACAAAACCTTGATCTTTGGATATAATCATTTACAAATATGAATTTATTTTTAAGGGGGTTAAAATGAAAGTTGGAATTTTTACATCATCAACACCAATTGGGGCTATTTCACCAAATAGAGCCCAAAGAGCGATTGAATTTTTAAAGTCAAAAGGACATGAAATAGTTTTAGGGGAAATGTTTTACCAAAATGATTTTTATCGCACAGGAACTATTTTAGAACGTGCTAATGAAATCAACGAGTTAGCCAAAGAAAAAATCGATTTACTTTTATCATCGATTGGTGGTAATAACACAAGTTCTATTTTGCCTTATTTAAATTATGAATTGATTAATCAGAACGTCAAAACAGTTTGTGGTTTTTCAGATTCAACAGCCTTGTTATCAGCAATTATTAATAAATGTCCTGATGTCGAAGTTTTTTATGGACCAGCTTTATTTCCAAATTTTGGTGAATTTGAACAAGATTCAAGAGAAATATCTTACAACTCATTATTTAATTATCCTCATCAAATAAGTTATGAAGATTTTATTTATGATAGCGAAGAAAATTGAGAGCATTACGAACAATCAAGACAATTAAAATCACTTGTCTGAAAATCCAAAAATATAAACAAAGACACCACTTTAATTTCAGGTGTTGTGAAAGGTGGTAACTTATCAACATTGTCTGGTATTTGAGGTAGCGAATATGCTCCCATTTTCAACCAAGGTGATATTTTATTTATCGAAGATGAAGATAAAAATATCGCGACGATGGAACGCTTATTTAACCTTTTAAAACTTAATAAAACGTTTGATCATTTGAATGCGATTATTTTAGGAACACACAAAAATTTTGATGATCAAAAAACAGGCAAACAACCAATTGATGTTTTATTAGAAGTTTTGAATGGCCAAAATATTCCCATTTTATATGATGTAAATATTAGTCATGATAAACCAATGCTCGCGATTAGATTAAATAGTTTAATTACTATTGATTTTGTGCAAAACAAAATCATCAATAAGTGGATCTAAAAATCGTTAAGAAGAACAAATGCATAAGATTTAAAATCTTTAGTCATTTTTTTTGTTTTTAAAGTCTTCTGCTCTAAAAACAAGAACAAAAAAAGTTGAAGATGTTCCAAATCGGCAATTATTTAATTTTTATTGCCTATTTGCTTTCACTTTATTACGAATTATTTTTTATAAATGTTAAAATTAATAAGGTAAATATTTATTTAGAAAGCGAGGAAGTGTTTTGATTAAAAAACAAACAAAGACAAAGAAGATAAAAATAACAAAAAAGACAAATGTAAGAAATAGTCCTGAATTTGTTAAAAGTAATAATTTCTTTATCAAGAACAAAGATTTAGTTTTTCGTATTCTATTCACCCTTGCTATTTTAGTTTTAATTAGATTAGGTTCTTTTTTAACAGTGCCTGGAATTCAACTAACAAGTGATTATCAAGACAAAGTTCAAGATATTCAATTTTTCCAATTATTAGCCACTCTTGGAGGGGGAAGTATTGGGAAGTTTTCAATTCTGGCATTAGGAGTTTCTCCATATATTACTGCCTCAATTATTGTCCAATTGCTTTCAACTGATGTTGTCCCTGTGCTAACTCGTTGAACCAAATCTGGAGAACGTGGTCGTAAAAAATTAGATAAATTAACTAAATTTATTATGGTCCCATTTGCAATTATGCAAGGAGAAGCAACAATTTTTACCATGCAAGCGCAAGGAATTATTAATCCTAAATGAAGTGAAAATGTTCAATCAATCACTGGTGTTGGACCAGAAGTTTTCTACTATATCTTAGTACCATTGATCATGCTTGGTGGCAGTTTCTTCATGTTATGATTAGCTGACCAAATCACAATTAAAGGTGTTGGAAATGGAATTTCAATTATTATTTTCTTAGGAATTATTTCAACAATGCCTGGAAACTTTAAAGCAACTTTTGAAATTTGAAACAAAGACACAAGTGAACAAGCATCAATCTTCTTTGTCGGCTTGATTAAATTCATCATCTATATCTTAGCTTTCTTATTAGTGATTTTCTTCGTTGTTTTGATGAATGAAGCGGAACGAAAAATTCCAATTCAACAAACTGGAGCTGGTTTAGTTGATTCAAAAGATCACACCCCATATCTGCCGTTAAAAATTAATAATGCCGGAGTTATTCCAGTTATTTTCTCATCAGCGATTATTTCCACCCCAGTCACAATTGCTGAAATTATTAAAGCCACAAGTCCAAGTAATGGCTTTGTGCTCTTCACGCAAAACTACCTGTCATTTGGAACTTGGTGAGGAATCGGAATTTATGCAACCTTGACCATTTTATTTACATTCTTATATGCTCAAGTCCAAATTAATCCCGAAAAAGTTGCTGAAAACTTTAAAAAATCAGGAACATTTATTCCAGGAATCAAACCTGGAAAAGATACTGAACAATATTTAGCCGGAGTTATTTTTAGATTATCAATTTTAGGAGCATTCTTCTTAGCAGGAATCGCCATCCTACCATATGTAATTTCAAAATTAACAGGACTACCATCAAATCTGGCGATTGGTGGAACTGGACTGATTATTGTGATCTCTGTAGCTATTCAAACGACCCAACAATTACGTGGTCGAATCATTCAACAAAAATTGATTGACAAAAAATTTGAAAAATTTACAGATGAAACATTAGAAGAAACACACATTTGATAAGGAACAAAATATGAACATTATACTATTAGGAGCACCGGGTTCTGGTAAAGGAACTTTGGCTGAACAATTAGTCGAACATAAAGGGATGCAACAATTTTCAACTGGAGATATTTTTAGAAAAAATATTGCTGAAAAAACTTCTTTAGGAGTTGAAGCTGCTAAATACATGAACCAAGGAAAATTAGTCCCTGACGAAATTACAAATGGGATGGTCAAACATGCTTTAAAAGGTCGTCATAATAATTTAATTTTTGATGGTTACCCAAGAACACTTGAACAAGCTCAAACACTTGAAAAGATCTTAAAAGAAGTTGGTTCTCAAATTGATCACGTTATTTATTTGGATGTTGACCAAGCAATTCTATTAGAACGTTTATCAGGGCGCTTAGTTTGTCCTGAATGTAAACGTAGTTACCATCTGAAAAATCGCCCACCAGCGTTCGCTGGAATTTGTGATTTTGATGGTTCAGCTTTAGAAGTGCGCCCAGATGACCAAATTGATAAAATTAAAATCAGATTAGAAGCATATGAAACTCAAACAGCACCACTAATTGATTACTATAAAAAAAATGAAATTGTTGTGCATTTAAATGCCCACGATCTTGCCATTGATGAAGTTTATAAACAAGTAATTGAAGGGTTGGGAATCTAATGGTGACAATTAAAAATACAAGTGAAATTGCAAAAATGCGCATTGCTGGACAAGTTTTAGCACAAGCAATTGAGATGTTAAAATCAATGCTAAAACCAGGGGTAAATTGTTTGGATTTAGACCAAGCATTTGCCGACTTTATTAAAGCCAAAGATTGCACATCTAATTTTTTAGGGTATTACGGATACCCTAAAAATATTTGTATTTCAATCAATGATCAATTGATTCATGGTATTCCTCAAGATCGTATTATTGAAAGTGGAGATATCGTTTCTGTTGACTCTGGTTGTGTTTATCAAGGTTATCATGCAGATTCCGCTTTTACAATGCAAGTTGGAACACCAAAAGCACAAAAAAATGCTATACTTATATGGGCGACTGAAAAATCTCTAGATTTAGTGATTCAAATGCTGAAACCAGGAGTAAGAATTGGGGACATTGGGTCAACAATTCAAACTTATATTGAAGGATTTGGGTTTCATCTTCCAAGAGATTATACTGGGCATGGAATCGGAACTGCAATGCATGAAGATCCATACATTCCAAATTATGGAACACCAGGAACAGGACTACGTTTACAACAAGGAATGGTTATTGCCGTTGAACCAATGGTTCAAATTGGTACTAATAAAACAATTGTTGCAGATGACAAATGAACTGTTTTTTCAGCCGACCACAGTATGACTGCACATTTTGAACATACCATTTTGATTACATCAGATGGTTGTGAAGTGCTAACAAAATTAGAAAGGTAGGAAACATAGATGGCAAAAGAAAACTTATTAGAAGTCGATGGTGTAGTTGTTGAAGTACTACCCAATGCAGTTTTTAAAGTGAAATTAGAAAACGACATTATCATCAACGCCCACGTGTCAGGTAAAATCCGTATGCATTACATTCGCATTTTACCTGGAGATAGAGTTAAAGTCGCAATTTCACCATACGACATGACACGTGGAAGAATTACATTTAGATTTAAATAGTAATTGAAATATTAAATATAGCAAAACAAACTTAGTGAACTATATTTTTTTTGTTTTTAAGAAACAAAAATATGGAATAGGAAATAGAGGTTATTACGATGAAAGTTAGATCATCAGTGAAAAAAATATGCGACAGCTGTCGTGTGATTAGACGTAAAGGCCGCGTAATGATTATTTGTTCAAACCCAAAACATAAACAACGTCAAGGTTAAAAGTTTAGTAGAGAGAAAGGAATTTATAATATATGGCTCGTATAAATGGAGTTGAAATCCCAAATGATAAGAGAGTTGTGATTGCGTTAACATACATTTACGGTGTAGGGTTATCAAAATCTCAAGAAATCTTAGCTAAAACAAAGATTAGTGAAGATGTTCGTGTTAAAGAGTTAACAGAAGATCAAATCAAAACAATTTCTTCAGAATTATCATCAATTAAGACTGAAGGGGAATTAAGAAGAGAAAAAGGATTAAACATTAAACGTTTAATGGAAAATGGAAGCTATAGAGGTTTACGTCACCGTAAAGGTCTACCAGCTCGTGGTCAATCTTCAAAAACAAATGCAAGAACAGTTAAAGGACCAAGAAAAACTGTTGCTAATAAGAAAAAATAGATAGGAGGAGATGAAAGTGGCTAAACAACAAAAATCACAAGGTAAGAAAAAAATCAAAAAAAATATACCAAAAGGAATCGCTCATATTCACTCAACTTTTAACAACACAATTGTTACAATTGGAGATGAAAAAGGGAATGTATTATCATGATCTAGTGCTGGAGCTTTAGGCTTTAAAGGTTCTAAAAAATCAACTCCTTATGCTGCTCAATTAATTTCAGAAGCAGCCGCTAAAGGGGCAATGGATCAAGGAATGAAAACAATTAGTGTTGAAGTAAAAGGTCCAGGACCTGGTCGTGATGCAGCTGTTAGAAGTTTACAAGCAGCCGGATTAGAAATTACATCAATTAAAGATACAACACCAATCCCACATAATGGAGTGCGTCCACCAAAACGCCCAAGAGGTTAAGATGAAACAATTTATGAGACCGGAATTCACTCTTTTAAATGAAGAGAAAGATAGATCATACGGTAAATTTATGGTCGAACCGCTTGAAAGAGGTTTTGGAACAACACTTGGAAACGCAATTAGAAGAACTCTTCTATCAGCAACCCCTGGTGCTGCTGTGTTTGCAATTAAATTGACAGGTGCAGCTCATGAGTTTACTGCAATCCCTGGGATTGTGGAAAACGTTTCAAGAATTATTTTAAACATCAAACAATTAGTTTTATCAATTGATGCAAAAATGTATAAAGATGATGAAGTTGTCGAAATTAAACTTAATTCTTCAACTCAAGGTCCAATTACTGCTGGAGACTTAGAAACACCAATTGGTGTTGAAATTTTAAACAAAGATTTACATCTTGCAACAATTGCTGAAGGTGGAGTATTTGATTTAGTTTTATTTGCTAAGAACTCTCGTGGTTATAAAACATTTAAAGAAAACAAAAAAGAAAAACAATTAGAACTTGGCGCAATCACAATTGATTCAAATTATTCACCAATTCATAAAGTGGCTTATCACGTTGAACAAACAAAAATTGGACGTTCAATTGATTTAGAAAAATTAACAATTGAAGTTGTAACTGATGGATCAATTTCACCAGTTGAAGCAATTGCTATTGCTTCAAAAGTTTTAGTTGCACACTTAGAATTCTTTGTTGAATTAAATGCTCAATTAGAAGATATCCAAATTATTGGTGTTGAAGATGAAGACGAAAAAGAACTAGATCGTGCAATTGAAGATTTAGACTTTACACCAAGAAGTTTGAACTGTTTAAAACATGCCTCAATTGATACATTACGTGAATTAGTTTCTCGTACAGAAGATGAAATCCAAGAAATCAGAAACTTAGGACGTAAATCTTTCAAAGAAATTAAAGATAAAGTTGCTCAATTGCAATTAAGTTTTAAACAAATTTAATTTATAAAAAGAAAGGATAAGTAGATGTCATACATTCAAAAACGTGGAAAAAATACAGCTTGAGAACAAGCTTTAATGCGTAATTTAACAAGTGAGATGATTCTTGCTGAACGTTTACAAATTACTGAAGCTCGTGCTAAAGAATTACGTCGTCATGTCGAAAAAATGATTACCTTAGGTAAACGTGGAGATTTACATGCGCGTAGACAAGCAGCTGCTTGATTAAGAGATATTGAATCTTCAAAAAACCAAACAGCTTTAGATAAATTATTTAAAGATTTAGCTAAAAAATACAAAACAAGAAATGGTGGATACACTAGAATTCTTAAATTAGATAACCGTAAAGGTGATAATGCACCAATGGTTATTATCGAATTAGTTTAATCATTAAACTAGCTTAAAAAACAAATGAGATGCAATTCTCATTTTTTTTATGATTGTTTTGAAAACCAAAATTAAAACCGACTTGTCATTATTTTTATTAATCATAAAAAAAACTATATTTTTAGCACTTAATTAGTTAGAATCATTTAAGAAAGTGGGTTTTTTATGCATTATTATTTTGTCGACGAAAAAATTAACAAGCAGTTTATTTTGAAAAATGCCAATTTTAATCATGCTGTTAATGTTGTTAATTTAAAAGTGGGCGAACAAATCGTTTGCAACTACAACAATCAATCTTTCTTATCAAAAATAACCTTGATTTCAAGCGAAAGTGTTGAGGTTGAAATCATTAAAGAACTACCTTCAACAGAATTTAAAATCAGAACAACGGCGATTTTGGGCATTATTCGTGAACAAAAATGAGACTATGTGCTTCAAAAATTAACTGAATTAGGAGTGGGTGAAATTGTGCCTGTTGTTTTTAAAAGATCAATTGTGAAAATTGATCCAAAATCAATTGAAAAAAAACTTGCCCGTTGGGGCAAGATTTGTGAAGATGCAGCTGAACAATCACACCGTAGCACGACCCCAATTATTCACCCCCCAATCTCAAATTTAAAAGCGCTCGAACAATATAAATCTGCTTTAAATTTAGTTGCTTGAGAAGACACAAACGAAAGCTCGCTCAAACAAGCATTTAAAACGGATTTTGACTCAATTTCTTTTGTCATTGGACCTGAAGGTGGAATTGATTCCCAAGAAATCAAAACCCTTGAAGCAATGGGGTTTAAAACCATTGGTTTAGGCAAAAGAATTTTAAGAGCAGAGACAGCACCAATCTTGTTGATGAGCTCATTGATTTATGAAAAAGAACTTTCATAACTCAACATTTAACTGATTGCTTTTAGATTTTTACTAATTTTCTTATTTATAAAAAGTATAAATTAGTATAAACTATAAATATTATTAAACAAATTAATTTACCGGAGGAAAACATGCAATTAAAAGAATTTAAAAAAACTAAATTAAGTGAAAAAGACCTTGAAAAATATCAAGCCACTTTAAACGAATTTTATAAGAAAAAAACATTGCATAATGATCAACTTTTTATTGCCAAAAACAAATTATTAAACGAAGAAATCACCAAAGATACGTTTAAACAAATGAAAGCAAAAAATACTGAAATTGCCAAAGAATTTACTGCCTCTTTAAAATCAACAATGTTTAAAGATAATTTAAAAAATGCGACAAAAGTTGTGGAAAATATCAATGCTGAAAGTCCTGAATATCTTGAGGCAAATAATGAACTAACTGAAGCTAAAAGGCTTTATGAAGAATTTCAATTAATCGTCAAGGAAAAAGGGCGTTCGGCTAAAGTTGTTAAATTCAATAATTTGGCAATTGAAGTTGAAAATTTACATTTTAGATACAACCCTGAATTTCCTTTGGTTTTAAAAAATGTGAATTTCACCATTAATCATGGTGAATATATTGCGATTATCGGACATAATGGAAGTGGTAAATCAACACTTTCTAAAATTTTAATTGGTGTTTTAACCGCTGAAAAAGGAATTATTAAATTATTTGGCAATGTTTTGAATTCACAAAACATTGCTCAAATTAGACAATTCTTAGGAATTGTTTTCCAAAATCCAGACAACCAATTTATTGGGTCAACAGTCAGAGCTGACATTGCCTTTGGTTTGGAAAACAAAAGAATTGAACCAAAAGAAATGCCAGGGATTATTCAACAAGCAGCTGAAAAAGTGCACATGGAAGAATTTTTAGATCATGAACCATTAAATCTATCTGGTGGTCAAAAACAACGTGTCGCAATTGCGAGTGCGTTGGCATTAAACCCTGATATTTTAATTTTTGATGAGGCAACATCAATGTTGGATCCAAAAGGTAAAAGAGAAGTCAAAGAAATTATGGTTAATCTAAGAAATCAAAGGGATAAAACCATTCTTTCAATTACCCATGATATGGATGAAATTTTAAATGCTGACAAAGTTCTAGTAATGAATAATGGTGAATTAGTGCGTTATGGAACTCCCCAAGAAGTCATTAATGATGAAGGATTTTTAGAATCAATTCATTTAGGAGTGCCTTTCATTGCGGAAGTGGAAAATGAATTGATTAAAGCTGGGATCAAGCTTAATAAAACAAATAGTATGGATGATTTGGTGAAACAATTATGGAAAAAATAAACATGAATGAAAAGCAACTGCAAAAAAAGTACCTAGCTGAACTAAAACAAGATCGTAAAAACAACAAGCAATTTGACTATACTGGGGATATCCTGTTAGAAGATGTTTCTTATACATATTCAAAAAGAACACCATTTGAATTTCGTGCCTTAGACAATGCCAGCATTGTCATTGACAAAAAAAAGATTACTTGTGTGATTGGAACAACCGGAAGTGGTAAATCAACTTTAATTCAATTAACCAACGGTTTAATCATTAGTGAAACTGGAAGAACCAGAATTGGGGATTATCAAATTCCAGCAAGTATTAAAAAAATCAAAGAAGTCAAAACCTTGCGAAAAGAAATTGGTTTAGTTTTTCAATTTCCTGAATACCAATTATTTAAAGATACAGTCGAAAAAGATATTTCTTTTGGGCCAATTCACTTAGGTGGTAACAAAGAAGAAGCAATTAAAGCAGTTCCTAGTTTACTAAAAATTGTTGATTTACCAGAAGAATTCTTGGAAAGATCACCATTTGAATTAAGTGGGGGACAAAAACGAAGAGTCGCCATTGCTGGAATCGTCGCTTTAAACGGAAATACCTTAGTTTTAGATGAACCAACTGGAGGATTAGATCCTCAAGGGGAAGAAGATTTTATGAATCTTTTTTTAAGGTTAAATAAAGAACAAGGTAAAAGAATCGTCATGGTGACACATAATATGGATCAAGTTTTACGCTTGGCTGACCAAGTGATTGTCATGAACAAAGGTAAAGTTATTGATAAAGGGACACCATTTGAAATTTTTAGAGATCATGAATTACTAAAAAAAATCGAAATCGAACCACCAAAAATTTATCAATTAATTTATAAATTGAAAACACAAGGACTAGACTTAACTAGTTATGAAATTAGAGATATTGATGATTTTGTTGTAGCATACAAAAAAGCAATCGAGAAAGGGGCATAAAATGAGACTAACATTCGGAAGATATATACCTACCAACTCAATTATTCACAAAATGGATCCAAGATTTAAATTTGTGATGATTATCTGTTTAATTATTGCTGTTTTCATGCCCATTGGATACACAGGTTACATCGTTTTAACAACTGCTGTCATTACCTTGTTTGCAGTTTCAAAATTGAGTTGAAGAATGATGGCAAAATTATTTATTCCAGTGATATTTATTTTTACTGTTATTTTATTAATTAATACATTTTTAATGCATCCAGATCCAACCCATATTGACTATTTAGCAAAACATGAAAGTTTATGAAAACACTTTTCTTATAATCCAAATACTGGAGTTGGTTATATTGGTCCTGATTTTAAAGAGATGATTAATGGTGTTGACCCAACTTCTGAAGCTGGAAAAGCGATTCATGGGCTAATTCCTTTAGGGAATTTCTGACATTGAAAATTTATTTGAGTTAGTGAAAAAGCTGTTTATTCAGCATTATTAATGGGTTGAAGAATTTACTTAATGATTACTTTAACAACCATTTTAACAGGAACAACTCAACCATTAGAATTAACATTGGCAATCGAAGATATTTTATGACCATTAAAATGAATCGGAATTCCAGTTTATGTTTTTTCAATCATTATTTCGATTGCCTTAAGAATGATTCCAACTTTAATTGATGAAGCTGGAAGAATTATGAAAGCTCAAGCAAGTCGTGGAATCGACTTTAAAAATGGTAAATTCAAAGATAAAGTTAAAGGTTTAACTTCCTTGATTATTCCACTTCTGGTTTCTTCATTCCAAAAAGCTGAAGACTTATCTTATGCAATGGAAGCTAGAGGATATGATCCAAAAGCTAAAAGAACTCGTTTTATTCAATTCCATTTCCGTTGAGCAGACATCATTATTTTCTCAATTGGGATAACTTTATTTGTTTGTGCAATTGTTTATGCTAATGTGTTCCCATTGTCTAATGCTTTCTTACACTTACCATACATTGACCAACTAATCACTTACTAACATGGCGTTTAAATTTTTATTATCCTTGAGTTATGATGGGACTGATTATGCTGGATGAGTGATTCAAAATAATGCTAAAACAATCCAATCAGCTTTAAACAAAGCGATTAAACTAATTACTAAAAATGACAATTTCAAAACTTTAGGAGCATCTAAAACTGATGCTGGAGTGCATGCGTTAGACCAAAAAGTTGTCTTAACAGTTGATTTTCAACTTGAGCATTTAGCTAAATTTCAAAAAGCTTTAAATAAAACTTTACCAACCAACATTTGGGTTAATTCGATTACCCCAGTTGAAGAAAATTTCATTTTACGTGAACAAATTCTTTTCAAAGAATATCAGTATGTAATTAACGATGGCGATTTTGATTTAAACAATCATCGTTATGAATTAAAATGAAATTTTGGCATGATCGATTTAGAAAAATTAAATCAAATTGCTCAATTGTTTGTTGGGCAACATGAATTTAAGTTATTTTCTGGGTTAAAACCAACAGAATACACGACCTTTCAAACATATCGAACAATTCACTCAATTGATGTTGTAAGAACTGATCATAAAATAATTTTGACTTTTAAAGCCCCAGGTTTTATTAGGTATCAAATCCGCATGATTGTTGGAGCGATCTTAAATAATTATCAAAACAAAAAACTCACCACAGCTGAAATTCAAGAAAAACTTCAAGGCATCGGAGCCAAAACAACAACTGTTGTTGAATCTTGTGGTTTAATCCTTAAAAAAATTTATCTAAAGTAAAATGTGTTATTATTTTCCTAAGGCGATATAAACAATGTCACTTTGAAAATGTCTATTTTACTAAATTTTTGGATAAGCAAAAATTTGTGATAAGGAAATTTAGTCCAATATATACTTTCAAACAAAACCGCCCCAAACCACCATTCGGTGGTTTTTGTTTTTTTATAACATTTTTTAATTCTTCAAAAATAATTATTGTAAGCAATATTGAAATGAGAACTTCAAAAACCAAAAAAAGAACCGAAGTTCTTTTTTAGAGAGACACTTGTCTACATACTTAATCATTAAAGTTGCCTTTAACTATTTTTAGTATACAACTGATATTAAAAAAATATATCTTTTTTGTTATATTTTAAAGATATTTAATCATGTGTTAGTTATTGAAAAACAGATAAATTCGAAGTGATCCTATTATTCTAGATTTATAGGTTTCCCTACTTTGGTTCTCTGCGTCCATTTTATGCACCCCCCAAGTAAGAAAAATTTCCATTTCGTCTTTTAAAATAGTAAAATAAATATAAAAGGAGTTAGTATGAATCGAAAAAAAATATTTAATTTTGCACTTAAAAGCTATTTATTAGTATTTTTTCTTATGTGTATTTATATTGTACTCTCAAACATTTCAGCAACTAGCAAATTCCTTTTATATGACTTTAAATATATAAACTTAATGTTCACTAGTTTATCTGCAATTTTTACTTTCGTGATTTTAGATAAATTATTTAGAATTTTTAGAGCTTTGTATAAAAAACAAGCTAAAAAAGAAACGATTAAAATCTCTAAACTGGGATTTTTTGCTTTATTTATTTGAGTAGTTACATTGATGGTTCAAATGACTTTCGCTGGTTTCTTCATCCATTTAAAACTAAACACATTGGATATTTTCATCAAAGCGATGTTAGATCAAAACGTTGTTTGGAATTACTTGTTAATTCTGTCTTCATTTATTGCCTTTTTCTTGGCGATATGTTTTGTTGCAATTCTTATTTCTTTCTTTGTGTTAACAAAAATTTATAAAATCTTGCTTATTCAAAGTGAAGACATGTCTTCTTTTTCATGATTCTTTCAAAAATTAACGACTAAACAACATGTTGTCATCGAATTCAAACATGTTGTTGTTAGAATCACTTTTTTAATCTTGGTTTATAACCAAACCCAAAAACTAAAAATCAATTCAATTATCTCAAATCAGCTTAAAATTCAAAAAAAAGGCACAACCCCACCCCTTCTTACTTTATAATTTTTAAAAAAGAAAAGAGGAAAATATGGGAAAGTCATTAAGGCTAACTTTCAAAAATTCTTTTAAAAATGCTATATCTTCCAAATCTCAATTAATTGGACTAATTACCCTGATTGCGCTTTTATCATTAGTGATTTCATTAATGTTAAGTATTTCAGCGAGAGTCTTAGTTCAATATGATGCTTTAAAAAGAGAGTCTAATCAACATAACCTGGTTATGAAAATAGACCCTTTTGAAAAGGTTAAAACCTCAGATGGTGCTCCACCCAATATTGTTGATGCACAACAATATTGATTACAAGATTACAATACAAGACATAATCAGATGCCTAAAATGTTTGATTGAACGAGAACTGAAGCAAGAGAATTTACACAAGTATTTTTTAAAGAAAATTTAATAACTTTAAAGGCTGTAGCTAAAACTACAAACAAAGGGCTTAATCCAGTCGATAAACTAATTATATCTGAAGGAGAAAATTTAGATTATAAGAAAAATAATGGATTAAACCAAGCAGTATTAGATCCTGGTTTTGCTAAAACCAACAATATAGAAATTGGTAGCATCATCAGGTTTCAAAAAGATAATTTAGGTGATCGTTTTTTAGTAACTAATAATAAAAATTCTGGTGCAACACCAGAAGAACAAAAAGATATCGAGAATATCGCAAAAGAGGGTTTATTTAAGGAAGACGGAATCTTTTTAAACTCCAAATATAAAAACTATAATTGGTTTCAAATCGTGGGATTCGGGAATTCGGCCGATTTCATTATGCCAATTTTAAATTCGACATTACCATTGCCAAATCGTGATAATCAAGCATTACTATATGTAAATCCGGTGAATTTTGGTATGTCTCAAAACATTAAAACCCAGGATTGGGAATTTAGACCAAATGATGCAAAATTAGTTGTAACTTCAAATAATGAATGAGAGTCATTTTATTCAATCAAAGCTCCTGTGAACTTTGATCCTGAACTAGCTAATGCATGATTTAATTCCAATGCTTTAGAAAACAATTCTCAAGCACAAAAGAAATTGTTCTACCCAATCCATGACAAAAGCTATGCTTTTGTCAAAAGAACATCAACAGTTGAAAGTACAATTCAAATTTATAACGCCATTAGTGGAGCAATTTTAATTGTGATTTTAATTGTGTCCATTTACACAATGGCGTTGGTAACGAGAAAACAAATTGATAAATCCCGTGCTCAAATCGGAATTATGAAAGCACTGGGTTATCGTAAAAGAGATATTATTTTAAATTTTACAGTCCTTCCATTCATTACATCTTTAATGGGTGGAGCGCTTGGATATTTAATCGCTCAAGGAATTCAAGTCGCCTTGATTCAAGAAATTAGATTATACTTTTCAATCAATTTTGCAATTTGAGCCTTTGATTGAATTAGTTTATTAATTCTTATTTTAAGTATTTGAGGACTGTTGAATTTTATTGCCTTTTTCATTGCTTATTTAATTTTAAGAGGCAGTGCTTTAAGCTTAATTGAAGCAAATAAAAAACCAAGAATTCACAGATACACAAAAATTTTAAAAAGAACCAATACTAAGATCAGTATTGGTGCTAAAATTCAAAATGCATTATTTATTGATTCATTAGGTAAAATGAGTGCTGTTGGGGGTGTTGTTTTATTATCAACAATCCTGTTAACAGCCGGGTTTGCCGCTCCTGACATTTTAAACAGGAATCGAACAAAATCATTTGAGGGAATCAACTATAACCAATTAGTTGAATATCAACAACCAACTTACAACAATCCGTTTTCATTCATGAAAACGTATAACAAAAATGCTCCAGTTGACTTTGGTAAATTTAATGATGTAACAATAGATTACAAAGGAACCAATTGGAAGGGACAAGAAGAACAAAAACACACAGTTTTAAAAACCACTTTGGATGTTGATCATAGTAAATATGATATTTCTAAATTAGTGGATAAAATCAATAACAACAATTTAACGTCTGATTATTATGGAGTAGCTTTAAAAACAAAGGATAAAGACCATCCAGATTCTCAATTCATTACCAAAGGTAATATGAGAATGTTAAGTGCAAACGATATTGCTTTATCAACCAATTACTTTAGATATATTGCTTCACTTGGTGAAAGAAATTCTAATGGTGAATTTTTTCCTAGTATGATGTATTCAATGTTATTGGGCCAATGGCCAAGTTATCAACAATTTAAAAAAGAACTTGATGCCAGCAAAGATAACAAAGCAAAATTAAAAGTTATGTTGAATTTTTACAACTTTTATTCAAATTCAATTGGTTTAACCATTTCTAATAAATACAGTATGCCTAAAGGGGTTTTGGATAAGGATAAAATTCCGACTGATGAAGAAAGAATTGAAAACTTTAACAAAAATAACGATATACAAAAACAGGCTTGAAACGGAAACACCCAAGGTATTATAGGATTAGATGGTTTTACTTGAGAACAGCTTCCTGATAATGTTGATATGTTTATTTCTGATGGTAAAAAATCAGTTGGAAAAAATAGAATTATTTTTAATTTAGATAATCCAATTGATGATTTAGCAACTTTAAATGTTGATGATTTAGATTCCGAAAAGGATAAAGAACTAATAACAAAATATTTAGCCGCAATTGAACTATGGTATGTGATTTATATTTCCAACCGAAGTGATACAGCGATTTTACAAGCTACATATTCTCGTTCTCCATATTTTGTACAACAAACCTTAAAAGAAAGATATGAAAAACAAGAATCATATGCAACAGGTTTTAACATTGTCTCTTATGATCCACAAACTGAATACTTAGGAACAATGTTTGAAGCAATCAAGGATGAATTGAAATTTAAAGTCTATGGAATTCATGGAGAGAATCAATTTATAGATCTTAATTCTCGTGATGGTGTGGACTTAAACAATAGGTTAAAAGATCCGACTATTGAAGATAATTATCGCGTTGTGGTTAATCAATCTTTGGCAAAAAAACTTAATTTACATGAAGGTTCAGTGATTACTGATTTGTCCTCGCTAAAAGAATCGCTTATTGAAAATAACGAAAATGTAAGTACCCGTTTTAAAGTAGAAGATTGAAAAGACACTAAGATTCAAAGAAAGGATCCAGATAGTTTAATACCGGGTGGCGGTGATAAAATTGGCCCAGAGGGTGGTTTTGTCCAAACATCTTTATTAGAAATTGGATGAAATGCTTTTGCACAACCGACAAATTTTAAATATCAACTAGGAAGCGCTGGCAAAATGTCGCAATTTGTAAAGGAAAGTCTTTTAAATCATTACATTAACGGAAGCATTAAGAATGCAAAAGAAAAAATTAAATTAGACAGACCACTAAAAGTAGTTGGAATTCATGATGGATATGGACAACCAACAGCATGAATTAATAATGATGATGCAAATACCATTATGGATTATCAACCAGCCAGAGATTTCTTATTTGATAAATATTTCAAAGTTCAATGAGGTGATGACATTAAAAAAATTCTTTCAAAAGAAGATCAATCTAAAGAATTAGATACATCCGCAACAACAATTGCTAAATTCATAAGTGATAATAAAAGCGATGATCCCAAAAAAAATATTGATGTGACCCCAATTATTGAAGTATTTGATAATAGTCATCCGATCTTTAACTATAAATATTCATCTGATCCTGGAATTGGAGATTTAGATAAACTCGTAAGTACAAATACAATGCTGGGTGATTACTCACCAATTGCGATGAATGGAGATGCAAATCATGACGGAATTGGTCGTGGTTCAATTGCTTATGTTTTACCTGTAGCAACTGCTAAAGCTTTACTTAACCAATTATCAAATGTTGTGCTTGGTGTGATGATTTTATTAATCCTAATGTTGATTGCGATGACGATGATTATTATTGGTCTAACAACAAGTATTATTATTAAAGATAACGCTCGCTTTATTGCAACTTTAAAAGTCCTTGGATATACCAATGTTTATATTTGTCGTTCGATTTTAGGAATGTATCTAGCTGTGATTGCTTCAATGCTAGTTGTTGGATTCATTGCCGGGTTTGCAATCTTTTATAAAGTCGTACAATATATGACATTCAATACTTCATTTGTACTACCATTCCAATTTGTGATTTGGTTACCGTTTGCAGTGATTGTCGTCATTCTTGTTTTATATGCTATAACACTTGGATTTGGATTTAGAAATATTTCTAAATTAAATGCCACACATTTATTACAAAATGTAGACTTATAAAATACGAGAAATTTTAATTAAGAAAAAAACCAGATCTCCTGGTTTTTTTCATTTTAATTTTGTTTAACAAAACTAGCTACTTCATACTTAGTATTATTAACGTTTTTGTTAATATTAGTTTTTAACTTCACTACATAAGTGTTTATGTGACCTTTTGTTGTTTTGTAAGAAATTTTATAACTAATTGTTGAATCTTGGTTTTTATTTTTAAAGTTAGTTCAATCAATTAATTGGGTTGAATAATATTGACTATATGAACGTTGTTTTTCTTTTGTGGTCAAACCATTATTAGAATCAACAAATTCATCAGCTATTTTTTTCAGAGATTTAATAATTGCACTGAACATATTTCCGGTTGTTCCTTGAAAAATATCATAGATGTCTTTATAGATAGTATCTTTGCGCATTTTTCCTTCGTAATTTCCAAGAATGTAACTAACAATGCCATTTTGATCTAATCTTTCGGGCAAGTCGTTTCTTGTTTTACCTTTACGCACTGCATAAATTGCAGCATGACTTCTTTTACTTATCAATAAAGCCAATTCGATATCATATTTAACATCATAATCAGCATATCGAGGGAAACATGGTTCATCATATTGGTTTTTTAGATCGAAATCTTGAAAGAAACTATTTTTTGAATCTTTGGAAATTAATGCATTAGAAATAATGGATAATGTTTTTTGAAGAAGAGAAATAACTATTTTGATGTTTGTTGAAAAAGATTTAACAAAATCTTTAATCTTCATAATTTCAAAATCTTGAAAATTAATTCCAAATAAATTCAACAATTTAGTAATGTCAGAGTTTAATAGTTCATTAATAGAGTGAAGTTGTAACTTTTCTAAAATATTAACTTTGTTGGTTAAGAAACCATATAATTCTTCACTATCTAATATTTGTTGAATTTGCTGATTTTCAAAAAAGTTAGAAACACTTTTACTTTCAAAAATTATAGTAATAAGTTGAGCAATAGAAATACCTTTTTCCTCAATTTTTAATAGTTTAAATAAATCCATATTTAATAATTCACTAAAGGAATTAATTTCTTCTCCTAGAATACTTTTAATATTTTCTGGTAATAAAAACTTTATTTCCTTAAATACTAATTGATCCAATTTAGATCCATTTAGAAGATTATTTAAGGGAGAGTTCATTAAAGGAGAAATGATTTTAACTATTGATTCCACTTTATGAATTGTGTCTTTTTGTTTTTCTAAAAAGGGATTAATCAAATTTCTAAGCATTCCTTCTAACATCCCTAAGTCAAGCATTTCAAACAATTTGTTAACAATTCCATCAACATTTATAGATCTGATTAATGATTCAAAATCATTGTTCGCAAGTAAATTTAAGATAATTCCCGGGATAATTGCAGAGGGTTTTAATTCAAATGTTTTAAACAATTTATTTAATGTAAAACCACTTCCAAAATCTTTATCCTTCAATTCCTCAATTTGTTCTTCAATATCACCGATAAAATTTTTAAGTAGAATATCTGAAATAGAGTAAAACAAGGCATTAAAACCAAAATTAGAAGATTCTATAATTCGTTTGCTAAAATTTCCATGGTAAAGATACAAAGATGGCAAAAATCCATTTCCTTTTTTGGCCTCTATTTTTAACAAATCTTCAAAAATATCGAAATCTTTAGTTTTTTTACTAAATGTAAATAGAATTTTATTGATTCTAAATTTATTGTAATTTTCTTTACCTTTTTTCAAAGTAAAAAGATTTGTAATAAGACTTAAAATACTTTTAATTTCATAAGAAACTTTTTGGTCTGTTTTAAAAGTATCTTCATTCACTTCGCAAATAATTTTGTAATTAGTTTTATCTTTTGCAAGAGTATGATCAGCATCTTCAATTTCTTCATCTGTTAATTGATAACTATCAAATAAAGAAATATAAGTTGAAATACTTAATAAAATTTTGGGAATATAATCTACCAAAACATCAATTGATTTTCAATCTCAACTGATATTACCTAAATTTTTTAAAGCATTACTTAAACCAAAAGCGATATAACCAATATCACCTGGCTTTTGTTCATCTCCTAAACCTGGTTTTAATTCTTTATATCTTTCTAATGAAAGAAATTCTGTTTCGGTTTCCCCAGTTAAAGCTTTAAATAGATTCACGATTTCGATTTGAGCATAGTTAATTAAATCTTGATTTTTTTGTATCATTGAAAAATCTGGTGTTGGTCAGTTTGTGACATCTAACATTTTAAAAATTTGTGGAGCAAATTTTAAAATCTTGCTAAGAGTATTTATAATTCCAGAAAAACCTTCGATTTGACCTAAAACATTTTGTACTTTAAAAAGTTCGCCATCACCAACCATATTACTTAATAAAGAGGTTATTATATCTGCTTTGGCATTATTAAAACCATCACCCAAAGCAGCGGTTAAACCATTTGCTAGAATCTTAATCATTTCTTTTGTTTCGTCTTTTTCAACAACTTTACCTTGATAATCTGGATCAGATTGCTTTAATTCAGATCTTCAATTATTAAATTTATCTTCATCTAAAAGTGAATTTTTAATGGCACTATATGCTTGGTCAGAATTCATATTTGTAACTTTATTGGCAGTTTGTCCTGTCACATAACCATCAATAATATCAGAATTATATCCTTCAGAATTAGCTAAAATCGAAGATGTAAAAGCCGCAGAAGTTGAATCCATCACAGATTTAACTTTATTTACAATACTCATTTCAACAGTATCAATATATGTACAAGCAGTGACTGTTAAGGCAGGAACCGCCATTGCAAAACATGTCGTAGACAATAATATTTTCTTCATTTTTTTCACACCTAAAATTTCTATTTTGTTCAAGTTTTAATTAAATTTCTTTAATTTTTACTAGTTTATTATAACTATCTTTTTAAAAAACTAATAATTTTTTAAAAAATTAAATTTTGGTTTAACTATTTTGTGGTATAAAATCATATTTATGTGTTTTTAATAGAAAATGAGGGGAAAAAGCAATGAAAGGTCAATTTTTAATATTTAAGTCAGGTTTTAAAGGAATTTTTAAGTACAAGATTCAACTTTTAATTATCATTACACTATCCTTTTTTGCGACCTTCTTTTTGATGTCAACTGACTCATTTATTAGTCGTTTGAACCAAACTTATAATGATGTTGTTGCCAATGTTGAAAAATATGATTATGAATATGAACGTAAATTTAACAAGTCTTCATTTGCAACAGATAATCTAGCTTTTGTCCCATTATTAGATTTTGTCAATACTGACTATAATGAAATCCAAAATGATGGGAATACAACAACTCAATTAAATTTCAATCTTTCTTCATTTGACGGAAATGATAATTTCATTACCAAGACTTTTTCGAGTCCAGAGTTTATGGATGTTTATAAAGAACAATTATTTTCACATGAAGATCAAAATTACTTAGGATATTATGGTGTTTACTACAATCATGATCCAGAAAGTGGTGACAAAGAATTCATCCTACCTGAAATTACTTATGATTTTGGTAAAAATTATGAAAATTTTGCATTCAGATCAAGATATAATGATGAATTTTCACCTCGTCTAAAAAAATATATCGAACCCGCTATCGAGCTATTAACAAAAAATTTTAAAAGTGAATATCTTAAAAATTTAACAAATGAAAAAACTAACATGCAAAATACTTTATTTTATAAAACATTAGTAAAATATGGAGTTAATGAGAACAATTTTAATCAGATTATTAGTTCAAAGTACGCTAATGTTAATGAAAGTAATATTACAAACAAAATTTCAGAAAAAGATCTTTTTTTGGGACTAAATACTTATCTATATAATGCTTTTGAATCTTTGATTCAATACACGATTTATCAAACTGCTCAACTAGCATTAGAAATACGCAATCAATTCGAAAGTGAACATTTAACAAATGATCCTAAGTTATTAAATCCAAAATTCTATGTTGATGCTTTTAATAAGAAGTTTTTTGTTGAAAATGATTTGGATGAATTGCCTAAATTTAAGCTTATTAAGCATTTTTATGATCGAGAATTTGCACTTGACCAATATGCTGTTACTGCTTATGAATATATTTTTGGAAAAAAATACCAATTTAAAAATAATGAACCAAATGACATAAAACATAATGAACAATACATCGTTAATGACGAAAACCCAACCTATTCTAAAGAAATTAGAATAGGTGAAGATAATTCTGATAGTAATAAGTTTGCTAACGATGTTTATAAGAAGGGGTTACGTGGACAAACCAACCCTTTAAAAGCAATTGAAAATGAAAATGAAGAAATCATTGGTGCTTCTCAAGTTGCAACTACAAAAGTTTGAGAAAAACTAAGAGACAACAAAACTTTACTAAGCCAAGCCAATGGTTTGAGTGGTAATTATAATGATTGAAAAATAGAAAATAGAAATCTTTTTTCAATGGACTATTTACATCAAAAAATGGCAGCCGATTTAGTCGATATCGATTTATATTTAAGACAAGAAGCATTTATGTATGATGTTTCAACTAAAAAATCGTTTAGATTCGCAATTCTAGATCAAGATTTTGATTATAATTTTAAAATGATTGCAGGTTTAGAACCGATGACTGCTTCAGAAATTGTTATCTCTCAACAATTTGCTTTAAAAAATAATATTAAAATCGGGCAAAAATTAAACATTGGTAAATCACAATTTATTGTTTCAGGATTTGGATCCGACTCACTATCTTATTACCCAATTACAGATTTACAATTACCAACCACAGATATTCAAAATAGTGCAATTGTTTACGTGAATAAAGAAACCTTAAATTTAATTGCTAATAATGGTAATGCTGATGATTTAACTTGATCAAATTATTTTTTTATCAAAGATAAAAAAACCCCTAAAACTTTAAAATCTGAAACAGAAACTTTAAAACAAAAAATTACTTCATATAATGGATGATTGTTTACTGATCCAACAAAATTAAACATTAATACTTCAATTATTAATAAAAACCCACTTCAATTAAGTTTAGAAGATGCAAACCAAATTAATAGGATCGTTGATTTTAACAAAACAAATTTTATCCTTAACTGGTCATTGCAACCTTCAATTGTTAAAACATTAAACATTTTTGTTTATGTAGTTTCAGTCATAATTCTGATGATGGTTGTAATTTCATTAATTGTGACAATCAAAAAATCAATTGATAATAATTCTAAACAAATTGGATATTTGAAATCAATGGGTTATAAATCAAGAGAAATCGCTCTTTCATATACTGGTTATGGAATTGTGATTGCTTTAATCGTGGTTCCTTTGGCTTTTGTCGCATCTGGATTTTTTCAAGAAGTTATTTCGATTATGTTTTCTTCATATTTTGCAACAACTTTATATGAATTTAGATTTAATCCAAAAATGCTTGGTGTGGCATTTGTCGCTTTTGGAATTGTTTCAACTTTAATTTCTTATTTAATTGCTTATTTTTATACAAGAAAAGATATTTTGAAATTATTTCATTCAACAGATAATCATAAAGTAATGAAATATAATGAGTCAAACTCTTTACATGTCGTGTTTAACAAATTGAGTTTTAACGTTCGATTTGCTTCAAAAATTTCAACCAGAGGTTGAAAACAAGTTTCGATGATTTTAATTGGAATTTTTGTTTCAACATTTGTTGTAACGCTTGCAACAGCAATTCCTTCAATTATGAATAATTATATTAAAGATGCTAACCAATATTTAAAATATAAAAATTCATATCGATTAGAATCACCGATTAGCAATATGCCTTTAACTAAAAAAGCAATTTCAGCTAACCATGGAATAACTAGAACTGAACAAGTTTATAGCCAATTGCCAAAAGAGATCAAAGATTCGCAATTAACTTATTATGATGATTATCGTTATTACAATGACGGAAATAATAATACTTCATTATTTGCTCCTTTAATTTACAATGGTAGCGGAAAAGAATTTGATAGTTCTAAATTAAATTGATCAGAAGAACATGTTTATAAAAAAGCATTAGAAAGTCAAAACGAAATTAAAAACGATGGCTTGACAGACACTTCTGGGTTCTTAGGATTTTTAACAAATTCAGTTGCAAATGGATTGTTTAATTTAAATGGGGTTAATATTTCATTAGGGTCTTTTGAAAAATTCATGGGATATTTAATGCATTCACAAATTAATCCCCAAACAAACCAAAAATTTGAGTCATTTGAAAAACGAAAAGAAATGATTGATAAAACTAATGCAATTTTTAAAGGTTTAATTCCAACGCTTTTAGGAATGCTTAGTGGAGACTTGAACCTTGGAGAAATTCCAACTGATGATTGAAAAGAAGCAGTTATTCAACTAATTTTTACTTTTATTCCTAACTCAGGACAAAAATACCTTAAGGATAGTGAAAATCGAAAAAGTCAATTCACTTTTGGAAGTGGGTATGAAACTTATACTCCAAATCAAGAAACGTTATCAACAAACATTAAATTTGCCTATGATAATGGGGATGAAAACATCGATATTATTGGATTAAAAGAAAATCAATCAGCATTTAATATTAAAAAATATAATTTAAATAACACATTATTAGATGCCAAAGTTTTAAAACAACTGCAAGATGTTATTGATGGTAACATTGAGCCACGAGATATAAAAACTTCAACTGGATTTGAATTATATAATGCAAAAACTAAAACATTATCAATTCCAGTTGCTTCAAATTTACAATCAGATAGAACCTTTAATTTAGACAGACAAGATCTTGCTGACGTGAAATTTGAAACTTCTAAATTGATTTATACACCTAAAAAACAAATAAGTAATACAAATGAAGAAAACATAGTTCCTGCCAATGCTTGAATTTATGATGATCGTGATTGAAGTTCAATCAACAAAAACGAAAAAAACGAAAAAAACGAATGATTAAAAGCAGCTGATTTAGATGTGAATAAAATTAATTATTCTTTAAGTATTGATGAGAAAGGTTTAGTCCAAGAAGCGCCAATGTTCGCGCAAGCCAGCGTTAATGAAAATGGCGAATTAGTTTCTGAAATTAGACCATTTTACTCATATAACAACTTAAAATTATTTTTTCCTAAAAATAAAGTAGATATGGAAACATATACTTTAGGATTAGAAAAAGCAGCGCTTGCAAGAAAAAATGAAGATTCATCAAAATGAATTAACAACATCTCAACTTGGTATGGAGATGTTAAACAAAAAGATGTTCCAGAAATTGTTAAAAAAGCTTGAAATGAAGATGGGGATTATTTTTATATAGCTCCTTATTCATTACAATACTATGCAAACTATAGTCAAGGATTGCATGGTAAAACAGACATTAAAACGATTGGTGACGGTGTTGCTCCATGAATTCATTATGGATTTGGTAGAGATTCAAAACCTTTACATTTAAAAAATGTTAAAACATTACCAAAAAACATTAATCAAATTAATGTCAAGAAAACATCAACAATTGATTCTTATAATAGTGATTTGGTTGTTGCTGATCAAGACTTAATCAATTTAATTTATGGATATTCAAACAATAAATACATTCCATTAACTTATAATGGTTTTGGCCAAAAAATCACCAACACTGAAGAAACAGAGATTTCAATGTATGAAAACATTTCAGTTCAAGATTATTTTTCAAAACCAACAAATGAGCTTTTATTTGCAAATGATGAATTAAAAGAACAAGGCTTAGATCCTTTAAAAACATTAACTCAAAATTCATGATTTAATAATAAATATTCAAACTTTACTGAGTTAATCGGTGTTACAACTGGGGTTAAATTTGGAAATAATGAAAAACCTGGAATTAACATCATTTCCAAGATTTTTGATAAATGAAAAGACCCTAGTGATGCGCTTAAATTAGCATATTCTGACATTCAACTTGCAAGTAGTAAACTTGGAATTGTTGTGACTGTGACTGAAACGATTTTAGCCTTTTCGGTGTTCATTATTTCGGGAATTATTATTATTGCGACATTGATTATTACCGTTATCACCGACATTTTTGTTATGAGATACCAAAGATTTATGACGGTGATGAAAGCCATGGGATATTCAAAATGATATATTATCAAGAGTTCGATCGGAATTACTTTCATCGTTAATCTTATGGCTATTGGTTTAGGAATACTGACTGGAATTATGTTTGCCAAAAGTCTTTTACATCTGGCAAGTAACCTTGGAATTTTAATTCCATATGTTTTAGATTTATGAATAATCCCTTTAATTATTGGAATCATTCTTATTACCTTTACAATCAGTATCATTATTTCTTTAAGAAAACCATTATCAGAAAAACCAACCGTTTTATTCGGATAATATTTTTTTAGAATTAATAAAATACGTTTTCAAAAACAAGAGCGAAAAGATCATTCTTTTCGCTTTTTTAATGCCAAATTAATTTTCGTTTTTTGGTTTTATCAAATCAAAAAACGCAAAAATAAGCCTTTTGTCAAAAGTTTAGTGTAAATTAATCTAGAGCACTTGTGTTTATGGGAGATTTTTTCAAAATCCGTTTTTAAATTAACTATTTATATGTAAAACTTTGAAAAAATGCTTTATAATATTAATTGCTTACTACACTTTTGACCCCGGACAAGTCAAGGAGATTCAAGCACATGAAACAAACAACACTTATTTCTGCCAAAGATATCAAGAAAAATTGATATATCGTTGATGCAGAAGGACAAACAGTGGGGCGTCTAGCAACCCAAGTGGCTTTACTATTAAGAGGTAAACACAAAGTAACTTTTACACCCCACATCAATAACGGAGATCACGTTATTGTAATTAACGCTGAGAAAGTAATTTTTACAGGTAAAAAAGAAACTGATAAAAACTACTACCATCACTCAATGCACCCAGGTGGATTGAGAAGAAGAAATGTGGCAACACAACGTGAATTAGATTCAACAAAAATTTTAGAACGAGCAATTCGTTTGATGTTACCAAAAAACGTGCAAGGAGCTAATCAATTTAGAGCTTTACATGTTGTTAAAGGAACAGAACATCAATACGCTGCACAAAAACCTGAAGTTTATGTAATCAACACAAAAAAAGGAGAAACTAAATAATGACAGAAAACAAAGTTATTTATCGTGGAACAGGAAGAAGAAAAACTTCTGTTGCACAAGTTATCCTAACCCCTGGTAAAGGAAACATCATTGTCAATGATCAACCTGCACTAGATTTCTTCCCATACCCAACTTTAGTTCAAGATATGGAACAAGCCTTAGTTGCAACTGGAACACAAACAGATTTTGACATTACAGTTAAAGTTAAAGGTGGAGGATTCACAGGTCAAGCTGGAGCTGCTCGCTTAGGAATTGCAAGAGCTCTATTAGAAGCTAGTGAAGACTACCGTAAACAATTAAGAGCTGCTGGTTTATTAACCCGTGACGCTCGTATTAAAGAACGTAAAAAATATGGATTGCGTGGAGCACGTAGAGCCCCTCAATACTCAAAACGTTAATATTGAAAAAAACCATTTTTGGTTTTTTTTATGCCAATTTGTCAAAAATAATCCATAGAATCAATGTATATTTTTCAATTATGGAGTAAAATAGCACCATTACTTAGTTAAATGACGATTTTTTATTTTTTTCCACCCTTAAAGACTTGATATTTTTTCATTTTTTCAATAGAATAATTAAGGTCTTTCGGAATATAGCTCAGCTGGTTAGAGCACTCCGCTGATAACGGAGAGGTCGTTGGTTCAAGTCCAATTATTCCGACCATTTAAAATTTAAAAAACCATTGTAGACAATGGTTTTTTTATACTATAATTTGTTTATGAATAAATTAAAAGTTAAAAAAAATAAGACATGAAGGCACTTTACTTCATGACAATGATATAAAGTCGCCATTATCATCATTTTTTGAGCAATTTTGCAAGAAATGATTATGGCCTCAACTGACATTATTGATAACATTTTTGTTAACTATTTACACAACGATCAAATTGAAGGCCTTGGTGCATTACAGCAATTCATTAAGGATCATTGATCCAATCTAAATGCTGAGCAATTAAACGCGGCCGGTATTTCACTTGAATATCTAGGAGACAGACTTTCATATCAAGCAGGACAAATTGCTGTCAATGGTGTGACTGCTTCGAATCAATTGTATATCATCATGTTTACTTCGATTTCAGGGTTTTGTTATGGTTGTGGAGTTTATGCCTCACAATATTATGGAGCTGGAGAATATCAAAAATTAAAACAAGTAACAGCGCTGAAAATTTATGTGGTTTTTGGAATTACTTTTATGTTTGCTCTTTTCACCCTACCAGGGGTAACTGATAAATTAATTGAGTTTACAACTCAACCCAAATATGTTGCTAACCCACTTGAAACTGGGGTTGTCACAGACACAAATCAGGTTCGCCAATTATTTGAACATATTCAATGACGTGCAGCTGTGCTTTCCACTCAACAAGGTGTGCAATATTACCGTATTATTGCCCCAACTTATGTTTTACTAGCAATTAATGAAACAGCCATTACTGCTTTAAGAGAAACTAAGCGTTTGTACTATTCATTTTGAATGTCAATCATTGCTTTAATTGCCAATAGTGTAATGAACGTCTTTTTAACAGCCCCAACCTTCTTAGGAGACTTTAAAGGACTTGGAGTAACTGGAACTGCTGTTGCCACTGTTTCTTCTCGTGTTTTACAAATGCTCTTTATTATTGGATTATTAGGTTGAAAACGTTTTGAATTTATTCCGCTTTGAATCTCGTTCAAAATTGAACGAGCATTATTAAAGAAAACAATGCACAAAGCAGCGCCATTACTTTTCAATGAAGTGTTATTCTCATTTGGATTAGTTTTACAAGTCAAATTAAGAGGAGAATATTCAAACGAAGCGATGACTGCCAACGCGATGTTCGCCACGATTTCTGGGGTGATCTTCTCCCCACTTTATCATGGAATTAATGCCGGAATCACGGCCTTTGTGGGCAATGATTTGGGGGCGAACAAAATTCAAGAAGCAAAACGGAATTCCAAACATTTGATTTTCATTGGAATTGCGATCGCAATAATTGCTGCCACAATTCTTGCCAGTCTTTCATTTGTGATTCCAAAAATTCTTTTCTCAAATTCAAATCCTGAAGCACAAAGAATTGGAATTTGAATGCTATTTATTTATAGTTTATTTTATGTCTTTGTGATGACATCAAATATCTTCTATTCAATCTTAAGAGCTGGGGGAAAAGTGTGATGATCACTGGCGATTGATTCAATCTTTACTTGGTCAATTAGTATTCCAATGTTGGCGATTTTAATTACTTTAAGAATGAACAATGTAATTGATTTGGATATTATTTATATTCATTTAATTATTTGTAGTTTAGAAGTGATTAAAGTTGGAATTGGATTCATGTTTTACAAAAAAGGGAACTGAGCTCAAAACCTAACCCTTGAACAAGGAATTGATAAAAATAATTGATTGAAACTTGTGACAAGCAAAGTAAAAACCAAAGTGAAAACCAAAATTCAAAAAGTTAAAAAGTAGTTCACTTTTTAACTTTTTTATTGGTCATAAAAATAGTACAATTAACAAATAATATAAAGGAGTAATATGGACTTTTCGCATAAAGCAATTGAAAAAAAATGACAAAAAATTTGAAAAGAAAAAGAGGTTTATAAAACCACTTATAATCATGACAAAAAAGCTTATGTTTTGGATATGTTTCCATATCCAAGTGGGTCTGGTTTACATGTTGGTCATGTAAAGGGTTATACGGCCACAGATATCTTTGCCCGTTTTCGTCGTATGCAAGGTTATGATGTTTTACATCCAATTGGATGAGATGCCTTTGGTTTACCAGCTGAACAATATGCTTTAAGCACAGGAAACGATCCACGAGAATTTACTTTAAAAAATATTGATACTTTTAGAACCCAATTACAAAAAATGGGATTTGGTTATGATTTCAACAAAGAAGTGAATACCGCGCATCCTGGTTTTTACAAAACCACGCAATGAATTTTTCAACAACTTTATAAACAAGGTTTAGCAGAATTACGAAATGTCGAAGTTAATTGATCTCAAGATTTAGGAACAGTTCTTGCCAATGATGAAGTTGAAATTAAAGATGGCAAAATGGTCAGTGAACGTGGTGGGTATCCAGTTGTTAAAAAAACAATGAAACAATGAGTTTTAAAAATTACCACTTATGCTGAAAAATTATTGTCTGGATTAGACGCCTTGGACTGACCACAATCTGTTAAGGAATTACAAAAAAATTGAATTGGTAAATCTGAAGGCGTGGAAATATTTTTTCATACTGAAAATGGAATTGAATTAAAAGTTTTTACAACTAGACCAGACACAATTTATGGAGCAACTTATTTAGTTTTAGCCCCTGAACATCCGACTGTTCAATCAATTACCACCAAAGAACATTTGGCTGAAGTTGAAGCTTACATTGAACAAGCAAAACAAAAAACTGAAATTGATCGTAAGGACGAATCAAAAACTAAAACTGGAATTTTTACTGGAGCATATGCTGTTAACCCAATTAGTAAAACCAAAATTCCGGTTTGAATTGCTGATTATGTTTTAAATGATTATGGTAGTGGGGCAATTATGGCAGTTCCTGCCCATGATCCTCGTGATTGAGATTTTGCAACCAAATTTAATCTTGAGATTAAATTTGTGTTAGAAGCAAAAGATCAAAGCAAAGCTTTTGTTGGTGAAACCAAACATATTAATTCAGATATTTTAAATGGTTTAGATCGTAAACAAGCAATTGAAAAAATCATTGAAAAAATTGAAGTTGAAAAATTAGGAACTAAAAAAATTAACTATAAATTAAGAGACTGATTATTTTCTCGTCAAAGATTTTATGGTGAACCATTTCCAATTTATTATACTGAAGATGGAAACATTGGTTTGATTGATCTAGAAGATTTACCAGTCACTTTACCACAAACTAGTTACATTAAACCAAGTGGAACTGGAGAATCACCGTTGGCAAATGTTCAAGAATGAGTGAACTTAACTGTTGATGGAAAAAATGTCAAAAGAGAAACAAACACGATGCCACAATCAGCTGGTTCTTCATGGTATTATTTAGCTTATATTTTGACTGATCAACCAAATCAATTAATTGATTTGGAATCAAACGAAGCCAAAGAACGTTTTGCTAAATGAATGCCTGTTGATTTATATATTGGTGGGCAAGAACATGCTGTTGGACACTTATTGTATGCTAGATTTTGAAACCATGTTTTATATGATTTAAACCTTTTAAACACGCCAGAACCATTTCAAAAACTTTACAATCAAGGAATGATTTTAGGACCTGATGGACGTAAAATGTCAAAATCATGAGGAAATGTCATTTCCCCAGATGATGTACTTCAATCACATGGGGCTGATGCTTTAAGATTGTATGAAATGTTTATGGGACCATTAGATGCTTCATTACCTTGAAGTTATGATGGATTAGATGCTGCTTTAAAATGATTAAACCGCGCATTTAGATTAGTGAATAAAACCACTTTTTCCACAACCAATAATCATGAGTTAGATTTCATTTACAACGATGTTGTTAAAAAAGTGACAACAATGGTTGAAGAATTAAAACTAAATACTGCGATTTCACAATTAATGGTGTTAGTAAACGCTTTTTATAAATATGAACCATCAACAATTTATCAACCATACATTGAAGGATTTATTAAAATGTTGAGTTTGTTTGCCCCACATGTAGCTGAAGAAATGTGAGCAATGTTGGACAAACAAACTGTCCTTGTTCAAGAATCATGACCAAGTTTTGATCAAAGTAAATTGATTGAAAAAACAATCACAATTGCCTTTCAAGTTAATGGTAAATTAAGAGGAACTAAAGAAGTCGAAATTGATTTAGACAATCAAACTTTAATCGAATTTGCCAAAGCTGATGAGAATGTTGCAAAATTCATTGAAAATAAAATAATTGTTAAAGAAGTTGTGATTCCGAATAAAATTGTTAATATTGTAGTTAAATAGTTAAATTTATAATCAAATGGCTCAAAAAATGCCCAAAACTTTGGGCATTTTTTGTATTTTTACTTTTTGCTACATTTTGCTATAATCTATGCTATATAGAAAGGAAAAATAAAAATGAGAAAATTAACAAGACAGTTAGTTATTTTGTTTGTTGTTTTTGTAATTTACTTCGGTTATACAACCTTTGTTGATGGGCTATCATTATTCCACACAAATTTTGATCTTTATGATCCTAAATCTGTGGAATCTCTGATTGCTGTGGTTGGTAAAGGTACTGCACAAGGTACATCAACTTTTGATAAGTACCTTACTTGAACCAATGATGGTTGACAAGCTAAAGAATCTTTTATCATCATATTGAATCAGGTTAAAACAACAATTAATGCCGGAAGCATTATTTCAGTCCCTGATTTTATCGGTGGATTCTGAGCAGCAAACTCATTAACAGCTACTATCCTAGCTCCGTTTAAATTAGTATTGGTTGGGGGGGTTTTCGCAATGTTGGTCCCACTAACAAAAACAATCTTCTTTGGAACAGTGATTGGAATCAAATCATACTTGAAATCAAGAAGATCAAACATTTTATTTAATTATCAAAACGCTATTAAATTCACAAGTGAATTACATGAAAAATTAGTTGCTGGTGACTTTGAACAAGTTAAAGCAGCATATGGTTCATATAATGGTTTAGCATTAAAACCAGCATTTTTAGTTAACATGATGGATGAAATTGGTGATGTTTTAATAGTTGAAGGAAGTTTGAAAAAATTCATTCAACCATGTGAAGTGGTTGTCAATTCACTAAAAGAAATGTATGAAAAAGAACGTAGAAACATGCTAACAGCAAAACAAGATGAAATGTTCTTTGACTTCAAAAGAGGATATGAATACACATCAATTGGTTCAAAATATTCAATCGCGTATTACAAAGCAATTGATACTAAAGTTGAATCAAAATCAAAATTAGCATGAAAATTATATTCATTAGAAATGTTTAGATTTTACATCTTCTTCATTTTTGCAATTGTTCCAACAGTGATCATTAATGTAATTTTACTTCCATTAATTGGTTTAGCTGGAGAAGCTGGAAATGCTGCACCAGCATTAATTATTGTAATTTGATTTGCAAGTGCAATTATTTTGCATGCAATATTTACATTAACAAAATCTTCATATAAAAATATGAAAAAAGAGTTATTGAAACCAGCAATTACATATTATGGATTAATGATTGTGATGGCAATTACTTTAGCAATTGGAATTAATGGAATTATTGCCATGGGACCAATTACAGCACCTGGATCTTCATCAGCGATGATGACTATCTTCTTCTCAAGATTGGGAGTTGCTGTGTTATCAACTTGCTTAATCATGTATGTGATTTCGACTTTAATGGATGCTAATAAAGCTGCCACAGGAATGACTAAAAAAGTTATCCTTGATGGAGTTATTCTTCCACTTATCGCTTGATTATTATCAACTGGGTTAAACTTAGTTGGAATGATTTTGGGATTAGCCCATGTTGAAACAAACTTAGATGCAGTCTTTTCAGCAGTTTCAATCGGTGTTCTAATCGCCTTTTGAGTTTATCTTTCAGTATCTGGAGTATTATTAAATAATATTGTAATTCCTTCACGTAAAAAGAGAGTTGAAACTCAACAAGCTTTAGCCGCTGAAGGAAAAGCTGCTCAAGATAAATCTGAAGCTAAAAACTAAAACCTTAAAAAACATCAATCATTGATGTTTTTTTATTTTATAATTTATTAATGAGGTATTTATGTTAGAAAAACAAAAAATTATGTTTGCTGGAAGTTTTGATCCAATGCATCAAGGACACCTTGCTTTAATTCATCGCGCGTTAAAATTTTTTGATCAAGTCGTGATTGTTGTGACCAACAATCCCGAAAAAACTGACCAAACAGATGTTGATATTAGGGTTCAACAAATCCAAACGTTAATTCAAAATAATCCCAACATCGAAATCATGATTAACCAAAATCAATTAACAATTGATTTTGCCCAAATGCATAATTTAAAATTTTTACTTCGTGGAGTAAGAAACATTGAAGATTTTAGTTTTGAAGTCGAAATGGCTCAAGCGAATAAAATTTTGAACCCAAATATTGAAACAATTATTTTAATTTCCGATGCCGAGGATGCTAAAATTTCATCAAGATTTATTCAACAAATTGATAAAATTCGCAAAAAATAGCTATATTTAACTAAATTCATTTTTCTTTGTGTTTTTGATTTGACTTTAAGAAGGACATAATTTATTATTTATATGTTGCTATATATGGCGTGTATGGCGAAGTGGTTAACGCACCGGGTTGTGGTTCCGGCATACGAGGGTTCAATTCCCTTTATACGCCCCATTATTTTAAAAAATAACTAACCTTTTTGGTTAGTTTTTAATTTTTTTTCCTAATCTATATAGAGGTGGAAAAATGATTGGAGAACATATAAATATAAAAACAGAAATGCTTGCTAATAGTTTGAACATTAAAACGGCAGCATCCTTTATGAATAAAGTTATTCATAAGGACAAAGAAGGCTATTATAAAATGTTGGTTTGATTTAAATCAAAAGACATTTCGCTTTTAAAGAATTTTAATATAAATTTCTTTATGAATGTGAATGATAAAAGAGCAGAGCTCGAAACGAGTAAATATGACAAAAATTTTGAAATGGATCACAACGTTTTGGCTGTAAAAATTCCAGCCGAAATGTATTCTGACCAAATGCAAATCAATTATGTCTACACGTATAATGGTTATTACGAAGGTAAAGGACATATTAAAATTAATTTAAATTTACAAGATGAAAAAATTATTGATAATGAAGTTTTAATTTTTGATGATCAAGAAAAATGATCAATTGTCAGACATGTTGAGAATGTCTATCATCCATTCTTTTACAATCAAAGATATTCGAATTTATTTAATATTAAATACAAAACAATTGTCCAGAAATATTTTAAAATTCCAAATAAAGAAACAGAAGAAATGGTTGATAATGTTTTAAACGAAGTTTATGCTAAAAATTTTAATTTTAATAAGTTAGAAATAGTGGCTGATAACCCCAAAAAATATGATTTTAAACCCAGTGTTAAAATGGAGACCAAAAATGATTTATTAGCTATTAATTTAGATAATAATTTGTTCATCGATGAAAGCAAACAAATAATTCAAGAAGGAGGAACCCAAAAAGGAATGCTTTTTAATCCCTATAATAATGGGGGTCAATACATTAATTTAAATTACGAACTATTTGGTAAAAAATATTTTGTCAATTTTAAATTAGAAATTCCTAAAATTGATTATGAAAAATTGACTAACTAATAAAAATAAGTGAATAAATGTGGTTTGCGTTTTGCTGTTTTGATTGAGCATTATGGGGATGAGCATCACAATAATTTTGCATTTCACAGCGTTTAACGCCAAACCCCAACCAGTTTTAGAACCAATTGTTTTAACGCAACCAGAAATCAATTCAGTTGCGAATAAAAATTCAATTGATGTCAAAAAACTTTATGAAGTTTTAAGAAAGAGAAACCCCAATCTTAAATACAATATTGAATTTAACAAGCGTAAAACATCAGAAGTAAAAATAAATTATGAAAAGGATGGGGGCAAACATAGTTGAATTTATAAGTTGCATTATGACTAATTTTTCTAAAATCGATTGGCCCTTTTTGCACCACTCCCGTGTAAATGTGTTACTAAAATGATGGATATTTTTTTATAATTTTTATAAAAATAGTATAATAACATTAAAGGTGGAAACATGGATAAAATATACGAACAAATTGTAAAGTCGCTTAAAAATAAAGGGGCTAAAGGGGCAATTAACAAACAAACTAGATTTACAGATATTGGGGTGGATTCTTTAGATTTAATGGATATGGTGATTCAATTAGAAGATGAATTATCAATTCGTATTCCTGATGATCAACTTTTAAATATTGAAACTCTTGATCAATTGCTTAAAATTATTGAACAATTAAAGAAATAAATGCAAACATCAGTTCAAGAGAAAAAATATGAAGAGATAATTGCAAAATTAAAAAAAGAAGGCATTAGAGTTACTAAAGTCAGATCTCAAATTATTAAAGTTATCATCATGAATGAACACCCAACCATCAATGATATTCGCAATAAATTAGAAGAAAGAATATCAAATATAAATGTTATGAGTATTTATAACACACTAGATTTGTTATTAGAAAAACACTTACTATTTGCCAATACATTTAATGGCAAGGAAATTTGTTATGAAATTCAGGATTTGAAATCTGTGCATCTAAAATGTGATAATTGTTTGACGATTACGCATATTGATGCAAAAGAGTTGGAATCGATGAATACATCACAATTAAAAGAATTAGCAATTAAACATGGTTTACTTTTGGATCATTTTAAAATTGAAATTCACGGCCTATGTAAAAAATGCAACCTTCAATAAACCTTTATTCATAAAGTTTATTGAAGGTTGCTTTGATTCCGAATCAAATTTAGCATTTAAATTTATGTGACAAGTCTATTTGAACTTGAGCATATTTAAATTATTTTTAAAGCAATATTGCCTTATTAATAACTCGTTGCTATAATTAGAAAGTCTTTGGATAAATTAATTATAGGGGCATAGTTCAGTTGGTAGAACATCGGTCTTCAAAACCGAGTGTCACGAGTTCAAGTCTTGTTGCCCCTGCCAACATAAAAACTGTCGCACACTTGTGCGATTTATTTATTTAGGGGTGTAGTTCAATGGTAGAACAGTGGTCTCCAAAACCACGTGTTGAGAGTTCGATTCTTTTCACCCCTGCCAAAAGACAAAATAAAAAACAACTTGTTAAAAGTTGTTTTTTTAATTTTAGTATTTTAAATCAGTTATGACAAATCCCAAAGTTTCGATTCCTGCATGAATTGGATAAAGAGCAGAAATTGGTTCAGTTGTAAACTTGATTTTAGCTTGATTAAAAGCTTCATTAACTGCATCAATATATTTTTGACTTGCTAATTGTGAACACAAGAAGATAACTCTTGGGTTTCTGCCTTTAAATTCATTTTGAACAGTTTCAATCACCTTATTCATAATTGAGTGAATACTGCGTCCGATCGCTTGTTTTTCTGGTTTTTCTTGTCAACGAATTAAAACTTTGGTTTTAAGAATGTTTAGCACAGACGAAATAACAGTTTTTGCTCTTCCACCGCTCGCAAGTGATCGAAGATCACTTGGAAGAATTGAAATATAAACATTATCTAAATGATAATCATATTCTTTAACAACTTCTTCAGGAGTTTTAAGCTTTTCGTTTTGAATTTGGCCATTTAAATATAAAGCCATTTCTCTAATTGCTTGTCCAGCAATAGTTTTGTTTTCAATCACTGTGACAGTGTTTTTGAATTCATCACTTCTAGCAACAACCATGGCAGTTGAAAGCATTGAAGAAAGGTTGCCTGTAATTGGAATATGAATAACGTGATCGTATTTTTTTAACATCTCATTATATTTAACTTCTAGTTCACCAGGTGAAGCTTGACTAGTTTTGAATTGTTTACCATTTTTGATTAATTCTCAAAAATTGATTTTTTTAACATTGGCTGGTGTATCTAAAATATCGATACCATCAGCTGAAGTTATATGAAGAGGAATTACTTCAATATTTGTGCCCTCAAAATTGTTGGCATCAATGATAGCTGAACTATCAATTAAAATTCCTATTTTCATAATTATTCTCCTCTTTCTCAAACAATTAAAGCTACTGTTTCAGTTCCTGTATGTGAAGCAACGACTTTGGGCATTTTCATCATCATATTAATTTTAAATCCTTCTTTATCCAAAAGCAATTCAATGAGTTCCATTGTTTCTGGATTCATTTTAGAGTAAGCGATATCAATTTCTTTAACACCTTTACGCTCCTTCTTGATCAATTCTAGTGATTCAAGCACAGCTTTTTTAAAAGTGCGGGCAGTTGTTTGTTTATCAATTTGACCGTTGTATCTTAAAATCGGGATAATTTTTAGCATTTTAGCTAAAGCAGCTGCTGCTGGAGTAATTCTTCCCCCACGTTTTAATGTGTCCAAATTTTTTGGAATAATAAAAGCTGTAAATTTATCATGTTTTTTCAAAATCAATTCCATGATTTCAAAACCAGTTTTATTTTCAGCGATTCAAATTGCAACATTTTTGACTAAATGTTGCAAAATGACTGAGACACCATTTGTGTCAATCACAAAAACTTTACCTTTATATTTTTCTTCAGTTTCACTTAACATTCTGTAAGTTGAAAATTGACCACTTAATCCTTTTGATAGTCCAGCAAAAATTACTTGATCATATTCCTTTAATAAGTGATCTCACATATCAAGCATTGTTTTTGGTACAGTTAGTGAAGTTTTTAAAGCTTGTGATTCTAAAAGTTCGTAAAAACGTTCTTCAGTTAAGTTCTCATCATCGGGTATTTGACCCCCGTTTTCCTCAGTAATCATTAATGGTACTTGATAAAGATCTTTGATGTCTTTTAAGTTCCCACCATATGATGAATCTGTTAATATTGCAATTTTCATTTCTCGTTTTCCTTTGAATTAATACATAACTATAATATACTATATTATAATATAAACAACCAATTAGAAGGAGTTATTTACATATGAATTTAAAATATGGAATTTTTTATAATGTTCAATTCGACACCCTTTTAGTAACCTTAAATAGTGATGACAAAAACTTGAAAACCGAGCAAATTAATGATGTGATCATTTTAAAATCAAACGATTTAATTGTTGGTTTTAACATCTTAAATGTCAGCAAAGAAATTGCTTTGAAACCTGGAATGATTAGTGAAAACATCCAAGCTGTGAATTTTGTTGAAAATAAATTAAAAGATATTTATCCATTAAAACAAAATTCACAATTTGTGATTGCCGAAATTCTGGAAATGCATCCAATTGAAGGAACGCACTTAAATGCATGCAAAATTAAAAATAACGAAGGTGTAGTCGATGTGGTAACTGGCGCTAAAAATGCTTATCCTGGAATGATTACAGTCATGGCAACTAATGGAACTTGATTGCCGAATGGAAATGTGATTACTGCTGGAATGATGAGAGGATTTCCGACTGTCGGAATGCTTTGTTCAGCCAAGGAATTAAATTTAGATGGTCACAAATTTAATGTTGATGGTGTTTTGGATTTAGGTTCAACATTTCAAGATCAAGTCGGGAAAAGTTTTTGAGGTGTGTATGAAACTAATTAATAATTTTGAATTTGATCCAAGAATCAAAGATGGATATTATTTAGCTGATTATTTTAAAAAAACAGTTTCGATTTTAGATACTTTTAAACCGGACCAAGTAGTGACAATGCAATGATTTCAAAGAAAAGAAAACATTATGTTGTGTGGGATTCAAGAAACATTAGCTTTAATTAAATTTGCATCTCCAAATTATAAAAATTTAAAAATTTGAACATTGAACGATGGTGATTTTATTTCTCCATTAGAACCTGTTTTAAGAATCGAAGGAAAATATAAAGATTTTGGGTGATTAGAAGGAATGATTGATGGAATCTTAAGTAGAGATTCTTCTATTGCCACAAATTTTTACGAAATTAATCAAGCTGCCAATAACAAAACTGTTTTGAATATGAATGATCGTGCTGATCTTTACAAAAATCAACAAAGTGATGGCTATGCAGCTTACATTGCTGGATGCAAATTTTTTGTTTCAGATGCTTCAATTGAATACTTCAAAGATGACAAATCAATTGCTCGACCAAGTGGAACAATGCCCCATGCATTAATTCAATCTTTTGATGGAAATACACTAGAAGCAACCATTGCTTTTGCTAAAGTTTTTCCCCAAACTAATTTAGTTTCATTGGTTGACTATAATAATGATTGTGTTACACAAGCATTAGAAGTTGCTAATCATTTTGGAGAAAAACTTTATGCCATTCGTTTAGACACTGCTGGGAATTTAATTGATGAAACATTAGCTAAGAAAAAAGACCAATTCCCAATTGATGCCAATCTATACGGTGTTAATCAATTTTTAGTCAAGGAAGTGAGAAACGCATTGGATCAAGCTGGACATCAAAATGTCAAAATTATTGTTTCATCAGGATTTGATGCTCATAAAATCGCAGAATTTGAAAAAGCACAAATCCCAGTTGATATTTATGGGGTTGGAGAAGCAATCACTAAAAAAAGAACGAGTTTTACAGGAGACGCTGTCTTAATTGATGGTGTCAAAGAAGCTAAAGTTGGAAGAACCTACACAGATTCTCAAAAACTAAAAGTATATAAATTTTAAAGGAAATAAACAGATGAGTATAATCAAAGAATTAGAATGACGTGGCTTGTTAAAACAAGCCACCAATGAAGAAAAAATCAATCTAGCACAAAAAAATCATGCTGGAGTTTATTGTGGTTTTGATCCAACCGCTGATTCTTTACATGTCGGACATTTATTACCGATTATTTTGTTGTCTCGTTTTCAAAAAGCAGGTTTTAAACCGATCGCTTTGATTGGTGGAGGAACTGGAATGATTGGAGATCCTTCATTCAAGTCGCAAGAACGTGTCTTGCAAACCAACGATCAAGTTGTGAAAAATGTCGAAGGAATTCAACACCAATTAAAAAAAATGTTAATTGGTGTTGAATTTGTCAATAATTTTGATTGATTGAATAAATTGTCACTTTTAGATTTCTTGAGAGATATTGGAAAAGATTTTACACTTTCTTATTTATTGGCCAAGGAATCAATCGCGACAAGAATTAGTACAGGGCTATCAATTACTGAATTTTCATACACCATGCTTCAAGCATATGATTTTTATCAATTGTATACAAACAACAACTGTAAGGTCCAAATTGGGGGTTCTGACCAATGAGGTAACATTACAAGTGGAATTGATTTAATCGGTTCTAAAATCGGACGCGACAAAAGTGAAGCGGCCGGAATTACAAACCAATTATTAGTCAAAAAAGATGGCCAAAAATTTGGTAAATCTGAATCGGGGGCCATTTGATTAGACCCACAAAAAACTAGTGAATATGCATTTTACCAATTCTGATTTAATCAATCTGATGATGATTGCGAAATGTTATTGAAATTTTTAACATTTTTAGACCAAAAAGAAATTGCAGAATTAGTAAAAAACCATCAAGCACAACCAAAAGCAAGAACTATTCAAAAAGTTTTAGCAGAACAAATTACCAAATTTGTTCATGGACAAGACGGTTTGCACAAAGCATTGTTATTAACAGAGGCGTTTTTTAATGGAACTGTCCAAGATTTAGACGAAATGTTGATAGCTTCTGCAATTCAGTCACTCCAAGCCCCAACAATCGACCAAAACCAAACAGTGATTGAGGCAATTATTCAAAGTGGGGCCGCAACTTCTAAACGCGAAGCAAGAGAATTTATTCATAATCAAGCGATTTCTTTTAATGAAATTGTTATTGATGATGAAAATCAATTGTTGAAAAACTTTAATAAATTGATTAATAATGAGTTTATTTTAATTAAAAGGGGTAAAAAGAAGTATTTTGCAGTCGCAATTGCAAAATAACAAATTTTGAAAATTTAGTTAAATTATTGATTTCTAATACTGAAATGATATTATACATATGTGAGATGCAATTGCATCTCCGAATTTACCTAATTTATAGATCATTTTTTATTTTAGGTTTTTGTTGGTTTTTAATGTTCCAACACTAACTCACTAATCTTACGCAAATACTATTTAAGCTATAAGCTTTTCGTTTTCTCTCACGTATCTGGTAAGGTTATTAAAATAAAGAAATGAAAAACAAAAAAACATCATCCGTGGTGTTTTTTTGTTTTTAACATTCAGTCAATTTTGCCAAACAGCCCTTAATTTTTTGTCTCTTATGTGTTTGGTAAGTGGAAAAAGCAAAGAAAAAACACCATGTGGTGTTATTTACTATTTAATTAAACGATTGTATCATTCAACGATTAATGCATCGTTAATTTCTTGATTCAATTCTTGACGTTCAGGTAATCTTACGAAAGTACCTTTTAATGTTTTTTTATCAATTTTAACAAACTCAACTGTTGATTCATTGTTTTGCAATGCTTCAGCAATTTTATCGTTTTTCTTCATTGATTCTTTAATTTCTAAAACATCATTTGGTTGTAGTTGGTATGAAGGAATATCAATTTTCTTCCCATTTACTAGAATGTGACCGTGGTTAACTAATTGTCTTGCACCTTGTCTTGTCATAGCAAAACCTAAGCGGTAAACAATATTGTCTAAACGTGATTCTAATAAGATCAAGAAGTTTGTTCCAGTAACACCATGCATTTTTTTTGCTTTTGCAAATGTGTTACGGAATTGTCTTTCATTAATTCCATACATGAATCTAACTTTTTGTTTTTCTTGTAACTGTGAACCATACCCAGAAAGTTTGGTTTTTTTAGCACCATGTTGTCCTGGAGCTGTTGTACGTTTTTTACCTTTGCTAAATTCTTTTCCGTTTTCAAGAATTGAGAAACCATAACGACGAGATTTTTTGAATATTGATTCAGTATATCTTGACATAATTTATCTCCTATATTTGCGTTATTAAAAGACATTTGAATAGATCCTATTTTAATCAGTTTATTGTTCGCCCTTTAACTGCTATGGGTTACTTTAGAGATTAATAAACAGTTTTTAAGATATATCTATTTGCAGACATCGAAATAACAATCTTTATTATAACTTATTTTTTAAAAAGTTTTCAAAAAAGATTGACCTTAGACCTGAAAAATGTCGCAAATTGGTGTTATTTCGATATTTCAATTCTTGGATAGTGAATAGAAACCAAAATAAGCTAAAACTTAAACTCAGAAAAAGTAATTAGCACTTGATGATTGTGTAGAATTACTTTTTCTGGGCTTATTATTGATATAATTTAAATAATGAAAGTAGGTCAAGAGTGATTTTAAGTAAGGGCTGAAATATTTCTAATGGACTATCGACAATTCAACTCACTTCCTTAGTGATCTTTTTTGTTTTACTAGTCGTTTTAATATGCTCTTTTTTAGTGATTTGAACCTACAAAACAATGCTTAAAAATTATATCGATTCTTATCAAGAAGCAACATTAATTGTCAGAAATTCAGTTCAAGTCCGCTTGAAAAGATTGTTTTTAACTGTGGTTAAAAACAATCAAGCATCAAGCATGGAAAAAAGAGCAGTTGAGATTTGAAAAGTCCGTTACAAAAACATTATTCAAAAAGATTTTTACAAAGAAATCAACAATCTGGATTTATTTTTTAAAGATGTAAAATTTCAAAAACCAAATTTTAAAAATTTAAAACGCTCTGCAATGATCAAAAAAAATCTAAAAGAAATAAGCAGAGAACTTTACATCATGTTCAAGGAAATGGATAAGATTCTTGAAACAGAATTTATCCAAAGAGATACTCGAATTCAAGTTCGGGAAATTTTGAACGAAATTCAAAAAGAAGCTTTGTTGAAAATGCGTGATAAATCAATTAAATTTAATCACGCCATTCTTTATGAATGAATTGCAAACATCAATTTTGCAATGACAAGAATTGATAATAAAATTCAATTGGGGATGTATGGTGATTCTTTAATTTACCAAGATAAAACCAATGAACAAATAATTCGATTAATTCGCATGCTTGATCTGTTCGAAACAGCTGATAAAGTTTTAGAAAAAACATTACCAAATAAAATTCACACAATCAAAAAACAAATTAGTGAAACAATGTTTGATCTAAAAGAAAAAACACTTAATGAAAATAAGATTCAAAAATACGAAGACCAATTTAATTATTCGAAAACCGTTATTCAAAGAAGTTTGGCTGATTTAGATTATTCAAATGCTTTTATCCAACTTTCAGAAATTTTAGAGACAATCAGTGATTTTGAAACAAACATTCAGTTTGAAGAAGTGATGAAAATGTTTGTTGAATCGGAATTGTCTAATATCCATGAGACATTTCAAACAGCTAAAAGTGATTATGAGAATGGATTGAAAGCAATAAAATCCAATGTTAAACACAACACAACGCATGATAAACAAATCGAATTTGAAAATATTGGTGAAACATTGACCAAATTACAAATTAAATGAACACATTTTTATGAAAATTTTACAAACTATGCAACTTATAAAAAGAAAGTTAATTACACAATTTTAAAAAATGAATTAATCGCAATTTTAACTCCGCTTTCAGAAGTTTATAAAAAAATGATTATGATAACGCGTGGGTTAAAGAACAGTAATTCAGCTCTAGTTCAAGTTGAAAATAATTTAAATTCACTTAAATCAATTTTGGTTCAAAATGAAAATTTATGTCATAAATTTAGAAGAATTTCTTATTTTGGCAATGAAAGAAAACAAAATGAAATCGTTCTGGAAAAACTTTTAAGAGTTGAAAATCAAATTCATCAGGTAGATTTTAATTTTACAGAAGAAAGAATACATATTATTAAAAGCCAAATTGATAATTTAAGATCTGAAACGATTTCAGTTAAAAATCAAATTTCCAATGTTATTCAGCAAGCACTAATTGCTGAATCGTTAATTATATATTTTGATCGCTTTGCAAATCGTTTGAATTTTGAAAATAATTTTGAAGAAGCATTAAGAAATTACGATAACAATAATATGGTAATAGTTATCGATCAAATGATTAAAAACATTAAACAATATCAGAGAGAAAAGAGGTAAAAATGAAAAATATTTTAGTGAGATATGGGGAACTAACGTTAAAAGGTAATAATCGCAATCATTTTATTACAAAGTTAATTCAAAACATAAAATTCCAATTAAAAGAATTTAAAGAAGAAGTGGTTTATACCAAAGATAATAATTCTTTGACACTTGGTGTCAAAGAAGAAGTTTTTGATCAAGTTTTAGCAAGAATCCAAAATGTTTTTGGAATTTATTCATTGTCAATTATTGAAAAAAGTTCATTGGATTTTGACGAAATTGCTAATGCAGTTTTAAAAATTGCAGAAAAATCTTCAGCAAAAACATTTAAACTAGAAGTTTTTAGAAAAGACAAATCTTATCCGATCACATCAACAGAAATGAAGCAAAAATTAGCTCCGTTAGTTTTAAAAAATAATCAACATTTAAAAGTTGATGTGCACCATCCAGAATTAAAAATTGAAGTTGTGATCAAAAAAGATCATGCTGATATTTTTGATTCAAGAATCAATGCTCTAAAAGGATTACCAGTTGGAGTTTCGGGAAAAGGATTATCTTTATTAAGTGGAGGAATTGATTCTCCAGTTGCTTCTTTTTTAACAATGAAACGAGGAATGACTGTCGATTTTTTACATTTCATGACCCCGCCTCATACTTCAGCTGAAGCATTGACAAAAGTTTTTGATTTAGCAAAAATAGTTGCCAAATATAATTACAACCGTTTCAGTTTGTTTATTTGCAATTTTACTCCGCTATTAGAAGAATTAAATCATATTCCTAATCAAACTTATAAAATTAATATTATGCGAAGAATGTTTGTGCGAATTGCAAATCAATTAGCTTTCAAAACTAATTCAAAAGCGATTATTACTGGTGAATCTTTAGGGCAAGTTGCTTCGCAAACTATCGAATCAATCAACACCATTAATTCAGTTTCGACTTTGCCAATTTTAAGACCAGTTCTAACTTATGACAAGGAAGAAATTATTAAAATTTCTAAACAAATTGGTACTTATGAAACTTCAATTCTACCATTTGATGATGCTTGTTCAATGTTTGTTCCCAAAAATCCAACAACCAAACCTAAATTAAGAGAGGCTGAATTTAATGAAAAAGATCTGCTTTGAGAAGAGTTATTAAATCATACTGTTCAAAATTTAATTGAAGAATTTGTATGAATAAACGGGGAGTTTGTTAAAAAAGAAGAGGAGTAAAAATGAAGTTTTCACCACAATTGAATGTTCGAACTGAATATAATTTTCAAGAGTCTTTAATTAGAATCAAAGATTATATTTCTTTTGCTAAAAAACATGATTTTTCATTTGTTTTTTATGCTGAAAATAAATCAATGTTTGGTGTTGCTGATTTTTATAACCAAGCTAAAAAAAACAATTTAAAACCAATTATTGGTTTAGCAATTGACAATCCTGAAACAAATAAAACGACACTTTTATACGCCAAAAACAAAACGGGTTTTCAAAATTTGTCTTTCTTATCTTCGTGATTAATGGAAAATAATTTGACAAATTTTGATCAAGAATTTTTTGATGTTTTTAATCAAGCAATAAGTGATACCTTTTTGATTTCTGAAGATGACCAAATTGTTGAAAAATATGGTGCAATTGTTCACCAATTATTTATTCCTAAAATTAGCTATTTAACAAGCGATGAATATGAGAATTTCATTGTTCTTTCAGCGATTAAAAATAACCTAACACTTAAAGAAATTTCCAATGTTCAGGATGAACATTATTTTTCTGATGAAGAAATGCAAAATAAAAATCCAATTGATCAAAAACAACAAATTAGTCAAATTGCTGAAGCATGCAATTTTAATTTATTTGATAATTCTGGACAATATCATATCGCTAACTTTAAAACTCCAGATAACTTACCAATTAATATTTATTTGAAACAATTGTGTGAAGAAGCCTTATTAAAATATTTCAATGAAAGTAAAACTTTCATTGAACAAACTGACTATCTAAAACGTCTAACATACGAGTTATCGGTGATTGATAAAATGGGCTTTAATAACTATTTTTTAATTGTTTGAGATTATGTAAAATTTGCTAAAAGTCAAGACATTATTGTTGGTCCTGGTCGTGGTTCTAGTGCTGGATCATTGGTTGCTTTTTTATTGGAAATCACTCAAATTGATCCAATCAAATACAACTTATTATTTGAACGTTTTTTAAATCCTGAACGAGCAACGATGCCAGATATTGATATTGATTTTCAAGATGATAGAAGAGAAGAAGTGGTCGAATATTTATTTAATAAATATGGTGCTCATAATGTTGCAATGATTTCAACTTTTCAAACAATTGGGGCCAAATCTGCAATCAGAGATGTGGCAAGAGCTTACGATATTAATTTAGAAATAGTCAATGCAATTACTAAAAATATTGATCTAAATTATCAAAATGATTTAAAATCAGCAGTTGCAAATAACGCTCAATTAAAACAATATCAAACAGAGTATCCAGAACTTTTTGAGGCTGCTAACACCTTGATTGGATTGCCTCGTCAAACCAGCACACATGCAGCTGGAGTGGTTTTATCAGATGTTGATTTAAGAACAATTTTACCAATTAAAATTGGATTCAATGGTATTTATCAAACGCAGTTTGATATGAATTTTTTAGAAACTTTAGGGTTAATCAAAATGGATATTTTAGGCTTAAGAAATCTAACAACCCTCCAATTAATTCAAAATAACATTTTAAGAAGTCGCCAAATCAAAATCAAATTAGAAAACATTGATTTAAATTTACCTGAAGTTTTCAAAACTTTAAATGCTGGTGATACTTCCGGAATTTTTCAATTAGAATCACCTGGGATGACTAATTTAATTAAAAAAATGGAAGTCAATTCAATTGAAGATATTTCAATTGCTTCAGCTTTATTTCGACCAGGTCCACAAGAAATGATTGAAGAATTTATTGAAAGAAAAAAAGGCAAAAAACAAAACTATTTAATTGATCAAACTTTGAAAGATATTTTAAACCCAACTTTTGGAATCATTGTTTATCAAGAACAAGTGATTCAAATTTTAGGATTGGTGGCAAATTTTTCTTTTGCCAAATCAGATATTGTGCGAAGAGCGATGGGGAAAAAAGATTACAAATATATGGAATCAATGAAAACTGAATTTATCTCTCAAGCAATTAAAAATAATTACTCCCCAGAAAATGCTAATACAATTTGAGATTGAATTGAAAAATTTGCCTCATATGGATTTAACAAATCACACTCGATTGCCTACTCATACATTAGTTATTGATTAGCTTATTTTAAAACTAAATATCCATCAGAATTTTATGCAGCTTTATTAAGTGGAGTGATCGGAAACGAAACCAAAATGACTCAATATTTGAATGAAGCAAAAAGAAAAGACATTATCGTTAAAAGTCCTAATGTTGCCAACATGAGTTTTAATTATAATTCAAGTCAAAAACTCTTGTTTTTGCCCTTGACCACAATCAAAGGAATTGGTAATGAATTTATTAGAAAATTAAGAGAAGCTTATCAAAATGATAAAAATTTATTTAGTTCAATTTTCTATTTTACAACCAAAATGCTTAATAATGGACTAAACAAAAATCTTTTTAAAGCGTTGATTTGATCTGGTGCTTTTGATGAATTTAAATATAGCAGACAAACCCTTGATGAAAATATTGATCAAATTTTTTCTTTTGCAGAATTTAATAAAAACACCAAAATTATTGATGAAAAGTTAGTTCCGATTTTAGAGGTTCAAAAAGATGTACCAACAGTTGTTTCTGCAAAAGAAAAAGAATATTTAGGCTTCTATGTTTCAACCCACCCGATTACAACCATTAAAGCAGAAAACAAAGATTTGAAAGCAGTTGGGATTGATTTCATCAAAGAAAATCAAGGTTTTACAAGAATTATTGGTGAAATACAAAATATCAAAATTTTCAAAGACAAAAATCAAAATGATATGGCTTTCATTGAGGTTGGTGATGAAACTGATACCATTTCTGTCACAATTTTTGCTTCACTTTTTGAACAAATGAACGAATTAATTAAGTTAAATTCAATTTTAGCAATGGATGTAAAAATGCAAAAATATAAAAATACCATTTCTGCGAGTTTAATTAAAATAGTTAAGGTACTGAAATAATGGAATCTAAATATAAAACACTGAGTGCTTTGGTGTATGATTTTAACTACCCGATTAATCAAGAAATTGATGGAGATATTACATTTTACAAACCCCATCTTTTGCCTTTGGAAAATAAAATTTTAGAATTAGGAGCTGGGAATGGTCGGTTTTTAATTCCATTTTTAAGATATGGCTTAAAAATGGAAGCGTTGGATAATTCACCAGAAATGTTGGGTTTATTAAACCAAAATTTAATTGATTATAATTTGCAAACTACCATTCATAATTTTGATGTTTTAAAAATGAATTTCCACCAAGAATTTGAAGCTATTTTATTTACTAATGGTTTTTTGAATTTGCTGATCACTCAAGAAAATATTTATCAGGTTTTAAAAAATAGTTTTAGAGCTTTGATTAAAGATGGATTTGTGATGATTGATTTAATTTATCCCAATATTGACTTTAAACAAGGTCAGCAAATTCAAAACGTTTTCCAAATTCATGGCCAAGACATTACTGTAACGAACACTTTTGCAGAAATTAATTATCAAAACCAAACAACAACCAATATAATTGAATATAAGTCTGAAAAGATAACTGAAATTCAAAACTTTGAACTGACTTGAATTGAACAAGAACAGATTTTGGAAATTTTAAAGCAAATAGGTTTTTCTAAAATCACTTTTTTCAAAAGAAGTCGACATACAATTATAGTTAAAGCATATAAATAAGGAGCAAAAATGGCAAAACAAATTCTTTTAATCGATGGTAATTCACTGATCTATCGAGCACATCACGCAAATAGTTATAAGTCGGGAGCGACATATTTATCGACTTCAAATGGTGTGCCAACAGCCGCTGTTTATTCTTTTGCAAATATGCTTTGAAACATTTTAAAAAACAACGATTTTTATGATGTTAAAGTTGCCTTTGATAAAGGGAAAAAGACTTTTCGTCATGACCACTTAGATAATTACAAAGCTGGAAGAAGCGAAACTCCAGAAGAATTAATCCCCCAATTTCAATTAGTGAGAGACTTGTTAACTGCAATGAATATTCAATGATTTGAGCTTGATAATTTTGAAGCTGATGATATTTTGGGCGCATTAACTAAAAAAATTGAATTGGATCATGAAGATTATGAAGTGAGAGTTTTAACTAGTGATAAAGATATGTATCAAATCATTTCTGAAAAAACTAAACTTTTAAAACCAAAATCAGGAACAAGTGAATTGTTAATTTATGGGATTGATGAATTAAAAAATGACTGAAATATTGCGCCAAATCAAGTTCCAGATTTAAAAGGTTTGATGGGAGATAATTCTGATAATTTAAAAGGAGTTAAAGGGATTGGTGAGAAAACTGCGATTAAATTAATTAGTGAATTTGGTTCAATTGAAGAAATTTATGCAAATATTGAATCAATCAAAGGAAGTGTTAAACAAAATTTAATTGCTGACAAGGACACAGCGTTTTTAACTCGTATGGTTGCGACAATTGTCTCTGATTTTGAGATTCCAGATTTTAAAATTGAGACCTTAAATCTTAATTTACAAACCTTTCACGATTTTCTTGTGAAATACGAAATGTATTCGCTTGCTAAAAAAATTGGTTTTGCCGGAGCAAAACCAGAAAAAGCATTAGAAATTAAAATTATTGATCGTTGATCTAAAACATTTGAAGCAAAAGAAAACTTTATTTTTGTCCAATCACTAAACACAAATTATCATAAGGATAAAATTATTGGCATTGGGATTGTTAATGAAAAAGGTAACTTTTACATTAACAAAACTCAAGAACTAATCCAACTAAATTTCTTTGAAGAATTTAGTGAAACCAATATTTTCGATCAAGAACTAAATGCATTTTTAAATAACCCCAATCTTCAAAAAAACACATTTGATATCAAAAAAACAATTACACTTTTAAAAAATGAAGGTTATGAAATAGCTGATCAAAGTTTTGTTTACGATATGATGATTGCAATTTATGATTTAGATTCAACAATTCCATCAGAATTTGCAATTCAAACAAACTTTATTGATAAAACAATAATTGTGGAAAATGACGACATCTTTTTTGGTAAGGGAATCAAAAAAACTTCAAATATTGATCTAAAATTAAAGGCACATTTTATCGTTAAAAAAGCATGATTGATCAATCAACTAAAACCCGTGATCATTCAACGTTTAAAAGACAATGATCAATTTAACTTGTATCAAAATATTGATTTACCATTTGGTTTTGTTTTAAAAGACATGGAACAAACTGGGGTGAAAATTGATTTAAAAGAATTAGAAACACAAACAAAAGAGACCCTGATCAAACTTCAAGAAATTGAAAAAACTGTCTTCGCGATGTTAAATCAAGAACCAGATGATCAAATCAATTTAGCCTCACCAAAACAATTAAAAAAAATGTTATTTGAAGATTTAAAATTACCTGATTTTGATAAAGGGAGTACAGGTAAAGAAACACTTGAAAAGCTTAAACATTTGCACCCAATTATTGACTTAATTTTAGAGCATCGAAAATATTCAAAATTGTATTCGACATATTTAAAAGGTTTTGAAAAATATATTTTTGATGATCAAAAAGTGCATACTATTTTTAATCAAACGCTAACCAATACTGGTCGTCTAAGTTCGATTGAACCGAATCTACAAAATATTTCGATTAGGGATGATGATCAAAAACAAGTGCGAAAAATTTTCATCACTGATGAAACCAAAACATTTTATAGTTTTGATTACTCACAAATTGAATTACGTGTTTTAGCACAAATAGCCCCTGAAAATAAGATGTTAGAAATTTTTCGAAATAAAGGTGACATTCATGCTGAGGCTGCTAAGGATATTTTTAAACTTTCCTCAACTGATGAAATCACCCCAGACATGCGAAGAGTTGCTAAAGTTTTTAACTTTGGAATTCTTTATGGTTTAAGTGATTATGGTTTGGCAAACGATTTAGGAATCTCTATTCCACAAGCCAAAGAATACATCAAAGCATACTATGAATCATATCCCGATTTAGAAAATTGGAAAAATAAAATTGTGGAATTTGCCAAAACAAATAATTTTGTTTTGACAGATTCAAATCGCAAAAGATATATTAGCGAATTAAAATCTAACAATTATCAAGTTCGAGAATTTGGAAAAAGAATTGCTGTCAATATGCCCATTCAAGGAACTGCGGCTGATATTTTAAAAGTGGCGATGATTAATATTTATAAAGATTTTGTTGATCAAAATATTCAATCTAAAATGATTGCCCAAATTCATGATGAAATTATTTTTGAAATTGTCAATCTTGAACAAGAAAAAGTTTTACCAATTATTCGAAAAAATATGTTAAATGCTTATAGTGATTTACTAAAAATTACGAATAAAACAGAAGAAATTAAAATTCTATTAGAAATCAGTGAATCTGCTGGGAAGAACTGATTTGATTTAAAATAAGGAGAAAAATGCCAGAATTACCAGAAGTTGTCACGGTTGTAAAACTATTAGAACCTGATCTGATCAATAAAACAATTAAAAAATTTGAAATTTATTACGCTAAATTATTATGACGAAATGAGATCGAAGATTTTAAAAAAAGAGTTGAGAACCAAAAGATTCTTAAAATTTTTAATCAAGGAAAATACATCATTTTCGAACTCGAAAATGATGTTCTAATTTCGCATTTACGCATGGAGGGTCGTTGAAATTTCGAACCGCAAAACACGCTTTCATATAAAGAGAGTTGATTAGAATGTCAATTTATTTTAGATGATGGCTTTGTTTTGCGTTACTACGATTCAAGAAAATTCGGAACTTTAGAAATTGTTTCTAAAGAAAGTTTTTTTAATGGCAGTGCTTTGGCTCATTTAGGGCCTTCAATTTTAGATCCAAATTTAACTGCTAAGCAATTATTTGAAAAATTTCAAAAAATTAAAAGACCGATTAAATCGGTCTTACTAGAGCAAAATATTATTTCCGGAATTGGTAATATTTATGACAACGAAATTTTATTTGCCACTAAAATAAATCCGTTAACCCCAGCCAATGAAATAACTTTGAAAACCGTTTCAAAGTTATTAACTAATGCAATTGAGATTTTAAAAACCTCAATTAGCGTAGGAGGTACTACAATCCACTCATTCACCCCTAAACAAGGGGTAAGTGGTGGATACCAAGACTTTTTAAAAGTCCATGGACGTGAGAAAAAAGAGTGCTATCTTTGTCAGACTCCAATTGCCAAAATTAAGGTTAATGGAAGAGGAACTTATTATTGTCCAAAGTGCCAAAAATAGAATTTTTTGCAATGTGGAAATGTGTAAAAATCAAAAATAATTAAGCCATATAAGGCTTTGCTATGTGTCAAAAAAATAAAAAAAATTATTCTCATAGATATTGTATTTTTTCCATTTTTTATGCCTTATTATCTATATAGCAAAGAGGTAAAAGTATGGAAAAAACACCAATAAAATATTCGATCGACTTAAAAGATTCTGATGTTTTGGTTCAACAACAAGACTTAATTACGCTATATCAACCAATAATCGGTTCATCTGCTGTTGGTCTATATTTTTCCTTGTTTAATGAGTACCATATTTTAAAAAAATTAAAATTAAAACTAGAACATTCAAGACTTACCAAAATTTCGGGTTTAACCGAAAAACAATTCAATGAAGATATTAAAAAACTAGAAAGTTTAAGACTTATTAAAACTTTAATCTCTAAAAATGGTGAGTCAGTGATTTATCAAATTTTTGCCCCGTTAGATATCAATGAATTTTTTGAAAATGAAATGTTTGAACAAACATTAACTAAAAAAGTTGGATTAGAAAACTTAGAAATTATTAAATTTATTAATCAAGAAGTGGAATCTAAAAAAGTTAGTGATGCAGAATATGAAGAAGTCACAGCTGTTTTTGAAGATGTTTTTGCCGATGAAATTGATGAAATGGAAAAAAACCCAACGATTCGAGACATGAATTTTGTTGTTTTGAAACAGAAAAAAACAACCTTATTTGATAAATTTATTAACATTGAAATTTTGAACAAAATTTTAATTGATAATGGTGTTGCGATTGATTTAAGATCTAAACGTTATCAAAAAATGTTTTGTGACGCGTTAACTAAACAAAATTTTACTGAAAAAACTTTGGCGACATTAATTATTGGATCCTTCAATTTTGAAACAGCTAAAATTGAACCTGAATTATTTGAAACCAAATTAAATAAAACAATTGCTAAAAAAATTCGTAAGGAAACCAAAGCCATGGAAAGTAATTTATCTGATACACAATTAGAAATTGTGAATTTGATGGATGAATTAAACCCTGATGAATATGTTTTAAAAGTTACAAATTTTATCGCTGATTTTTCAACAAGAAGAATGATTAATACTTTAAAAGAAAAATTTTCATTATTAAATGGAGCAATTAATTGCATGATCCAACATTCAATTAATCGTAATAATAAAATAATTCCAAATTATATTTATAAAATTGCTGAAAGTCTGAACTCATATTCAATTAAAAAAACCACTGATGTTTTAGCTTATTTAAATTTCTTTCAAAAGGAATCATCAAACAATGGCATGATTCAAGAAGAATTGGTGTCAACTAGATTAACAAATTCAGATGAAGAATTAATGGCTTTGTTTGACTAACAAAAAGGAGGAGAGATTTTTATGGACATGAAAAAATTGATGGATAAAATTGCCTCAAACAACGATCTAAAAACTCTTCTAACTCATTTAAGAACAAATTTTATTCAAGAAGGCAAAACTGATGAAGAAGCAAAAATGATTGTTCAAAACATTATTAATGACAATCAAATTCTCTTAGAAGATTTTTTGACTCACTATATTATTTGTGTCAAAGGTCCACTTGCAGAATGCGAACAGTCAAATCCTGGTTATGAATCTTTTGTCAACTATGACAATGGTCTTTTCTATATTAGTACAAGACATTGTCAACATTGATTTTTCGAAAATAAAAATGACGAATTAAAAAAGCATTATCTATATACAGATTTTGATATTGATATTTTTTCAACTTCGGCCAAAGAATATATTGATCAACTAGGTCAAGATAGTGATATTTTTTCCCAAACTGAACAAGATATTCGCAAACAATTTTTAGAATCATCAATTACGAAAATTAAAACCAATAAACATAAAGGCTTTTTTCTAGCTGGTGAACCTGGAGTTGGTAAAACCACCCTTTTAAAAGTTTTAGCCAATGGGATTGCTTCTTTAAAAAGTGAGTTTAAAACAGTTTCTTTCATCAATGTTGCACACTTAATGAGTCTTGTTAAAGGTTCTAATTTTAATGAAAAACATCTTGAAACCCAAAAGCGCCTATTTGATAAATTAAAAAATGCAGATGTCTTATTTTTGGATGATATTGGTTCAGAAGTTCCATCAAGTTGATCTCGAGACGATATCTTATTAAATTTATTAAACTATCGCATGGAACATCAAAAAATAACTTTTTTTAGCTCTAATTTTTCAATGAATGAAATCCACAAACATTATTTTTTGAAAAACCAAAATCATGCTGTTGAACAAATTAAACAAAAACGTTTTATTGAACGCATTCATGCTTTATCAGAAGAATTTATTCTTCCAGGTAAATCAAAAAGAATTTAATTATTCTGAAAAATATAATTTACATCAAAAAACAAGGGTCAACCTTGTTTTTTGATTTTAATTCGATTTCATTATTATTTTTTGAGTATCATTAGTCTTTCAATACTTAATGATAAAAACGCCAGTTTGAACGCTTTATTTGCATAATTCAATTTTATCATTTTTGAATTTGCCCATTTTAATTTAAGTGAATATAAATAAAATTTGTTTGAGGATTTTTTTGTTTTTCAAACTTTGTGATAAAAAAAAGGGGTTTTTCACAAAAAACCAAAAAAATAAGTATAAAATTATGAAAATATTTAGTAAAGGAGTGGTTTTATGAAGAAAAATTCAAATAAACAGATTTCATTAATTAAATGATTATTCTTATTTTTTATTAGTAATTTAGTTTTATTTTTTTCTCAAATCAGATCCAAATTTTACACTTGTTATCATGTGAGACAAAATAAACGGCGCACAGCTATATAACATCAATGTTATAGATTAAGGTCAACTCTCACTAGATCAAAAACAAGCACAGCCTAATAATATTTGTGTTTGAACAATCTATAACAAATCATGTTTTCTCTCAAAGTTTTTCTGAAAAAAACAAATCAATTTATTCAAATTAATTTGTTTTTTAAGTGTATTTTTAAATCTAAAAATGCACTTAAAAAACATTTTATGAATAAACATTAATCATTAAAAAATAAACACTTAATAAAAAAAGAACTACTAATTAAGTTCGAAGTATTTATTGATTAATTACAAATATGTTATTTGTAATGCGAAAGGAATTTAAAAAATGAAAAAATTATTAACAATATTAGGAGCGATCATGATTGGTTCTTCATCAGCTATTACAGTGATGAGTTGTACTCCTCCTAAAAAAGCCGACAAACAAAAAGCAGACAAGAAACCAGTTGAATTAACTGAAGATCAAATTTTAGATGTCTATCTAAGTGAGATTGCAAAAATTGCTTATTTAAACAAAGAAAAAGGTTATGACGCCAAATATTTATTTGAAAATTTTGTTGCCAAATCAGCAATTAAAGATCCACACTTCATCGAAGCAAATGCAGATAAACCTGATGGAATTAAAAATTTTAAACAATTACAAGACAAATATTTTACTAAGAATGTTTTTAAAAAAGGTGTGTTAAAAAATGGGACTCAACCTGATCAAAAACCATCATATATTTTAGACACTATTTCAATGGTAATTGGCATGGGTTCAAATCCAGAAGCATTTCAAGGTTTAGCTCAATTGATTCCAGGATTGTTGCCGATGCTACAAAATTTAAAACTTGGAGATATGGACATAGTTAAACAAATTGAAAAAATATTATCTCCAGCAACTTTAAAAGTGCTTGATAGCAGTTTAGGTAATGACAAATATATAGGAAAAAGTTTCCAAGAAGCCATCGATATGTCAATGGTTCCATTTCTTAATGCAATGAACAAGATTTTAGGATCTAAAGATGTTATTGATGTCAAAGCTCCAAACGCAAAAGAATTAGTCTTAAAAAGTTTTGCTAAAAATTTAGGTGAATTTATTAAAGCTGGTAAGAAATTTACTCTTTCAATTGATAAAAACTTTAATGAAATCCTTGCAATAGTTGATTTTGCTAGATTATTCTTAATTTACATTGATAAAATTATGGATCAACCTGCGGGCATGAATTGAGCACAATTACAAGGCATCTTAAGTGCCAAAATTGATAAAAACTCTTTAAATGGAGTAGATATTAAAAAAATATTTAACAATATTCTTCCTGCGGAAAAATTACAAAACTTAATGAAAGGTTTATTCTGAGGTAAAGAAAAATACGTAAAATTAGCAGATAGTTTCCTTGGTCTTCTTGGTCTTCTTGGTGGTTTTGAAAATTCAGATTTTGCAAAACAAAATTTTGATAAAGATCACTACAACGAAGTTGGATTTAACCCAATTCTTAAAGTTCTTTTCGAAGCCCTTTTACCAGACATGGGATCTATGATTAATGGAATGTTGGGTATAATTGTTACAAATTCCCCTATTGTACCTGCTGATCTTGCAAAAATGGTTTCCGGTATGGCACCAGGTATCCTTTTGGGAAAATTACCCAAAACTTTACCAGATAGTGTGAAAAATATTTTAAAAGATGCACTATCTAACCCAAAATTTTACACTGAACCATGAGACTTTTTAATGAGTCCAGATTTTATGGCATTGCTAAAAGCAAAACCAAAAACTCCTGAAGTTCCATTACCAGAAACAATGGAAAAAGCCGTTGCAGGTGAACTTGCTAAAGTAAACACAATAAAAACTCATGCAATGGCTGAACAATATAAAAAAGATGTATCAAATAAGAAAATTAAAATCGAAAGTGTAGATATTAAAGTAAACTATTCTGCACCGAAAAAGAAAAAAGATAAAGATGGTTCATTTAAACTTTTTGATGGATCATTTCAAGTGATTTTTGAACCAAGCTTTATGAAAAGCAAATATGAAAATGCAAAACCAATTCAATCTAATATAAATGTTATTAAATATGATGAATCATTTGTGCTTCAAGAAGAATTTCATAAAGCATTTGCTGATGCGATCACTAGTGCACAACAAGTGATAAGTGATGCTGAAATACAAACATATCTAAAAGAAGCTGAACAATTTAAAAATGATGAGGATGTTGATTTTAAAACAGACTACATAAAATCAACTGCTGCAAATGACGGTTCTTTCCAAGTAACAATCACTCCAAAACCTGGTGGAAAATATAAAGGGATTCAACCATTAATTTCTGTGAAAACAATTGTCAAATCTACTTTTGCTAAAGTTGTGGAAAAATACATTGTTAGTGCAGATGCGATAAAAACTCACGCTATGGCTGAACAATATCAAAAAGATGTTGCAAGTAAAAAAATAAATATTGAAGGCGTTGACATTAAAGTAAATCACGTAAAACCAAGTGCTGTCAGTGATAGTTCATTCCAAGTTACTTTTGCCCCAACTGGTAATGGTATCTACAAAGGAGCTAAACCAATTAGTTCAAAACTAAATGATTTATCAACAATTGAAGACTTGCTATTGAAACCAATCAAAAAATTATTTGGAGTGGAACAAATTCTGAAATATGGAATTCCTGATAATGAATCAATTCAAAGTATTATTGACAAGATTGCCAAAGCTGAAGGTAATTTAAAATTAGATTTTAACAATTTAAGAAATGTATTAAAAGGATTGCCCGACATTTTAAAATTAATTAAAGGTCAAAGTAAGGATCTTGTAGTTTTAGGATTGAAAGATGGCAAAATTCTACCAGGAAGTCCGCTTGATGGATTGCAAAAAGTTATAGCTGATCTAAGTGGAATAGTTTCAATTCAAAAACAACTAGAACCTAACAAAAAAATTTATGCTGATCAACAAGCAGCAATTGGTAAAAAAATGCAAGCTGAGCTAAATAAAATCAAAATTTCAAAAACTGAATTTGTTGATAATTACCATGTCTTTACTTTAGAAAATGGTAAAAAAGTCAAAATTAAAATCAGTTCAGTAGAAAAATTAAAACAAGTTGAAGAAATCCAAATTGTTTAATCGATAAAAGACTAGGAAAAATAAGCACCATTTGAGCAAAATACCACTTTAACGTGGTCAAAAATGGTGACTTTTTCTTTACAAAAAGTTATAATATCCATTGTATAGGAGAAAAATATGACAAAAAAAATTGCAATTAACGGATTTGGGAGAATAGGTCGTCTAACATTCAGACAATTATGAGACAAAGGTGCTGATATCGTTGCTATTAACGATTTAACAGATACTAAAACTTTAGCTTATTTACTAGAATTCGATTCAGCACATGGAAAATTCAACGAAGGAAAAATTACTTTCGGAGAAGGATTCATCACTGTTGATGGTAAAAAAGTTGAAGTCTTTGCTGAAAAAGATGCTGCTAATTTACCATGAGGTAAATTAGGAGTTGATCTAGTAGTTGAATCAACAGGATTTTACACAGACAAAGACAAAGCTGAAGCGCATATCAAAGCAGGAGCTAAAAAGGTTGCTATTTCAGCACCAGCCAAAGGTGATTTAAAAACTATCGTTTATGGAGTAAACCACAAAAGTTTAACAAAAGAAGACACAATAATTTCTGGAGCTTCATGTACAACAAACTGTTTAGTACCAATGGTAAAAGTTTTAGATGACGCTTTTGGAATTGAAAAAGGGTTAATGACAACTATTCATGCAGTAACTAATGACCAAAAATTATTAGATTTACCACACTCAGACTTACGTCGTGGACGTGCTGCTGCATGAAACATCGTGCCAACAACAACAGGAGCAGCAGTCGCAGTTTCTTTAGTTTTACCAAACATGAAAGGTAAATTAGATGGATACTCATTACGTGTTCCAATGATTACTGGATCAATTACTGATTTATCAGTTGAACTAAAGAAAAATGTTTCTGATCAAGAAGTAAACCAAGCAATCAAAAATGCTTTAGCAAAAGATAAAGATTTAGCAACAGCAATGGAATACAACGAACGTGGAATTGTTTCTTCAGATATTATTGGATCACACTTTGGTTCAATCTTTGATGGAACTTTAACAAAAGTTGTTGAAGTTGATGGAAAACAAATGGTTAAAGTATTCTCATGATACGATAACGAAAGTTCATATACTTCACAATTAGTAAGAACAATTATCCACTGAATGGCTTTATAAGAATTTAATTGATAATTTAATGAAAAAGAAAAAGCGACACATCTGTGATGCTTTTTCTTTATTTAATGTAAGAAAATAGTAAAATTAAAAAGATTAGGAGAATTAAAAATGGATTACAACAAAAAGAAAACATTGAAAGATATTCAAGTTTTAGATAAAAAGGTTTTAGTTCGTGTGGATTTTAATGTTCCATTAAAAGACGGACAAATAACTGATGATAATCGTATTCAGGCATCATTGCCAACAATTAAATATTTAGTCAAACAAGGGGCAAAAGTGATTTTATTATCCCACTTAGGACGTATTAAAAGTGAAGAAGATAAAAAAACTAAATCCTTGGCCGTTGTTGGACAACGCTTAGAAAAAGTGCTTGGACAAAAAGTGACTTTCATTCCTTCAACAAGAGGTGAAGCTTTAGAAAATGCGATCGAAAACATGAAAAACGGAGAAATTATCTTATTAGAAAACACTCGTTTTGAAGATGTTAAAGATAATCAAGTGATTAAATATGAATCTAAAAATAATCCAGAATTAGGTAAATACTGAGCAAGTTTAGGTGACGTATTTGTCAATGATGCTTTTGGAACTTCACACCGTGCACATGCCTCAAATGTTGGAATTTCAACATATATTCCAGCTTCAGCTGTTGGACTTTTAGTCGAAAAAGAATTACAAATGTTAGCAAAAGGAATTGATAATCCAGATCGCCCATTTGTAGCAATTTTAGGTGGTGCTAAAGTTTCTGATAAAATTGGCGTGATTGATAATTTATTAAACAAAGTTGATAAAATTTTAATTGGTGGAGGAATGGCGTATACATTCTTTGCTGCTCAAGGACACAAAATTGGAACCTCACTTTTAGAAGCGGATAAAATTGCTGAAGCTAAAAGATATTTAGAAATTGCTAATGGAAAAATTATTTTACCAATCGATTCTGCAACTTCAAAAACATTCAGCAACGAAAAAGCTGAGTTCTATGGATTGGATTTACCCGATGGTGTGATGGGATTAGATATTGGTCCTAAAACTATTGAATTATTCCAAAAAGAATTAATCGGGGCTAAAACTGTTGTTTGAAACGGGCCAATGGGTGTGAGTGAATTTAGTCACTTTGCCCAAGGTACAACAGCTGTGGCTGAAGCCATTGTTGGTTTAAAAAATGCTTTCACTTTAATTGGTGGCGGAGATTCAGCAGCTGCTGCAATCGCTTTAGGTTTCAAAGATGACTTTTCTTGAATTTCAACTGGTGGAGGAGCTTCATTGGAATACATGGAAGGTAAAGTTCTTCCAGGAATTGATGCAATTCAAGCAAAACAATAATTTAAAATAAGTGAAAATAGTTTGGTGAACTGTTCAATTACAATTGAACAGTTCATTAATCTATTTTTTTTATTACAATAGATAAGAGGTTGACATGAATAAGAAAACTAAATTACCGAAACTAACAGTTATTGAATTTCCAGAAACTGGATGAATATCTAATTTTTGAATTCGTGATCAAAATGTCTTTTTTACTGATTCGGCACTTAATAAAAAGCAAAATTTTTTATTGAGCATGGAATTTAAAGTGCTTTTAGAAAATTTAAAAAATAAAAACACTTGAGATCGTAAATTCATTACTCATCCATCACCACTTCTTTCAAATCCGATTGAAATTTCTCAAACAGAGTTGAAAATTGAACAAATTGTCAGTGAGTACATTTTTAATTTGGATGAAAATAATAATCCTATTTTAAATGATGCTGAATATTTATATCTTGGTCAAAAAGATAATTTTAAATTTTATAAAAATTTAAAATTAAAGAAAACTTTTTTTTGAAATGAAAAAGCTTTTATTGAATATAAATACAACATCAGAAAAATGATCAATGTTGGAGATGAAACGATTCTATTAACTGAAGATAATCAAATTATTTACCAAGATATGATTGTTTATTCATCATCTCAAAACTTAATGATTGCTAACTTTGATACCAAAGCTTTTTTAATTTCAGAAGAAGCAACAACAGAATTGTTTTATTTAAATTTGGATGATTTAAATAAGAAAAATATCATTTGAAAAGGTGTTTTCTTCTTTCGTTTAGACTGTTTCAACAAGCAATTGATTATTGGTAAACCATTAAAATTGAACGATCAGATAAATTATCATCTACCTTTAAAATTCATTTATTAATCTGTTTTGTTTTTAGATATGCATATTTAAAATCTCATTGGTTGAGATTTTTTTATCAATAAAAAATTATTTTATTGATAAATTTTATTTCTTTAAAATTAAATGAGCACATAATATATGTAAGGTTATTTTAGACGAATAATAAAATAATGAACCTACTAAACAAAATTAAAAATCTTGAATTTTTAACCATTTTATAATTAAAAACATTAGCATATAAACTGACTCATAATAATTTAGTCATCTATTTTTGACTATAAAAAAAGCATAATTACCAATAAAATATGGGATTTATCAACTTTTTGATATTAAATGTTCGATTTTCTCTTCATATATGCAATTCAAACCTTATGAAATTAGTAGATATATTTTTTTAATAAAAACTCAAAAATCATTTAAATTCAACAATTCTAGAATAACTGCATTAGATAAAAATATTAACCCAGACATTGCAAAAACTACAAAAATAAATTTTGTAGTTTAATAAAATGCAATCAAATAATATATTTTAAAAGGAGAAAACAATGAAAAAATTATTACTACTATTAAGTGGAATGGTGGTTACTTTAGGAACGGTTGCAACAACTATTTCTTGACAATCGACCACGAAAGATAATCAAAATAAAGAAATGAAAAAGATTAGCAATATTAAACAAGAAATCCCAGAACGACAAAATATTTCTACAATCGAAATGAAATTACAATCCATTATCGATTCTAAAAAGGATTCACTTTGAACAGCTGAAGGTTTAAGTATGATTATTAATATTCAAATGCCGCAAGCGGCAGGAATTGTTGTGACAGAAGTGCAAAGCGATCAAACAATTGGTGCGGCAATATTTAATTTTGATGCAACTAACACACGTGGTTTTTTTGGAAATATTAAATTAACTCAAATATTAAATCGAGAAACTCAAAGCAAAACAATTTATATCAACGTAAAAACCAATAAAATTGCAATGGTTGATGATTATGCACCATATGGAACAATTCAAGTTTTAAATTTGGGATGAGATGCAACTGGCAAAGCTAGAAGAATGACACCAAAAGTTGAAATAGTTCCCAATTACATTAGCCCAAAAATAACCAATATCAACATGCTATTCAACAAACTAGAAAATTTCAATTGTCAAGAAATCACTTATTGAGACACTTCAAACATAACAGACATGAGTAGTTTGTTTACAGCGGTGGTTAATTTCAACCAAGACATTTCTGGTTGAAATACTTCAAATGTAACTGACATGAGTAAAATGTTTATCGGTGCCTATTATTTTAACCGAGATATTTCCAAATGAGACACCTCAAAAGTTACAAACATGAAACAAATGTTTGATTATGCAGCAACCTTCAACCAAGATATTTCCAAATGAGACACCTCAAAAGTCACTGATATGTCAGGAATGTTTGTTAATGCAAATTCATTTAATCAAAATATTTCAGGTTGAGACACTTCAAATGTAATGGATATGGGCGGAATGTTTTATTTAGCAAGCCACTTCAACCAAAATATTTCAAAATGAGACACTTCTAAGGTTACTAATATGGATTATATGTTTTATGCTGCAACCATTTTCAACCAAGACATTTCAAAATGAGACACCTCAAAAGTCACTAATATGTCAAGAATGTTTTGAGATGCCAAAGCATTCAATCAAGATTTATCAAAATGAGATGTTGATTTAGTTAAAGATTACAAGGACTTTGCCAATAATCCAAATTGAGATGTAAATAAACAACCAAAGTTTAAACAATCATAATGTAGATTCGAAGAAATTTTTAATTAACTAGATTACAATTAACAAAAACTAAAAACACCTGAAAAGATAATTTCTTTTCAGGTGTTTTGCTTTTTACCTAGGGTTTTGATCAAGGTCTTTTTCGTATTTTTTGTTTGGATTCACCGGATTCGAGATGTTGATGCGGATGATCTTTTCTAAATCCAAGAATATACTCAGTCAACATTAGAATTGAAGCATAGAAGACAACGCAAATTGCGACGTATTTTAAGATTCTTCCAAATGTTTCTTCATCAACTCCAAGTCCCATTTGGACTCCAACAAAGAAGATTAAGAATGAACAAATGGCTCCAAAAATTCCGGCCATCATCATTGTTGATGCGGTTTTTTCCATGTATTTTTTGCTTTTGATAAATTTAAATGAACCAAAAATCATACATAAACTAGCTCCCGCTGACATGATTGGGAAAATTGCAGTTGCTTTCATTCCTAATAATGTCAACACGGCCATACTTGGTGCGTATAATCCAACTCCAAAGGACATCACAGTTCCTAAAAAGAAGAAGATAATTGCAGAAGTTGCCATTCTTCATTCGTTTCCTTTATCAAGAAAACCAATGAAACCTTCTTGGTCTGCTGAAATTGTTTCGATAACTTTAACATCAGGATGAGTTAAAATCATCACAATTCCAACGATGAACAAGACTGAACCCATAATTAATTTAACTATTCGAGGGTTTTTCAATCTTGATACAAAGAATGAGCCAAGAACTGTTCCAGCAATAACTGAAACCACTAAAATCATTAATGTATAAGGATCAACTTTAATCGCTCCGATTAAAAATCCAGATTCAAATAAAGCACTCAATCCAAAGGTTACATTTAATGTTCCCGGTAAAAGGGAATCATCTTTAATTGTTTTGGTTCCTTTTAACAATCCTGTTGTTACTGCAAAACTTCCAACACCAATTGTGTCTAAAAAAGCAGCAACAAAACCAATTGTTCCGACTTTGACTGTATTTTGTTCAGCATCATTAAATTTGATTTTTGAAACTGATCAAAAATATCAAATTGCATAAATTACACCTGTAACCACTAGTGTCATCATCAAAATAAAGGCAATTAGATTATCTGGGCTTTGAGTTAGTGAAAATGCCACACCTTTATTTTTATAAGGATATAAAAGAAAGATGTTAATACAAATTGCTCCAGCAACACCAGCAAGTGCGATTGCTAAAATAAGCATATAAACAGCTCGTTTTCGTTCCTTTTCTCTTGGTTTTTCAAATTCAATTTTTTCTTGAATTTCTGTTGATTTGGACAACCGTTTTAGTTTTACCATATCCATTTCCTCGCTTTTCTCATATTTATATTTGCTTATTATAACAAAAAAAAGATTATTCCTGAAAAAAACGACCAAAGTAAAAAAAATACATTTCTCCAGTTGGAAAAATGTATTTTTTGCTTTTTAAACTAGATAATTATTTCTTTGGATTTTGCGGAATTTTACTTTTTTGATTTAAAATTACTGGAATAATCAAAGGATTTCTTTTTTTTGTTTTGAAAATGTAAGGTGATAAACTAGCTTTAATCGCTTGTTTCATCGCCCCAAACGTTGGTTTAGATGAATTTAAAACTTCTAACATTGCATTGGTCACAATATTAATTGATTCACCAATAATATTTCCTGATTCACGAACATAAAAGCTTCCACGACTAATAATTTTTGGTTGACTTAATAGTTTGTTTGTTTGTGAATCGATTGAAACAACAACTGCGATCAATCCATCACTACTTAAAATATCACGTTCACGAATCACGTTACTTGCTTGTCCAGTCATGTCTTTTCCATCAACATAAATTGCATCAGCATCAATTCTTTTACCAATTTGTGCTTTCCCTCTTAAAAGTTCTAATTGATCACCATTGGCTAGAACAAATCCATGTCCTGGTAATAAGTTAACACTTTCAGCAGTTTCAACATGTTTTTTCAACATCCTAAATTCACCATGCATTGGCATGAAGTAATGTGGTCTTAAAAGTGAGAATAACAATTTTTGTTCTTCTTGACTCGCATGTCCTGAAGTATGAATTTTATTTGAAGAGTTCGATTCAATCACTTTGGCCCCAACTCTGGTTAATTTATTAATTAATCTTTCAACGTCAGCCTTATTTCCAGGAATTGGTGATGATGAAAAAATAATTGTATCTCCAGGAATGACGCTTATTTGTAAGTGTTTTCCATTGGCAATTCGAGAAAGCGCAGCCATTGGTTCACCTTGTGAACCAGTTGAAATGATCATAATTTCATTTGGTTGATACTTTCCAATGTCATTAACTTTAATAAATTGCTTATCATTAATTTTCAAGTGACCCATTTCACGAATTATTTTAATAATTCGTTCAACAGAACGTCCTAAAATTAAGATTTTTCGGTTGTATTTTTTAGCTGTTTCAATAATGTATTGAATACGGTGAACATTTGAAGCAAAGGTTGTGATAAAAATTCGACCTTTGGCTTTTAAAAATAGTTTGTCAATATTATCAATAATACTGCGTTCTCCAGGTGTATACCCTTCAACTTCAGCATTGGTTGAATCAGATAATAATAACTCAATTCCTTTATCACCCATGGCTGCTAATTTGTTCAATTCAGCATAATGTCCTAATGGTGATCAGTCGAATTTATAATCCCCAGTTGAAAAAATATTTCCATTTGGAGTTTCAACTAAAATTCCAAAAGCATCAGGAATTGAGTGGTTTAAAGCAGCAAAGGTTACTCTAAAATTTGCTGATTTTCATACATCATCAGATAAATATTCTTTGACAACTGTTTTGTCTGTAATTTTATATTCCTTTAAGCGGTCACGAATTAAAGCAGCCGCTAATGATGGGGCAAAAATAACTGGAATCTTTACTTGTTGGACTAAATAATGAATTCCACCAATGTGATCTTCATGTCCATGAGTAATAAAAAGTGCTTTAATTTTAGATTCATTTTCTTTTAAATAAGAATAATCAGGAATCACAGCACTCACACCCAACATTGTTGCATCAGGGAATTTAACCCCCGCATCAATTAAAATAATTTCTTGATCATATTCAATTGCATAAGTGTTTTTCCCGATTTCTTCTAAACCACCAAGGGCAAAGACTTTGGTTGGGATTTTGGTATTTTGATAGTGTCTTTTTATTTCCTTTTGTTTGAACACAAAAGGCTTTATATCACTTGCTTCTAGAACTTCTTTTTCTAGAACTTCCTTGTTTACAGGGATATTAATTTTAATATCGTTTTCTTTCATATTTCTCTTTCCAACATCTTATTTTTACTGGATGTAAAAATAAATGTTTTTTTAAGTTTTTATTCTAATTTTAAGTTTTTAAATTAAAATTCAAGATTCATCAACATAATTTGCATCATCTTTATTAATTAAATCATAATACAAATTTCCTTCATTATGGTCTAGTTCATGCTGAAAAACAATTGACGAGTAGCCTCTTAGTGTTAATTTTACATTTTTTTTCGTTAAATAATCATAACCTTCAACATCAATTTTGTATGCACGAGGGACAATTCCTTCGCGATCACCATCAACACTTAAACAACCTTCACCAGATTCAATGGCGCAAATTTGCGCACTTTTAGCTAGATATTTCGGGTTGATCATTGCATATTCTTCGATTGAAACTTCAACATTATCAGTTGAAGTTTCATCCTCATTTATATCATCTTCATCATTAAAAACAGGTCATTCAATACGCATGTAAAACATGTTTTTGTTCACACCAATTTGTGGGGCTGCAAGCCCAACAGCTGGTCTTAAATGATCTGGATTATTGGCATCATTTAAAATTGAATCTTGAGAATAACGCACAAAATCAATTAATTTTTGCATGCAAATTTCGTCTTCAACACTTAAATTATTTACATCTTCTACATTAGAACTAAAAGCACGAATTATTTTTTCATTTGCATCTTTGATTAATCATTTATTTGATGGTATTTCCTTCTGTAATAAATTATCAATATTAAATTTCATAAAAACCTCATTAGAAATTATACAACATTTTTAGATAAGTGTTTTATAATATAAAAATAAGAAAGAGCACCATGATTGTAATAAGCGGAAAATATAAAGGCAAAAAACTAAAAACATTACCAGGCATGAACACTCGACCAACAAGTGCTCGAGTGAAAGAAGATATGTTTAACATGTTGAATAACTACTTCATTTTTGAAGGTAAAACCTCATTAGATTTGTTTGGTGGCAGCGGGGCTTTAAGTATTGAAGGGCTTAGTCGCGGAATTAAATTAGCCTATATCAATGACCATTTTCCTGCTGCAATGGATGTGATTAAACAAAATTTAAAAACAATTGACCCATCAACTTATCAGCTATCAACTTGAGATTTTTCAACAATATTGGATAATTTTAAGAATAATGGCAAAAAAGTTGATTTAATTTATTTAGATCCACCATTTACGCACTTAGAATATTACGATAGCTTTTTTGCTAAAGTTCTAGATTATCAAATTTTAAATAATTGAGGGATCATCTTAACCGAATCTCCAGTTCCGTTAAATTTATTACAATTACCAAAATTAACCCTTTTAAAATACAAATTTTTAAAAAATAAACATCTATATATTTTTAGATTAGAAAGAGAAGAAAATGAATAAATATCAACATAAACCAAGGATGATTGTGGTTTCAGGACCAAGTGGAGTTGGTAAAGGTAGCATCAACACCAAATTAAGAGAAGATGAGCACTTAAATTTGGCTTTCTCGGTTTCCATGACCACAAGAAAACCGAGAAATGGAGAAATTGATGGTGTGCATTATTTTTTTGTCACTCGTGAACAATTTGAACAAGCAATTGCTAACAAAGAATTGATTGAATATGCAGAATTTGTTGGTAATTACTATGGCACACCCCGAAAATATGTTGAAGACCAAATCAAAAATGGTAAAAATGTAATTTTAGAAATTGAAGTTGATGGTGCAACTCAAGCGATTAAAAATGAAAAAAATGTTTTATCAATTTTCTTAATGCCCCCAACTTTAGAAGAACTTGCATCAAGACTGCAAGGAAGACAATCTGAGCCATTAGATGTGATTAAATCACGATTAGATAAGGCGATGTTAGAAGTGCCTTTAAAACATAATTATCAATATGTTGTGGAAAATGATACTGTTGGGAATGCTGTTGAAAAAATTACTGATATTTTAGAAAAAGAAAAAGCAGCGATTTGTCAAAACCAAACAATTTATGATCAATTAAAAAAATTGATCACTAAAATTGTTAAAGAAAAATATATGTTCTTTGTTGAAAATTGAGAAGTGAATATTAAGACATTAAAAGACAAAGGTTTGATCACAACCAAAGAATATAAAGGTTTTGATGCAGAAGATAAATTGATCAACACCTTAACTGAAAATGTTTATCATCGCAATTTAGCGCATGGTGATTTCAAAGACCTTTTGAGTGAAAAATATTTAATTAATCGCGTTGAACGTTTGATGTTTAAAATCAACTTCTTTAGTATTGCGCAAAAATATGATGATTAAAAAGACTGCTCGTTATCAAGCTTGAGAAATTCTTGTCAAAGTCTTTCAACAAAAACAATATTCCAATATTTTATTAAATAATCTGGCTAAATCAAATCTTGATGTAAAAAGTAAAAATTTTATTTTTGCCCTTGTTCATGGAACAATCAAAAATAAAATGTTTTTAGATTACTTAACTAAAAAACTAATTGATTTTAGAAAAACACCAATCAATCTTCAAATATTATTATGAATGAGTTTGTACCAAATTCATTTCATGGATCGAGTTCAAGGATATGCAATTACCAATGAAGCTGTTGAAATTGCTAAAACTTTTGTTGAACCTAAAATCGCTGGAGTCGTGAATGCGAGCTTAAAAAAAGTTTTGGCAACACCTGATTTTTTTACAATTAGTTTTAATGATCAAGAAAAAGAATTGTGTTTATTACATTCATTTCCTTTTGAACTATTCAAACAAATCAAAAATGATTATGGTCTTGAAATTGCGACAAAAATTGTCCAAGATTCATTGCAAATACCAACCATTAGTTTTAGAGTTAACACCTTAAAAATCGAAACAAATAAATTTTATGAACAATATCAAGATGAATATGGATTGTCTCATGGCATTGCCAAAGATGGTTTAATTGCGAGCAAAGCAATTGTTAATAGTCCAATTTATCAGAATGGTTTAATTAATATTCAAGATCAAGCATCAATTTTAGTCGGAGAAATTGCAGATCCAAAACCAAATATGAATGTTTTAGATATGTGTAGTGCTCCGGGTGGAAAATTAACTCATCTTGCAGCTTTGATGCAAGACACAAAATATCTTGTTGGCAATGAAATTAGCGTTCATAAAATGCATTTAATTGAGGAAAATATTCAAAGATTAGGCATTAAAAATATCATTTTAAAAAATCAAGATGCAAGAAAATTTGATGATCAAAACTTTTTTGATTTAATTTTATTAGATGCTCCTTGTTCTGGTTTTGGCGTTTTTAAACGCAAACCAGAAATTAAATTAAACTACAATTCAATTGATACAGTCAGTTTGGTTCAACTTCAAAAAGAGTTGTTAGAGACAGCATATTTTAATTTAAAAAATGGTGGAGAATTAGTTTATTCAACATGCACAATCAATAAGGCAGAATGTTCTGATCAAATCCAAAACTTTATTAATCAACATCAAGATATGAAGATTATTTCTGAAAAACAAATTTTTGGATTCGAAAATAACACTGATGGATTTTATATTTGTAAATTAAAGAAAAGCGACAAAATCGTCTAAAATAAAATTTTATAACCCAAAAAAGGGGTTTTTTTGTTAAAAATTTTATTTTAGACGATAAAAAAGGTTACTTTTCTTTTTTTATTCCTAATCTTTAATGGAGGTTATGATGAAAACAATATGAACAATTTTACCAAATGTGTTAAGTGTAGCAGCCCCAACCATTAATCCAATGGTTTGTCGAGCAGCAGCTACACCACCACCAAAACAAGAAGAAATAGATAGTTATGATTATAAAGATGGTTTTTTTATTAAGGAATTTCAATATCCAATAGCACAAGGTGATGATCATTTATCCTTATTGATCGATAAAAAATCTGAGACAATTATTAAACTAGATGAGTATGATAAAAAACTTATTAGATTAGGGTTTTTAAAACCAAAATTAAAATTTGATTGGCATGGGGAAATAGAAAATCCCTCTCCAACTGCTGGAACAAATTTAGGTTATAAACACCCAGGAGACTCCAAACATGAAATATTATTAAACAATCACGGCTTTTCAGACATAACAAAACTTGGAATCCGATTTAATGTTTTTACCAATTATAATCTTGGAGATATTAATGTTGCATATCAATCCAAAATGAAATTATTTTTTGATAAAAATTATGATATTAATATAAGTTCATTTATAGAAAACGATACTTCTGGTGATCGCACCAAACTAGAAGAAGATGTTAAAAAATATTGAGGGACTGCATATTATCGATGACAAATGACAAACATTAGATTAAGTTATGAATTAGCCTTTCCAATCAAAGAGTTAAAAAATAACATATTAAATTTTGATTACACATTAGATTTTCAAAAACTCGATGATTTTAATTTATTGTTTTTAAATAAAATTAAAGATAATGCATGATTTCAAAAAAATGAGTTGTTAAAATGATTTGATGTCGAGAAAATATCAAGCAATGATGTTAACCGCTTGTTGTTGTATTCAAATCCAGGTGAAATCACAATAAATTTAAAAGTACGATTTAAAGATCGTTATAATTTAAAATTGTTTAAATTACTTGATCCAGATGATTTCATTATTAAAATTAAAGTTAATAAATTTTTAGATTTAAATAAAATTAATTTAAACAAAAACGAAATTATTGTTCATGATCCAGACGAAGTGATAGAAAAGTTTAAGCAAGACAATAGTCATTATGCAAAACTGCTTAATGACAAAGTTCAATACAAAATTTTAGGAACCAAATTAGTTTTGGAATCAAATGATAAAAATATTAAAGGCAAACTTGAAATACCATTCAAAATAAAAAGTGAAGATAAGATTAAGTTAGAAGAATTAGATGGTGATTTAGGGAATTTCATCGAAACAAAAATCACAGATAGATTTTTGTTTGAAAAATTTAAAACAAAAAATATTGCTAAAATTCCATTAGCTAAATTTGATGATTTTTTATTCATAAATGATACTTTTTATTCTAAAAATTCAAAGTATATTGGTTCGAAAAAAGTTATATATAAATTGATTGAAGGAGCTAAAAACCCCAAACTATCAAGTACCAATTTTACGTTCGATTTAGGAGATGTAACCTTTTCTTCAAAGGACAAAATGGAGCAAGAATTGCTTGAAAATTTCTTAACAACAAACAAATTAGATTTAGATTTTAAGCAATGAAATATTGAAAAAAATGATGGTAAATACTGGGTTAAAAACACTAAAAACAATTACCTTGGTGCTGTGCAATTAGATTTCAAAGAAGCGAACACTTTCCAAGAAATGGGGGACAAGATAATCCCTCCAAAAAGTTCAAAAAGTATTTTTATTTGACTAATAGTTGGATTTTTAGGAGTCATTGCTTTATCTGTCTTTTTATACTTAGTGAAAAAATTTAAAAAGAAATAACCTATATTTTGGTAAAATATATTAAATGAGGTAGTGGATGAAATACAAAGCAGCTGGTCTAACGGACGTTGGTAATTATCGTAAAAATAATCAAGATGATTTTGCTTTTTGTTCAAATAAACAAAATAACTTTTTTGCGATTGTTTGTGACGGTTTAGGAGGGCATGTTGGGGGCGAAATCGCTTCACATATGGCTGTTGCTGAATTTATCGGTTTGTTTAAACAAACCGATTTTTCTATTTTAACCAACACTGAAATTAATCTTTGATTAAGAGAAAGTGTTTATCAAATTTTAAAAATTATGAGTAATAAAGCTCAAAAATCACCCGAAATCAAAGATATGGGTACAACACTAACAGCGATTCTTTTTGCAAATGAAAAAGGTTTTGTCGTGAATATCGGTGATTCTCGAACACATAAATTTACCAAAAATAAAATATATCAAATTACTAAGGATCAAAACCTTTTAAATTCAACATCAAAAGAAGACCGCAAAAACCTCAAACAACCAAATGTATTTGGACCACAATTAAATGAAATTACTTATTGAAAAGTTTTAACATCAGCATTAGGTCCTACTAAAACTTTAAAAATCGACACTTACATGGTCAATGAACCTAAAGGTTTATATTTTTTAACAAGTGATGGTGTGCATGATCATCTTGAAGATTACACAACAATTGATATTTTAGCCAACAAAAGTTCGTTAAAGAAAAAAGGTAAAGAATTAATTGATTTAGCTAAATCTAATCTTTCAACAGATAATTTAACTGTTGTTTTAGTGGAGGTTAAGTAATGATTTCGAAGCCTGTTAATGATGCTTTCAAAATTGGGGATTTGTTTGCTGGGAGATATTTAATTTTAGAACAAATTGGAGCAGGTGGTTTTGCTGTGGTTTTTAAAGCACAAGATTTGGGTTCAGCTTCTGATGTTAAACCACTGGTTGCTTTAAAAATTATGCAAATTGATATGAATATGACAGATGAAGAACGTGCTAAAACTCAGCAATCTTTAAATTTAGAAAAAGATGCTTTTGCTAAATTTACGTTTTCTGAAAATGTTGTAAGTTTGAAAAATTTTGCTCAAATAGATTCCTATTTTTACATGGTTTTAGAATTGGTTGATGGTAAACAACATTTTGGTCAAATGTTTAAAAACTATGTTAATCAATTATCAACTCAAGAAATCATTTATTATTTTTCTCAAATCGGACAAGGATTATCAGAAATTCACAATGCCGGAATTGCTCATAGAGATGTAAAACCTGCTAACATCATGATCACAAAAGATGAAGTTGTTAAAATTTCTGATTTTGGAATTGCAAGATTTTTAGATATTTTAAAATACGACAATCCTAGTTCTGAATCGTTTCAAGGAACACCAAAATTTTCAGCGCCGGAACAATCTTGAAACTTTAAGGAAAGTTATACCCAAAGTGATATTTATTCAGTTGGAATTATGCTTTATGAATTTTCAACAGGTGTTCCACCATTTGAACAATTTTGGCTTTTTAACAAAAATCCAAAAGGCGATAATCAAAAGTATCGCTATATGTTATCTCAGCAAACTAAAGAAAAACTGATACGACCAAGAATTTTTAATCCGAATATTCCTCAATCGTTAGAAAATATTATTGTGAAAGCTTTGGCAAAAGATGTTAGTGATCGATTTCAAACTTTCAAGGAATTTGTTGATGATTTACAAAACATTTTGATAAATATTAATGCTAAGGAAACCCCATTGTTTAATGAAATTAAGAATAAAAATTTTAAAAAAACGAATAAATTACAATTTGAACGTTTTTTTAAAATATTTGAAAAACAAATTATCATTTGGTTTTGTGTTTCAATAGCTTTAATATTGTTAAGTTTAGTAGTTTTTTTGATTGTTAGTTAGGTGGTAGTTTATGAATAAAGGTGTAATAGTTAAAATTGGAAGTAATACAAGTCATGTGTTAGCAGGTGAACAAATACTTGTCGCGAGTTTAAAAGGTGGTGTGTTAAAAGACAAGACACCCCTTGTTGGTGATATTGTTGAATTTGAAATGATTGATGAATATAAGATTATGATTGTCAAAATTGAGGAAAGAAAAACTGAATTATATCGCCCTAAAATTGCCAATGTTAATCAAGTAGGAATTGTCGCTTCTTTGAAAGAACCTAAATTAGATCATTATGTTTTATTAAAAATGATGGCTTATTTAAATTCTCAAAATATTGAAACATTCATCATTTTTACTAAAAAAGATTTACTATTAGAAGAAGATGAAATCATTAAAAATCAAATTACTTGATTTGAAAAATTAGGTATAGAAATGGTTATTTTAAATAATAAAGAAATACCAACAAAAGATTTTAAAAAATTAGAGCAAATTTTAAAAGACAAAATAACTGTTTTAACTGGTCAAACTGGAGCTGGGAAATCAACCACAATCAATCACTTTTTAGAATTTGAAGATCAAATAAAAACTCAAACCATATCTAAAGCTTTGAACAGAGGAAAACACACAACTACTTCCATTCAATTATATAAATTACCACAAAACATTTTGCTTGCTGATACTCCTGGATTTTCATCATTTGAAATTAAAAATATTTCCGCGGAGTTAATTTCCTCGACATTTACCCCATTTCAAGATATGTATTATCAATGCAAATTTAGAAATTGTTTACACGTTAAAGAGAAAGGGTGCTATGTAAAACAAGCATTAGAAAATAATGAATTGGCACAATTTATTTACGATGACTATAAAAAAATTATTTCAGAAATCAAACCAAAAAAGGAGACCACAACATGAAAAAAATAGAAATAGCACCAAGTTTACTATCTGCTGATTTTTATGATTTAAAAGCAGACCTAGATCTATGTAAAAAACATAAGATTGAATGATTGCATTATGATGTAATGGATTTTGATTTTGTTCCAAATTTAACTTTTGGCGCCAAAATTTTAAAAGATATAACCGACCGCACAAATTTTAAAATTGATATCCATTTTATGGTCAAAGTTAAGAGTGTTGATTTTGAATCTTTCTTTGAAGAATATATTCAAACAAAACCTGCAATGATGACAATGCACATTGAAGCGATGTCTAAAAATCAAGCATCTACATTTATAAATTTATGTCAAAAAAATAATATTTTAGCATCTTTGGCAATCAAACCAAACACAGAAATTGATGAAATTTTAGAATTTTTACCAATCATTGATAATGTTTTGGTGATGACTGTTGAACCAGGTTTTGGTGGTCAAAAATTTATGTCAAAAGCAGCGCTTAAAATTCATGATCTAAAAATTTTAGCTCAAGAAAATGGTTATCATTACACTATTGAAGTTGATGGTGGAATTAATGATCAAACGTTTGAAATAGTCAAAAAATATAATGTTGATCTTGTTGTGGCTGGTAGTTATTTATTTGGTCAAAGTGACTTCACTCAAAGATTGGAAAAACTAAAATAATGAAACCAAATATATTTATAGTTGCGGCAAAAACCAAATTAAATTACAAAAAAATTCTAAGCACTTTTCCAAATACTATTTTTATTGGAGTCGAAAGAGGAGCTTTGGACTTGATTCATAAAGGAATTAAACCCAATCTTTGTATTGGTGACTTTGATAAAGTCACCAAAGAAGAATTAAAACTGATCAAAAACAGTTGTGACAAATTCGAATTGCATAATAGAGAAAAAGAATTTTTAGATGGTGAAATAGCGATTCTAGAAGCCTTAAAATTAGAACATACCAAAATTTTCTTTGTGGTAAAACCAACAAAACGTTATGACAAAAATATTTCCATTATGGATTTGGTTTTTAAATATAATGTTGAAGTTTTAAATGATGAAACAGTGATTTTAAAAATCAAAAAAGGATTCACAACCTTAGATTTCAATCTTTATCAAGACATCACTTACATTTCGTTTTATGCTAAAAATAAAGCAACAATTGCTCTAAATAATTTTAAATACGATATTGAAAATCTTACTTTGGATGCTTATGAAAATAAAGCAATTTCAAATGAGTTTATTTCATATAAAAATTCAACAATTATGACCAATAAAGAATTGGTTTGTATTCTTTCAAAAAATAGCGATTAATAATCGCTATTTTTTTGACTTTTGCTCATTTCCTTAAATTTTCTTTTGGCGATTTTGCTTGTATATTTTGCTTTTTCTAAACGCTCTTTGGCATAATTGAAGCGCATTTTATTTTCAAACAGATCTTCTTTTTCAGAATTTTTTAGTGCCTTTTTTCTTTTTTTCATTTCAATTTTTGCAACAGCTAATTCAGCTCTTGTAATTCGTACTTCACTAATTTGTTTGCCGTACATTTCTTCGGGAGATAAAAAACTCGTATAATCTGCTTGCGAAATTGTTTCTTCATCTTCATGAAGAAACAAAATTGCTTTATTATCTTTGGCGATTTTACGACCTAAACGTTCAGCTTCTTCTTTATTGATGAAGCTACCTTCGTCATTTTTAATCAGATGAATCTCACCCATTTTGTCAGTTTCTATTTTTCATTTATCCATATTTGTCCTTAGAAATAGTTTAACAAAAAAAGGTACATATGTATGTACCTTGAATTTCTAATGGTGCCCCCTGCCGGGGTCGAACCGGCACGAGTCTCCTCGTCAGATTTTGAGTCTGATGCGTCTGCCAATTCCGCCAAGAGGGCATTAAATATATTATACTTTAAAAGTAATTAATGTAAAATTATAAAAGGTGCTAAAATGAAAAAATTTAAAATAATATCAATAATATTTTTGTTTATATGAATAATGTTGTGAGGTTTATTCCCAGCCATTTTGGTGTGAGCAACAGATGTCCAACCATTATGAGTCTTGATGTTATTTGCGGTTGTTGCTGTTTTTAATTTAGTTTGATGAGTCTTAATCGCTGATGACAAAAAAGAACTAGGAATGTTTACAAAATTTTGTTTTCTTTTCACATTAAATTTTCCAGCGTTAATTTTTGCAAAATGATATCGCCAACAAAAAGTTGAACAAGAAAATGAAGAAATTGCTAAGAAAAAAATCATTGATCCAGAATTAGATAATGAGTATGATTTTATTCCTGAATGAGAAAAAGCAATTATTGCTCAAAAAACTCCTAAAAAAGAAAAGCAACCAAAAAAGATTAGTGCTTATTTAGAAAATCCTGATTTTGTCTTACAAAGAAAAATCATTAATGCTTATTGTCAATATTTATTGTTTTTGGTTTTATCAGAAGAGCAAACACTAACAGATACTTTCGAAATGACATCAAGAGTCAACAACAAAGCATATACAGATAATCAAGAAGAACAATTTCGAAACTTTTTAAAAGTCTTTGATATGTTTTTACCAGACAATTTCCATAAAACAAATGAAGAATTAAAAATGGAAATTATGAAAACTTTAAACGATACAACTCCAGCTGAAGTGATGGTTCTGTACAAAGAAAATCGAATTGAAAACACGATTAATGTTAAACAAAAATTAAAATTGATATAAAAAAAATCAGCTAAGCTGATTTTTTTTAAGCGTTTGCTCTTTCTTCTTTTTTCAAAGTTCTCAATGTTCTAGCTGAAACTTTAATAGTATATGTTTTCCCACTGTCGTCGGTTACTTTAACTTTTTGTAAATTCAAATTTCATTTTTTTCTAGTTGCATTTAAGGCATGAGATCTAGAGTTCCCTGAAAGAGGGCCTTTGCCTGTTAGTCAATCTTTTCTTGCCATTATTTCACCTCTTACTTTTCGTACTTATCAATATTACTAAAAAAGCAATATTATTTCAAGCACATTTTGCAAACATCAAGAAAAAAATAGTGGAATATTATAGGAAACTCTAGATTTTGTAGGTTTTAAAAGATATCTATTCATATATTTTGTGCTAAAATATAAAAATGAAAGTCGGTGAATTTTGTGAATACTATTGACAAAAATGTCATGAAGGTTATCAAAGATGCTGTTGTGACAGTGCCTGGTGTTATTTCTTTTGCAAATTTTAATGCAACAACAAATGATGATCTCTCCACTTTAGAGATTGATAATGCCGTAGAATTTATAAACACTGACAACCTAACTAGATTTAGAATCCACGTGATCTTAATTAGTGGGGTTAACATAAAAGATGTAATTAACGAAATTCAAATCAGAGTTAAATATGAATTAGAAAAAACAGCTAAATTTACAATTAAATACATGGTCGATGTTGCTGTGGATGATTTAATTGTGATTTAAAGATTAAAATAAAGATGAGAATATATATGACAAAAAGAGACTTAGGTGACTATAAAAATGAACAATAATATGAATAGAATTATAAATATGTTAATCAGTGGTGTTAACAACCTTTATAATAATTATCCACACATAGACAAATTAAATGTTTTCCCTGTTCCGGATGGTGACACTGGAACAAACATGAATTTAACTGCAACCAATGGATACAATGATGTTAAAGATTTAGAATTTAATTCAATTGGCGAATTGATGAATGCTTTTGCAAGAGGATTAATCATGGGTGCTCGGGGAAATTCTGGAGTAATTTTTTCACAAATTATGAAAGGATTTGCCAAAGGACTTGTTGATTCAACAGATTTAACAGTTCAAGATTGAAAAAAAGCTTTCACATTTGCAACAGAAATCGCCTATAAAGCCGTGATGAAACCAGTTGAAGGAACAATTTTAACAGTGATTAGAGAAACTGGTGAAGCTGTCAACCTTTTGGATGATGCAATTGATGAAAAAGAATTGTGAAATCAAATTGTGAAAGCTGCAAATATTTCATTGGATAATACTCCCAATCTTTTACAAGCATTAAAAGATGTTGGGGTTGTTGACTCTGGTGGATATGGACTTGTAAAATTTTTAGAAGGAATGCACAGCGTTGTGGTCAATGATAAAATCATTGACCGCTTAGAAAAATTAGAATCAAATGATGGTTCTAATTTAAACATGGACATTTTAGAAGAAGAATTTGGATACTGTACTGAAGCAATCGTGATGTTGAATCATGAATTTATTAATAAAATTGAAGTTTCAATTATTCGTGATCAATTAACAATTTATGGAAATACTTCAATTGTAATTGTAATTGATGAAGACATTTTAAAAGTGCATACACATGCTCTAACCCCTGGTCAAGTCATAACATTTTTACAACAATATGGTAACTTTAGATCATTGAAAATTGAAAATATGAATTTACAAGCTGAAAGACAAGTTGCAGATGCCAAACCTTCTGAATGAAAAGAAACATCAACAATCACCAATGAACGTAAATTAAAAAATAATATGGCGATTATTGCTGTGGTTGCCAGTCAAGAATTAAAACAATATTTTGAAACTGAACTAGGTGTGGATTTAGCCATCAATAGTGGGGCAAAAATGAACCCATCAACTAATGAGTTTTTGAAAGCGATTGAAGAAGTTGATGCTAAAAACGTTTTCATTATGCCAAATAATTCCAACGTTTTATTGACTGCTAAACAAGCTGAAAAAGTGGAAGAAAAATCAAAAATTTATGTGATTCCGACAAAAACAATTCAACAAGGAATGGTTTCTGCTTTAAATTTTGATCCATCAGCTTCTGTGTTTAAAAACCACACAGGACTATCGCGAGCAATTAAAAATGTGGTTTCATTTACCATCACCCAAGCAGTTAAAGATGCAACAGTTGATGGAATTAAAATCAAAAAAAATCAACAAATGGCAATTGCTGATGGGAAAATTGTGGCCACAGAATCAACTTTAAAATTGATTTTTGAAAAATCTTTAAGTAAATATATTACGCACAAAACAGAAATAATTACTGTTTTTGTCGGTCAAGACACTGATGCTAAAAACATTAGTGATTTGAGAAAATTTTTAGATGAAAACTTTGATGTGGAATACGAAATCATCGATGGTGGACAAAAGGTTTATAGTTTCTTAATTAGTATTGAATAAAGATAAACTAGGGATTTTCATATTTTTATTTTCAAATAGAGATATAATACTTTCAAATGAATGGAGATTGACAAATGTATAAAATAGCTTTTGATGTTATGGGTTCTGATCTGGGGCCTAAAATTGCGGTTCAAGCAGCGATCAAATTTTTAGAAAACAAAAAGGATTTAATCATCGTTTTTGTCGGAGACAAAAACCAAATTGAAGCAGCAATTAATGAAACTGGAAATGTTTCAACCACACAATATGAAATCTTTCCAACAACAGAATTTATTGATATGCATGGGTCTATTTTGGATGTAAAAAGAAAAAAAGATGCATCATTAGTGCGAGCATTAGAACTAGTTCAAACTAAAAAAGTTGATGGTATGTTAACTGGTGGTCATTCAGGTGCATTTTTGGCAGGTTCACACTTCATTCTTGGAGAATTAGATGGCATTATTCGTCCTGGATTCATGCCAACATTTCCAACTATGGTCAAAGATAGAGTCACTTTATTTTTAGATGCTGGGGCAAATAATGATAATACACCCGAAGATCTACATAATTATGCTAAATTAGCATCAACTTATTCAAAAACAGTTTTAGGTGTTAAAAACCCAGAAATTGGCTTGTTAAATGTCGGAACTGAAAAAGGCAAAGGTAGAGAATTGCAAAAACTAACTGAAAAATTATTAGATGAAGATAAACATTTAAATTTCAAAGGCAATATTGAAGCCAGAGAAATGTTAACTGGAACTGTTGATATCATGGTCACTGATGGATTTACAGGTAACGTTGCTTTAAAAGCAATGGAAGGAACTTCTAAAATTTTATTAAGTGCGATTAAAGCAAATGTGATGAAAAGTTTTATGGCCAAAATTGGGGCATTATTTATGAAAAATGTTTTCAAAGAAGTTAAAACCACTTTTGATTATAAAGAACATGCAGGAGCAATTTTAATTGGGGCGAACGGGATTGTTTTTAAAGCTCATGGTTCAAATGATATTCAAGGTTTTGTTTCAACTCTAAGAATGACATATGACGCTGTTCAAAACGATGTTTTGAACAAAATGAAAAAAGAAATGGCAATTAAATAATGATGACGTTAGAAGAATTTTTACAACAATATGACATCAAAATTAAGAATCGACATTTATATGATGAAGCACTAACTCATAATTCTTTTTCCAATGAAAAACACTTGAAATACACTTATCAAAGGTTAGAATTTCTTGGTGATTCATTGCTGCAAATGTATGTTAGTCTTTATTTTTTTCGCAATCACCCAAAATTAAAAGAAGGTGTTTTGACTAAATCTCGATCAAACATTGTTCGCGAAGAATCGTTGGCAATGATTGCTAGGCAAATCAATCTTGGTAATTACATAAGATTGGGTCAAGGAGAACTTAATTCAAAAGGGTATGATAAAGATTCGATTTTATCAGATGTTTTTGAATCAATTACTGCAGCAATTTATTTAGATCAAGGTGAAGAAAAAACTTTAAATTGATTAAATAAAACGCTTTTCAAAATCATGAATAATGACCAACTTTTAGAAAAAACTAAAGATTATAAATCAGAATTACAAGAGTTATTACAAGCAAACAAAAGAACAGATTTAAAATATATTGTTGATTTAGAAAACCATATGGATGCTGAATCAAAAATTGAATATACAATTTCGGTTTATTTAGAAGACCAAAAACTCGGAACAGGAATTGGATTTTCAAAACAGCAAGCTGAACAAAGAGCTGCCAAAGATTCACTTTCAAAATTGAAAATCAGATAATTTTTATTGGGATGTCATATCCCTTTTTTATATTTATTTGGTTTTGCTTTGGTATAATGAATGAGTATAATAATTTTTTTAAAGGAGAGAATATGGCATTTTTGAAGCAAATTCGTGCTCATGGTTTTAAATCTTTCGCAGACCCAACCATCTTAGATTTTAGTCACGACATGATTGGAGTGGTTGGACCTAATGGTTCGGGTAAATCTAATATTACTGATGCCATTCGTTGAGCATTGGGTGAACAATCAGCAAAATCATTGCGTGGAAGTAATTTAGATGATGTTGTTTTTTCAGGAAGTAGTGATCGTCCAGCTCTAGATTTTGCTGAAGTAACTTTGGTTTTTGATAATTCAAACCGAGTTTTTTCAACCATTGATGAAGATGTTGTTGAAATTACCAGAAAATTTAATAAGAAAACACGTGATAGTGATTTTTTCATTAATAACGAACGTGTTAAAATGCGAGATATTCAAGATGCAGCGCTTGAAACTGGTTTAACAAAGTCAAGTATTGCAATTATTTCTCAAGGAACAATTTCTACTTTTGCTGAAGCAAAAGCAGAGGCGCGAAGAGAAATTTTTGATGAGGCAGCTGGTGTTGCTAAGTACAAAAAACGCAAGCGCGAAGCCACAGCAAAATTAATTAAAACTGTTGAAAATTTGAACCGTGTCGAAGACCTGATGAACGAAATTGCTCGCAGACTTCCTAATCTTGAAAGACAATCAAATAAAGCGTTGGCATATAAATCAAAAATTGAAGAATTGCAAAAATATGAAGTTGCAATTTTGACACGCGATGTGAAAATTTTCAAAAATAAAATTGATCAACTTTCTATTCAAAAAAGTGCTTTAACTGAAAAAGTTAAAATCTTATCAAATGATATTAATTTTTCTGAAAAAGAATTTTCAGAAATGATCAACGAAACAAGTACATCTGAAATAAGCATGTTTGAATTAAATGATAAATTTAATGAATTAGTGCAAAGAATTTCAGAATTAAAAGTTAAAAAAAATGATGCTGAAAGTCGTGAAAACAATCAAAATAAAAATGATCATGCTGATGAAATCAAAGCAAAACAATACAAAAAAGAATTTGATGAAAAAAATATTAATGTTCAAATTGAAAAAGAAAAACAACAACAATGAAATAATCGTCTAACTGAAGTTAAAGAAAAATATGATTATTTATCAGATAAATTTGAAAATTTATATGCTGAAGTTAATTCAATTCGTGAGAATGCTTGAAGATTAAAAATGCAAAAAGAAAATCTAGAAAAACAACAACATTCTAGTAATTTTTCAAATGCTAATTATGGAAGTCAAGCGATTATTAATCATGCTAAAACCATCGGTGGGGTGATTGGGACATTAATGAGTTTGGTTCAAGTTCAAGAAAAACATCAAGTTGCAATTAGTGTGGCTGCAGCTGCATCAATGCATTCAGTTGTGATGAAAACATCAGATGATGTGAAACGTGCTGTTGAATTTTTGAAAAGAAATCAAGCAGGAAGAGTGACATTTTTACCTTTAAACACATTAAATCCATCAACAATTCAAGGCCCACAAAGAACAGCCATTCAACAACAACCAGGTTTTATTGGTTTTGCCAATGATATCGTCACAATTGACGAACAATATCGTGCTGCTTTAGATTATGCTTTGGGAACAATTATTGTTGTTGATAATTATGATTCTGCAATCATGCTTGCGAAAAATATCAACTACAGATTTAACATCGTAACATTAGAAGGTGAAAGAATTTTACCGCATGGAGCCATTGTTGGGGGAAAAACTAAAAACCAAAATATTTTTGCTCAAACCCAACAATCAGAAAATAATTTAGAAGAAATTTCAGAAAAACTCCAACAATTTGAACAATTAGAATTAGACAAAAACCAACAATTAAATGATGTAAAAAATGATCGTGATAAAACTCGCGATGAAATCAACACTTTATCATCAACAATTAGAGTTTCGATTGATGCATATAATCAAATGATTAATCAATTGAGAAGTATTTCTGAAGATTATAAAATCATTACAGGTAAATCATTAGACCCAAATGACAATACAAAAAGTAATGAACTTGAATCAATTAAATTTGCCAAAGAAATTGCAAAATTAGAGTTAGAAAGAGATAATGCTCAACTTGAAATTAATGCTTTATCGGCAAATAAAAATAAATATGCTGATCGTCAAAAAGAATTGAATGAACAAAATAGTGTTAAACGTCAAGAACTTTCAGACTTAAAAGATCAGTTATCTAAAGTTAGTGCAGAATTAGAAGTGTTGCATGTTCGTAACATCGAATCATTAAAACGTCTTACTGAAGGGTACGGAATTACAAGTGATACTGCGTTGGAAATGGAAGAAGTTCAATTTGAAAACGAAGAAGAAGTTCGTGATCGCATTATTCAACTAACAAACGATTTACGTGATTTAGGAAATGTGAATTTAGATGCCATTGTTGAATATCAACAAGAAAAAGAACGTCATGATTATTACTTAGTTCAAACTAAAGAAATTCGTGAAGCTGTGGAAAAACTAGAATCAATTATTCATGATATTGATATTGCCATGGAAACCCAATTCAAAAAAGTTATTGATGATGTTAATGAAGCATTGCCTGAAGCTTTTAGAAGATTATTTGGTGGGGGAACTGCTAAATTAATTTATACAGATCCTGAAAATATTCTAGAAACTGGAATTGATATTCAAGTTTCACCACCAGGGAAGAAAATTTCTAACTTAAACTTATTGTCTGGTGGTGAAAAATCACTTGTGGCACTTTCTGTCTTGTTTTCAATTTTGAAAGCAAGACCACTACCATTAGTGATTTTAGATGAAGCAGAAGCTCCACTTGATCCCGCCAACGTTGAACGTTTTGCCAGATATATTAAACACTTTACCAACCACACTCAATTTATCGTTGTGACTCACCGTGAAGGAACAATGGAAAATGTTGATATTTTATTCGGTGTGACCATGGAAACCAAGGGAATTACTAAAATTGTCAAAATTAAATTAATTGATGCGAAAAAAATGGTGGCAGAAGAATCACCAACAACCTAAATTTACGCCATATTTTTGTGTAAAATAATGGCTTTTTTGTTATAATCACTATGATTTAAATAAGAACAATAAATCAACAAGGAGAGCTATTTAAACAAATGACAAAGAAAATTCGATTGATATTTCTTGCCGTAGTTGCAATTATGCTTGGACTTTGAGTATGAACTTTTTCAATTCAAAGAGATTATTTAAGCATCGGAGGATCAGCGAGTGTTGACCTTATTTTGCAACGTTCAACAGGTATTTATCAAAACCAAAAACATGGTTCACTGATTTTTTCTTCAACAGGAAGTCAAGCTGGAATGAATAATATGTTACAAGATGTTTATGACATTGGTTTTTTATCACGTGATTTAAAAACAACAGAAATTAAAGATTATAAATTCAAAGATGATGAAGATTATTTTAAGGCAGGTAATTTTGATCAAGAAACATACTTTCAAAATGTTGAAAACGAAGCATCAAAATATCATAAACTAACTTTTGCAAAAGATGCGCTTGTCTTAATTTATAATCCTGTGGAAGGTTTTGATGAAAGATTTCAAGAAAAATTAATTATTGAAATCAAGAATGCAAAATCAAGTCAATATTTTACTCCAGAAGAAATTATTAGACCAATTTTTTCAGCCAAGGACACTAGCCATAGATTAAAATGAAATGAATTAGCACAGCTAATTGCTGATAAATATCCAGAAGCAAATTTACAAGATGCTGCTAAAAAAGTGAAATCATTACCAATCGAGAGTTACACATTAGATCCAGGTTCTGGAACTCGTAGTTCATTTGAAAAAAGCATGGGAAACATTCCAATCGGGATAGCAAATAATACGTATTCAAATAATGGTTCAATTTTTTATCAAATTGCACAATCAAAAGGTTCGATTGGATACGTTTCACAAAGTTATGCTCAAAATTTAAAAGCAAATGATTATGCTTATTTAAAAAGTATAACTATTGCTCTAAGAAATAGAAAATATAATCCAAATGTGAATCCAACAAGAGCAGGAGACATTGATGTAGATTTAAAAGATTATCCTTTAAAACGTCCATTTAATGCTGTGTTCAAAAACCAAGATGATAAAGAGAAATTAAGAAAAATTACTGACTTTTTATATTGATTGGGGACTAATCCGGATTTAGATGAAGCATTTATAAAAGAAGGTCTAGATCGCCCTCTTGAAAAAAAGGGGGTAAATAATGTTTAAGTTTAAAAAGAAAAACGATGATTTTAAAGTTTTTCCAGCTCGAGTACCAAAAATCAAAACTTCGAATGCTGAACGTAGTGTCAAAGGCACTGTTTATTTATTAACTGTAGCTGTGCTTTTAATCCTTATGGTTTTAGTTGTTTTTGTTGTCGCTAAATCAACAACTATTTTCAAAAATGTTGGATTTTTAGATTTCATTTTTAATGGTAATTGAGATCCAACAAATAAAGCCAACCCATCATATGGAATTGGAACGATCATTTTTATGACGTTAGTGCTTTTAGCACTAACAATGTTATTTGCTGTTCCAATCACCATTTTTTCAACCTTATTTATTTCAGAATATTTAAGTAAAAGAACTCAAAAAATGGTGATGACAATTGTTAAACTGCTTGCTGGAATTCCGTCAATTGTTTTTGGTTTATTCGCTCGTGAACAAATTGGGTGATTATGTCGTATGATGGGAGCACCAAGTAATGATAATTTAATGGTCGCTGTCATCACAATGACATTTATGGCAGTTCCAACAATGGTGTCTTTAAGTTATAACGCTGTTCAATCTGTCCCAAGTACTTATCGTTTTGCAGCTTTAAGTCTTGGAGTAACCAAAGAACAAACCACATTTGGGATTATTCGTAAATCTGTTAATACTAAAATTATTTCAGCCATCATCATGGGGATGAGTCGAGTGATTGGTGAAACTATGGCGATCATGATGATTGCTGGAAATTCAGTTGGTGGATTTGATACAACTTCAGGTTTAGGTGGATTTTTATTCTCGTCAGTGAGAACTTTAGCTGGAACCATTGGGATTGAAATTTTAGAAGCAAGTGGTAAAGATCATCAGTCTGCATTGTATGCAATCGGATTAATTCTTTTCTTCTTAGTTTTTGTGATTAATTTAATTATTTTGAGTCTTTCAAACTTTGAAACTTTCAAAATCAATCGTAAAATTAAACATGAAGAAAAATTAGCAAAAGCAGATAGAATTAAACCTTTAAAAATTACTAAACGTTATGATGATTATCAATTAACTAGTTTTGTTAAATTTCATTCGCAAAACAAAATTTTTAAAAATATTCACTCATCGATTATGCTCTTGTTGATGTGAACATCAACAGCAATTATTGTCATGTTTACGTTTTGAATTATTGGGACTGTCGCTGTTAAAGGGTTAGCTGGTTTACAATATAGTGAAGCGTTTGTTTCGATCAATGATCAAGGTGGAATTATTGCTGCTTTATTCACAACCCTACTATTAATTGCGGCAACCTTACTTTTCGCAATTCCGCTTGGACTAGCAACTGCTATTTATCTTTCAGAATATGCTCGACAATCAAGTTTAATCACTAAATCATTTAGATTTATTATTAATCTATTTGCTTCAACCCCATCAATTATTTTTGGGATCTTTGGGTTATCATTCTTTATTGTCATTATGAAATTACCTTTCTCTGTTCTGGCCGCGGCCCTGACGATGACGATTGTGGTTTTACCAATGTTAATTTCCAATTTTGAAGATGCTTTAACTTCAGTGCCACTTGGACATAAAGAATCAGCAGCAGCGCTTGGTTTAAACAAAATGAAAATTTTGTTTAAAATTACTTTGCCAAATGCAATGGAGGGAATTATTACTGCGATTCTGCTTTCGATGGCTAAAATCATTGGAGAATCAGCCCCAATTTATTTAACCCTTGGAACCGCGATCAGAATGCCATCAGAAGGATTTTTATCAACGGGAGCGACCCTAACAACTGGAATCTACATGATTGCAGCTGGTGGTGGAGTTGGAGAATCAGAATATATTGCTTATTTAATGTCACTAACTACAATCATTTTAGTTTTAACATTAAATCTTGCTTCATCTAAATTATCATCATCAATCTTAAGAACGACACATGCAATTCATTTTGAAGGCATTAAGAATTTTATTAAATGATGAAAAAATTTCTCTTTAAAACACTCATGAAATAATTTTATTAGAACGGGTAAACGTCGTTGAAATAAAGTTAAATTTAAACTTTCAAAAGAAAATATTGTGAATAAATATAATGGATCAAAACAACGAAGAGCTAACATCAAAAGAATTAAAATGGAGGATGAATAATGTCAACATCAATGATCAATAAATGAGAAGACAGTCTCATGGAGACAACTTTAAATGAAAAAACAATTAAGAAATTACCCCCCTTTAGTCAAAGAAAAGACATAATCGAAATTAAGGACTTTAATTTCTATTATAATAAAGGTAAGGTTCATGCTTTAAAAAACATTAATATGAAAATTAAGGAAAACTCAATTACAACATTTATTGGGCCATCTGGTTGCGGAAAATCGACTTTAATTCGCTCAATCAACCGCATGAATGATTTGATTGAAGGTTCACTTTACGAAGGCGAAATTACGGTTTTTGATCAAAACATTTTTGCCCCTGGAACTGATGTCACTCAATTAAGAACAGAGGTTGGAATGGTGTTTCAAAAACCCAATCCGTTCCCAATTTCGATTTATGAAAATGTAGCATATGGTCCAAAAACTCAAGGTGTAAAAGATAAAAATGTTTTGAATCAAATCGTCGAAGATTCTTTGAAAAAAGCGGCTTTATGAGAAGAAGTTGCCGATAAATTAAACTCTCCAGCTTTAGGATTAAGTGGGGGACAACAACAACGTCTCTCAATTGCCAGAGCAATTGCGATGAAACCCAAAATCATTTTACTTGATGAACCAACTTCAGCTTTAGATCCAATTGCCACAATCAAAGTGGAAGAATTGATTTTAGAGTTGAAAAAAGAATATTCAATTGTGATGGTGACGCACTCACTTGATCAAGCAGCAAGAATTAGTGAAATGACTGCTTTTTTCAACAAAGGTGAATTAATTGAATACAACAAAACCAAGAAAATATTTACAAATCCTAAAAATCCATTAACAGAACAATACATTTCAGGAAGATTCTCATAGGGGGTAATAATAATGTCAATCAACAAAATCTTAGATCGTGACATTGAACAAATTAAAAGATTAATTTATGAAATGATTTACGAAACCAAAATCCAATATGCGTCAGCTTTTGAAGTTGTTCAAACTGACAATTTAGAGTTAGCGAACAAAACCATTCAAAATGATCAAAAAATTAATGATATGTTAAATGCTTTTACCAATATTGCTTTATGAAAAATCATTAAACAACGCTTAACTGCTGGAGATTTAAGAATGGCTATTGGTTCAATCTTAATTGCTCGTGAAATCGAAATTATCGCTGATTATGCTAAAAAAATCTGTAAATATTTCGTTTTATACACACCAGCCAAAGAAGATATTCAAGCAATTATTGTCATGTTTAATATGGTGATTAAAATGTTGGACCTTGTTTCAGCATTGTTCAACGATTACGATAGTGACCAAAAAAATAAAGTCATTGAAATTGAACAAGAATTGAACAATAAATTTCATGAGTTTAACCTTGATTTATTTTATAAAATTAGATCAGCCAAAACTGATGCTCATGCTTTAGTATATTTTGAGCAAATTGGTAAGTTAAAAAACTTACAAAGAGCTGGTGATCATTTAGTTAGTATTCAAGAAATTTTAGTCTTTATTAGGACTGGAAGTTTCGTTGAATTAACTCACAATGACCCAGATTTACCGAATGAAGATGACGAATAAGACTTTCAAGTCTTTTTTTATTTTTTATTTTTAGAGTAAAATAAATAATAGAAAGTTAAAGGAATTATTATTATGGGATTTTGAGCTAATTGAAAAGCAAAAAAAGAAGCAAAAGCAACAACTGATAATCAGCAAATTAATCAGAAAGTAACGGAAATGGCAGCAATTGAAGAATGCCAAGCAAAAGTTGCGAACCAAATTCAACCAAATAATTTGTCAGCTGATTCAGCATCAGCAATTGAAGAATATAACGAAAAACACATTGCACATTTAACAGAAGCGCCAACAGAATCTGTTGATTCTGTTGATCATGAAGCTGGGTATTTTGACCATGGTCCAGTTTCAACAACTGATTTAAATGTTTTGTTTAACAAAATGTCGCATCAAAAAGAAAAACCAAAACTTTCTAAAAGCGAATTAAGAAAGCAACAAAAAGAGCTGAAATTAAAACAAAAAGAACAGAAAAAACGTGAAAAAACTGAAAAAGCGATTTTAAAATCATCACTTACTTTCTCAAAAGATATTAAAAAACTTTCCAAAAAATATAAAGAAGCAGATGATGAATTTTTTATTGAATTAGAAGAAGTTTTAATTAAAACTGATATGGGAATGAAAATGGTCATGAACATTTCTAACAGCATTCAAAAACGTAGCAAAAAAACGAATTCTTTTCATGACATCAAAGAATTATTAGTTGAAGAATTATACAAAGCTTACGATATTAAACATAAAGGTGACACAAAACTAAATTATGTTGATGGGCGCATGAATATTTTTATGGTTGTGGGAGTTAATGGCACTGGTAAAACAACATCTTTGGCTAAATTATCAAATTACTATGCTGAATTAGATAAAAAAGTGATGATTGTAGCTGGAGATACTTTTAGAGCTGGAGCCATTGAACAATTAGAAGAATGAACCACTACGCGTTTAGAAGAAAATATTGTTTTATTTAAAGGAAAAAATAATCAAGATCCTTCTTCTGTTATTTTTGATGCAATCAAAAAAGCAGAAGCAGAAAAATTTGATATTGTTTTAATTGACACTGCTGGAAGAATCCAAAACAAAGTTAATTTGATGAAAGAATTGGAAAAAATGCACAATACCATCAAAAAATTTGACAAAAGTGCTCCGCATGAAGTTTTATTAGTCATTGATGCAACAACTGGACAAAATGGAGTCATTCAAGCTGAAGAATTTAGCCAAGTCACAAAAGTTAGTGGAATTATTTTAACTAAAATGGATGGAACAAGTAAGGGTGGAATTGCCCTGGCCATTAAAGATGAATTATCAATTCCGGTCAAAATGATTGGAATTGGTGAACAAGTTGATGACCTTGTCGAATTTGATGTTGAAGAATATGTTTATGGCTTAGTTGCTGGTTTTATGGATGAAAATTTAGAAAACGATGATCTTGATGAATAATTTAGAAAAAACTTTAGAAATTTCTGAACTTTTCATTATTTATAAAAATCTTCTTACTGAAAAACAAACTAAATATTTGGAATTATATATTGATGAAGACTGATCTTTGCAAGAAATTGCTGATGAATTTAATGTCTCTAAAGCAGCAATTCATGATTCAATTAAAAAAACAATTTTAAGTTTAAATGACTTAGAAACCAAATTAGGGCTGAACCAAAAAGAAAAGCACATCAATCAAATCATGCTAAAATATGAAAATAGTCAAAATTCAGAAGTTAAAAATTTAATTCAAGAATTAAAAGGAGAATAATATGAAAATCTTAATGGTCGGAGATGTGTACGCAGCCCCTGGTCGTGCAGCGCTAAAAGAATATTTACCCAACATCGTTTCAAAAGAAAATATTGATTTTGTTGTTGTAAATGGAGAAAATGTCACGCACGGAGCTTCAATCACCCAAAAACATTATCAAGAAATTAAAAATATTGGGGTTGATGTGATTACAAGTGGTAACCATATTTTTGACAAAGATGATGTTGTGCATTATATTAAAAATACTCCTGACCTTTTAAGACCTTTGAATATGAACATCTTCAATCCTGGCAACGGTTTTGTGATCAAAAACTTCCAAAAGAAAAAAATTGCTGTTGTCAATTTATTAGGAACTGCATTTATGGATCCGGTCAATAATCCGTATGAAGTTTTTGATCAATTTTTAAAAGAAAATGAAAACCAATATGATATTTTATTAGTTGATTTTCATGCTGAAGCAACTGCTGAAAAATTAGCATTTGCTTGAAATTATGATGGAATTATTACAGGATTTGTTGGAACACACACCCACGTTCAAACAGCTGATGAAAGAATTTTACCCAAAGGAACTGCTTACATCACTGACATTGGGATGACTGGACCTCGTGATTCAATTATTGGGGTTAATCCTGATGAAGTTGTTTTTAAACAAAAAACAGGACGTCCATCAAGATTTCAACCTTCGAAAAATAAAGCTGGCTTTGGTGCTGTTGTGATCGAAATTGATGACAAAACCAACAAAGCCATAGATATTAAAAGAATTTTAATTAATTAAAAATTTATGTTATCATTTTTTAGTAACTAAAGTTATAAAAATCATTAAGAACCACTGAAAGAAAAAACTTACAGAAGTGGTAGCAACCCATTAAGATGGGTGCTTAAATTAGGGGGTAATACCGTCAATGAGCAGAAATCTCAAAAGTATTATTTAACCGCCTATTTAACATTGTGGCGGTTTTTATTTAGTTAATATAAAAAATAAAAGGAGAAAAAATGAAAAAATATTTTACAAGTGAATCAGTGAGTGAAGGTCATCCTGATAAACTTTGTGACCAAATAAGTGATGCAATTTTAGATGCTTGTTTAGAACAAGACCCATATTCTCGAGTTGCATGTGAAGTGTTTGTCACAGATAACTACATGGTGATTGGTGGAGAAATCACAACTAAAGCCGTGGTTGATTATGAAAAAATTGCCAGAAAAATTCTGAAAAAAGTTGGCTATGATGATGATATATTTAGCGTCAGTCATAAATCAATGGAAATAGCTGTCAAAATCAACACCCAATCTGTTGATATTGCAATGGGGGTTGATGGTCAAGAAATTGGGGCGGGTGATCAAGGAATCATGTTTGGTTTTGCCAATAAAGAAACCAAAGAATACATGCCATTTGCGATTAAAATCGCCAATGACTTAATGCATTTAGCTTCAAAATTAAGAAAAAATGGCACATTCAAATGGGCAAAACCAGACATGAAATCACAAGTTACACTAGATTATACTGATTGTCATCATCCTAAAATTGATACAGTTTTAATGTCAGTCCAACATGACCCAAATTATGATGAAGTTGAATTTAAAACCTTTATCAAAGAACACATTATGGATGTCATTGCCAAACGTCATAAATTAAATACAGACTTTAAAGTCCTAATTAATCCAACAGGAAAATTTGTCATTGGTGGACCAAAAGGTGATACTGGTTTAACAGGAAGAAAAATTATTGCTGATACTTATGGAGGTTATGGACACCATGGAGGTGGTGCTTTTTCTGGAAAAGATGCAACAAAAGTTGATCGTAGTGCTGCATATTATGCTCGCTATGCAGCAAAAAATATCGTGGCAGCCGGATTGGCTGACACAATTGAAATTCAATTAAGTTATGCCATTGGAAAACCAAAACCAATCTCAATTTTCTTTGATACTTTTAATTCCAATCATGTGAACAATGAAGTGATTATGAAAGTTTTAGAAACTGAATTTAATTTTTCAGTTTCTGGGATGATCAACGAATTAGATTTAAGAAGTCCGGTCTTTTTAAAAACCGCAACTTATGGTCATTTTGGTAAGGACCATTTTAAATGAGAAGAAACAGATAAAGCTAAAACATTAGCTAAATATTTAAAGGAGTAAAAATGACATTAGAAGTAATCGCAACAAATATCGAAGATATTAAACAAATCAACAAAAGCCAAGCTGACAGAATTGAATTTTGTTTTGAATTAGAACGTGGAGGTTTAACCCCAAGTTATGAAACAATCAAACAAGCTGGTGAAATTTCTTCAACCCCTGTGAATGTCATGTTAAGACCACATGACCGTGGATATAATTATTCAGATGAAGATTTTAATCAAATGCTAATTGATGCTAAATATATTGCCTCAACTAAAGTTAATGGAGTTGTTTGTGGAATTTTAACCCCGGATAAAAAAATTGATCAAATTCGTTTTAAACAAATTATCGATTTATTACCAGGCAAACAAATTGTTTGCCATCGTGCTTTTCAAGAAGTCGAAGACCAAATACAAGGGTTGAAAGATTTAAAAGCGTTAGGTGTTGAGATGGTTTTAACTTCTGGAAGAGACAATATTAATGAGTCTTTAGATTTATTAAAAACTTTAAAAGAAGCGAACTTAGTGACAATTCAAGCTGGAGGTGGCGTTGGTTTTGACAATATCCAAGCCATTAAACAAGTCGTTGATGCTGTTCATGTTGGAACAGCAGTTCGTGAAACAAAATCTTGACTTGCACCAATTTCAATTGAAAAAATTAACCAAATGCAAGATATTTTAAGTAATTAAAAATTTTTATTGCAGTTTAAAAATCGTAATTATAAAAGCATATTTTGTAATTAGATAGCTCAATTATTTCTTGTGATTTTCTCCAAGAAATAATTGAGTTTTTTCTTGCTTAAGTTCATAAAATAATGCAAATTTTTCAAAAAAACTACACATAAGTTATAAAACTTTATTTTTTCCTTGAGTTTAAAACTTTAAAATTAATGAAAATGCTATTATAACCTTATGTAATAAAGATAATTTTTATGTTAAAAATGTAAGTTTAACAAAAGAAAATATACTATTTATTGAAATTTTTAATCACAAAAGAACAGATCCAAATTTTTTGGTCCAGGAGGGCTTTTATATGAAACAATTAAATTCATTTTTACCAAATTCGAAAATCATTAATTGCCATTTAAAAAGTAATTGAAAATCTCTTCTTATTGGAGGGATTGTTTGGCTTTTATTTGTGAATGTTTGACTGTTTCTCTTTGCAACACAACTGAGCCCAAAACATGTAATTTCAATTGTCTTTCCTGGAAACGAATTCTCTTATAGTGTTCTTGGTGTTTTAAATCAGATTACAATGTATAGTGTTGTGGTCTTTTCCATTATTAGTAGTGTTATGGTTCATCATGTAATCGGGCGAGAAATAAGAAAAGGGGAAATTACTATTTGGATGGCTTCTCCAATATCAAGAAATAAAATTATGATTTCTAAAATAGTTTTTATTTGATGTGTGAATTTAATTATCATTGCCCCATCTTTGATTCCTATTTTGATTTATGGAGGAATAGCAGTTGATGCTGGGCAAAATTTTGGGGATTTGATTGCACAATTATTAACAATGGTTTTGTTCATACTAATGATTTCAACACTTTTTGCATCAATTGCTCTTGCGTGTTCGAATATGGGACGCGTCACTGGTATGATTCATGCTGAGATTATTCTTTACATGATTGTTTTTACTGCTTTTGGATTTTTGGGTCAAGAATGATCTAGATATTTTCAATACATTAATCTTAAATCATTGCTTGTTTGGGTTTATAATAGCGACCCATATAATCATGTTCAACTATATCGTGAAAATCTTGGATGAATTATTGGTTCAATGTTCATCAATATTGCTTTAATTAGTGGACTGACTTATTTACCGTCTTTCATTTTCAAAAGAAAAGATTTAATGGGATAAAAATGATAGAGTAATACGAATATTAATGCTTGGTTTTCAATTTTGAATGTAAGGAACATTTAAAAATTGAAATAAGCATAGAAAAAATGGAAAGAACAAAAAATTATGAAAAAAATAAATAGCTTTTTCCCAAACATGCATTTAATGATTGCTCATTACAAAAATAATTGAAAAATAATTCTTATTTTTGGAATTATTTTTGTAGGTTTAAGTACAATCATGTTTCTTTCTCCGATTCTTTCATCAATCACTGATCGCAATATAGTTATTGTAGCTACTGGTAAGGAACATCAGACAAGCATTTTAGGAACTTTAAATTGATTTAATTTATATAGAATTTTATTCTTTTCTTTATTAAGTTTTTCCTTAACTAGAAATATGATCGGTCAAGAAATAAGAAGTGGACAAATCAATTTATGAATGACTGCTCCCATATCAAGAAATAGAATTATGTTTTCAAAAATATGTTTTCTTTGGTCAGTTACTTTAATAATTTTGATTCCATCATTATTACCTTTTTTAATTACTTCTGCAGTTGCAGTTGATGCCAACCAACATTTTGGACGTTTAGTTTTACAATTGCTTGGCATAATTTTGTTTACATTAATGTTTACAACAATTTACATCCTTGTGACCGTTATTTTTTCGAGTCTTGATCGTGTGACCGGACTTATCAACTCTGGGATATTTTTGTATCTAAGTATATTCCAAATTTTAAAAACATTAGTTGGTCTTGAATTAGGGGGATATATTCAATACTTCAATCTTAATTCCTTACTTGTAGCAGTTATTAAACCTGATGGGGCTTACACAAATTTGGGTTGGGTGATTGGTTCAATGGGGATTAATGTTGCCGTAATTAGTGTATTGGCATATCTATCTTGCTGAAACTTTAAAAGAAAAGAATTTATGTTATAAAAAATGCAATGACTAAATTCATTGCATTTTTTAACAAAAATTTTCATTTTTTTTTGGATTAATCAATAGCTCTTTGTTATAAAGAATCTTCACTTAAATGGTCTTCTGAATAAGATATTTTTTGAATGATTTCGTCTATATTCAAAAACATATAGATTGCATAAATGGTTCCAATAAAGAAACAAAACAATGCTAAATATTTAATATAAACATTAAATTCGACTGGTAAAAAATGTGAAATATAAAAAATGCCCAAACCGCAAAAAATGGCAATTACATTTAAAACCATGTAAAAGATAATCGAAATCAAATGCACACCACCTAGTTTACCAACAACAATTAAAACAACACTTGAAGCGATTCCAATAATGGCCAATATGCAATTTGCTCAAACCAAAAATAAAAGATCTTGTTTTATTTTTAATTTTTCTCTCGGAAAAATTAAAGTTAAAAATTTATTGTTTATTTTCATTTTTTTGTACATCAAATATAAGCCTAAATAAAGGGTTGTAAATATTAACAAAATAGATCCTCAAATAGTCATTCATGTTTTGTCTAGTAATGCACCCGTTAAAATTGAAATTATTGAACTGATTCAAAAACTAAAGACGATCATTAATCAAGTTGAATCCAAAACTGTAATGCCAGTATTTTGTTCTAATCTTTGTTGAGTTCGAAGAAATTGTTTATTCAATTCACTTTCTTCTTGATTGCATAGCTCATAAACTCCATAGACAATTCCAAACATTCAACCTAATTAGGAAAAATATTTTCCTAATTTTGACAAATTATCCGGATTATAATTTGTCAAAATTGCCCCCATAGAACCAATAAAACCTAAGAATCCAATGACAAATCATACAATAACAATAACCAATAATGGAATTGGTCAATCGCTTATATTATCCCCAAAACTTCACAATAATTGAAATAAAGCAAAAGCCAAAATAAGTCAACTGATGCTAAGGAATAAACTTATTCAGTTTAATTTAAACATGTCTTTATAAATTAATGGTTTTTTATTGGGAAATAAATATTTTCAGATTTTACCCTTAATAATATTTTTGTGATATAAAACAAAACCTACTAAATAGATGGTCCCTAACATTAACACAACACTAGATACTATCACTCCTTCTGACCCTCATCCATCCGGAATGAGACTCATCGTTAGTGGCAAAAATCATGCAAATGTATAACTTGCAACAAAACCGATTCAAACAGCACCTAAAATACTTATGCCTTTTTTATTCATAATTACCTCCTTCTTGTTTTTCTTAATTACTATCATTTATGTTTAACAGATTTAATTCATTTTCTTCACTATTATTTCGATTACAAAATTCATAAACTGTATATGCAATTCCAGGAACTAAACCTAGCAAAGCAAAATATTTTGTATATTTTTTCCAATCACGTTGGCTATAGTTTGTAATAATTGCCCCAATTGCCCCAATCATCCCTAATCCACCAAGTATAAACCATGTAATAACCAAACTTCAAAGAAGATGAGCTCCTTGATATCATGCTGGTCCATTTTTATCGAATGGTAATATAAATGAACACGCAATTCCTAAGGCGATTCACAATTGGCTAGTAAAAAAATTTATTCAATTTAATTTGAACACGTCTTTATAAATTACTGGTTTTTTATTAGGAAATAAATATTTTCAAATCTTACCTTTAATAATATCTTTGTGATATAAAACAAAACTAATTAAATAAGCAACCCCAATCACAAGAAAGATGCTAAATTCAATTATGCCTCATAAACCGAATTGATCATCAATTGCACTCAATACAATCAAATAGATTTGTGTCAATGTTAAAAAAGCAACAATACCAATTCAAACAGATCTTGAAACAGTTATGCCTTTTGCATTTTTATTCATAAATTAACCTCTTTTCACAATACCATTAACTAACTTTTATGAAAGAATGTATTTCTTAATTGTTGTTTTTCTTTATTCATTTTTTAAAATACATAAACTTTTTGCATAAGTTATTTTTATCGATTTATATTTATATTATTGCTTGTTTTAACAAAAAAACTTAAAAATGCCCATTAATTCCTGATTTTTTCAAGATTTTAGTAATATAAATTCATATTAACATCATGACTATCTATATTGAAGGTTAATCTCGTTCCATCATTTAAAATTACTTCAATTAATCTAATTGCAAATCTTAAATCATAATATAATATTAATGTTATGAAAATTAAAATTATTGGAGCTGGATTAGCTGGATGTGAAGCTGCATATCAATTAGCAGAACATGGATTTAAAGTTGAACTTTATGAATCTAAAACTATGCAAAAGAATCCAATTCAAAAATTGGATTCTTTTGCCGAATTAGTTTGCTCGAATACATTAAGATCTAAATCCTTAAAAAATGCTGTTGGAATTTTAAAAGCAGAAATGCAAATGTTTAATTCTTTAATTATTGAAGCAGCCTATCAAACTTGTATTCCAAGTGATGATGCTTTAGCTGTTGATCGCGTTAAATTTTCAGATTATGTGACTGACAAAATCCAAAATCACCCAAACATTGAAGTTATTTACAAAGAAGTGGATGCAATTGATGATGTTAATGACATTACTTTAATTACAACCGGACCTTTAACAAGTGAAAAAATGAAAAGTGAAATTGAACGTTTAATTGGCAAACAAAAACTCTTTTATCTAGATGCATCAGCCCCCATTATTGCCAAAGATAGTATTGATTTTAGTTATGTTTATCAAGCTTCAAGACATAATCAAGATCAAGGAGATTACATTTGTATTCCTTTAAATGAAGCTGAATTTGATGCTTTTGTTAAACAGTTAAAGCAAGCTGAAACTGTTCAAACAAAAGACTTTGAAAAAGAAATTTATTTTAAAGGTTGTCAACCAATTGAGGTGATGGCCAAAGAAAGTAAAAAGATTTTATTGCATGGGCCAATGTCACCCAATAACCTTTTAAAACCAGATCAAACTCAACCATATGCAGTTGTTCAATTAAGACAAGATGATGCAATTGATACACTTTATAATTTTGTTGGTTTTCAAACCAATTTAAAATGACCAGAACAATTAAGAGTCTTATCACAACTACCAGGAATGGGGGATATGAAAATTGTTAGGTACGGAGTGATGCATAAAAATTATTATATTAATTCACCTAAAATTTTAAATAATAAACTTCAAGTAATGCGCAGAAAAAATGTGTATTTCGCTGGTCAAATCACTGGTGTTGAAGGTTATGTTGAATCAAGTATGAGCGGAATTATTGCTAGCTTAGGAATTATTGCTTCGCTGACAAACCAAAAATTACCTAAATTTCCTTCAACAACAGTGATGGGAGCATTACATAATTATGTGACGAATGAAAAAATTAAACATTTAAAACCGATGAAAGCAAATTTAGGAATTATGCAAAAAGCTTTTGATGAAGGAAATGGAGAAAGTTATTTTTCCAAATCAAAAATGGAGTTGGAAAATTATTTAAATTCAATAAAAGGAATTATTGAATTTAAAAATAAATAAGAGGTTAAATATGGAAATAATTAAATTAAAACCTTTCTTTTCAGAAAAAATCTGAGGTGGAAATGGATTGAAAAAAATGGGATTTGATATTCCTTTAAATAAAAATATTGGTGAGGCTTGAATTATTTCAGCCCATGATAATGGAATGAGTTTTTTAACCACAGGAAAATTTAAAGATCAAGCTTTAAAAAATGTTTTTGAAGATAATCGTCAATTATTTGGTGATTACCAAGGTGAGTTTCCCTTGTTGGTAAAAATAATTTCACCCAATGATTATTTATCTGTGCAAGTGCATCCCGATGATGAATATGCTTTAAAAAAACACCATTGTTTAGGAAAACCAGAATCTTGATTGGTTTTGGATGCCCCAGTTGATGCTCATTTAATTTATGGACATCATGCAAAAACAAAACAAGAATTAGAGTCAATGGTTGAACATGATCAATGAGATAAATTATTAAAAAAAGTGAAAGTGCAAGTTGGTGATTTTTTATATGTTGAACCTGGTAAAGTGCATGCGATCACTCCAGGAGTTGTTGTTTGTGAAGTGCAAAGATCGAGTGATATCACTTATCGTTTTTATGATTACAAACGTTTGGATGACCATGGTCAACCACGAAGATTAGATCTTGAGGATTCAATTAATTGTACTTTAATTCCAGATTCACAAGATGTGATTGTCAGACAACAAACGGGACAGATTTTTTCAAGCCAATATTTTTCAATTAATATTTGAGATACAAAAAATAATTTAAAACTTGAAATTGATGAACAACCATATTGATTACAATTAACGGTTTTATCTGGTCAAGGGACAATTAACAACCAAGATTTTCAACTTGGTGAATCAGCGATCACACTAGGGTCGATTGAACAAATCACAGCAACTGGAGAGATGAAAATCTTGGTTTCTTGAATCAAAAAGTAGTGTCAACTACTTTTTATTTTTTATGTTTTAAAATCCTTTCAAAACATAAAAAATACTCTATAATCATAAGGTTATATTTAAACGGAAGATAAATGGAAAAATGGAACAAAATAAATTTTTAAAAATGAAAAAATTAACAAGGTCAATGACAAATGATGAAATTCAAGAAGAAATTCATACATTAGAAAAAGTTGATTACACACCTTTATACAACAAAGATGTGGCATACCACAATTATGGATATATCCATACTTTTAGAGTAATTTCTGATGGTTTACGCTTAAGCTCAATCAAACAATTTTTTGGTGGTTTGTTAGCCGGGATTTGAATTGGGGTTGCTTATACTGCCATTTTGTATGCAACATACAAAATGGAAAATGCTTCGGTTGTGAAATTATTAACAGGTCTTTTATTTTCGGGAGTGATTTTATTAATTGCCTTTTTGGGTGGTGGTTTTGTCACTGCTCACATGTGATATAACCGCACAATGTTTCGAAGAGTTGAAAAGTGATCGATTTTCTTAAAAGCGTGTGGTCTAGTTTATCTTGGAAATATTGCTGGAATCGGAATCTTTTTAGGGATTTTGTTCTTATCTGGGGCTTTTAATGGGAATGATAAACTGTTGATTTATGCTTATGAATCATTTGGTTTAGGTAAACTTTACAGTGTTGGAACAGCAATTAAAACTGGTCAAACATTTACCAATGGAGATGTTTGACAAACCATTTCATGAGTCTTTTTTAGTGGGATTTTATGTAATTTCTTAATTTGTTTAGCGACCCAAGGAGCTAAATCAACTAAAGGAAATACAGTTGCTACAATGATTATGTATATTGTGGTTTTATTCTTTTTTGCCATTGGAGGTTATCAACATTGTGTTGCTAATTGATATGGTGCTTGAGTTTTAATCATCTTAGCAATTGATCCAAATGTGGCTGGTAATATTCAAACTAGTCCAGGACATGATTATTTGTTCAATGTAAATTCAGCTTGGTTGTATCTTTCTTTAAATATCATTCCAGCGGTTTTAGGAAACTTTGTTGGAGCGTTAATTATTGGTACTTTTATGGGATTGTTTAATATGGATTATGACAAACTTTTATTAAAAGAAGCAAGATTAAGATTCTTACGTGAAGTTTTGGCAGTGCGTCAAAATCCAAATCTGTTAAGTGAAAAACTTCACGACGATCAATATACACCTTGATATAAACGTCCTTATAAAAAGAGAAAAAAATAATTATTTAAATTTAAAATTCAAAAACGCAACATTTAGGTTTAACCTAAATGTTGCGTTTTCTAATATAAATATTAGATGTTAATTTTTAGCAATTACTTCAATTTCAACTAAACCATTTTTTGGTAATTTTGCAACTTGAATGGTACTTCTAGCTGGTTTGTGGTCGCCAAAATAATGTTCATAAATGCTGTTTACAATTTGAAAATCATCCATACTGTTTAAAAAGATTGTGGTTTTAACAACATGATTTTTATTGAAATTTGCTTCTTCTAAAATCGCATTAATATTGTTTAAAACTCTTTTGGTTTGTGCTTCAATTCCACTTTCTAATTTTCCACTAATCGGATCAATTCCAAGCTGTCCAGAGAGGTATAGTGTTTGATCATTTGTCAAAATCGCTTGTGAATATGGACCAAGTGCTTTTGGGGCTTTATCGGTGTTTATTTTTTTCATTTATTTTTTCCTTCTAAATTATTTTCTAATATTTTAACTGGATTTTATTGATTATTCATTTAATTTATTTAGTAATTCAATTTTAGTTCAAGCACTAATATCTAATTTCACATCAGCTTTTTTGTATTTATTTTTAACTTTGTTTTGAAGAATTAATCTCGGAGTAGAAATACCATCACTTCCATCTTTTAAACTACGCATTTTCATTTCAAGTTGCTTAGCTTTCAATGTTGATAGTTCCAAAAACTCTTCTGAATCTAATCAATTTGGTAGATCGTTAATACTTTCCTTTTTGAGTTCACCACTCGCTATTCGTTTTTTGTATTTGGGATAAATTCCAACAAAGTACCAGCCAATTGCTAAAGCAGTAACAACAATAAAAGTTAAAGTTTGTCATTTATGAGCATCTCAATCAACGAAATAAACGACACTTTGATAGATAAAGAAAACTAAACCAAAAACTCAAAGTACCATTAACACAAGATTAGTTTTAGTTTTCTTTTTAATGCTTAGCCATAAAGCAATCACAATCACGGTTCCATAAATAATGAACAGGACAACTGATTTAAAACCAACAATTGTGGCAAAATCCACAGAGTTATCTTTTAAAATAAATGGCAATACCAACCAGATTGTCGCGAATAAAACCGTAAAAATAATATTGATAAAAATCGCACGAATCGCTAAACCAGTTTTGTCTTTGGCTGCCAGTTTGGCAGAAATCATTTTGTGTTGAGCTAATGGTTGAAGTGCTCCACCACTATAATAAGTTCCTTGCATAAAGTTGTTTAAGTTTTGGGCAATCAAAGAGATGCCAACAAAAACTAATGCTCCAGTTCCCATCACCATTTGGATGATTTCATTATTGGGGTTTTTAGGAAAGACACTTCCAAGTGCTCCGATGAAAAAGACTAGTCCCACCATATAAAATACTACCGCAATCCCCAAAACAATCATGATGGTTTTGGGGATTGTTTTTTTCGGATTTTTAACATTTTCCCCAATTGTTGAAAATGTTTCAAAACCAGTAAAAGCATAAAAGAAGGCGGTGAAAGCTGTGTTGAAATTGCCCAATGTTAAGCTTCCAGCATTTTGTGCTTCGTTAAATTTTCCTCCACTAGTTCTTGCCATGATGATGATTGCTCCAATATAAACCATCACCATCACAGCTCATTTAACAATACTTGTGACATTGGTTGCTAATTTAAAAATTTTAGTTCCTAATAAAACAGTTAAAGCAATCACAACATAAATTCCAATTGAAATTAAATTCAAGTATAACTGTGTTTGTTCAACAGTGCCTCACATTGTGGTCGAATACAAACCTTCTAACGCGATTGATAGTAAAACTAAAAGGTTTGCACTAGCAGAAATCGGCAGTAAAATATATTGATAAATTCCAATCATTCATCCCCCGAAATGACCAAATGTTCTTCTTGAGTATTCAAATGGTCCTCCACTTTTAGAGGAAAATATATTTGCACATTTAGCAAACGCCATCCCAGCAATCCCGGCGACAAATGCTCCTAAAAGGATGATTCAAAAGAGATGGTAACCCACTCCTTTTTCCCCGCTAAAAGCATTAGTTAAGATTAAAACAAAACTCATTGAGACAGTGTAATCAAATCCCAACCAAATCATTTGTTTTAAACCAATTTTTTCTTCACCAGAATCTGGCTTGCGTTTGAACATAAGCATATTTTTAATTTTTTCTTTTTTGTCCATAAAATTTAAAAATCCTTTCATATTTTGATTTTTTAATGTTGATCCAAATTTGTTTTTTCAGCAAATTTGGATCCTCAAAAATAAAATTACAAAGTTAATTTTTGTAACTTTGTAATTTTTAGTAAAGATTTAATTCTTTAAAAATAGCTTTGATTTCATCAATTGCTTTGATTAATTCAGGTCTAGATAGACCGATATTAATTCTAAATCAACCAGGTTCTGCATATGCAAAAGCATCAGAAAAATTGACAATCACCCCATGTTTAAAGAAGATTTTTTTCAGTTCGACTCAATCAAGATTGGCACTAATTTTAACTCAAATAATATATGAAGCGTCCATGTTCATTGGATGTAAGCAACTAATTTTGCTTAACTCACTTTTAATCAATAGATAGTTATCATAAACATAATTCTTCATCGCTTTCAATCAATCAAATGCATCTTGATTAGTGTAAGCTGCAATCATGGCTGGTTGAAAGAAGACGTTTGGGGTCATTACTCGATTGTGTTTATACATTTCCATCACTTGATCTAAGATTTTTTGATTAGAAAAAATCATATATGAGCCATATAATCCAGCAAGATTGAAACCTTTGTTGGGAGAATTGACGACAACAAAGTTTTTAGCTTTATCTCTTCATTTTAAAATTGAATTATGTTCACCTTTTAAAACTAAATCCCCATGCACTTCATCAGATAAAATTAAAACATTATATTTATTGCAAATTTCAATAATTTTGATGACTTCGTCATCATGTCAAACTCTTCCACCTGGATTATGGGGATTGCATCAAATAAAGATTTTGACATCATTCAAGGCGATTTGTTTTTCGAAATCATCAAAATCAATTTCATATTGATTATTTTTGTAAATTAATTTGTTGACAATTAATTTACGTTGAGTATTTTCAACAACTTCTTGAAAAGGTTTATAAACTGGGGTTTGGATTAAAACACTTTCCCCAACTTTGGCATATACCTTAATGATTTCCATCATTGAATTAATAATTCCATCAACAATTTTAATCATGTCTTTTTCTATAGTGATATTGTGTAATTTTTTATATCAATCATAGATCGCGTCAATCGCTGCATTTTGCACATAACCATAGCTATAAGTTTTTTTATTTGCACGTTCTGCGATTGCTTTGACAATTGATTCTGGTGTTTCAAAATCAATGTCAGCAATTGATAAATTGTGCACTTTTTTAGAATAATCAACTGGAAAAACTGTTTTTAAGTATTCCACAGATCATTTCTTCTCCTCGTTTTTGCTCCTGTCGATTTTTTTATCAAATATTTTGTCCATACTTTTCCTCCCGTTTAACTTCTAAAAATGCTTAGGCTCTTAGTTGTTGAAAAGTAATTTTTTCAGTGTACCTTATAAAAAATGTCTAGTTTTTTTAAGTCTGATTGTTTTTGTTAGTTGTTTAATTTCTTGATGAAATTAATCAAACTAAAGCAAAAAAAGTATTTTTAGTGTTAATAATGTTTTCTAGACACTTTGATTTTATTCCTAAAACATTATTAATACATTTAGGGTCAGAAACTTTCTCAGGTTTTTTGCTTTTTTTGCCATAAAAATAACAAAAAATTGAATTTTTGAGCAAAAAAAGCAATAGAAATTCAAAAAAAGTCATAATCAATATTTATAAAAACGATGGTGGTGAAATGTTACGTAAAACCAAAAAAAGAACCGAAGTTCTTTTTTAGCGTGACACATGTCCCCATACTTAATTGCTAAAGATAACTTTAACTAAATCTATTATACATCAATTGATATTCAAAAATATTAATTTTTGCTAGTTGTTAAAACATCAATTACTTCTTGGAAATGTTTTTTGCAATAATATAATGAAACCTTTTTATAAGTCGGTTCTTCTGTTACTCATTTATTTTCAGAAGAATTCACATCTAAAACATCTTCGCAAACTTTTGCACTTGCTTGGTTATTGCAATCTTTTTTTATACAAATCATATAGTTCCTTTTTTAAATTGTTTTATGGATTATAACATTTTGATCATGCCATCAAAAATTAATTTTTCATTGTAAATTCAATTTTCGTTTGTGATCCCTTGTTTAATTAAATTAGCATTTCCACCAGTCACAATCACTTTGTATGATTCATCAATTTCTAATTGACGAATCAAACCTTTAATCATTTCAAAATGGCCATTAATAGCACCAATATTAATTGCTGTTAGCGTATTGAAACCAATTTTTTTATCACTTCATTCAAATTTGCTATTTTTTAATTGGGCAGCAGATCTAATCATTGTTTTTAAACTGTTTCTAATTCCAGGAGCAATGATCACACCATCAAATTTATAGTTAGTCACTTTCATAAAAGTGGTTGTTGTCCCAAGGCTTACAATAATTGTATTTGGTTGTCTAATTGCATGTAAATTAGCAATAAAATCTGCTCCCAATTCTTCAACATTGTCAATCCCAACTGCTTCAGGACTTCAATGTTTAGTATCTTTTAAATCAATTGCATGAAGATTTAACTCATTTACATAACTTGTAAAATCGGGCACGACACTGGCAAAGATAATCTGATCATATTCAGAGTCGTTAAATAAACTTGGATCCTTTCATTCATTTGTGTATGTGTAAAAGCGATGTTTTTTGGTCAAGGTTTTATTTTCGGCGTTATAAACGCGAAAATCAACAGTTGTATTACCAGCATCAATTAATAATGTTTTCATTTTTTACCTGTTTCTATGAATATATTTTACTTGTTATTGTAATCAAGAGAATAAAAAAGATAAAATTAAAATAATGGAGACAAGAAATGCAAAAAATAAAAGAAATAACAGCGGACAATAAAAACGTTAATTTAATCGCGAGAATTGAAAAAGTTAATGTTTTAACTGGGGCTAATGGTCAAAATTACATGATCGTTCACTTAGTTGATAACACAGGAAGACTAGAGGCAAGAAAGTGAATTGTCACTGAAGCTGACAAAACCAAGATTAAACCAAATAATATTATTGAACTAATTGATGCCACAACATCAGAATTTAGAGGTCAATTACAAGCCAAAATTAATGGTTATAACATTTTAGAACAAGAAGATTTATTAAAACTTGGGATTGATGTGAAAGAATTTGTGATTATTGCCCCAATTGATATTGAAAAAGATTTTCTCGATTTAATGAAGATTTTAAATTCACTTGAAAATGAAGTATATAAAAATATTACTTTGGCTTTAATCAAAAAATATGAACATGAATTTAAAACTTATCCAGCTGCGATGAATATTCATCATAATGTGGAATCAGGATTATTTTGACATAGTTATACTTTAGTGAAAAATGCTTTAGCAATTAAACCTTTTTATACATATGCCAATATTGATTGAGAGTTATTAATCGCTGGTTCAATTTTGCATGATATTGGAAAAATCATTGAATTACTTGATGTTAATGGCAGCGATTATTCTTTAGAAGGAAAATTAATTGGACATATTTCAATTGGAAATGCTGAGATTGCCCAAGTTGCCAAAGATTTAAATTATCTTGATTTAGAAAATAATTTAACAAATAAATATGTCACATTACTCCAACACATGGTGCTTGCAAGTCATGGTAAAAATGAATATGGTTCACCAACTGAACCAGTGATTATTGAAGCTGTAATTCTATCAACCTTTGATAGTTTAGATGCCAGAATTTATCGCATTAATGATGAAATTGGTAAAGTAGATTTAGATAGCTGAACCAATCGTTTGCCAAGCGAAGAAGGTAAAATGTTTTTAAAACATAAAAAATAATTGAGTTTTTAAAAAGTAACCTTATCAATCTCTAATTCAGCTTTAAAAAGTTGAATTAGAGATTGATTTTTTTTCTTATTTTTAGAAAAACAAGAAAAAAATTACGAAAAAATCATGTTTAGGATAAATATTTTTTAATTATGAAATAAAAACTGATAATTAAGGATTACAATTGAAAGTATAGAACGAGGTCTAATTGTGATAAAAATAGGAACTATTGGAACATCATATATTGCTGATATGTTTATTCATGCAGCAAAACAAATTGAAAATTTAGAAGTAACTGCTGTTAGTTCGCGAAAAGAACAAACAGCAAGGCAATTGATCGAAAGAGCTAATTTAAGTGAAAACACAAAAATTGTTGAGGATTGAAAAGAATTAATTGCTTTTGTTGATTGTGTTTATATTGGGACGCCTAACGGAACCCATTATGAAATTGCTAAATATTTGTTAGAAAACAACAAACACGTTTTTGTTGAAAAAACAGCAACTTTTAAAGTTCAAGAATTTGAAGAATTGATGAAAATTGCCAAAGCAAAAAATTTAATTTTAATGGAAGCATTTAAACCCATCCATTATCCCCAATATCAATTATTAAAAGACTTTAAAAATCAATATGATATTGTGACAGTTAATTTGACTCAATCAAGTTATTCAAGATTTATGCCAGAATTAAAAAGTGGTCAAAACCCATCTAGTTTTGAACCCAATCTTGGACGTGGAACAACATATGATATGTTAGTTTATCCAGTTCAATTCGCAATTGATTTATTAGGTGATATTAAACATGTTAAATCAATGAAGAGAAAATTGCCAAATGGTGTTTCAATCATTAATAATGTTTTATTAGAACATGAAAATGGAATTTTGACCACAATTAATAATTCTAAAATGTCTTTTTCAGGAATTAATAATGAATTAGCGACTGAAGATCGAGTGAATTTAATTTTTGACAATCCAAACAGTTTGAAAAAAATTGCTATTTGTAAATGAGATCAAAAATATAAATCGACAGTAGAAGAAATCTTTACCAACGACCAAAGCATTAATAGCATGATTTATGAAACTCAAGTTTTTGTTGATTTAATTCAAAACAATGATTTTGCACAAAGAGATAAATTCTTAGAGTTGACAAAAAAAACCATCAAAGTACTTGAAAGTATTGACAACGAAATTGATTACTAAAGACAATTTATTTGTCTTTTTTTATTTAAATTTTTTACTGATTTATCTGTATGATAAATCAGTTTTTAAAACATTATCATAACCACATCAAAAAAGAGAACATCAATGCAAAAAGTCATTACAATAAAATTTGCACTCCTGCTAATGATGTTTAATTTTTAGAAAAGCAAAAAATTTATTTTATTTTATTTAGAATCCTATAATATTTATTTGAAAGCAAGGAGAGAAAATGCAACAAACAAAATTTGAGGGAAACTATAGGACGGGAATTATACTAATCATCGTTGGTGCTGCTATCACATTGGCGATGGCTGTTGTGGCAAGTGTTATGTTTTTCTTTTCATTGGCCAATGTTGGTCTTTACGCTAGTTTTATGAATAGCGCACAAACAGGTGACTTTGAATTGATTACAACAACAAATCCGGAAATGGCTCTTGTGAAGAAAATTTCATTTATTTTCTATATGATAGTTTTAATTCCGAATATTATTAATTTGATTTTTGCAAGTCAAAGTATCAAAAATAAAGCGACTGATAAGAAAGTTTTAATCGCCGTTTTAGCAATTATATTTGGTGGAATTTTAGGAATTATTGGCGGAATTATGATTCTATGTGCTCCAACCAGCACTGGTCAATGTCAACCAAAAGTTGAAATTGAAATTAAACCTAATCCGGTTGAACCAAAATCTGATAATAAAAATGATGAGGTTATCAAAGAACAACCAACAACTGAAAAACCAAAACCAACACAACCAAAAACCGAAGTTAAAAAACCAACTGCAAAAAAAGTTGAAAAAACTGAAAAACCAAAGCAACTAAAAGCTGAAGTGAAAAAATCGACTGTCAAAAAAGTTGTCAAATCAACAAACCTAAAACCAGCAAAAGAATCAAATAATAATGCACATATTTTAACTAAAGATTTAATTGAAAAATATGCTGCTGAATTAAAAAAACATGAAGAAGCAGACAAGTTAGAACGTGAAGCACATGAAAAAGCATTGGCAGCAACTAACGAAAAAGCTGAACAAGAAAAAATGATCAAAGCTCGTGAAGAAGCAAAAGCTAAAAAAGCCCAAATGTCAATTCAAGAAAGAACTAAAATCGATGGATCAGATGCGATATCTGAACCACGAAGTGAATTACAAAAACATGCATCATCTTTACGTGAACAAGCCAAAGAATTAGACATTAAATTAAAAGATGCAAATCTTCGTAATATGACTAAAAAAGAACTTATTGTCTACATGAAGACTGTTGTAATAAAAATTAATGCTTAATAAAATTCGCACTAATCTTTAAAAAAGAAAAAAATGAAGCTTATAAGTAAATGCTTATAAGCTTCATTTTTTATTGTTTATTCAGGTTTTCCTAAAAGTTTAAACATATTCTTTTTATAAATATCAACTCCAGGTTGGTTGAAAGGATTGACTTCTAATAAATAAGCACTCATTGCAACTGCCATTTCAAATCAGTAAACTAAATATCCGAACATTTCATCATCCATCTTGTCAAATTCTAAAACGATATTTGGCATTTTACCAACATTAAAGTGAGCATCTAAAACTCCTTCAATGGCTGTTGAATTAATTTCATGTAATGTTTTACTTGTTAAATAATTTAATTCATCTAAGTTATCTTTATTTTTTGGAACTTTAACATTTGCAAGTGGTTTTTTAACACGAATGACTGTTTCAAACATCACGTTTCTTGTTCCTTCTTGCACTCATTGTCCTAATGAGTGCAAGTCTGTTGAAAAAACCATTGATGTTGGTAATAATCCTTTACCGTCTTTTCCTTCTGATTCACCAAATAATTGTTTTCATCATTCAGTTAATAATTGCATTTGTGATTCATATGAAACTAATGCTTCTGTTTTGTAACCATACTTAGTATTTAAAACATAACGTGCTGCTGCATACTGGTATGCTGAATTAGCAAGATCATGTTTTGATAATTGTTTTCTTGCTTTTTTTGCTCCATCAAAGATGTTGTCAGTATTCACCCCAGCCACTAACAACGGGAAAATTCCGACAGGTGTTAGAACTGAAAAACGTCCACCAATATCATCAGGAATCTCAAATGTTTGATATCCTTTTTGATCTGCTAAAGCTTTTAAAGCTCCTTTTGATTTATCAGTAATTGCCACAATCAATTCTTTGGCAGCTTCAGCCCCAACTTGTTGCACTAATTGACCTTCTAAAATTCGAAAAGCAATTCCTGGTTCAGTTGTTGTTCCTGATTTAGAAACAACAGCAATTCCAAAATGTTTATTTTTTAAATATTTTGTTAATTGGTCAGTATAACTTGAACTCATTGTATGCCCAGCATAAATGACTTCCACTTTATCACTGTGATTTAATCCACGAATCATTTCATCAGCAGCACGGGTTCCTAAATAAGAACCCCCAATTCCAATCACGATTAATGTATCGATTTTTGAGCGAAGATTTTTCGCCACTTTTTTCATTGCTTTGTATTCAGTTGAATCAAAATTAACTGGTCAATCAACTCATCCTAAAAAATCAGCCCCAGCCCCAGTTCTATTTCTAATCATTGCATCAACTTTAATAATTTCACTATCTTTTACTTCTTGTGATAGATCATTTAAGCCTGTATATTCTAAATTTACTTTAATCATTGTAACTCCATTTCATTTTTAATTTTATGCTTGCGCTCGGCACTTTTCAACCGTTAATCTAATTCATCTTCATTTAATCTTCAATAAGTGACATCTAAAGTTTCGTCTAACTCTTCTGTTTCTTGTAACGGAATATGAATTTGTTTTTCACTAATCACAAAATTCAATTTCACATCATGTTCATTGGTGTCAATAATTTTATTTGTAAATTGACTTGATTGAGCTAACCCGATTTTGTATTTATGAAAATCATGTTCTTTAATTCAACGATCATAATAACCCTTGCCCATCCCAATTCTGTTCAAGTCTTTGTCAAAAACCACAAGTGGCATAAATAAGACGTCTAAATCATTTGAATCGACTAAATCTGGTTTATTTGCCAGTGGTTCGAGGATGTCTCATTTTTCATTTTTCAGAAGGTCAGTTGTCAAATTTTTAATTCTTTTAAACTGCATTTGATTACTATCTAATTCCGATTTTGGCACATAAACCTCAATTTTGTTTAGTAAACAAAATTGAATAATTTCCTTGGTATCAACTTCATTTTGGGTTCCTAAATAAATTCCAATCTTTTTCAATTGATATTTATTAATAAATCAAATGACTTTTCTGGTTAAATTTTGATTGGCAAATTGGACGAATTCATCAGACAGCATATTTCGAATTTGCAAGTAACTTTCACGCAATTGCGTTTTATTATTTTTCATTGTTTTCTCCTTTAATGATTGCAAATATTCCATTACTAAATAATGTGGCACATTTTTTTCTCGCACGTTGTTTGTGCACATTTTGAAAGACGATTAAATCATTTAAAAGATTTGTATCAACTTCTTGGTCATGTTCAATTAAATGGGTGTATTCATTTAAAAGTTCACCAGCTTTTTCAAAGCTTTGATTTTTCATCATCTCACATAAAATATCAGCACTAGCTGTGGCAATCGCGCATCCTGTGCCATTAAATTTAACATCAATAATTAAATTATTAGCAGTTTTAATGAACAAATTTAATTGATCAGAACAGGTGTCTAATTTTAATTTTGCTTCGATGTATAGATTTGGTTTTTGTTCGGAAAAATTTTGTGGTTTTGAATAACGTTCAACAATAATTTTTCGCATTTCTTGTTCTGTATATTGTTTCATAACCCTCCTATGTAAAAAAGACATCTAAAAATTCGTCTTCTTTTGTTAAAGCATTTAACAAAAGATCAATATCACTTTTTGTTGTGTAAATTCCAAAACTGGCACGAATAGAATTTTTGGCAAACATTTTCCCAGTTAATCTCGCACAATGCTCCCCAGTTCGCACAGCAATATTGTGCTTGACATCAAGATAATTAGCCACATCCTGAGCATTTCATCCATTAACATTAAAAGTTAAGATTGGTGCATGATTATTTAAATTATAAAAAGTGATTTTTTTTGCTAAATTCAGCTTGTTAATTTGGGCAATAGCATAAGTTTTTAATTCTTGTTCATAGGTTTGAATCTTGTTCATCCCAATTTCACTCACTCATTGGACCGCTTTTTGAAAACTTTGAATGGCACTTAAATTTGGTGTGCCTGCTTCAAATTTATGTGGCACAGCAGTTAATTCATATCCTGAATAATCTTCAGCGATATAACTACTCATCCCTCCACCATAAATTAAAGGTGGCATTTGTTTTAATAACTTCATTTTTCCTCATAAAACCCCAATTCCAAATGGACCATAAATTTTATGGGCTGAAAATGCTAAAAAATCAATCGCTCATTGGTCAATTTTGACTTCGGTATGCCCAATTGATTGAGCAGCATCAACACAAATAATGACATTTGGATTAATTTGTTTAATTTCTAAAGAAATTAAACCAACATCATTTAAATAACCAATGGTATTAGTGGCATGAGCAAAAGTCACAATTTTAGTTTTGTCAGTAATTGATCTTTTTAACTTAAAAAGATCAATTCCCATTGTTTGGGGGTTTAAACTTAAAGTTTTAATTAGAGCCCCAGTTTCTTTGGCTAAAACGATTCATGGAAGTAAATTCGCAGCATGTTCTAAATCAGTGACTAAAATTTCGTCCCCTGGTTGGATTAAATGCTTTAAACCATGCGTAATTTGATTAATCGACATGGTGGCCCCAGTTGTAAAAACAATTTCTTGCACATTTTCCACGCCAATAAAATTGGCGATGGTTTTTCTTGTGCTTTCAATCATTTCACTCGCTAAAAGGGCATTTTCAAAAGCATCCGTATGTGGATTGGCCCCATTTTTAGTTAAAAACTCAGCCTCTGCTGCAATCACTAAATCTGGTTTTAAAGTTGTTGAAGCACTATCTAAATAAATTAAACGAGGATTGTTTCTTAAGACAGGAAAGTTTTTTTTATCAAGCATTTTTTATCTGCCTTTCTAGTGAAATTATATATTTTTTAGTAGTTATAAATCAATAAATTGTTTATAATAACTTATATTGTATTTTTTGGAGGACATGAATGAAAAAATTGTTAACTATCTTAGGAGGATTGGGTATGGTGGCCACAACAGGTTTAACTGTTGTTGCTTGTACAAACAAAGATGAAGATGAATCAACAGGATCGAAATTTATTGATGATACAGGAGATTTAAATATTACTTCTGAAACATTATTGAATTGAGTGCGAGAAAACTCAATTGGATTGAATAATATTGCTAAAATGAAGGAATTCTTTCAATTTTTTGGAGTTGCAATTATGAATCCACCGGCTGATAAAGATAAGGATATTTTAAAAGATATTGTTCCAACTAAAACATCAAATCAATATGCTTTAGAAGATTTACGTGCGCAATTAACAAAACTTTGAGGAAAACCAGGAGAAGTTGACAACACCACAGTCAATGGAAAAGTTGAACAAGCTTGAAGACAAAAAGCAGACAAATCAAAAGAAGATAATGGTGAAAAAAAATACAAAGACGTTTTAAAAAAAGAATTACACAAACAATTTCCTTGAGTGAAAAATGACTATGACACATTAGTTAAAGCTTGAAAAAATAATGAACGCTTAACAAATTCTGAATATAGTGCATATGGGATGTTAACTAAAAAATTGATTGATGGAAATTCTAAAAATGTTATTATGAATCAAAATAGTCCAAATGCTATTCAAACTGAATGAGGTAAATTTAGAAGCGCATTTGGTGGAATAAAAGTTAGTGACTTAGCAGCCGAACTTGTAAAAGCGACAGAAGATAAAAAAAATATTGCTTTAAATCTAATCAATATGACTGGTGGGGTTAAACCAATTACAACAGGAACAGAAAAAGAAAAAACTTCTTGATCTTTAAATAATGTTGAATGAGCAACAAAAGATATTCCAGCAATAGAAGGAACCCCGGGTACTCCAGCAAACCCAGGTACTATAATTACTCAAGAACTTGCTAAAGATCTAAAGAATAGATTATTTGGAACAAAATTTGCTGATAAAAAAGTTTCTGAAATAACTGATGAAGATTTTGGTCAAGGACGTGGAACAGGTGTCCATGAACATTGAACTTATATGAGTAGCCAAGGTAGACAATTAAATAGTAATTCTTCGTATTTTGACTTAGTTTCTGAATACCCTAATTTAGATCCAAGTGATATCAAAACCGATTCTGATAATGAAGTATATGGATTATTAACTAATTCACAAAGATATTTAATGGATACTTATTTTAAAAATGAAAAACCAATTTCTGTTAGTGAAGTTGTTTTCAAATCAACCAATGGTGATTTGACAAAAAATATTAATGGTCCTGCATTCTTAAATTCAACAACTCCAGATGCTAAAAATTGACAACAATATTATGGATTAGTAAACTTTTTAGAAAACTATGTATTGGGAGCAGAATCAAAAGCTGGTGCAACAAACGATAATAATAAAAAAATCGAAGGTTCAAGTTTATATAAATTCGATACAATTTTCGCAAATACAAACCCAACTAAAAAAGGACATATTTGGACCAATAAAGAAACCACACAAACTATCTTGCCAGAAGAATGAGATGCTGCAAATTTTGAAGTTAAAGCACCAGATACACTTATTAGTATGAATAACCCTGGTTCATCAAGTATGCAAAAATATGCTGTTTATGATTTTTTGGCTTCTGAAACTACCAAAAGTGAATCATTAGATCCTACTGGTTCTAAAACCACTATTGATAAAATTGCTGAAAAATTGAGTACAGAGTATGAATTCATAACTACTCCAGTACTTGATGCTATTAAACAATCACTTACCAATATTGGGGATAAAACCACTCAAGACGAAGTTAAACAAAGTTTATTCAAAACATTAAATTTAATTAAATCACTTAATCGTCGTGAAAGCACCACCGTAGCTAGAGAAGGGGTACAACCCCCAACTAATGCAGAGGCTAAAAAAGTGTATCAAGTCTTAAATGCTGAGCAAGGAATTATTGCTTTTATTGATAAAGATGGTTTACACATAACTAAAATCAATGGTTTTGAATTACTTAAACAAAATAAAATAACAGCCCAAAAATCATTTGGATTTACAGTCGATAAAAAAACTTACATGGAAGAAGTTTCAAAATTAAAACGTTTGAACTCATTAAAAGATGAACCATTAGGATTAAGACGTTTGGTTTTTCAAGATTATGCTGATCAAATATGATCAAATCCAAATCCAACAAGAGATGGAGTTACTCCACCAGATTTTATTGATAAACTTGTAGATCGTAAAGATATTTTAAAAGCTAAGGATATTGGAGTTGATTATGCTTCGATAAATTCTGCTATTTCTAATCAATATGAAAAATTCTTAGTGAACAATTCAATCTTAAACGGAACTAGTGATACAACTAAATCATTTTATGGTTTTAACGTTATTGCAGAAATGAAAAAAGAAATGACCGAAAACGATAAAGATGCAAATAAATTGAGTAAAAACAATATTTGATTATGAGATTATATTATAAAGTTAACCGGGAAAACCCATAAGGACTTAATGCAAGCAATGTTCAAATTTGGCGATGATAATATTAGTAAACAAACTAAAAAAGATTTAACGCAGTTACTTAAAAAACTTGATGAATTACCTACAACTAATTCAACAAATGCATATAATACAGGTAAGCAAAAATGAGATCAAGATATTGATAATGTTTTCAATGCAATGACTAATCCTACTGACAAAAAAAATGCCCCAAAAGCTAAATTGACAGATGGAGAAAAAACATGATCTACAATTCCTAGTTCGAAATTATTTGACCCTTTTACAACTACAACTACAAATGGGTCATTACAAGCAACACGTTTTAATTTTGATAATGTTAAAAATATTGTTTTGCCTAGTCAAAATAGAAAAGGAGTTAATTAATTATGAAAAAGATTTTAGCACTCCTATCTTCAATAGGATTATTAGCAACAACCAGTTTAACAGTTGTTGCATGTACAAATAATGAAGTTAAACGTTTTGATACTCCAACTTTAGAAGAAAAACTTAGAGATCAAATGATTATGGAATTATTACAAGATCCCGAATTTGGTTCAATCACTAATGGGAAATATTTCAACAGCATTGATTTTAAAGATGTTGTATTAAAAATGGTTCAAGAAACAACATCTAAATTAGCTAACAACCATTACAATGAACAATGATCAAAAAGTTTGAAATCAAAACCAATCAGTAAAGATGAATCATTTCAACAAACAAAAGATCGTTTAAGTAAAATTGCTCAAAATGAATTTTATATTCAATATACAACTAGATTGTTGGCTGATAGCAAGGTGTCTTTAGATAGTGAACTTTCAGGTTCAACTGACAACTTGTTTTTATTAAATCCTCAAGATTTAATAAAAACAAAAGATGAAATAGATCCGAATGATGATTACTATATTTATTATAATTCAGCTCCTGGAGTGAAAGACAAGTGATATAGATGAAATTTTTATGGTGAAAATAAAAATGCCCAAGATTCTATTCCAAGTATTGAACAACTTGAAACATCACAATTTGTTATCACCAATGATGGTACAGAAGCTGTGATTAATGCAGATATCGTTAAAGACAAAGATAGATTTTATATTGATGCACAAGGTAAACAAATTAATCCAAAGAATGGAATTTATTCAAAAGATAAAGATGGTCAAACAGTCTTTGTTATGAATGGTAAAACAGCTTTAGAATATAGATTCCAACAATACTTTAATGCCAAAATTAAAACAACTACATTCCAAAATTTATTAACATCAACATTCTTAGCAAATGATACATTTACTACAAAATATACAGAGCCAACTAAAATTAGTGATTTAATTGAACTAAATCAAGATTTATACTATAAATCTTCATCAGATCTTTTAAAATATGTTCAATCATGAAACAAAAATGATGGATATAAATCTAACTTAAAAATGGTTTGATCAGCAACATTCGATACAAAAGAAAAGGCTCAAGAAGCTTACGGTCGTGTTGAATCATTGCTAAATTCAGATGGATCATTCATTGACTCAAATAAACACGCATTAAAAGAAGCGTATGAATTAATTAAAGCTGATAATAAAACAAACATTGGAACAGATCCGTTCCTTGGAATGAAAGGATTTAATGGTTTTGTGCAAAATGATGGTGATTCAGTTAAATCTGTTGATGGTACTTTTGCACTAGCAGATAGCACAAAAACTTTAATTGCCAAAGCTAATAGTCCTGCGATTTTTGCCAATAATGGACAAGGATATGAATCTAAACAAGTCGGAAAATTTGATATTGCTTTAGTTTTACCAATTTATGCTGTTGACTTATTCAGTGATAAAGATAAAACTTTTGATTATGGACAATCAACTACACTTTATAAAGCTTGAGGAGTTGATGAACTTTGAACTTCTTTAGATGATGCTAATAACAAAAATGCCCAAGGTAAAATTTCAGATTCCAAAAAAGATTGAATTAACCAACATCAAAATGGAAATATTACAAATATTTTATTGGTTGATAAGAATAACGCAACACTTACATTAGATGAATGAAACAAAGGCAAAACAGATAAAATAACCCCAGAAAATATTTGAAGTCATGAAACAGTTGAAGGGTTAAAAGGTTTCCAAGCAAATATTAAAAATACATTACCAACTGCAAATACTTTTGGAAACGTTGCAATTGGCCAAGACAAAGTTGTTTTAACAGAAAACTTTGAGGGTCTTAAACCAACTGATACTGATAAAATTAAATTCACACTTGAAGGTAAAAAATTATCTGTTTCCACACCAAATGACCCTTCATTAATTGGAACTGTGCAAAACTTCGGAACAGTTTCATTATCTTTTGATAAAGGTTCAACTGGAAACGTTTATACAAGGGACGAAATTCACGAAAACGGAAGAACAGTTTCTTATAAAATTAATTTAGGTTCTGGTTCAGATCATCCAAATGATATGGTAGTTGATGGTCCATTTAACTTCTATTTAAATGGTCAAACTAGTTTAGATGTCACAAATTTAAATAAAACTAAAAAACGTGAACTATTAGAACAAGTTGAATATATCGTTTCGAAAAAAGATGGAATGTCAAAAAATGCTGAAGCAGTTATTTACCCTCTATTCTTGAAAAACGATAAAATCTTGTACAAACCATTATATGAAGCTTTAAAAGAATATCTAGAAGATAAATCTAAAGGAGGATCATCAGACTAATGAAAGATTGTATATTTTGTAAAATTATTAACCGTGAATTACCAGCACACATTATTTATGAAGATAACCACACTTTAGCTTTTCTGGATTTACATCCAGATAGTGAGGGTCACACTTTGGTAATTCCTAAAGAACACTCAGAAGACTTTATTTCCACAACTTTAGAAAACATTGCCTTTGTCAATGCTACTAAAAAACATGTTGTAAGATTATTGGATGCAAAATTAAAACCCAAAGGCTTTAATTTTATTTCTAATAATGGGGCTGAAGCTTTTCAAGTCGTGTTTCATTACCATGAACATATTGTTCCTAAATATGTGAAAACTGAAGGTTATATTCCAAGTAAAAACCCTGTGATTACAAAAGATAACACCCAAGTCTATGAACTATTGACTAAATAATTAGTCAACAAAATTAAACCAAATTTATGGCATGATTCATAAATTTGGTTTTTTGTTTTTTAAAGCTCAGGTTGTTTGTTAAAATATAATTAATTTATTTTTCAAAGGAGAATTGAAATGATTTCATCCCAAGCACTTATTTGATTAAGTGAACAACAACAAAAACTTGATGCCTATATTTTAAAAAATCTTGATGTGCAAACAGACCAACTTTACATCAACAAAAAAATCATTGCTTTTTTTGTTGAATTGGGAGAATACGCCAACGAAGAACGTAGTTTTAAATTTTGGTCGAAAAAAAAGGCCAGTGATCTAACAATTCAATTAGATGAATATATTGATGGTTTGCATTTTTTAATTAGTTTAGGCAATGATCTTAATTTTAATTTTAAGGATTTCAAATTTAAACAATTTGATGTTAAAACTAATCTTGAAAGCTATTTTGTGATTTTAGATAAATTAAATGCTTTTAGTCAAATTCAAGATGCAAATAATTACCAAAAGCTTTTAAATGCTTTTTTAACCATTGCCCAAATTAATGATTATTCAGAAACAGCGGTCATTGACGCTTATAAAATTAAAAACAAGGTCAATTTTGAGCGCCAAGATTCCAATTATTAATTTAATGGAATAAAATATTACAAAGGATTATATGCAAAAGTTATCATCATCAACAAATTACAAAATTAAAGAAATCTTAAAATTAAAAGAAAAACATGTGCGTTTAGAACGCCAACAATTTCTTGTTGAAGGGCAACACTTAGTTTTAGAAGCACTAAAAAAAGGCATTGTGTTAACCATTTTAGGAACTGAGTTAGCTTTACAACATAATGTCGTTCAAAAACATTTACATACAGTTGACGAAGTTTATGAAATTAGTGCTAATGTGGCCCAAAAACTAAGTGATGTTGTGACTAGTCAACATATTTTTGCAGTTTGTTCAATGAAAGAACAAAAAATTGATTATGAACATAATATTTTGCTTTTAGACCAACTCCAAGATCCAGGTAATTTAGGAACTTTAATTCGTAGCGCTGCCAGTTTTGATTTTAAAACGATCATTGGTTCAGCCAACGCTGTGAGTTTTTACAATGATAAAGTTTTACGTGCAACGCAAGGGAATTTCTTTCAAGTTAATTTGATTAATGAATATTTAATTAAAACCATTAATGATCTTAAACAAGCTGGATATGTGATTTTAGGCACTAACTTACATCAAAATTCGAAGAAACTGGAAAAAGTTCGATTCAATGACAAAGACAAGTACGCTTTAATTATTGGCAATGAAGCCAAGGGAATTTCTTTTGAATTATTAGACATGATTGATATCAACATTAATGTGGAAATGGATGATCAAGTTGAGTCATTAAATGCTGCAATTGCTGGTTCAATTATTATGCATAAAATTTATGTTGATAATGCTTAGGGGTTTGCGATTTAGGATTTGTTATAATTAAATCTATAGGAAAAGATTGCTTTTTATTTTGAACAACATGTTCAAAATAAAAAGCAACAATTGAGGTGTGTGATGTACAAAATGAAAGTTTTAATTAATGGAGAGATGATTCAAACTGATGAAGTGGTGGAAATTTTAAATCCAACAACTTTTGAAGTTGCTGGAGTTGTGCCAGCTTTAAAAGCAAATGATATTAATAATGCTTATTTAGCAGCCAGAAATGCGCAAAAAAACTGAGAAAATCTGCAAATTCTTGAAAGAATTAAAATTCTAAACCGTTGAAGAGATTTAATTTTAGCAAATAAAGAAGAATTGGCCACAATTATTATGACTGAAGTTGCCAAAGCTTATAAAGATGCTTTAAGTGAAGTTGAACGAACTGTTGAATATATGGATTATACCTTCCAAGAAGCGATGCGTCTTGAACCGTTGGCTTTAACTGGGGCCGGAATGGGTGTTAAAAACAAATACGGAATTTTTGAACGTGTAGCTAAAGGTGTGGGTCTAGCAATTTCGCCTTTTAATTACCCAATTAACTTAGCGCTTTCAAAAATTGCCCCTGCTTTAGTGATGGGAAATACCTTAGTTTTTAAACCAGCCACAGCTGGAAGTTTAATTGGAGCTAAATTAAGTGAATTAGCGCATCAAGCACAAATTCCGGCTGGAGTTTTAAATGTTGTAACTGGAAGAGGAAGAGACATTGGTGATGATTTAACCAATAATGTCCAATTAAACTTTATTTCTTTTACTGGATCAACTGAAATTGGCCACCGAATTTTAAAAAATGCTTCAACAAAAGACATTGTTTTAGAATTAGGAGGAAAAGACCCAGCAATTGTTTTAGATGATCTAAAACTTGAAATGTATGCCAAAGAAATTATTAGTGGGGCTTTTTCATATTCTGGACAACGCTGTACAGCGATTAAAAGAGTGATTACAACTGATGCGATAGCTGACAAATTAGTTTCAATTTTGAAAGACAAAATTGAAAAACTAAAAGTTGGACTGCCAATGGATAATGCTGATATTACCCCATTAATTGATCAAGGATCAGCTGATTTTGTTTTAAAACTAATTGATGACGCTAAAACTAAAGGTGCTCAAATTGTAACTGGTGACAAACACGAGAAAAACTTAATCTGACCAACTTTAATTGATCATGTCACAACTAAAATGGATTTAGCATGAACAGAACCCTTTGGACCAGTCCTACCCATTATTAGAATTAATGATGTGGAAGAAATGATCAAGATTGCCAATGCATCAAATTATGGACTTCAAGCCTCAATTTATTGTCAAGATTTAAATCAAGCCTTGCATGTAGCTAAACGCATCGAAACCGGAACTGTCAATATTAATGGAAAATCACAACGTGGACCAGACTCATTTCCGTTTATTGGAATTAAAGATTCTGGAGTTGGAACCCAAGGAATTGGTGAAACACTTTTAAGCGTCACACGCTTAAAAGGAATTGTCATTAATTATTAAGCAAAAACAAAAACTTCAAAAAAATGTAAAAATGAATGTCAAAATTCATTTTTTTTATTGAAATGAATTGTTTTATGAAATTTTATTAAAAAAAGTGTTTTTCAGGCAAAAAAATGAATTTTGAACAAATTTTCACTTTTAGATATATCTGCTTGACAATATATAAAAAAACCATAATGTTAATGTTGAGTTCGACAATTAGGTAAAAAAATAGAATGAATAATTAAAGTTGCAAACCCATAACTTATAATAAGCAATTTTAAAAAGAAAACGAAAAATAGCAAAAAATATTGGACAAGCAATATATTTGTTTTGTTGTTTTACGAATTGAAGAATGAATAATGATGATTAAGTGAGAGGAATCAAATTATGAAAAAAATATTAACATTATTAAGTGGTGTTGGAGTTATGGCCACCACTGCTGGAGCTGCATTAACTGTAGTTTCATGTGCAGGGCACAAAAACCTAGCAAACATGACAGCTGGTGAAAAACCAAAATTATTCGTTGGAATGGATCAAACCCAAGCTGATGCAGCTGTTGAAGCAGCAATGAAAGTATTCCAACCAAAAGCTGTAATCGACGAGGATTATACAGTGGGAACAATTACTGGAACTTTAGCAGCAAATGCTAAAGTTAAAATTACAGCAACAACAACATCAAAATTGTTGACAGGTGAAATTGAATTAACAGCAATTGCTAAAATTGATCTATCAACAGCAATAACTGATGTAATTAAAACTAAATTAGCACTTGCACCAGGTGTAAAATTAGCAACAGCTAAAGAAAAAGTGCTTACTGCAATTAACGCATTAGCAAACTTAGGATTAGTAACAGAAGCAAATGATATAGCATTTACTGGAACTGCTATTCCAGCAAGCGCAACTGAAACCACAGCTCTAACAGCCGGAACATTTATTGCAACTGCAAAAGGAACATCACAATACTTAACAGGAGCATCTACAATTAACCTTAAATTAGACATTTCAGGAATTACAAAACCACCATTGACTACTGCAAAAGTTAAAACAGTAGCTCAAACAGAACTTTTAGCTTTAATTAATGCATTAACTGCTAAAGGAACTATGACAGATGTTGTTGTTGGTGATCTTGACTGAACAGGAATTGCTTGAACTACTGTAGGTAATAACTTAGCAGCTGGAGCATTGACTGTAACTGCAAAAGCAGATAATACAAAAGTTACTGGAACATTTACAATTACTGTAACTACCGCTCAATAAGAATTAAAAAATAATCAAATTTTAAAACTAAACATTAAAAACTTTATGAACGAAAACGCTTAAAGTTTTAGTTGCAAAATTTAAATAATCAAACCAAAAAAATATTTTCATCAATGAAAATATAAATTAGGTAAAATGTAGGCAATGCCTATAAACTTATTTGTAAATTCAATTTAAAAGTTCATGAACTTTAAAATTAAAGATCTCGAATCCTTTGAACTAGTTTAGTTCAACAGAATTCGAGATTTTTTTATGCTTTTTTCAGCAAAAAAACCATAAAAATAAAGAAAAAATAAAAAAATGACGATTGTTTCATTTTAAAACCAAAATATTGGTACAATATGAAAGGCAATAAACGGATGTTACATCAACACTTTGCAACTTTTCAAGCTTATTTTCAGAAAATAAATCAATTTAAAAACATTTATTAACTTTAATAAGTAAAAACGGCATTTTTTGGTCAAAAAACCTGAAAATGTTGAAAAAAATAAAAAAAATACATTTTTTTAAAACTTTTTTAAAAAACGTATTGCAAAGTGTTCTCAATATGTTATTATCTCTTTGTTGCTCATTGAGGAAGCCAAAAAATCGCAAGAAAAAAGGCCTAAAATCAGCACAAATGATCTTTGAAAACTAAATAGAACAATTATTGTACAAACTTGTTAATTCAATTAAATTGAGTAAATAAAAAACAAATACTTTTATACAAAAATAAACAAACAGTCAGAATCAAAACACATTAATTTAAAATGAGAGTTTGATCCTGGCTCAGGATAAACGCTGGCGGCATGCCTAATACATGCAAGTCGAACGGGGGTGCTTGCACCCCAGTGGCGAACGGGTGAGTAACACGTATCTAATCTACCTTAAAGCGGGGGATAACCTTTGGAAACGAAGGATAATACCGCATGTGAACTTCAACTGGCATCAGTTGAAGTTGAAAGTTCCGTTTGGAACACTTTAAGATGAGGATGCGGCGTATTAGCTAGTAGGCGGGGTAAAGGCCCACCTAGGCGATGATACGTAGCCGAACTGAGAGGTTGATCGGCCACATTGGGACTGAGATACGGCCCAGACTCCTACGGGAGGCAGCAGTAGGGAATTTTTCACAATGGACGAAAGTCTGATGAAGCAATGCCGCGTGAGTGATGACGGTCTTCGGATTGTAAAGCTCTGTTGTAAGGGAAGAAAACTTAGGAGAGGAAATGCTCTTAAGCTGACGGTACCTTACCAGAAAGCCACGGCTAACTATGTGCCAGCAGCCGCGGTAATACATAGGTGGCGAGCGTTATCCGGAATTATTGGGCGTATAGGGTGCGTAGGCGGTTTTGTAAGTTTGAGGTTAAAGTCCGGAGCTCAACTCCGGTTCGCCTTGAAAACTACATCACTAGAATACAAGAGAGGTAAGCGGAATTCCATGTGTAGCGGTGAAATGCGTAGATATATGGAAGAACACCTGTGGCGAAAGCGGCTTACTGGCTTGTTATTGACGCTGAGGCACGAAAGCGTGGGGAGCAAATAGGATTAGATACCCTAGTAGTCCACGCCGTAAACGATGAGTACTAAGTGTCGGGGATTTCCTCGGTGCTGCAGCTAACGCATTAAGTACTCCGCCTGAGTAGTATGCTCGCAAGAGTGAAACTCAAAGGAATTGACGGGGACCCGCACAAGTGGTGGAGCATGTGGTTTAATTCGAAGCAACACGAAGAACCTTACCAGGGCTTGACATCCAGTGCGAAGCTATAGAGATATAGTGGAGGTTAACATTGAGACAGGTGGTGCATGGTTGTCGTCAGTTCGTGCCGTGAGGTGTTGGGTTAAGTCCCGCAACGAACGCAACCCTTGTTGTTAGTTACTACCATTAAGTTGAGGACTCTAACAAGACTGCTAGCGTAAGCTAGAGGAAGGTGGGGATGACGTCAAATCATCATGCCCCTTATGTCCTGGGCTACACACGTGCTACAATGGCCGATACAAAGAGCTGCAAACCTGCGAAGGCTAGCTAATCTCAAAAAGTCGGTCTTAGTTCGGATTGGAGTCTGCAACTCGACTCCATGAAGCCGGAATCACTAGTAATCGCGAATCAGCTATGTCGCGGTGAATACGTTCTCGGGTCTTGTACACACCGCCCGTCAAACCACGAGAGTTGGTAATACCAGAAGTAGGTAGCTTAACCGTAAGGAGAGCGCTTCCCAAGGTAGGACTAGCGATTGGGGTTAAGTCGTAACAAGGTATCCCTACGGGAACGTGGGGATGGATCACCTCCTTTCTATGGAGATAATTTATTAAAACACATAGTAGTGTCTATGTGTGACTGTTTGGTTCTATTTAGTTTTCAGAGGTTATTTTTATAATCTCTGAAAAAATCAGAATTGTTCTTTGAAAACTGAATATTAGATGAAATATAATTTTCTTACTTGTTATTAGTAATAATAACAATTAAAAAACAAATTTTTGATCATTGCTGTAAGGCAATGATCTTAAAGACATCAGTAATAAACTAAAATTACAAAATTAAAAATAAATATAATATATTTATATGCCAAATAGATTTTTTCTAAAAAATAGTAAGGGCGTATGGTGAATGCCTTGGAAAATGGAGCCGAAGAAAGTCGTGACTACCTGCGAAAAGCATCGGGGAGCTGGAAGTGAGCTTTGATCCGGTGATGACTGAATGGGGAAACCTAACATGTTTACATGTTGTCTGATCAGTGAATACATAGCTGACATGACGGGAACCTTGGGAACTGAAACATCTTAGTACCAAGAGGAAAAGAAAATAAAAATGATTCCCCTAGTAGCGGCGAGCGAACGGGGAAAAGGCCAAACCATCCTACGGGATGGGGTTGTAGGACTTTTGTTAGAGTTACAAAATTAACGTATAGTAGAACAGATTGGGAAATCTGAGCACAGAGGGTGATACTCCCGTATACGAAATGCGTTAATCTCGAAGAAGTATCCTGAGTACGGCGAAGCACGTGAAACTTTGTCGGAATCCGCCGAGACCACTCGGCAAGCCTAAATACTACCATTTTACCGATAGTGAACCAGTACCGTGAGGGAAAGGTGAAAAGTACCCCGAGAGGGGAGTGAAATAGTTCCTGAAACCATATGCCTACAAGAAGGTGGAGCCCGTTAAGGGGTGACACCGTGCTTTTTGTAGAAAGAGCCGGCGAGTTACTGTTGCATGCAAGGTTAAGCAGATAAATGCGGAGCCGTAGTGAAAGCGAGCCTTAATAGGGCGATAGTATGCAGCAGTAGACACGAAACCGGGTGATCTAGCCATGAGCAGGTTGAAGTTAGGGTAAAACCTAATGGAGGACCGAACCAACGTTCGTTGAAAAGACCGTGGATGACTTGTGGCTAGCGGTGAAATTCCAATCGAACCCGGAGATAGCTAGTTCTCCCCGATATATCTTTAAGGATAGCGTCGCACGTACAGCTATGGAGGTAGAGCACTGAATTTATGATGGCCGCACCTAGCGGTACTGAATAAAATTAAACTCCGAATGCCATAGCCAATTATGCGGCAGTCAGAACATGGGTGATAAGGTCCATGCTCGTGAGGGAAACAGCCCAGATCGTCAGCTAAGGTCCCAAAATGTATGCTAAGTGTGTAAGGATGTGGAATTGCATAGACAGCTAGGATGTTGGCTCAGAAGCAGCCATCATTTAAAGAGTGCGTAACAGCTCACTAGTCGAGTGATTCTGCGCCGAAAATGTACCGGGGCTTAAGCATACTACCGAAGCTACGGATTGTACAATTTGTACAGTGGTAGGGGAGCGTTCTAAGGGCAATGAAGTTAGACCGTGAGGACTAATGGAGCGCTTAGAAGTGATTATGCCGGCATGAGTAACGTTTGAGAGTGAGAATCTCTCATGCTATTTGAATAAGGTTTCCTGGGCAAGGTTCGTCCACCCAGGGTTAGTCAGGACCTAAGGCGAGGCCGAAAGGCGTAGTCGATGGACAACAGGTTGATATTCCTGTACTGAATAGTTTGTGATGGAGTGACGGAGAAGGATAGTGGATCCCGCTTAATGGATTGCGGGCTAAGCGCAAAGGGGTGTATGTTGGCAAATCCGCATACTTTAACTCTGAAGCGTTATGGGGAGTGAACAGTACGCTTAGTAACGAAGACCATGACTCCATGCTTCCAAGAAAAGCTTCTAACTTAAGAACTATTTACCTGTACCTAGAACGAACACACGTATTCAAGGAGAAAATCCTAAGGCAAGCGAGAAAACTATAGCTAAGGAACTCTGCAAAATAACTCCGTAACTTCGGAAGAAGGAGTGCTCACTTTATGTGAGCCGCAGTGAAGAGGGAGGGGCAACTGTTTAACAAAAACACAGCTCTCTGCTAAGTCGTAAGACGATGTATAGGGGGTGACACCTGCCCAGTGCCGGAAGGTTAAAAGGAGAAGTCAGCGCAAGCGAAGCTTTGAATTGAAGCCCCGGTGAACGGCGGCCGTAACTATAACGGTCCTAAGGTAGCGAAATTCCTTGTCAGGTAAGTTCTGACCCGCACGAAAGGTGTAATGATCCCTTCGCTGTCTCGGCTATAGACTCGGTGAAATTTTAGTACCAGTGAAGATGCTGGTTACCCGCAACTAGACGGAAAGACCCCGTGGAGCTTTACTATAACTTGATATTGAAATTTGGTGTAACATGTAGAGGATAGGTGGGAGACTATGAAGCAGGAACGCTAGTTCTTGTGGAGTCAACCTTGGAATACCACCCTTGTTACTTTGAATTTCTAACCTCGGCCCATTATCTGGGTCAGGGACAGTGTCTGGTGGGTAGTTTGACTGGGGCGGTCGCCTCCTAAAATGTAACGGAGGCGCTCAAAGGTATTCTCAGTATGGTTGGAAATCATACATAGAGCGCAAAGGTAGAAGAATGCTTAACTGCGAGACTTACAAGTCGAACAGATTCGAAAGAAGGACTTAGTGATCCGGCGGTCCCGAGTGGAAGGGCCGTCGCTCAACGGATAAAAGTTACCCCGGGGATAACAGGCTGATCTCCCCCAAGAGTTCATATCGACGGGGAGGTTTGGCACCTCGATGTCGGCTCATCGCATCCTGGAGCTGTAGTCGGTTCCAAGGGTTGGGCTGTTCGCCCATTAAAGCGGTACGTGAGCTGGGTTCAGAACGTCGTGAGACAGTTTGGTCCCTATCTGTTGTGGGCGTAGGAAAATTGAAGAGAGCTGACTCTAGTACGAGAGGACCGAGTTGGACACATCCCTGGTGCTCCAGTTGTCCTGCCAAGGGCACAGCTGGGTAGCTATATGTGGAAAGGATAATCGCTGAAGGCATCTAAGCGAGAAGCCTCCTTTAAGATGAATTTTCCCATTCGTAAGAAGTAAGAATCCATGTAGACCACATGGTTGATAGGTTGGGTGTGTAAGTGCTGCGAGGCATTGAGCTAACCAATACTAATAATTCGAGAGACTTTTAGAATAAAAATCTATTTAACAACGCTTATAAATATAAATATTTCAATCTAGTATTCAGTTTTCAAAGAACAATTCACAAAACCCTGATCTGGTGTTTATGGCGTAGAGGTCACACCTGTTCCCATACCGAACACAGAAGTTAAGCTCTACTGCGGCGATGATATTGCATTGTGAGAAAGTAGCACGACGCCAGTTCAAACAAAAAGGAAACTTCGGTTTCCTTTTTTTGTGTTTAATCAAAAATATCACTTTTTTGCCCTTTTTAATCCAAATTTATCATTTTGAGTGTGATAAAATCAAAAAAGATAAGAAAAATAAAGAAGGATCAAAATCATGAAAAGTAAAGTCGCAGTATCAATTTATGTTTTCAATTTTTTAGAAGTTGGCAACAAAATAGAAGAATTAGTTCAAGCCGGGGTTGATTGAATCCATGTTGATATTATGGATGGGAATTTTGTCAATAATTATGCTTTGTGCCAAAAATTTTGTCAGGACATTAAAGCTAAATATCCAAATATTTTAATCGATGCACATCTTATGTGCATTGAACCACAAAGATATATTGAATCTTTTGCAAACGCTAAAACTGACAACTTCAATTTTCATTATGAAGCTGTCACAAATAAAAATGAAGCTAATATTTTACAAATTATTCAAGACATCAAAGCAAACAAGATGAAAGCAGTCATTGCTATTAATCCAGAAACTAATCCGCAAGTATTAAAACCATTTTTAGATCAAGTTGATGGAGTGATGTGTATGTCGATTAAACCAGGATTTAATGGCCAACAACTTAATGATATGGTTTATGACAATATCATCTGACTTGCTGAATATAAAAAAGTAAATAATTTAAATTTCTTCATTCAAGTTGATGGGGGAGTTAGAGAAAACACATATCTTAAATTAAAACAAAGTGGAGCTGAAGTTTTGGTAGTTGGAGCATTTGTCAATGTTCCCAATAACGAATTAAAAACACAAATTAACAAAATAGAAAATTAAATTTATAAAATCTAAATTTAATTTTTGATAGTTTAATTAGAAATAAGTTTATAACTGTTTGTGAATACTCCTCATGTTTTTAATGAGAGAGTATTCTTTTTTTTAAAAAAACAACACCCCAGAATAATAATTTTAAAGTCTTGTACTGGAACTCGAATTTCTTAAACTCATACCAATCAATCAAAATAAAAAAAATAAAAAGGATAAAATAACATGAAAATAATATTAACATTCGGATCAATACATATAGATTTAGTTTATAGTGTCAAGGAATTACCTTTAAAAGGACAAACTGTGGTATCCAAAAAATTTGAAACATTTTTTGGTGGAAAAGGTGCTAATCAAGCTGTTGCCATTCGTAGAATGGGAACTGATCTAACCATGATCGGTAAAGTTGGTGATGATGCCAATGGAGATAAAACAATTGAAAATTTAATTACTAATCAAATCAATGTTGATTTGATTAGTAAAGTTAAAGGTGTTGCAACTGGAGTTGGTTGAGTTGTTGTTGATGAACACGCAAACAATATCATAATCACTGATCTAGGAGCTGACAAAGAATTTAAAGCTCAAGAAGTTCAAAATTATCTTAAAGAAATTGAAAAAAGCGATCTTGTTTTAACTCAACTAGAAACTACCAGAGAATTCACTTTTGAATTTTTAAAACAAGCTAAAAAATTAGGAAAAACAACAATTTTGAATCCTGGACCAGCCATTAAATTAACTCCTGAAGAGATCAAAAGTTGTGATTTTATTATTCCAAATGAAACAGAAATCGCAATTGTGCTTGGTGAAGAAGTATCTGATGATTTTGAAACAATTAAAAATCAAGCAATTAGACTTCAAAAAATTTCAAACAAACATGTGATTGTAACCCTTGGTGAGAACGGTTCACTATATGTTGGACCAGATACAATCAAGAAATTCAATGCTGTCAAGGTGAATGCGATTGATCCAACTGCAGCTGGAGATACATTCATTGGTGCGTTCGCACATATGCTAGCACATGAAAAATCAATTCAAGAAGCGATCGAATTTGCTACATACGCATCAGCTTTAACTGTGACAAAATCTGGAGCACAATCTTCAATTCCGACACTTGAATTGGTGAATATGTTTATCCAAAGTTATAATAAGATATAAAATTTAAAATTCCATTTTATAAACTTAAAATTAGAGTATTTTAAAACACAGCCCATTTTTTTCCAGTTTAAGGCGGTGTCCTTAACATACTCTAATCTGACCCTTTTGTTAAAACAATAAATGAATCTTATCTTTCTCAAATAATTTTATCTTGCTTTGAAAGATCAATGCCTTTTTTTCTTATTAGTGATGAGATTATGAAATTATTAACAAATATTTGTTGCATCTTAGTATTTCTTACAACGTCTGGTCTCGTTTCCCTTGGAAATGCAAAAAAACTAATTTTATAGTCAACTTTATCATTGATGAAAAAGGGATTAATAGAAGTTATTGTTGCAATTTTTACGCCCCTTTTGCTAGCCATATCTATCAATTTTTCATATTCTTTTTGGCCCAAACGCTCTGAAATAATTATTATAAGATCTTCTTCTGTCACTTGTTGTAATCTTCGGATTTCACCAAATATATCATTTGTCGCAAATGAAACAATTCCTTGTGTATTTAAAGAACTACTCAAGTCTCTGGCTGCTAAAAAGCTGTTTCCCATTCCAATGCACCAAACTTTTTTTGATGAAATAATACAATCAACTAATTTCTGTGTTTCTGGATTATCTATTATTCTTGCTGTTTGATCAATTGCATAAAATGCATAATTTTTATTAGTGATAATATCTCTAGTTTCCTCAAGCTGAGGGTCTGTTAATTCGCTTTCCTTCATTATATAAAAACTTTTCGAAATATAATGTTGAAAAGTTTTATAATTTTCAAAACCCAAATGTCTAACAAATTTACTAATTGTTGAAGTTGTAGAATTTGTTCTTTTACCAAAATCGACTATTGAAATATCAATAAAATTCAATGGATCTTTATTCACAATATCCAAAATAATTTTATCGCCTCTTGAAATTTTTTTATTTGAATCATTTATTAACGTATTCATGATTTAATCCTATTATAAAAAGTCTAACATTTTTTTTTTTTTTTTAGAAAATATTGGAAAAAAAATATCCGTTTAATAAAAAAAAGCATAATGTAAACAAGGGCAATTAATTTTGTTCTTGCTAGGAGATGTATGCAAATTTTTAAAGAGGAGTTAATTCAATTTAATAAAAAAGCAACTGATTGAAAAAATGCTATCAAGATTGCTTCAAAACCATTATTAAAAAACGGTTATATTAATGAAAATTTTGTTCCGAATTTAATATCGGAAACAAAGAGATTGGGTCCATATTATATTTTGGCCCCAAATTTAGCATTAGGTCATATTTCGCCAGATGGTTCTTGTTTGAAAGAAGGACTTAGTTTATTGTTTTTAGAACAGGTTGTGCCATTTAAGAATGATGGAACAGGTGATGTTAAGTTTTTATTTATACTAAGCACCACTGATCAAGATTCACACTTGAACTTATTGAAAGAATTGGCTTTAGCATTTGGTAATAGTGATTTTTATAAAGAATTCTATAATGTTAAAAATTATGCTGACATTAAGAAATTAGTGGAAAAACATCTTAAAGTTAAAAAATAAGAAGGAGGTATTTCTATGGGAAATATATTATTTTTCGCAGCAGAAAGTACCGGTAGAGATTTTTCGGAATATTTTATAAATTTTATATCTGGATTCTTTGGTACACCTGCGTTATTAATTGGTCTATTTGCATTAATAGGGACAATTATTCAACGAAAAAAAATTACAGAAATTATAACTTCAGTATTTAAAACCGTAATTGGATTCTTAATTATTGGTGGAGGAGCTGGAATAGTATCTGGAGCAATTGGCAAATTTGGTAAAGCATTCGAATTGTTATTCAGCAGACAGGGTTATGTTGCTAATAACGATGTTATGCCTGGGCTATTAATGAGTTTTGAGCAACTACAATGAATAGCAACAGCGGGTTCATTAATATTAATATTTGGAATGTTGTTGAACTTGGTTATTGCAAGAATTTCACAAGTTAAATTTGTTTATTTGACTGGTCACTCAGCTTGATATTTTTCAACAATGTTAGCTTCAGTAATGGCTATGGCTGGAATGCAAAAAGCTGATATGTGATTGGTTGTTATTATTGGCGCTATGTTAGCTTCAGTTTGAATGATTATTTCACCAGCTATTTTAAATAGACACATGATGGTTATCACCAAAGGAAATAAACTTGGTTTAGCACACACTGGTTCACTTACTTATGCATTAAGTGGATACATTGGAGAAGCTGTATACAAAGCAAGAAAAGGAAAAGTACGATCAACTGAAAACGTTAACTTTCCGAAAGGGTTAAATTTCTTAAGAAATACTAACGTTTCAATTGCCTTAACAATGTTAATTTTATTTATGGTTGTTTACTTCTCTGCTTGAGCAGTTCGTGGCGATCAAGCAATGATTAATAAAGGAATTGTTGGAGCAAATGATTCAATCTTTGTTCAAGGTATGTTACAAGCATTCACTTTTGCAGCTGGAGTTGAAGTATTGTTAATTGGAGTTAGAATGTTTATTGCTGAAATTACTCCAGCATTTAAAGGTATTTCTGACAAATTAGTTAGAGATGCAAAACCTGGAATTGATTGTCCAATTGTATTCCCATATGCACCAAACGCAGTTATTATGGGATTCATTGCATCAGTTATTGGTGGATTTGTAGCATTTGGTATGAATATCGGTATTTCAGCTGCTATTGGTGCTGAAGGAAGTGCATCAATTTGAGCAGCGATTATTATTCCATCAATTGTTCCTCATTTCTTTACAGGAGCGACATCAGGAGTTTTCGGTAATGCTAAAGGTGGGATTTTAGGTTGCTGACTTGGTTCATTTGTTAATGGATTCCTTATTTCATTAGTGCCTTGAATTTTTGTTGGATTACAAATGATCCAACCAGAAATTGGGGGACAAGGAATTGTTTGAGGAGATGCGGACTTTATTTTAGGAATCATCCCATGATTTATCATTAAATATATGGGTGGTCAATATGTATTGCTTGGATTAACAATCCTATTATGAGGCACAATTCCTGCGATTGGATACTTTTTACACCAAAACAAATTGAAAAAAAATGCAGAATACAAAGAAAAATATATTGCAGTTAATGATGTAAGAAAAAAATTTAGCATTATGTCAAAAAATGAAAAATCAGAATTAAAAAACTTGATTGAATCAATTAAACTTGAACAAATATCTAAAAAAGAAATAAAAGAAAAAATTGAATCTGTAAAAGCAGAACACGATAAAAAAATGAAAAAGGCTGATCGTGATTTAGAAAAAATGGTAGACAGCATTAGGAACCCTAAAATAGAAGAAATTATTTTGGTTAAATAGAAAGAAAAAAATATGAAATTAATGGCAGTTTGTGGGATGGGTCTTGGTTCATCGTTAATAATTGAAATGAATATAAAAGATGTGACTGAACAGTTAGATATTGATTGTGAAGTTGGTCATACAAATTTAAACTCATTCATTGCAAATGATTCATCTATAACAGCAGTTATATGTGGATCGGATCTAGCTGATTCAATTGAACATCCAAATAAAATCATCTTACAAAATTTGTTCGATAAAGAAGAAATTAAAGAAAAAATTTCAAAATTTATGGAAGTTTATGAGTAAAATAACACCCTCAATTTATATTTGTGACACAACAAAATTTTATGATGAAATTTTAAAACTAAAAGAAGTTGGTATTGATTGATTACATCTAGATGTAATGGACGGACATTTTGTTCCTAACTATGCATTAGGACCCAAGCATTTAGATGATATTAAAAAACACTTTCCTGAGATAACTATTGATGCTCACGTCATGGCTAATGAATTAGAAAAAAATGTAGTTCAACTTAAAAATGCTGACTATATTACATTTCATATCAATTCTATTCAGTCTAAAGGATTTGAATCTTTAATCTCTGAAATTGAAAAAAATAATTGTAAAGTTGGTATTGCTATATGTTTAGACAACACAATAGAAGATATTAAACCGCTTCTTCACAAAGTTGATTTAATAACAATTATGAGTATTAAACCGGGTTTTGGTGGTCAAAAATTTGAAGATGCAGCATGAAATATAATTTCTGATGTAGTGAATTATTGTCATAAATACCACCCCAACATAAAAACACAAATCGATGGTGGAGTTCGATGAAATAACATTAAAAAACTAATTGATAAAAAGGTAGATTTAATTGTTGTTGGTTCGCTATTATTTGGTGAATCCGACTACAAAAAAGTTATGAAAAAAATAGAAAATTTATAACATTAAAAAGGAATAAAATGAAAGAAATAAAAAAAATAAAAGAAAAATCTTTAACGAATTTAAGGATTTTGGGAATTGAACAAATTGCAAATGTTAATTTAGGTCACCCAGGCATTGTTATGAGTGCTGCACCACTTATTCATGAAATTTATTTAAATTACATTCAAAGTGATGTTGATAATCCACAATGAATTAATAGAGATCGCTTTGTATTATCAGCGGGGCATGGAAGTGCATTGCTATATTCAATGTTACATATTGCTGGTTTTGATATTAAGGTTTCTGAATTAAAAAATTTTAGAACACTTAATTCAATCACACCTGGTCACCCTGAATTAGGAGTAACTCCTGGAGTTGATGTTTCAACAGGACCTTTGGGTCAAGGTTTTGCAATGGGTGTTGGTTTGGCATTGGCTGAAAAACACTTAGCTGCAAAATATAATCAACAAGATCTAAATCTAATTAATCACAAAACATTTGTTTTATGTGGAGATGGCGATTTACAAGAAGGTGTTGCTCAAGAGGCGATCCAATTAGCTGGTGTTTGAAAACTAAATAAACTAGTTGTTTTATATGATTCAAACAGCGTGCAATTAGATACGGAAGTTAAATTAGTTCAACAAACAAAAACAAAAGAATGAATTGAATCATTAAATTGAAATTATATTAAGGTTGAAAATGGTTTTGATCTTGATGCTGTTAATGCTGCAATTGAAAAAGCAAATCATTTTGACAAACCAACTTTAATTGAATGTAAAACAATTATTGGTTATGGTCACGAAAAACAGGGAACACCAGCGATGCATGGAAATCCATTTTCAAAAGATGATCTTACAAAATTACGTGACAAATTTAATTGACATGAACCTGACTTTTCAGTCAATCCAGATGTAAAAGAGCTTTGATCAAATCATTTCATTAAACGTGGGAAAGAAGCTTATAAAAATTGATTACTCCTAGAAGAACAATACAAAGCTAAACACCCAGAATTGTGAAAAGAGTTATTTGTTGAAAAAGAAATCAAGGTTGAAGCTTTTGAAGACTTATTACATGATAAAAAGGAGGCAACAAGACTTTCTTCTTCAAAAGCATTAAAAAGATTACAAGAATTAACAAATAACATGATTGGCGGTTCTGCTGATTTAGTAGCTGCAACAAAAGTCGAGGGAAATAATGGAACATTTTCTGATCAAAACCCTAAAGGTAACAACATGCTTTTTGGAGTTAGGGAATTTGCAATGGGAGCAATCTCTAACGGGGTTCAAATTCATGGTGGTTTAAGAAGCTTTAATTCAACATTTTTAGTTTTCTCTGATTATCAAAAAAACTCAGTTAGAATGGCCGCATTACAAGAAATTCCAACAATGTTCATTTATACACACGATTCAATTGCAGCTGGTTTTGATGGTCCAACTCATCAACCAGTTGAACAACTAGCAGGATTTAGAGCAACACCTAATTTATATAACTTTAGACCGGCTGATATGAAAGAAACTATTGGTGCTTATGTTAAAGCGCATAAAATTAAAAATAGCCCTTCAACACTTATCTTTTGTAGACAAGATATAAATCAATTAGAAGGAACTTGCTGAAATAGAACTAAACTTGGTGGTTATGTAATTTTAGAAAACAAACAAAAATTAGATGTAATTATTCTAGCGACCGGAAGTGAAGTTGAGTTAGCTGTAGAAAGTGCAAACAAATTAATTGAAAAAGGCTTTGGTGTAAGAGTTGTTTCTATGCCATGTATTGAGCTATTTGATGAACAACCGGAAGCTTACAAGGAATCTATCATACCAAGCGATTTTGAAAACATTGTAGCTATTGAAGCGGGCGCTTCTTCAATGTGATACAAATATGTTGGTAAAAAAGGATTATTATTTACAGTAGGTAAATTTGGTAAATCTGGTGATGGTGGTCTTCTATTGAAAGAAAATGGTTTTGAAGTAAACAATATTTTCCAAAAAATTGAAAAACACATAAATAAAAAATAAGATTAAAGCAATAAGAATGTGTTGACTTAAGGACGCTACTTTAAAAGTGACAAAAACTATTTACATTAACTAAATTATACATTGATATTTTAAACACATTTCATGAATTTACGAATTCTTGGAATGTGTTTTTAAATTGCTCTAATGAATTAAAATGTTTACCAAATTGTTCAATAAATGAGTGCTCAACTCATCGGTTTAGGGACTCAGTTCAGGGGTTGTGTTTGAAACCCGCTTTTGACATTGAGCGTGTATAGTTGCCTACTTCTTTTTCATATCTTGAACCCATTGCTTATCTTTGTTCATATTATAATAAACATCTGGGTAAAATTTTCTAAATCAACGATACACTAGTTGAACTCCACAACTTAATTCATGTTCCTTCGTAAGATCCAAAGCTTTTTGATCATCGAAGTATTCATGGGTTATTCTTTTTTTAAATTCTTTTGAATATGTTTTTCTAATTCTCGTTTTTCCTCCGCACGTAAAAAGGCACTGCCCTTTTTTCAGGTGGTGCCCTTAACATACTCTAATCCTATAATTTATTTTTAATTTAAATTTTTTCTATTTTTCTATTTTTCTCACTTTTCTTTTTTTTAGAAAAAATAGATTTAAAGTCATTTTTAGTTAATTTACCTTTAATTTGTAACTCAACCAAAATTCTAAACAATATAATGTGACAAGCAACACCAATTCCGATTGCTGCAAGATACAGTGGAATGCCTACAAAACTTCCGCTTGATGTAGTTACTCCAGCAAAAATTGCAATAATTGGTCCACCTCATGCACCAACATGACCTTGTACTAAGAAAATTCCGGCAAACATACCAGCAATTCCACTACAAATAATGTTTGGGATGATTGCTGCTCATTTGTATTTAATAGCGTATGGTATTGCACTTTCACTAACACCCATTACTCCCAAGATTGTGGCATTAATCCCTTTTTCTTTATCATCTTTGAATGTTTTTCTAAAAATAAATGTAGCTAATCCAGCTCCAAGTGGAGCTACAGCAAATGCAGCAGCTGATGCTCCCATTGCACTACCTCCATCAACACTCATCATAGCAGTCGCTCCAAAAGAAGCGATTTTGTTAATTGGTCCTCCCATATCAACACCTGCCAAGAGTCCTAGAAGCAATCCAACAATTGGCATTCCAACACTTGATGTTTCTACAATATATAATCCTTGGTATAAATAACCAATTGTAATTCCAATAACCGGACCAATTGTAAAAATAAAAATAATTGCAAATATTAAAGTTAAAAACACAGGGATAATAATAATTGGCATAATTGGTTGGATCACGTTGTGAATTTTTCATTTTGTATTGATTCATTTAATTGTATACCCAACTGCCAAACCAAACATTACAGCTCCAAAAATGTTTAATGGTTGCATAACTTCATTAATTGACACAAGGGTATTAGGAACATTTTGACTAGGAACCATAACATTTTCAAAATATCCTTGTCAAACTAATTTTGGGTTGTTTCCTAACATTGTTAAAATAAATGCTGGAGCAATTCCCGCTCTTCCAGAAATAGAGTTAGCAATATAAGCACCAGCTATTGCCATCATAACCGAGAATCCGATGTTTGCAATTTCATTTAATGTATACATAAATTTTAATGTACCACTAGCATCTGGTTTGGCACCATCAGAAATAGTTAAATGAGCAGCATTAGCAATTCCAGCAAGAATTGCTGAAACAAGTCCGGCAAATACAATAAAAGGAATCATATATGAAATCCCTGATAACAAGTGTTGTACTCAACTTTGTTTTTCTTTTTTGATTTTTTTCTTATCAATGGTAAAACCTTTGTCTAGTGTATTTTCGGTTTTTAAAGCATTTTTTAATTCTTGTTCCGGATTCATTAATGCTTTTTTAGTTGAAGATTGATAAACTTTTTTACCATTAAATCGATCATCATCGATAGAAATATCAGTTGCTAAAATAATTGCACTAGCCTTTTCGATATCCTCATCACTTAAATGATTTTCAATCCCTTTTTGTCCTTGGGTTTCAATTTTTATCGCATACCCCAATTTATTAGCAGCTTTAATCAAAGCTTTTCGAGTCATGTAAGTGTGAGCAACCCCAGTTGGACAAGCAGAAACACCTACAATTAATTTTTGTTCTACATTTATTTCAGGGTCTGAAATTTCTTGAATTTCAGTTTCTTTTAAGTTATTAGAAGATAAAAGTTCTATAACTTTCTTCTTAGTTTTAGCTGCTTTTAACTCGTCTCTAAAATTTTCTTGCATTAATTTTTGAGAGATATTAGCTAAAATATCTAAATAATTACCTTGCGTTTCTGGAATGAAAAGCATAATAATTATATTTACATTTGATTTATCGAATGTTTCTCATTCAATTCCTTTTTCTAAGCGAATAAAAAAAATAGCAGCTTTATCAACGGCGTTGGTTCTGGCGTGCGGTATTGCTATCCCATCTTCAAGTCCTGTTGAAGAAAGGCTCTCTCTATTTTTAAACTCTTTTATTAATAAATTTTTATCATGACAAATTTTGTTGTCTAATGCAATTTGAGAAAAGGTATTAAATAAATCATTAATATCTTTAATTTTTGTATCTAAAAAAACAAAACTTTCATTAAAAAGTTTTTCCATCTATATTATCCTTAATCTATTTGATTAATTGTTCTCATTAAAAATATTTCAGTTTCATTATCTTTTAAAAAATAAAAAAAAGCAACAAAACTTTTAAAAAAATAAAGAATGTGTTAACTTAAGGGCACTATTTTAAAAGTACGGTTTTTAAATATTTTTGTGTAAATTTCAAAACAGAAATTTATATATTTTTGTGTAAAATTTATTTTGTTATTTTAATTAAAAAAATGTTTGTAACTATTCAAAAAACAACACTTTAGAAATATTAGCCTAGTACAAATTAAAAATGAAGTGCACCTCACGAGACAAATGTCTCATAAGTGTTGCACTTCCATTTTTAATTTGTACAGTTTAAACTGCTTTTGTGAATTGGTTTTTCTATTATTTTTTGTCTGTTTTATATGTTTTGATTATTGTCCTCAAGGACCATATTGAACACCTCAAAAAGTACTAAATCAGATACCATTATTCCCTGCATCTACAGATTTAAGGTATTTGGATCCGCCATTAGTCATGATGGTAAAACCTAATTTTGAAGATACTCATGAACCTAATTCTGGAACTAATTTTTCTAAATCAACAGTAATCGTATTATAGGTACTACCTGTAATTGTGTGTGCAATATTCTTTGTTAATATATCATCAAAGAATCATTTGGTGTACCCAAATCAATACCAGTGGTCTTCTCTTGAAAAACCAGGAGTAGCCTTAAGTACTGATGGTTTAATTAAATTAAACCTTGCTTGATTGTTTTCAAAAACAAGTGTTTTATTTTGATATAAATTATTTAAAACTTCATTGATTCTGACATCCTTTAAAACATTAATAATTCTAATATTATTAATGTTTTGCAATTGATCTTGATTGATAAAAAATGTTTCATTTTTCATGCTAATTGCTGCTAAAAATTGTTGTTTAATGATGTTTTCGTTCAAGTTATTAATTTCTTTATTGAACACATTCATTAACTCATCTCTATATTGGTTTATATTCTTGTAATTTATTTTTGTTGGTTGAACAATTAAATTACTGATTGGTGCTGTAGCTGCTTGTGCTCCTGGATACTGTTCCGAGTGCGCTGCAAATTACTAATGCTTTCATATATTCTCCTTGGGGTTACACCCTTCCCATATAGCCTTGCGTATATTCTACAACTTCAAAATAAGAATTCTTTATTTACGACACAGAATTGTAAATAAATTTAATAATTTTGATTTAATTAAGATACTTGGTGATTATTGGGTTTTAATTATGTGTGTTCATTTTGAAATCAATTAAAAACTCATTCAAAATGTGAATGAGTTTTTAATTAAATTATCGCTTTTTTATCAATTGAATTGACAATCACACACCTAAGTTATTTATTTAAACTTTGGTTGTTTTTCTTTTGGTCAATTTGGGTTAGTCGCAAAGTTATCATGAGATGTAACAGCAGCTACATTTCATTTAGACAAATCTTGATTAAACGCATTAGCGTTTGAAAACATGTAAGACATATCAGTGACTTTTGCAGTGTTTCATTTAGAGATGTCTTGATTAAAGGCAGTTGCATCAGCGAAGGCATATGACATATCAGTGACTAAAGTAGTATTTCAAGCACTAATATTTTGGTTGAAAGCACTCGCAGATCCAAAAATATCGTTCATACTAGTTAATTTAGCAGTATTCCATTTTGAAATATCCCCATTAAAGCTTTTTGCTTCATGAAACATCGATTCCATTTCAAAGACATTTGATGTATCCCATTTTGAAATATCCCCATTAAAGGCTTGATTTTTTTCAAACAAATGTGACATATTAGTAATATTTGAAGTATTTCAACCAGAAATATCACTAATTTGGCCTAAACCTTTAAACAAGCTGGCAATACTTTGGATGTTTGTACTGATGTAATTTGGCACTTTTACAATTGTTGTTGGTAAATTATAAATTGAGGCCTTACTAGTTATATCTCATCCAATATTTAAAATTTGTTTTGCATTAGCAAGTTGGGCAACGTCTTCAGTTTGACTAATTTTGCCTGTGCTAGGATCCAGATAAATTGTTTTGTTGTTAGTATTTTTATGCAAAACTTGGTATAAATCTAATTTTCCAAAATAATTTACGCTTTTTTCGCCATTAAATTCAAACCCAACTGCCCCAATCGTGGGGTCAACTTGGGTTTGAACAACCCCAATTCCATCGGAATCAGGAATTGCTGTTTTCATCAAAGTTTGGATTTCAGCAACCGTCAGAAGTGTTTCATCATGTTGATTTAAAATGTTTTGCAAAGTCTTTTCAAGTGTTGAAATATCTTTGGCAATACTATATGTGACATCAACTTCACCAATAAAATCTCCAGTCCCTGTTACTTTGGCAGTGGTTGGTTGAATATTTGTAATGGTAAAAGTTGCTTGTTGAGCAGTGGGGTTTTTACTAATAATCGCATCTGTAATTGTTGTTTCCTGATTATTATTGATTTTACCTAATTCTTTAATTTTAATGAACGAACTAAGATCTTTTTTAATTGTAAATGTGACATCAACTGTTCCTGTGTATTCTCCAGTCCCTTCGACTTTTGCAGTCGAGATTGTGATGTCTTTTAGATCAAAAGTAACGGTTTCAATCCCGGGATTTTTGGCTTTAATCGCGTTCCTAATGGTTGCTTCTTGATCGTTTTCCAATTCACCTAATGCTTTCACTTTAATGAATGTACTAATATCATTTTTCAATGTAAATGTAACATCAACTGTTCCAGTGTAATCTCCAGTTCCCTCAACTTTAGCAGTTGTGGTTGTAATGTCTTTAATGTTAAATGTAAATGTTGAATTAGGATCTGGGTTTTTATCCATAATTGCTCTTCTAATCGTTTGTTCGTTGTTGTTATCTAATTCACCTAAATTTGTGTTGTGAATTCTAGTATTAATATTTATTTTTTGGTTTTTTTTCGTACAAGCAAAAACCGAAGCAGTTGTTCCTCGCAACAACTCCAACACTTGCAAGTAGGGTTAATAATTTTTTCATATTTTAAAATATCCTCTCATTTCTTTTAAAATAAATTAAATTTGAGAACTTAATTTATGTCCTGAAATCTAATAATTTATTTGATGTTAATTTTCAAAATCTGGGCTAAGTGAAGATATACAACAAAAAATGCATTCTATTATTTTATTGAGATATATGATTTGAAAATCGGTATTAGTTATGTGAATGCAAAATTTTTAAAACAATTTTAGATGTTCTAAAATTGTTTTAAATTATTAGATTGTTAAGCGTTTATTTAAAATGTTTAATTTTAAATAAATGATCTTAAATCCGATTATTAAATTGCATAGTTTATATTTTTGGTTCTTATTATTAATTATTTTCTATATTTTTAAAATTAATGTTTTTGGTGATATGAATATAGAAAGAAGAAAATTTCAACAAGTTTTCAATTAATTAAAAATGATCTTCGTAAATTGAATAGATTTTGTTGTTATCTCCAAAATAACCTTGCTTTTATTATAGTTCATTTTTGATAAGGGAATATTAATAATATGTTATTTAATGAATATTTATGATCATCTGCTAGTACACTTCAGGCATTGTCTTAAAATAAAATTCTATTGGTTTTGAATGTGTTATAAATTTGAAAAATCATTAATTTATGAAAATAATCAGTCATTTTGCTAAAATTTTGCAGTTATAAGGACTATATGACTGCAAAATTTGTTTTTTTTTTTTTTTTGATAAATTCATTTTAGTTGAGGTTCGTTAAATGAATAATAAAGAAAAATATAATATAAGAAATATTTTGGGTTTGCAAAAATCTAATAATGAATTTTACACACCAGAAGAACCTATTATTGATCTACTTGATAATTTCTTAAATATACCCAAAAGTAAAATTATATGATGTCCTTTTGATACAGAAGATAGTGAATTTGTTAAACAATTAAAACATAGAGGTTATAAAATTATTTCTTCTCATATCGAAAACGGAAAAGATTTTTATGAATATGAGCCAAACGAAGAATGAGATATGATACTTTCAAATCCACCCTTTTCAGGAAAAAGAATTTTAATTGAAAGATGTGAATCATTTAAAAAACCATTTTGCTTATTGTACGGTGCAACTATTTTTAGTCAATCAATGGGAAATACATTGAACAGATGTGAGTTTATCTTCATACAAAGAAATATAAAATTTAACACACCATTGGGAGATATCAAATCGTTTCAATGTGCATGAATAATGAATAAGGGGTTCCCATGGAAATGAAAATAAAAGATTTAATTCAAAAAAAATATAAATACGAAACTAAATATCAACGCAATGTTGCTTGAAAGAAAAAAAATTGAGATTTATTGATTGACTCTATAATGAATGGATATCATATACCACCTATAATAGTGACAAATGGTGAAGTGATTGACGGTAAACAAAGAATTGTTGCGATAGAAAAATACATGAATAATGAATATGAATGACATGATTTATCAAATTTAACAACTAAGGGTAAAAAATATTCCGATTTGTCCACTCAAGAAAAAATTGCGTTTGATAATAGAGATATACTCATAACCGATTTGGGTGATATGACAAATGAAAAGGTGTTAGAAACCTTCATTAGAATAAATGAAGGAAGTATAAAACTGAACAAAGCTGAATTAATGATGGCTAAAGCACTTCCAGAAAACAGAGAATTAGTTAAAAATATATCTCACAATAGAAACATAAATGAATTGGTAAACAATAAAATAAATGATTCCAGATTCAAGGTAGAAAATTTAATCACAAGATGTCTTGCAATTTTGCACATAGAAAAAACTAAGGGAAAAGATGTAAGAAGTTTTACCAACAAAATTTTACAACAAGAATTTACAAATGATATTGCAAATATCCAAGAAAAGTTCAATTTAGTAATTGATTGAATGTTTGAAATTTTAGGCAATGATACTATTCCAACAAAATCTTTTAATACAATATTTGAATCTATATTTTGCGCTTTTTATAATAATACTGAAAATTTTAAGTCTTATATAGAATCTAAAAATGAAATTAAAAAAGAAATAGTAATTTTACAAGCTGAATTATTATCTGATCAAATGGGTGGTGGAATAAAATTTGATAGTTATGATTTTGTATCTAAAAGAATAGAAAAAGTTGAATATGTTTTATTGCCATATAATTTAGATTCCAAACGTAATTTTTCTTATGATGAAAAATTAACTATTTGAAATAATGACAAACATGAATGCAAAATATGTAATAAAGTTCTTAATGATATTAATGACTATGAACCAGATCATATTAAGCCACACTCAAAAGGTGGCAAAACAATTATATCCAATGGACAAATATTGTGTATATCTTGCAATAGAAGAAAATCAAATAATTACTAAAATTTCATTGTTCATTTTAACATACTCTAATATGAGGATTTGCTTAGCTCATTTTATCTAAAATATGATGAAGACAGTTGCAATTTAATAATGAGTAAAAATGAATTTACACAAAAATCTATAAACTCCCTGAATTGAAAAACACTGGCTCATGCCAGTGCTTTGAAATTATAAAGTGTAGAATTTATTTTTCCGTGTTTATTGTTAGAAAATATAAGTTTGACTATTTAAGAGAGAAAGTCACTGACATTTTCAAGAAGAACAAGAAAATTTTAGGCAGCAAAAGAATAACAGTCGAATTAGCGGAAGAAGGTATCATTATTGACGAAAGAACCCTTAGAAACTACATGGTTAGATGAAATTTAGTTTGCTTAACAAGGCAAAAAAAGAAAAAAAATGGAAAATAAAAATACTGATGTTAAATTTGAGGATCTTGTAAGAAGAAACTTTAATCCTGAAGAAGACAACATAATAGCAACTGATGTTAGCTATATTCCTGCTGATGCAGCTGAAAATTTTGCTTATTTATCGATTACTATTAGTCATAAAACTAAAATGATTGAATCATGAAAATTGTCTCAATCAAATAACGTCCAACTCGTTTTAGATACAATTGATGGTTTAAAAAGAAAAAACTTTATCTTTCATTCTGATCATGGTTTTCAATATTCTAGTTATAAAGTTCTTGATAGATTAAAAGCTATTAATGCCAAAACCTCGATGGGAAGGGTTGGGAATTCATTAGATAACCGAGAAGCTGAATATTTCTTTGGTTGTTTAAAAGGAGAATATTTAAATCATCTAGCTACTACAAAAATGAAATTTGATGAAATTTATAAGTGTATATCAGAATATATAGAGTGATATAATTTTAAAAGAAAACAAAAAATATTGAATTGAAAAACGCCAGCTTCCGCTAGCGCTATTAATTCTTAAATTGTAGAATTTATTTTTCCGTGTTTAGAATATCGATGTTGTAAAATATATATGTCTCAAAAAAAGAAGTACTACATCACAAGAAAAAATATATTTATTTAAAAATACATCACATTTTTATTAATAAATATGTTTAAATGATTAAAAAGAAAGAATTTTTAATAGATTCAAGAAAGGCAAAATAAATGAATTATCATGGTGATATAACAAATTTGAAAAAAAAGGTTGAAAGTATTGGTTGAATCACTCAAATGAATGTTGGGTCAATTTCTTTAAAAATTACAACAATTAAAGGGGCAATTTTTAATGTATTCAAAACAGGAAAAGTTCAATCACAAGGTAAAACAAATGATGAAGATAGTAATAATTTTGAAGAAATTATTAATTCTATGGATCTATCGAATGCAATAGAAAATTCAAAGAAAAACAAAATTTATGTTGTACATGGTCATGATGTAAACTCCAAAAATGAATTGAAAGTAATTTTAATGGAATGAGGCCTAGAAACTATAGTTAGTCAAGATAAACCCCCCAATGGTAAAACAATTATTGAAGGAGTTCTTGATGATATAGAAGGGGCTCATTATGGAATAGTGTTGTTAACACCAGATGACGTTGGATATGCTTCAACCAATGGTATTAACCCTATACCAAAACCAAGAGCTAGGCAAAATGTTATTTTAGAAATGGGAATGATTATTTCTAGATTAGGAAGAAATAATGTAACCATTTTAAAAAAGAGTGAAATTGAACAACCAAGCGATACTGATGGATTAATTTATATTGCATATGACAATTCTATTAAAAATAGTGGGGCCTTTGAAAAGCTGAGGCAAAATATAAAATCTGCTGGAATTACAATCAAAGACTAAAAATGTTTTTATTGCATGATAATTATATGAATTTTGCTATTTTAAAAATTCAGTAATGATATATTGATAAAATCTATGAAAAAGAAAAAAATATGGAATATGCAATATCTCATTCAGAAGAACGCATTGGCAAACATTTCGAAACACCATTTAACAGGGATAAAGCTACAATTTTCTTTAATGGAGGCATATCATCAAGTAAAATGCGAAATATTTTATATGCTATGTCAGAATTGAATGTTTTTTCATGAAAAATGCCTGTAACAATTGTGGCAAATAAAACAAAAGCAAGATGCAATATTTATATATCTGATAAATGTAATAAAATTTTAATTGAAGATTTTTTTAATATTTATTATGGTGATTAAGGATCTTGTTCATTTTGTCGAGTTTTATCAAAATTTTTTAAAATTGATGAAGGAAGTTTTAGAAAAATTATAACAGCACAAAAAGAAATTGCTGATTTCTGTTCGATTAAAACAATTGTTGATGACTTTTCTACTTAATTAATTATTCATATATTAAATTCGAAAGTTTTTACTTTCTTTTTTATTATTTATTTTTGGATTAGTTTATTTTAGATGCCAATTTAATAAAAAATAAATGTTAATGCTTTATTGTAATTAAAATATATTTCAGAAAAAAATATTTTTTCCTTTTTTTTGTGTTAAATTTTTATTAGGGCATATTACAAGAAAGAAGGTGATAAATTTGAAAAAAATTCAAAAAATAACAAATATGCAACTAGGCGTGATTATTTCACGAATAGGAACATCTGAATCTACCAATAAAAATACAATTCATTATAAATATTTTACTTTAGCTTCGGCAAAAGAAGTAGAAATTATTAAAGATAAATTTAATGATGTTTTCTTAGAAGAAAAAATTAATGAAAAATTTATGTCTAAAGAAGGGGATATTTTGATGGGATTAACATCCCCACACTCTGTTGTTTATATAAATAAAGATTTAGAGGGCATCATAATTCCATCTCAATTTATAATTATAAGGGTCACAGACAAAACAATTGATCCGCGTTTTTTAGCCATTGTTTTAAATAGTGAACATATAAAAAGCAAAATTAAAAAAATGAGAAATTCTGCAATGCAATTTTGAATATTAAGAATTCCATTATTGCAAGAATTAGAAATAAATATACCTGAAATAGATATTCAAGAAAAAGTTATAAAACTAAATTCATTATTTGACCAAGAAAGAACACTCAATAATGAATATATAAACAAAAGAGAGCGACAAAAACAATATTTCTTAGACTTAATGTTGCCAACAAACAAAAAATAAAATAGCTTATGAAAAATTTCTATATGAAATTTTAAGCACACAAAGAAGGAGGTCAATTATGACTACAAAAAATAAAAGTTCGCAAGAGCGTGAAGCATTACACAATGCAATTTGAAAAATTGCCAATGATTTAAGAGGGAGTGTTGATGGTTGAGATTTTAAACAATATATCTTAGGAACAATCTTTTACCGTTTTATTTCTGAAAATATTTCAAACTACATTAATCAAAATGAATGAAATTCAGGAAATAAAGCATTTGATTATTCATTACTAACAGATGAACAAGCAAAAACAATAAAAGAAGAAATAGTAAAATCGAAAGGATTTTTCATTTATCCGACTCAACTATTTAACAACGTTGTTAAAAATGCAATTAAAGATGAGAATTTAAATGAAACACTTGAAAAAACTTTTAAAGCGATTGAATCAACAAGTATTGGAACCAATAGTGAAAAGAAATTCAAAGGTCTATTTGATGATTTTGATACAAACAATAAAAAATTAGGTGATACTGTTAATGAAATCAACAAAAGATTAATCCAAATTTTAACAGGAATTGCTAATCTTGATTTAGGTGATTTTACTAACAATTCAATTGATGCTTTTGGTGATGCATATGAGTTTTTAATGACAATGTATGCTTCTAATGCTGGAAAATCAGGGGGTGAATTCTTCACACCACAAGAAGTTTCTGAACTAATTGCAAAAATTACTTTAGTGGGTAAAGATAAAATTAATAAAGTTTATGATCCTGCATGTGGATCTGGGTCTTTATTATTACAATTTTCTAAAATTATCGGAGAAGACAATATAATTCATGGTTTTTATGGGCAAGAATTAAATTTAACAACTTATAACTTAGCGAGAATGAACATGTTTTTACATAATGTTGGTTTTGATAAATTTGATATCGCAAGACAAAACACTTTAACAAATCCCCAACATTTAGATGATGCACCATTTGATGCGATTGTTTCTAATCCACCATATTCAACTAAATGAGATGGAGATGCAGACCCAGTTTTAATTAATGATCCACGTTTTTCACCAGCTGGAGTTTTAGCACCCAAATCAAAAGCAGATTTAGCATTTGTAATGCATATTTTAAGTATGTTATCAAATGATGGGGTGGCTGCTATTGTTTCATTCCCAGGAACTTTATACAGAGGAGGTGCTGAGGCTAAAATCCGTAAATATTTAGTTGATAATAATTATGTTGATGCAATTATTCAATTACCACCCAACTTATTTTTCGGAACAAGTATTTCAACTTGTATTATGGTTTTAAAAAAATCTAAAAAAGATAGCAATGTTTTATTTATTGATGCTTCAAACCTATTTAGAAAAGTAAACAATGCAAACAAATTAGATCCTGAACATATTGAAAAGATTTTAGAAATTTTTAAAAATCAAAAAGAAGTTTTACATATGTCTAAATTAGTCGATGCCAATGAAATTGCGAATGAAGACTATAACTTATCTGTAAATACATATGTTCAAGAAAAAGAGGATACAGAAATTATTGATATTAAAGTTTTAAATCAAGAAATTAAAGAAATTTCAGAACGTTCAGCAAAATTAAGATTAGAAATTGACAAAATTATTGCTGAAATAGAAGCAGATGAGGATTAAACATGAGTAAATTAAAAGAGTTAATTCAAGAATTATGTCCTGATGGTGTTGAATATAAAAAACTAGATGAAATAGCTATTTTAAAAAAAGGTAAACAACTTAATCAAACCTTATTGACTAAAAAGGGTTTGTATAAAGCCTATAATGGTGGAAAAAGTCATTCAGGTTTTACTGATGAATATAATGTATCGGAAAACACTATAATTATTAGTCAAGGTGGTGAATCTGCAGGATATGTCCAATTTATTAAAGAAAAATTTTGAGCTAACGCACATTGCTTTTATATTGAACCAAATGTTCAAATAATTAATAATAAATTTTTATATTATTTTTTAAAGATGAATGAAATTTACTTTATGAAATCCAAACAATCAGCTGGTATTCCTGGTCTCAAAAGCAGCGTTGTGAAAAATATATGTATACCTGTTCCGCCTTTAGAAGTTCAAAATGAAATAGTTAGTATACTTGATAAATTTACAGAACTAACAACAGAACTAACAACAGAACTAACAAAAAGAAAAATACAACAAAAATATTACACAAACAGTTTAATTGATCAAAATTTAAGAACAAAAAAAATTGAATTGGCATTACCAGAAGTTTTTGAATACAAGAGAGGAAAAAGACTTACTAAAAATCATAGAATTTATGGTTTTATACCTTTTGTTACTGCAGGTTTTCAAAATGAAGGAATAGCTGAATTTATAGGTAATGATTTAGAAATTTTTGAAAACTCTATAACTATTGACATGTTTGGGAATGTATTTTGAAGAAATTATAAATTTAGTTGTGATGATAATGTGATTGTTTTGCATTCTGAATTTTTATCAGAAGAAACAGCATACTTTTTTATAGAAGTCATTAAAAAAAGTATGAAAAATTTTAATTATTCTAAACAATATAGATTACAAGATTTGTATTCTCAAAAAATAAAATTGAATAATGAATGACAAGATAAAAATTTTGAATTATTAAAAAATACATCAGAAAAGATAAAGAAATTTATTCAAATTATTAACGAATTTGAAAATGGTATTCCTTATGAAATTTGTTACCGTAAAAAACAATATAATTATTATTTAAATTTAATATTTTCTAAAATTTTAAATAATGGACAGGAAAAAAATGGCAATTAAAGAAAAATTAAAAAATGATCAAAATAATTTAATAAGTAAGCTTTTGAAATTATTAAGCTCAAGAAGTATCCATTTTATATTGGGTGCTGGATTTAATAATAATTTCTTACCTTTGGCAAAAGATTTATTAAATACAATTGCAAAAATAAAAGACACTTTAAATTTAAAAGATGACAAAAAAATCGATAACATAGAAGAATGAATCAATGAACAAATTCAAGTGCATCCAAATAAGAGAACGGATATAGAAACAGCTTTTTTAGAAGGTTTAAAAGAAGATTTGACATTAGACAATAATGAAACTTATAAAGATATACTGAAACAAATAAAACAAATAGATAATGAAAAAGATAAAGAAGAAAAAACAAAACAGTTAGAAGAAATAAATTTATTTTTAAAACAATTTAAAAAAATAGTTTTAAAGAGTTCTAATGGTAACGGCAATAATTCTTATATTAAAAAAGTGTTTTTTTGAACCTTAAATTATGACAATTTATTACAAAAACTTTTAGTAAATAATAAAATGCCACACTTTGTTATTGACCATGAAAATTGAAATTCAAATATAATTGATTTTTCTTTTCGAAACGATCAAACAAAAATTATATTGCCATCTTACTTTATTTATAAAATTCACGGAAATAAGAACAAACCGATAATTCCTGCGAATACTAAATTTGCAAATATTTTAGAGGATCAACAAGTTTTTGAAGCTTATATTAAAATGAAAACACTCTTAATGGATACACATGGTAAAAATTTAGTTTTTATAATAGGATATTCAGGTAATGATCTGCATATTGAACAAATAATTGGTGAAACAATAAGTAACAATAATCAAGTTATTTATGTTAATTACGATGAAAAAGAACAAGGAGATTTTAATAGTGTTGAAGAAAATAACGTTTTAACTATAAAAACATCTCAACCTTTAAACTTTTTAACAGAATTATTTGGTTTAATTTTAGAAAAACTAGGAGACGAAAATGGAAAATAAAAATCCTATAGGATATGTACATAAAATTGATATTTTAAAAAATACAGTAGCAATATACTGTTATGAAAATATTAGTGAACCAGTACACAATAGCATTAATTATTTTAACCCTCATCCAAATGTTATGGTGAAAATTTATAGTGGTTTTGATTCTATAATACTAAAGATAATTAGTTCGGAAATTGTAAGAGATAAAGATGGCAACATTAAGTATAAACAACTGATATGTAACATCTTAGGTTATATTTCTGCTTATAAACAACAATTTTCTGCTAGTATTTTTAATTCACCAATTTTATTAAATTCTGAGGTTCTTGAATTAACCAAAAATGATTTAGAAAAAATAAAATACAATCAACATATTGATGGGAAAAAATATACTATTGGTAAAGATCTTGAAAATCAATATTTTGACGTTACTACAAGTTATGACAGTTTTTTTACATCTCATATTGGTATTTTTGGTAATACGGGATCGGGTAAATCTGTCACACTTGCTAAAATATATAGAGATTTTATAAAAGAAACCAAAAACATGAAAATGCAAAATAAATTATTTTTATTCGATTATAATAATGAATACAATAAAAATAATGCAATTGTTGCATTTGATGAAGGTTATTCGAAAAAAATCTATTTAAATAAAAATGAACAAAATATCAAAATAGACATTAAACTTTCTGATCTCGATGAAGATATATGAATAAACGTTTTTAATGCAACAAAGAAAACACAAGCACCAATAATAAAAAGAGCTTGAAAAAAATTTATTTCAACAACACAAAAAACAGAATTTGAAAATTCAAAAGCTTTTAAGGACGCAATTGAACAGATACTTTTTAACATAATCAAAAATAATAATTTTGAATCTCTTATTAAGTTGACTGATTTGTTTTATAGTTTAAATGATTCAAATGAATATAAAAAGTTTTTAGAAAAATTAACTAAAATCAAAATTAATAAAGCTCAAGGAGGAAGCGGATCAACTACTTTTAGCGGTATTAGATTAGATGATAAAAAGAGCGAAGAACTAAAACAAGATATTAAAAATGATATATGTAATGATTTAGAAGAACAAAACCAAAATATAAAAAATTTAAATATATTTATATTTTATATTCTATATTACATTATTGAATATGATGTTAATTCTGATTGAGTAATGCCAATTTATTATAGAGCAAATACATTTATTAAAGAATTTAATGAAGTTTTTAATTTGGTATACGATGATAGGAATCCAAAAGAAATGAACGACTTCTTTAATATAAATGGACTATCGATTTTTTCGTTGCAACAATATAAATATAAAATTAAAAATATGATCATAATTTTTTCATTGAGTTTAATTCATAAAAAAATTACAAATAGGGAAAATAAACAAGAAGAATACATATGTTTAATAATTGATGAGGCACACAATTTATTCAAAAACATTGATGAAGAAGATTCGAATATTGCTGATATTATTGAAACGATTATTAGAGAAGGCAGAAAATTTGGATTATTTATTACGCTTTCATCACAAAGATTACACGATATTCCACAAAGTGTCTTATCTCAAATGCATAATTTTATGATTCATAAAATTATTAGCGAACCGGATTTGAGGGCAATGAAAATTGCGAATTCATATGTTGATGAACAAAAATTGAATTTAATTCCTTTATTAACTCCTGGTCAATGTTTAGTATCTGGACGTTCGTTTTCTGAAGCTAGATTTGTTGAAATAGACATTAAAGAAATGGAAAATAACAAACCCGATAGTGACAATATGAATTTATACAAGGACAATAAAGATGAATAAAGATATAAAAATAATAATGGAAACAACATTTAATACAGTTGTTAATGAATATGTCTCTAAAAAGCAAAACTATAATTATTATGAAAGTGAAGCTCAACTTGAAGATACTTTTATTAAAGATTTAATTAATCAAGGTTACCAATACCTTGCTTTAAATACTGATCAAGATTTAATTTTAAATTTAAGAAAACAACTTGAAAAATTAAACAATATTGAATTCACGGAGAAAGAATGAAAAGATTTTTATAATAATGTTATTGCAAATAAAGCTGAAGGGTTAATTGAAAAGACACGCAAAATTCAAGAGGATTACAAACAATACATCAAACGTGAAAGTGATGGTTCGCCTAAAAATATTTATTTAATTGATAAAACTAATGTTCATAATAATACAGTTCAAGTAATTAATCAATTTGAAGAAAATGAAGGAAATTATAAAGGTCGATACGATGTTACGATTTTGGTTAATGGACTTCCGATGGTGCATATTGAATTAAAAAGACGTGGTGTTAACATCAGAGAAGCCTTTAATCAAATTCAAAGATACGCAAGAGATAATTTTTGAGCAGGGAGTGGTCTTTTTGAATATGTTCAACTGTTTGTAATTTCTAATGGAACTAATACTAAATACTATTCAAATACAACAAGAAAAGAACAAGTTGAAAAAACACTTAACCACAAGCAATTACAAAGTAAAGCATTTGAATTTACATCTAATTGAACTGATGAAAAAAACAATTTGATCACAGATTTAAAAGATTTTACTTCAACTTTTTTTAATAAACGCACTTTGTTAAATATTTTAACAAGATATTGTGTTTTTACAGTTGATGAAAATTTATTAGTCATGAGACCATATCAAATTACTGCGACTGAAAAAATTATTAATAAAATCACAATAAGTTCCCACTATAAAAAAGAAGGAACTAAAGATGCTGGTGGATATATTTGGCATACAACCGGATCTGGTAAAACTTTAACTAGTTTTAAAACAGCTAAACTAGCAACTGAATTAGATTTTGTTGATAAAGTTTTATTTGTTGTTGACCGTAAAGACTTAGATTATCAAACAATCAAAGAATATGACAAATTTGAAAAAGGATCTGCTAATGGAAATAAATCAACAGAAGAGTTAAAGAAAAACTTAGAAGATCCATTGAAAAAAATTGTGATCACAACAATTCAAAAATTAAGCAACTTTGTTAAGAAATATAAAAAACATGATATTTATAACAAACATTTAGTATTGATATTTGATGAATGTCATCGATCACAATTCGGGGATATGAATAAAGCAATTACCAAAAGTTTTAAAAAATATCACTTATTTGGTTTTACAGGAACTCCAATTTTTGCAGAAAATACAAATGATAATGTTGGTTTTCAAACAACAGAAGCAACTTTTGGTGAAAAATTACATGCCTACACAATTGTTAATGCAATAAATGATGGAAATGTTTTACCTTGAAGAGTGGAATACCTTACAACATTTCATGAAAAAGATGAAATTGTTAATAAGAAAGTCAAAGCAATTGATAAACAATCAGCCTTAAATAATGTTAAAAGAATTCGAGAAATTGTTAAATATATCATTGACCGTTTTGATACTAAAACACTTTTAACACCGCCTGCTTCAATTAAAAACCCAAATCCTAATTTAACAAAGAAAAAATACAATTCTATTTTAGCCGTTTCTAGTATTGAAGCAGCAAAAGCATATTATTTAGAATTCAAGAAAACAATTTCAGAAGAAAACTTAAATTTAAAAGTTGCAACAATTTTTAGTTTTAATCCGAACGAAGATATGAATGAGATAGACGAAGATTTTGATGTTTCAAATTTAGATTCAAGTTCAAAAGACTTTTTAGCTTCAGCTATCAACGATTACAATGAAGTGTTTAAAACTAATTTTAGTGTAAATGGAGATAGTTTTCAAAACTATTATAAAGATCTGTCTGAAAAAACCAAACAAACTCAAATTGATATTTTAATTGTTGTTAATATGTTTTTAACTGGTTTTGATGCGCCTAATTTAAATACATTATGAGTTGATAAAGAATTAAAATATCACAATCTAATTCAAGCTTTTTCAAGAACTAATAGAATTTTGAATAATGTTAAAAAATTTGGAAATATTATTTGTTTTAGAAACATAGAACAAAAAGCAAAAGAAGCCATTGCATTATTTGGTGATGAAAATGCCAACTCAATTGTTTTAATTAAAACTTATGAAGAATATTACAATGGATATATTGACAAAAAAGGTGAAAAAAATCCTGGATATAAAAAGTTAATTGAACAGTTGTTGGAACAATTCCCTTTAAATGAGCAAATTATTGGAGAATTACAAAAAAATAATTTTGTTGGTTTGTATGGAAAAATATTGCAATATAGTCGATGATTAAAACCATTTGATGAGTTTGAAAATAACCAAATTTTAACTCCAAGACAAATTCAAGATTATCAAAGTTTATATTTAGATTTTTATGAGGAAAAAAGAGGAAAATCTTCTGATGTTGAAAATATTAATGATGACTTAGTTTTTGAAATCGAATTGGTAAGACAAGTTGATATTAATGTAGATTATATCCTTCAATTAATCAAAGCGAATTGAAGAAAAAATTCAAATTTAGATCCAGACATTATTTCTAAATTAGATTCAAGTCCAGATTTAAGAAATAAAAAAGATTTAATTTTAGAGTTTGTAAAACATTATGATGGACAAGATGACATTGAAGGAGAATTTTCTATTTTTATTAAAGAGTCAAGATTCAATGATTTAAAAACCATTATTGATAATAATAATTTAAATGAAAAAGCAACACTTAAATTCATAGAACTTTGTTTCGATTTCGGTTATTTAAAAACAATCGGAGAAGAAATTGATAAAATTTTACCCCCAATTTCCAGATTTGATACAAATAACATCAGACCAAAAATTAAAGAAAAAGTAACCAATTTACTTCAAGATTTTTTTGAAAAATATTATTTTTAATGTGAAGAAAAACATGAACATATATAAATTTTGCGTTTACGATTTTTGTGTAATTCATTTTTACTCATTATTGTATGAAAACCATGGTTTTACATTTATGGCATACAAATATTATTTTCAAATACAATATTTCATTTAAAATCAAATAATAGGAGAAAACCAATGTTCAATGAATTAGTCCAAACTTTTAATAAAACTAGAAAAAAAGAATTTTTGAAAACCAATTTTCAAAATATCGTGATCAAATGGAAATTTACGGATTTTCCAATCATTTTAAATAAAACTGAATTTATCGCAATTTTAGAAAATGGTTCAGGTTATAAATTTTCGGTTTTAACCAAAGAAGATATTTTTAATAAAATTTATGCTTTTCAAAATTTATTTAATGAAGTTAATGAAGCAACAATCAGATATCTATCAGAATTAGACAATGATGGGCATAAAATTAATGGTTATAACGAATTTTTAAAAGATGCTTATGCATTATTAAAAACATATATAAGTGAAACTTTAATTCCTTGAATTTTTGAAGTCGCTTTAGACATTAAACATCAAGAAATAGGAATTGAGTATGATCCTAATTTATTTTTTGATTTTAAAAATGAATTATTAAGTTTAGAATTCCAAAAAAGACTCAGAAAAATTCTTAAAATTTTAATTTTAAGAAATCCTGGTGATCAAACATTTACTTTATTAGACCAAACTTATGAACAAGATATCATTAGTAAAATGTATAAACTTAAAACAATGAAGCAAAATTCGAAAATAAACCTTTAAAATTAGAAATAGATTTATTTATTTTTAAGGTTTATTTTTTAATCCTTAAAAAATCGATAAAATTTAAACCAATGGAGGCCACATGTTAGAACAAATTAAACAAATCAAACACAATTTTGAACAACAATTTAAAGAAGTTAAAACGTTATCAGAAATTCAAGTTTTGAAAAAAGAATATTTAGGTAAGGATTCACCTTTAATTACCATTTTAAAATCAATGCGTGATGCTGATGAGCAAACTAAACAAGAAATTGGTAAACAAGCCAATCTTTTACTTGTTGAGATTGCAAATCAATTAAATGAATTGGGCGAAACTTTAAACAATGAGATTTTAAATGAACAATTAAAAGGGGAAAGAATTGATGTTTCTTTACCCGGAATGAATTTAAAGTTCGGAAGTAAACATCCATTAAATCTTGTAATTGATGAAATTAGTCAAATCTTTACGGAAATTGGTTTTGAAATGGTTGATGGAACAGAAGTTGAACAAGATGAGTTTAATTTTCAAAAATTAAACTTACCAAAAGATCATCCTGCTCGTGATATGCAAGATACTTTTTATCTTGATGAAGAATCTGTTTTAAGAACTCACTGTACGAATATGACTTCAAGATTATTAACCAAATTAGCTAACCAAAGAACTGACAATCAAAACTTAGCCGCCATTTCATATGGGAATGTTTATCGACGAGATGATGATGATGCCACACATTCGCATCAATTTATGCAAATTGATGGGTTTGCCGTGGGTGAAAAAATCTCTTTTGCGAATTTAAAATGAGTTTTAAGACATATGGTTAAACGCCTATTTAATGAAAAGGTTAATATTCGTTTACGACCAAGCTTTTTCCCATTTACTGAACCAAGTGTCGAAGTTGATATTTCATGTTTTAAATGTGCTGGGGTTGGTTGTGGGTTGTGTAAAAGCTCTGGATGAATTGAAATTCTGGGGGCTGGGATGATTAATCAACAAGTCATGGAATTAAATGGGTTAGATCCGAACAAAGTCACAGGATTAGCTTTTGGGATTGGGATTGAACGAATTGCAATGCTAAAATTTGGGATTAATAACATTCGATTATTTTATGAAAACAATGTGGAATTTTTAACTCAATTCCCATTTTATGGAAAGTAGGTAAGTATGATTTTAACGAGAAACTGACTCTCTAAATTTTTAAATTTAGAGAGTATTAAAAATGCTGACATTTCTAAAGCCTTAAATGCTTTAGGTTTTGAAGTTGAAGCTGAAACTAACTTTGCGAATTTAAATACTGAATTAATTATTGGTTATGTTGAACAATCACATAAAATTCCTGACACGCACTTAAGTTTTAACCATGTCAACATTGGAACTAACACCCCTTTAGAAATTGTTTGTGGTGGGGCCAATGTTGGACCGGGACAATTTGTTGTGATCGCCCCCGTTGGGTCAACTATTGCTAACGGTTTAACAATGGGAGAAAGAATCATTAAAGGTTATAAATCACAAGGGATGATTTGTGCTTTAAATGAAATTGGGATTCCCAATTCTGCTTTAAATGAAGCTGAACAAGATTTAATTTATGTGATTCATTCAGACCAAGAATTAATGCATTTATTAGGTAAAAATTTTGCTGAAATTGGATATGATGATTATGCTTGAGAAGTTGATTTAACTTTAAATCGTAGTGATGCTTTAGCAAGTTTACAACTTTTAAAAGAAATTGCTAATTTCTTTAATTTAAAAATTAAAAATCCATATAGTAAAGAAGTTAAAACTAATTTATTACCAAATCCAAAAATTCAATTTCAAATTTCTAAAAATCTTGAACAACAAATTAATACTTTAACTTGCCAACGTTACCAAATTCACCAAGAGTTTAAGAACTTAAATGTCATCGATGATCTTTGATTAAAAATTAATGGTCATAAAGCAATCGACAATCCAATCGAAAATTTAGCAACGTTGGCAACCATTCAAACTGGTCAACCAACCATTTTAATTGACCAAGACAAAATCGAAGAGATTTTGAAATTGGATTTTGTGAAACATGAAGATAAAGAAGTTTTGGCTTTAATTTCTAATCATGAAATTGTTCAAATTATTGGTTTACCAACTGCAAAACAATTTGCCGTTGATGCATCAACAACTAAAATTTTAGCGATTCGCTTAAATTTTAAACCAACAATTATGCGTCAACAACAAAAACATTTAAATCTTTCAAATGTTAATTTACAAAGATATATGAAACCTTTGAATCCAAATTTGTTTGATCAGTCAGATCAAGTTTTGACCCATCTTTTAGCACAATACAAAATTTTAGCAGCTAAATCTAGTCATCAATTGATTATTAAAGCTCCCCCAACCAATACCAAATTCATCTTAACCCTTGAAGAAATTAAAAATATTTTAGGCTTTGAATTAAAAGCCCACCAAATTAAAAAACTTTTTAAAACTTTAGATTTTAAAGTTAAAACCGAAACTAAAAAAATTACTTTTTACACTGATCCAAATCGTGTAGATATTTATGGGGCCAATGATCTTTGTGAAGAAATCGCCAGATTATATGGTTATGACAAAATCCAAGAAGTTCCATTAGTGATTCAAGCAAATGCGAGTGTTGATAAAACTAAACCAAATCTGGAAGCAAAAATTGGTCATTATTTAATTGGGGCTGGTTTTAATAACATTAAAACTTATTCATTAATTCCAAGTGATAAAAATGATCAATGAAATCTTTTCAATTTAAAACAACCTGTTGTTTTAAATTCACCATTATCCCAAGCACATGAGGTTTATCGTATGAATTTAGCAAGTTCAATTGTTGAAACAGCGATTTATAATTCTGTTAATAATAACAAACGTTTAAAATTATGAGAAATCGCCGATGTTTATACTCGCAATCTGCGTCAAAGACATTTATCAATGTTAGTAACTGGAGAAATTGTCCAAGAACCGATTGTGAAAAATGATTTAGACAATAATTATTTCTATTTAAAAGGGATGGTTGATGCCATTTTAGACTTTTATCGCATTGATCCGTTAAGCATTAGTTTTAAGGAAACTAAACCTGCCAACAATGTAATTCATCCGTTTATTAATGCTGAAATTACAATTGATCAAAAAACTATTGGTTTCATTTTCAAATTGAATCCAAAATTTGAAAATGCGAACAAAATTAAACCAACCTTTGTAGTTGAATTAAACTTAGATTTATTATTTGAATTAGCAAACAAAAACATTTTGTTCGCCCCAATTGCAAAATTTCAATCATCATCTAGAGATGTTTCACTAATTCTCCCAGATTATGTGATGTATCAAGAATTAACCCAAAATCTTTTAAATGATGTGCAATATGTCGCTTCTTATAAATTAATGGGTGAATACCAAAATGAAGAAATGAAAACTAATAACGAAAAATCAATTACACTTTCATTTGTTTTTAATCATTTAGACAAACAACTAACTGAAGCCGAAATCAATCAAGAATGAAACCAAGTTTTAGCAAACATTGGGAAAATGAAATTAAAGGTAAGATAAAATGAATCCACAAGATTTTAAAAACCAACCAAAAAAACATTTGGTTGGTCAAATTGAAAATTTGACCAAGATCAAACTTGATAATCCGTTAATTAAAGAACTAATCAAAATTAGTTATGATGTTAAATTAGAATACATTTATGATGTTGATGCGATTGAAGTTGATGGAGTGATTGAATGTGAATTAACAGCCTTTGATGCCAATGACGGACATGAATTTTTATATTCTGCAGAAATCGAATGAAACGATGAGTATTCATTCGACCAAAAAGCCAATGATCAAACGAATTTAATTTTGCATAACAACTTTGATTTACAAGCATATGTGATTGAACAAATAAACCTAAATATTCCTGTTAATTTATCAGAGAAGCATGCTATAATCTATAAGGTTGGTTCAAATTGAGAATTTTTAAGTGAAAATGATCATATGAAAAACGAAGAAATAAGCAAAGACTTAGATCCGAGATGAGAAAAACTAAACAACTTTAAATCTGACAAATAGGAGGTGAGATTATGGCAGTACCATTTAGAAAAACCAGCAAAGCGGCTAAAAACAAACGTCGCTCACATCTAGCATTAAAACCAAGCACATTAATGTCATGTACAAATTGCGGTACAATAATCAAACCTCACCGCGTTTGCCGTGAATGTGGATTTTACAAAGGAAAAGAAGCAGTTAAAACTGAAGCTTAATTTCTTAAAAGAAAATAAACAGCAAAAATAATATAAAAAAATTGCAAACTTAAATTTGCAATTTTTTTATGTTTAAATTGCCTTTTTTAGCGTTTTAAAGAGATTTTTACAGCTTTGAGTTCATAAAAGAGAAAAAAATGTCCTTATTTAGAGACAAAAAAGGTTCTTACATATTGACTTTTTAAAAAAATATGTAATTTAAAGATAACATTTTTTATTTTCTGTTGCTATAATAAATACATAGTGGGAGAAAGTGGGGGAAAGTGTATGTTTTTAGGTACATTCGAACATTCTATTGATACAAAAGGTCGTTTAACATTACCATCTAAATTTAGAGGCAAAATGGATGCGACAGTTTTTCTATCTCGTGGATTTGAAGGTAGCTTAGAAATTCGCAACGAACAAGAATTTAGTATGTGAAAACAAGAATTGGAACTATTAGAACCATTCAAAAAAGACACACGTGCTTTAATGCGTTACATCTTTTCTAACTCTGCTGATCTCGAAATTGATGCAGCTGGAAGAATTAAAATTCCAACTAACTTGTTAGCAGTTGCAAAAATTGAAAAAGAAGTTTATATCCTTGGGGTTGGTTCAAAAATTGAGATATGAGATAAAGCTTCTTATGACCAATATGAACAAGATAATTTCTCTGACATTGAAGCTATTGCTGAAAAAATAGATAACGTTGGTGGTTAGTATGGAAAAGCACACACCGGTTTTATTAGCAGAATCAATTAAGTATTTAAATCTTCAACCAAATGGAATTTATGTTGATTGCACCTTAGGACGAGGTGGACATTCAAGTGAAATCCTCAAACATTTAGACAATGGAGTTTTATATGCCATTGATCAAGATCCAATAGCAATTGCCGAATCACAAACAAAACTCGCTGCAACTTTGAAAAATTTTCATATTTTAAATGGAAATTTTTCAAATATAGCATCATTATTGGCCTTGAAAAATGTTTTTCAAGTCGATGGAATTTTATATGATCTAGGAGTTTCTTCACCCCAATTCGATGTTGGTGAACGAGGGTTTAGTTATCGTTTTGATGGACCTTTGGATATGCGAATGGACACTGTTCATAATCAATTAACTGCTGAAAAAGTTATCAACCAAAAATCTGAAGAAGAATTATGTCAAATTTTTTGACAATATGGAGATGAAAAATTTGCTAGACAAATTGCCAGTTCAATTATCAAAACCAGACCACTTAAAACCACCTTTGAATTAGTTGATGTCATCAAACAAAGTTTACCTCAAAAAGTTTTGAAACAAAAAGGACACCCAGCTAAAAAAGTTTTTCAAGCTTTAAGAATTTATGTCAATGATGAAATCAATGTCTTGAAAACTTCGATTGAACAAAGTTTAAAACTTTTAAAACCTAAAGGGAGGATTGTGATTATCACTTTCCACTCATTAGAAGAAAAAATTGTCAAAGAAAGTTTTAAGGCAGCAACGATTAGTGGCATGGAATCAGTCATTTCTAAACTTCCGATCGAAGTTGAAAATGATACGCAATTTTCATTAATTATTAAAAAACCAATTGTTCCAAAAAATACGGAAATCGAAAATAATAACCGAGCTCACAGTTCTAAAATGTGAGTCATCGAAAAGAAATAAGAAAGGATGTGAGATTATGCTCTTAAATAATCAACGAGTTTATGCAACTTTAGAAATTCGTCAAAATCAAATGTTGTTTACAGTTTTGAAAAAAACTCATAATAGAACCATGGTTGTCTTTAAAAAAGAAGATAATAAAACAACATTTTTAAATGACGAATTAATTGTTATTGATGTGCATCAAACAGCAAATAAATTAAAAACATTTATCAATGAATATGAACAAACACATGATGGATATAAGATCATTAAAGTAGCATTAATCTTACCATCTGAAAAAATTCAACTCAAAGAAACTTATGAAAAAATAAACATCGAGACAAATGGAAAACCAACAAAAATCACAAAAGAATTAATTGCGAAATTAAAAAAAGTTGCCTTCGGCAAACCTTCAATTGAACAAAATGTAGTTTTAGAATCTAGAAGTATTTCTTGATCAATTGATCACTTCCAAATTCCATTGAATCGAATCTTTCAACATGAAGGAAAGGAATTATCAGCTTGATTTAAAAATTATGAAATGAATAATCAAATAGTTAAAAGTCATAAAGCAGTGCTTCAAAAAAATGATTTAGAAGTGCTTTATACCACAACTTCAATCAATGAATTATATCGTCTGGCTGCCAATGAAACTTCTAAAGAAAATTCGACTTTAATTATTGATTGAGGCGAAGATAAGATTGAAGCAGCCATGTACAATCAAGGAATCATGGAACAAAATATCGTGATTCCGTGAGGAATCAATGAGGTTGTTAAAACCATTGCTCAACAACTGAAAATTAAGATTAAAAATGTTGAAGAATACTTATTTAATTTATTAAATTTTTCAAGTGATATTTTAAATGAGAGTTTAGTGATGCAAGTTTTCACCAAAGTTGATAGTTATAAAAAAAAGCAACAATATTCAGGGCTGAAATTAAAAGAGATTTTTATCAAAGAGCTAAATAATAGTTATGAGATGATCAAAAAACTCTGCATTGGTTATAATGATTCAATTGAAATTGTGACCTATAATTTCGGATGCGTTCAAAAAATCATGGGTGCTGAACAATTATTTAAAAAAGGCAATGCAATTGCTAACGATTATGTGTTTAATCAATTCAACATGGGGGTCAACAACAATTACAATTTAAACAGTTCTTTTGGTGCTATTAAAGCCATTGAACAAATCAATAATATGAAAAATCAATTCGAAGAAGTGATTACTTCGATTGGAATTATTTCAAAACAACACATCAAACAAAAACATGAAAATACAATTTTCAAACACCAAATGAATTTTGGGAAAAACCAATTACAACAACAAGCACATTTCTTAATCAATGAAGGAATCTTCATTGATGAACAAGAAATTTTAAGAAAAGAAGGATAAAAATATGGAACAAAAATTTGACCAAATCGCTAAAATAAAAGTTATCGGAGTTGGTGGCGGAGGAAATAACGCTGTCAATAGGATGATTAACGAATCAATCCAAGGTGTGGATTTTATCGTTGCAAACACTGATGCACAAGTGCTATCAGTTTCAAAAGCACCAACAAAAATTATTTTGGGAGAAAAAATCTCAAAAGGTTTAGGAGCGGGAGCTAATCCAGAAATCGGAAAACAAGCAGCCCTTGAATCAATTGATGCAATTAAAGAAGCATTAGAAGGAGCCGATCTAGTTTTTGTTGCTTCTGGAATGGGGGGTGGAACCGGAACTGGGGCTGCTCCAATCATTGCCAAAGTTGCGCAAGAATCTGGTGCTCTTGTGATTGCGATTGTGACCAAACCATTTAGGTTTGAAGGAAAAAATCGCAATAAATTTGCCATTGAAGGATTAACAGAATTGAAAAAACATGTTGATTCTGTGATTGTGATTTCAAACGATCGATTGTTAGAATACATTGGTGGATTACCAATTGAAGATTCGTTCAAAGAAGCTGATTCAATTTTGAAACAAGGTGTTCAAACCATTACAGATTTAATTGCAGTTCCAGCTGTGATTAATTTAGATTTTGCAGACGTGCGCGCCGTGATGTCTAAAAAAGGAAATGCTTTATTTGGAATCGGAATTGCTGAAGGTCAAGACAAAGCAATTGTTGCTGCCAATAAAGCAATTTCATCATCACTGCTTGAAGCTTCAATTGAAGGTTCAAAAGATGTGATTGTCAATATCACTGGTGGGAAAGGTGTTTCATTAAATGACGCTTATGATGCTGTGGATATTATTCAACAAGCAGTTGGCAGCGAAGATGTGAATATTGTTTTTGGAATTGCCATTAATAATCAATTAAATGATGAATTAATTGTAACTGTGATTGCAACTGGTTTTGACCAAGTTGACAGTCAAGTTCAACACCAAAATACAATTCTTGAATCACAAAGAAGACAAGTGGTGAACACCAACAATTTTGATCTTGAATCATTGAAAGCCAAAGAAAAAAGCTTTGAAAATAAACAAGCTTGAGAAAAAACAATTAAACTTCAAACCCCAATTAGTAATGAAATAGATGATGAAGATGAAGACTTTCCAACCTTCTTAAAATAATATGAAAAAATTCATTAACATATTTAAAAAACATCAAACTTCAATTCAACCTGAACCGAATTTATCATCAAATGTGATTCATGACAATGAAGATTTCAACACTTTCAGAGAAGGTTTGAAAGAAGAAAAACCACCAATCTCACCAATTCAAAAAGATGTGAAACGTAAAACCCCAATTTTTAGTCCGACATCATTTTCAACAATTAAACCAATTGTTGATGAGCTAATTAACTACAAAATTGTCTTAGTTGATTTTTCCAAATTATCACACGCTGATAAAGTGAGATCAATTGATTTTATCACCGGAGTTATGTACGGACTTGATGGTGAATACAATAAAGTGGAAAATAAAATCTACAAATTCATTACCAGAAAATAAAAAATTCACCACAAAAAGGTGATTTTTTTATTGGAAAAATTTATTCACACTTTTTTCCACATTTCCACAAAATGTGTATTACAATCTATTGTACATGAAATCACTTTCTCTAAGATTAATGGAATGGCCATGTTTTGCCTTTTTATTAACGCAAGTTGAGGTTTAAAGGTGTTATTCATAAATTAGAGGAGATAAAATGTACAACGCAGACCAAATTGCTGAATTAAATTTAGATATTAAAAATAATTTTGACAATATTTTTCCCATTGAAGATGGGTTCAAACTTCATTTTGAAGGTGTTTCTAGAATGGTTATGTTAGATCGTTATTCCCAAAAGGATGACACTCTAAAAACCTTGAAAGTTGGGGATTTAGTCATCACTGTGATTAAAAATGATCCTAATTTTCCAACTCGTGGAATTGGTCAAATCATTGATATTATTGAAAATGACAAGTATTTAATTAAAATCGAAGAACAATATCTAGGTTTTGTCTCAGACGAATTTAAAGTTGACCCAAAAATTAATAATTTAATCATTAAAGATAAAGGATCTTTAATGAAACCATTAGAACTATATTTTGAACAAATCGCAAGACGAGTTGCTAAATTTTTAGGTCAAGAAGAAGCTGAAGAAATTCAAAAAGCGTTTGCCCATGAATTGGAAAGTTTAAATTTTATTCCTGCCGGAAGAGTTTTATATGGAGCTGGTTCAAACAAACAAGTAACATTTTTTAACTGTTATGTAATGCCATATATCCACGATAGTCGTGAAGGAATTGCTCATCACCGTGAAAAAGTTGCTGAAATTATGAGTCGTGGGGGAGGAGTTGGAACTAATGGTTCAACTTTGAGACCAAAAGGGGCTGTTGCTTTGTCAGTTGGAGGTTCTTCATCTGGGGCTGTTTCTTGATTAAACGATTTATCACAATTAACACATTTAATTGAACAAGGTGGTTCAAGACGTGGAGCACAAATGATTATGCTTGCAGATTGACACCCAGACATTGTAGAATTTATTATTTCCAAAATGCAAAACGTTAAATCATTGCTTTTTGTTAAACAAAATTTTACATCTGAACATATTCAAAACGAAGTTAACAAAAAGCTTAAATTTAAAAATTTTGATGCCACTCAAAGAAAAATTTATGAAAATGTTTTACAACATAGTTCTTCATTTGATCATAAATTTGTCACTGAAGTGACCCAAAAATTGTTAAGTGGTGGTGAATATGAAGTTGTGGCACCAGAATTTTTAAGTGGGGCCAATATTTCGGTTGCTATCTCAAATAAATTTATGGACGCGATTGACAACGATCAAGATTGAGCATTAAAATTTCCAGATAATTTGGTGTTCACTCCTGAACAAAAAAGTTTTTATGAATCAGATTGAGAAAAAATTGGCAATGTTTTTGAGTGAGAAGCTTTAGGTTATCCGACAAAAACATTCAAAACCATTAAAGCTCGCGAATTATGAAAATTGATTAATTTTTGTGCGACTTATTCAGCAGAACCAGGAATCTTTTTCATTGATAAAGCCAATGAAATGACTAATGCCAGAGGTTATGATCAAAGAGTTGTCGCAACTAATCCTTGTGGAGAACAACCGTTGGCACCATTTTCAGTATGTAACTTAGGAGCGATCAATTTAGCAAATTTTGTTGATAAAAAAACTGGCCAAATTTTAGAAGATAAGTTGAAAAAAACTGTCTCAACTTGTGTCCGTTTACAAGACAATATTATTGATTTAACCCCATACTTTTTAGAAGAAAATAAAAAACAAGCGTTAGGTGAAAGACGTGTTGGAATGGGTGTTATGGGATTACATGACATGTTGATTTGAGCCGGTGTGAGATATGGAAGTGAAGCTGGAAACAAAATTGTTGATCGTGTTTTTGAAATCATCACCACTTCTGCTTATCGTGCATCAATTGCATTAGCTAAAGAAAAAGGTGCCTTTCCATTTTTGGATGATCGTCAAAAATTTGTTCAATCAGGTTTTATCAAAACATTACCTGGTGATATTGTTGATGGGATTTTAGAATTTGGAATCAGAAATTCACACTTAATTACAGTTGCCCCAACTGGATCAACTGGAACTATGGTTGGTGGTTCAACTGGATTAGAACCATATTTTGCTTTCTCATATTTCAGAAGTGGAAGACTTGGTAAATTTATGGAAGTAAAAGTGCCATTAGTTGAAAAATGATTAGCATTCCACCCAGAATATCAACATCAAAACTTACCAGATATTTTTGCTACAGCGATGAATTTAAGCCCGATTGAACATGCCAATGTGCAGTGCATTATTCAACGTTGAGTTGATTCTTCGATTTCAAAAACAGTCAATGCACCAAAAGGATATTTGGTCAATGATGTTGAAAAAATCTACATGTACTTATATAAAAATGGTGCCAAAGGTGGAACTGTTTATGTTGATGGTAGCCGTGATACACAAGTTTTATCACTTGAAAAAGAAGAAAACTTATTCAGTGAAGAATTCACAAGAAGTGGGGTTGGTGTTGTTGTTGATGATGAAGATTTCAAAGATGAAAACACAATTAGAATTGGTAACGAAGTTGGTGATACTTGCCCAGTTTGTCAATTAGGAACACTGATTGATAGTGGTGGTTGTGTCACTTGCAACAGTTGTAATTCACAAGTTAAATGTGGACTTTAATTACCAAAATTTAACCCAAAAAACATAATTTAAAAATTTGAAATCGATGAGTTTAGCTCATCGATTTCTTTATTTTCATGCTGCTATTTTAAGTCTGATTTGATTTTAAAAATCATAGATTTTTTGAATCATGATCTGATTATGTTTTTTGAAAATCTATTCTTATAAAAAAGAAAAATGCCTTTTTATCTCAACTAAAAAAGAATATAATAAAAACAAAAAAGGAGACAATAAATGGCTGAAAATTCAATATTTGCAAAAACAATGGTCAGCATGTTAAATTCACATTATTCCCCTACCGTTTATCGTCGTGAAGATGGCCAAGATATTAGATTAAACATTGTTAAAATGTTTAATCTCCATCCAACAAATTATAATTCTAATAAAAAATTAAATATTGATCCTGGTAAAGAACCAACAAATATCACCTTAACTTCCAAAGATGGTATCAAGTTAGCTGCTTCAATTTGGTTGAATGATAAAGCAACGAATAAATGAATTGTTGGTGCTCATGGTTATAATTCATCGCGTTTTGATTTCTTATATTTGGCATGACATTATCGAGAATTGGGATATAACATTATTACTTTTGATTTTAGAAATCATGGTGCTAGTGAAAATGATGCAGTTACATGAGGGTATAAAGAAAAATGAGATTTAATTTCAACAATCGAATGATTGTTGAAAGCATATAAAGTTGATGAAATGGGAATCGTGGGCACTAGTATGGGTGCTTTTACAATGAATTATTTTAATTTAACTGAACCAGAATTGATTAAAAAAGCTAACATTAGATGAGGGGTTTCAGATTCATCTTATATGTCTGTGCCCAAATTATTAGAGCGCATTGTTTATGATAATTCCCCTAAAATTTTAAAAAATTTTAGTAAAGAAACACTTAAAAATATGATGCAAATTTACAAAAAAGACCATGGTGTAGATTTGACACATCTTGATTATTTATCAATCATCAAACCCAATGAAACTCATTTTCCAATTTTGTATATTCACAATCGCGGAGATCGAATCACTAACTATTTAGATAGTTTTAGAATGTGAAATACTAAAAATAATCTCGAAGGAACTGATGTTAATGAATTAATTATTTTTGATGGTTCACACCATACAAAAGCATTAATCGAACACACTCAAGAGTACAAAGAAAAGACTTTAAATTTCGTTAGAAAGCATGAAAAAAAATAATATATGGACAAAACAATTGATCAAACTAAAAAAGAAAATTCCAATGTTTTAGTGGTGGTTCATAACCTAACTAAAATTTTTTCGCATACAGTTTGAACAATTAAAAAAGTAAGTTTTGAAATTAATCGTGGAGAAGCAATTGCCTTTGTTGGAAACAACGGTGCTGGGAAAAGTGTTCTTGCTAAATTGATCGGAAATGTGATTCAACAAACTAGTGGAATTATTGATTATTTTTTTAATGAATCAAATATTTTCAAAGCGATTGGTTATCAATCAAGAGAACAAGCTTGACCAGTTGGTTTTAAAGTCAAAGATGTGATTGCGTTATATAAAACCATTTATGAAGTTAAAGATAAAACTTGAATTGCTAAATTAATTGATACTTTTGGATTTGAAGAAATTATGGAGAAAAAACTTTCAAGTTTAGACATTTTGAGTTTGCAATTGTTTGCGATTTTTTTGGTGCTTTTATATAAACCAGAGTTAATTGTGATTGATGAATTTTCTTCTTCAATTGATTTTGAACGTAAAATGAAAATTTTAAATTTGTTAAAAGAATATAAAAATAATGGTGGAACAATTATTATTGTTCAACCTGAAGATTTTATTTTAAATGCATTATGTAATCGCATCATCACATTGAATAAAGGTGAGATGCAAGATGATTCTTCATTAAAAAACATTGTTAAAGAACATGGTTCAACGTTTGAATACATTCGTAAATTAGCCGAAGAAGCTAAAGAAAATAAACGCCGAATTGCAACTAACCACAGTTTTGAAATTTTATTAAAAAAATTCAGAACAGCTTTTGCAAATTTAGAAAATGTATATGAAAAAAATTGTGGTTTAAATGAAGATGATCATTTATTAATTCAAATTAAAAATACTTTTTATCAAATTAAAATATCTGAAGATCAATTAACTCAAACTTTTACGCAAATTTTATTACAAAAAAATGTTAATCAAGCCATCAAAAATTTAAAACGAACTTTAAAAGAATTACGCGAAACCATTATCTTTATCAAGAAACATCGAAAAACTGAATACAAGGATCCCAAATTCAAAAAAATTGAATTGGAACTTGAAAAAATGTCTAATTTTATTGAGAATAAAATTCTATTAATTTTAAAAAATGACGAGTTATTTAAAAATGAAGAAACTGAAGAAGACATCTCTTCAGCTGAAAAAAAACAATTAAAAATTTTGAAAAAAAGATACATTAAAGAAGAATTAAAAATTATCAAATTAGAACGAAAACGTGCAAAGAAAAACCAACTCTTACTTGATGATTTAGAAAATTTTGATTATGCTTTGAATCAAAATAATCAATTCGAAATTTCAGAAAATCATACAATCAAAAATGTTGGTCCAACATTAAAACATGCGCCTGAAGAAGGTGATGATTAATGAAAAAAAATCTTTTATTAATCGCTGTTTTTTGAAGGATCCAGTGAAATAATTATAAAAATGATTATGCATCAATCACCTTAGGTTTTGTGCTTACATCAATTATGGTTTTTTGTTGATTGATGTTTAAACCTAAAAACGGATTGTTCACAGCTGATCCGTTTATTCTTGCATCCGGAATTGGGATTACAACAATTAGAAATGCGCAATATAATTTATCAAATGTTTTAGGAGATTGAAGAGCAAAAAGAATTTTAACAAGATTAAGACAAACAACACTTTCAAAACCAATTGCTTTTGTCTCTGTTCTTTCTTTTAATTGATTCATTAATCTTGTGATTATCACCTTTATTTTTATCATGGGAATGATGTTTCCTGAACAACGACGTTTGTTGCAATTTGTTGATTGAAATATTTTTTTATCGGGCTTATTTTTACATATTATTTTATGTACATTATTAGGTTTTGTGCTTCAAGCTTGAACCAATAATCGTGATTTGAAACAAATTTTTTGTTTAATTGGTTATTTTGGATCAATGTATTTATTAGGTTTAGGAATTCCTTGAAAAGTAGTTGGAAATGTTCAGTGATTGAATTATTTACTTTATATTGCTCCACATAGATACACTATCACTTTAATGCAAAGTGGATGAATTGGAAAAGCTTATCCAAATTTAGAAATGCCAGTCGTTGGTGATGCTAAATGAGATCTCGGAGAGGGAAATGAATTTCCTGGAAGTGTTGATCCAAATTCATTTTTAGCAACTGAAGGTTTTGGTTTTGATCATCAATTGTGGTTAGTTTACTTGTTAATTTTTGCTTGATTTATTGTGATTATTTTAATCATTTATTGAGGATTTAAAAAAGGTAATAACTTTAATTCCAGAGGAATTAAAAGTTATCAAGGTGTCAACAAAAGAATTTTTTACATCAATCAAATTAAAAAAACTCAAACTATCAATCAATTAATACAAGTGATTGATAAAATTAATTCTGAAGCCAAATCTGAAGAAGATAAATTAAAATTAATAAAATTGAAAACCAAAACACCTAAAAAGAGGTCCGGCTAATGGAAAAATTAAACATTAAAAAAAATTTTAGAATTTTATGTTTGTTGTTAAAAATTGAAACAAAAAATTGATTCCAAGGTCCAATGAATTTAATTCTTGGGTTTGGGATAGCCTTGTATATCATGGTTTGTTGACTTGTTTTCAAAGAAGGCGATCCTTTTTTGCTTGTTTCAGGAATTTCGGTTGGAGTTATTCGAAATGGAATGTTTATTTACACGAGACATCATAATGAATATCGAGATTCTGGCATGGTTAATCGTTTGAATCAAACCTCAATTCCGAATTATATTCGCATGTTAGCATCGCTTTTATTTAATTTAATTACAACTTTGGGTGTTTCAATTGTTATGTTTTTAGTTGGAATTACTTTTTTCCCTGATCAAAGGGTATTAGCTGCCAAAGCTAATTGAGCTGTAGTTTTTACAGCATTAACTTTAGTTTGGTTGACATCTTTTGTGATGGGGGTTTTCATTTTTACCTTCTTTAAAAACTCTGTTATTTCCCAAATGATCTCGATTTTGATTTATTCAACATCAACATATTTTTTAGGTTTGGGATTTCCAATTGATGTAATTTTAAATCCTGATTATGAATGATTTGGTTACATTTTATATGCCTGACCACATCGATATGCTATCAACTTAGCCCAAGCGGGATTCGCCAATGACACAGCTAGTGGCTCGATTTTAATCATTAAAGATCTGGTCGTTAATCAAGAACGAACCATCTCAGTTAATTTTGGTTTTGATGGCAAAATTTGATTAGCTTATTTAGGTGCATTTCTGACAATTGCATTTTATGGTTCATTATCAATTATCAAAATTAGTAATGAAATTCGTTTCCACCGTAAAAATCAATATGGTTTATTAGTTATGACAGAAGAATCATCAAAATATGTGCATCAAATTAAAAATGCCAAAAACATTAATGAATTAACTAACATTTACAAAGCTCGTGATGAAGAGTTGCGTAAAATGGCTTTCAAAACAAACCAAATGACTCGCCAAATTCGTGATGAAATGCGTCTTTTAGAAGCTAACAAAAAAACAAAACACAAAGAATAGGAATGAGATTTAATGTGGTTGTCAATTTTGATTGACAACCAAATAAGACTCATTTTTATTTTATAAAAACCGCCTTGATGTTATAATATTTTAAATGTTAATTGAATAACGAGAGGATAAATATGAACAATAAATACAAAGAAACCTTGCTGCTTGGTTCAACTAGTTTTGATATGCGAGCTAGTTTAAAAGATAAAGAACCAAGCTTTGAAAAGTTTTGAGAAGAAAACAATATTTATCAACAAAAAATTATGAGCAATAAAGCTAAACCTTTATTCATGCTACATGATGGTCCTCCATATGCAAATGGTGATCTACATATTGGACATGCATTGAATAAATCATTAAAAGATTTTATTATTCGTTGAAAAAATGCAAGTGGTTACCATGCACCTTTTATTATGGGTTGAGACACTCATGGTCTTCCGATTGAAACTGCAGTTGCCAAAACTGGAGTTGATCGCAAAACCATGGATTCAGCTTCATTTCGAGAACTTTGTCAAAAATATGCATTAGGTCAAATCGAAAACCAAATTGCTCAATTCAAACGTTTAGGAATGTTTACTGATTATGAAAATAAATATTTAACTTTAATGCCTGATTATGAAATTTCTGAACTTAAACTTTTTGCAAAAATGTTTAATGATGGATTAATTTATAAAGCTTTGAAACCAATTTATTGATCACCTTCAAGTGAGTCTGCTTTGGCTGAATCAGAAATCGAATATCGTGATGTTAAATCACCAACAATTTTTGTTGCGACAAAAATTGTTGGTATTTCTAAGTTGCCAAAAGACACTCACTTAGTGATTTGAACAACCACCCCATGAACCATTCCATCAAACCAATTAATTGCTGTGGGTGAACATATGGATTATGCAATTGTTAAACCAGAAAATGACGATCGTAATTTTGTTATTGCCTCAAGTTTAGTTGAAAAAGTTGCTGAACAAATTGGTTGAACAAATGTTCAAACTCTTGATCATGTTCAAGGAACAGATTTAATTAATTTAGAATATGAACACCCATGATATGCAAATAAAATTTCAAAAATCGTTGCTGGTCATCACGTGACTGATGAAGCAGGAACTGGAATTGTCCACATTGCTGGTGGATTTGGTGAAGATGATTACATGATTGCAAAAAGTCATGGGATTGAACCTTTTGCCCCAATTGATAATCAAGGTAAATTCACAACTGAAATTATGGACCAAACTTTAGAAGGTTTATTTTATGAAGATGCCAATAAAGTTATTGGAATGCATTTACAAGAAATGAATAAGTTATTAAAACTGAAGTTTGTCACCCATCCATATCCACATGATTGAAGAACTAAAAAACCAGTTATTTATCGTGCAACACTTCAATGATTTGTCGGTTTAAACAAAGCTAAAGATAAAATTTTAAAACATGTTAATCAAATTGAAACAAGACCAAAATGAGCCAAAGAAAGACTTTATCAAGTTTTAGATGATCGCACTGATTGAACAATTTCTCGTCAAAGATTATGAGGAGTACCGATTCTTGGATTTTATGATCAAAAAGATGAATTGGTTTTAAATCAAGAAATTTTAAACCATACCATTTCAACAATTGAAAAATTAGGAATTAATGCTTGATTTTCAGAACCAGCTGACATTTTTTTACCAAGTGCTTATCAAGGCCAAGGATTAAAAAAAGAAAAAGATATTCTTGATGTTTGATTTGATTCTGGAAGTAGTGCGATTGCTTTAGAAGAAAGGTTCCCAGAATTTAAACGTCCATATGATATTTATTTAGAAGGAAATGATCAATATCGTGGATGGTTTAATGCTTCAATGATTAACTCTGTTGTTTATGATGATAAAAGTCCATATAAAACTTTAATTTCACACGGAATGACCACTGATGAAAAAGGCGGAAAAATGTCTAAATCACTTGGAAATGGAATTGATCCAATTGAATTTTCAAATACTTCTGGAGCTGACATTTTACGTTTATGAGTTGCTTCAACTGATTATACTGATGATCAAAAAATCGGCCCAGAAATCATTAAACAAGTGAGCGAAACTTACCGTAAAATCAGAAATACATTACGTTTTATTTTAGCTAATTTAGCAGATTTTAATCCTGAAAAAGATTATCAAAAAGACTTGAGTAGTGTTGATAAATATTCTTTACACAACACAACAATATTTAAAAATGCAGCTTTTAAAGCTTATGATAATTATCAATTTAATGCGGTTTATAATTTAACAATCAATTTTGTGACTAAAGATTTATCATCATTTTACTTAGATTTTATTAAAGATATTTTATATGTTGAAGGTAAAAATAGCGTGAGAAGAAAACAAGTTCAAACAGTTTTATTTGAACAATTATGAGCTTTAATTGATGTTTTACGACCAATTTTAGTTCATACAATCGAAGAAGTTTATCAAAATTTACCATGAACTAAAAATGAACTTTCAGTTCACTTGTTAGATAATAAGGTTTTAAATAAATTAGAATCAGACAGTTTTATCGAAACATGAAATCAAATTTTAGATTTAAAAAATGATGTTAACAAAGCTTTGGAAGAAGCTAAAAACAATCAAATTGTTTCTAAAAGTTTTGAAGCATTAGTCGAATTAGAATTGAAAGATGATTATCAAAATCTATTAGATTTTATTGATGTCCAAGATTTAGCTCAAATTTTTATTGTTTCAAAAATTGAATTGAAAACAAAAACAAACGATTTTGTTGAATATAAAAATTCTTGAATCAACATCAAACCACGAAATGGTGAAAAATGTCAAAGATGCTGAGCAATTTTTGAAACATTAAAAAACAACGAACTTTGTGAACGTTGTTTTGAAGTAGTTGATCAAAATCAAGGAGCAGTATGTGATTAAATGTTGCTGGAAAATTAAGGCATTATGAATATCAATGAAAATTTAAATTGTTAGTTTGCTTACCAATATTTTTGGTTTTGGTTGCTATTGATTGAATTTCAAAAGGCTTAATTACAACATACATGGTACAAGGTGAAGAAAAAGAAGTTATTAAAAACTTTTTATTTTTTCATTTTGTAATTAATCCCGGGGCCGCTAAAGGAATGCTTGATGGTCAACCGATTCTTGTCATGACAATCGCAACAATTCTAACCGTGTTTATGTTCACGGCAATCATTTTTACAACTGATAAAAAATGATTAATTGGTTTCACGATTTTTCTATCCGGAAGTTTTGCTAATTTATTAGCACGTGCTTGAGCACCGATGATTAGTGTTGGTGAACATGAAGGAGTGATGGGTGGTGTTGTCGATTTTATCAAAATTAAATGATGACTTTTTGGTGATTTCATCATGAACATAGCAGATGCATGAGTAAGCATCTCGATTGGTGTTTTAGTTTTATGTGTTTTAATTGACATCATCAAAATGTTTGTCAAACCAAAAGCAAAAGATGTTCAAGACCAGAGCATTGTCACAATTGAAATTAATACTGGAACAAACGAAACTCAAACAACCGTTAAAACTGAAGGGACTATTGATGCAAAATCAAATAGTAAAAGGAAAGAAAAAGTATGCAAAAAACCAAAATCATTGAAGCAAAAGAAAACCACAAAAGATTAGATATTTTTTTAACAGAAGAACTGAAAGATGATTTTGATTTTTCGCGTTCTATGGTGCAAAAAATCATCGAAAAAGGCAATGTCACTATTAATCAAGAAGTCGTCACAATCGCTAAAAAAACAATCGAACCAAATGATATCATTGAAATCATTATTCCAGAACCTGAATCAACTGAAATTGAACCTGAGAAATTAGATTTAAAAATTGTTTATGAAGATCAAGATTTATTAATTATTGATAAAGAAAACAACATGGTTGTCCATCCTGGGGCTGGAAATAAAAGCGGAACTGTTGTTAATGGTTTATTAGGACAAATGCAAAATTTAAGTTCAATTGGTGGGGTGGAAAGACCAGGGATTGTCCACCGTTTGGATAAACAAACAACAGGTCTTTTGATTGTTGCAAAAAACGATAAAACTCATCGATTACTAACTCAAATGTTAGTTGATCATCAAATTTATAAAGAATATATTGCTTTGGTTTGAGGTGAATTTGAAGAAAACGAAGGAGTGATTGAAGCTCCAATTGGAAGACATGAAAATGATCGCAAAAAAATGAGTGTTACTCACACCAACTCGAAATATGCTAAAACTTCTTTTAAAGTTTTAGAACGATTTAATAATGCTACTTTATTACAATTATCAATTGAAACTGGCAGAACTCACCAAATTCGTGTGCATTTAAATTTCATTAAACATCCTGTGATCAATGATCCTGTTTATGGTCGTAAAAATGAAAAACCAACTGCTTTTGGCCAATATTTGCATGCTGCTAAATTAATGTTTATTCACCCAATTACAAAACAAGAAATAAATATCAATTCCCCTCTGCCAGAAGAATTTAATGTTATGATTAAAAAAATGGAAGAGGATAAATAATGGCAATAATTTACAAAAATATTAAAAACTCCTTAACTAATTTCTTTTTGAAACAAGAAAATTACAAAAAAACAATTAATCTGAAAAGTAATGCAATTTATTTCTATTCTTCAGCTAATTCAATTAATGTGATCAAACTATCTGATTCAAAAAATGAGGATGATAATGATTTATTTTTAGAAGACTTGTTGAAAAAGATGAAAAGTTCAATTCATCATAAACCATCTTTTTTGAATTTGGTTGTAAATGAAAACTTGACAAATGAATTCAAAAAAGATGAAGATGGAAGTTTAGAAATTATTGGAAATTTTGAATTTATCAAAGAAAAACTTCAAGAGTTTTTTCCAAGCATTATGAACATTAATGCTGAAAAAACTGGAATGTTTTCGAAAAAACCAGATAAAGAAAAAGATGATGACGATGGTGTTGGTGAATTTGATACAGAAAAAATCACTAAAACTATTTCAACCTTACTTGCTAAAGCAGCACCGAATAAAATCCTGTTTACATGATTTTGTTTAGCGGTTTCTGTTTTAGTTCCAATTGTCTGATTTTCACTTTCAATTATGTATCACATCAATAAAGAGTTAAACTGAAATAGCCCCCCATTTTTTGGAATGGCCACTTTATTTTCTGGAGGAACAACAGTTTCACTAACAATTGATGGTGGTCAATGATGAAGAATTTTTACTTATGGTTTTGCAATTGCTGGAACCGATATTATGACCAATCTTATTGTGACAGGATTTGGTGCAGTCGCACTTTATTCATCATTAAAATTTGCAGAAATCACAATCAAAAAATGAAAATTAATCTTTGTGCTAATTCTGGGTTATGTAATTACGGGTTTTTTTAGCACAGTTATGTTGCAAGGTGCCATAACAGGTGGGATTTTAAATATCGCCGCAATTACAATTGGAATGTTGATCATGAGTGTGGCATCAGATCCCAAAATCACATCAAAATTTATCAAAGCCAAAATGATTTGACCAATTATTCTTTTAATTTTTATTCCTTTTATGATCAACCCAAGTCTTGAATTATATTTTGCACTTGGAGTTGGTTTAGTTTCAGGAACAGTTTTAATGGCTTTGGTCATGGCTGTTGATAAAAAATCAACAATCACTAGTGTTGGATCTTTACTTGTTATTTTGACATTAATTATTGTCCCAATTATCTTTATTTTTGTTCGACCATATACAGAACCAACTGACCCGACTGTCTTACAAACATTACAAGTTTATATTAAAAATAATATGCTTTCTGCGAGTGACGCAGATGCGATTGTTGCCAAAATTGGCTGAGATCGCCATTTCTGAAAATAAGGATTTAAGATGAAAAGAAAAGAATATTTAGATTGAAAAACGTATTTCATGATTGTGGCCAAAGCATCAGCGATGCGAAGTAAAGACCCTTCAACTCAAGTTGGAGCAGTGGTTGTTAACCATTTACAACAAATTGTTTCAACAGGGTACAATGGTTTTCCACGAGGAATTAGTGATGATGAATTTCCTTGAGCACGTGAAGGTGAATTTGTTGATACCAAATATCCATATGTTGCTCATGCTGAATTAAATGCAGTTGTTGCTTCAAGAACTGATTTAACTGGTTGTGAAATTTATGTGACACTTTTTCCATGCAATGAATGCACTAAAATTTTAATTCAAGCAGGAATTTCTAAGATTTATTTTATGGAAGATAAATATGCTGATCAACCAAATATCATTGCTTCAAAACGCATGCTTGATGCTGCAAAAATCACTTATGAATTATTACCAAATTTAAATATTGAAATTTCGATTAAAGATTCAAAATAGGATGCAAATCCTATTTTTATTTTGACCTAATTAAAGGTATAATTTAATAATGATAGTTAGAGGAGAAATATGAATTTCGATAAAAAAAACAAAGATTTTTTAGAGTGAATCAATAACCCTTCCTTAGATCAAGAATTAAAAAATTTGTTGCAAAATGCAACAAATGAAGAATTGAATGCAGCATTCAATCTTGAATTAGAATTTGGAACAGCTGGTATCCGAGGTGTTCTTGGTGCAGGTCCTGGGAGATTTAACTCTTATACAATCAAAAAAGTAACAATTGCTTTGAGCAAATTGTTAATTCAAAAATACCCAAATAGATTAAACGATGGAGTGGTGATTGGACATGATAACCGCCACAATTCAAAATCGTTTGCTCAATTGGTTGCTGATGTTTTAACTAGTTTTGGTATCAAAGCTTACCTGTTTAAAAACAATGAAATGAAACCAACACCGTTGGTTTCATATGCGACTAAAAAATTAAATGCAATTGCTGGGGTTGTGATTACAGCTAGTCATAACCCAGCTGAATATAATGGGTATAAAATTTATGATCCATTTGGGTGTCAATTGATGCCAGAAGACACTGACGTGATTGCCATGGAAATGGACAAAATTGCTGACATCTTAAATTGAACATTTGAAAAAAATGATGCGTTATTAACAATTGTCAACGATCAAGTGATCGATGATTATGAAAAAATGATTGCTGATTTACAATTTTATCCAAATGAAGTTGCAAGCAAAAAAGCTGTTAAAATCATTTTTTCAGCCGTCAATGGAACTGGAACAGAATTTACTCCAGTCCTGCTGAAAAAATTTGGTTATGATGTAATCGAAGTTGAAGAACATGCCTTTGAAGATGAAACTTTCAAAAATGTTGGAAATCCAAATCCTGAATTTGAACCAGCATGAATCATTCCGTTGGAATATGCTAAAAAACATGATGCAGATATAATTATTATTAATGACCCAGATGCTGATCGCATCGGAATTGCAATTAAACATGATGGTCAATGAGTTAGATTAAATGGGAATGAAACAGGTCCATTATTAATTCAATGAAAATTATCACAACAAGCAAAATTTGATAAATTACCAAAAAATCCAGCTCTTTATTCAAGTTTTGTCACTTCAGATTTAGGTGATCGTATTGCCCATGAAACTTACGGAACTAAAATTATTAAAACCTTAACTGGTTTTAAATGAATGGGTGATGAAATTGCCAAAGAAGCCGAACGCGGATTAAATTTTGTTTTTGCATATGAAGAATCTTTTGGTTATGTTTTAGACGCATCAACCAGAGATAAAGATGGAATTCAAGCAAGTATTGTGATTGCTGAAGCATGTTGATATGCAAAAACAAAACAAAACAAAACCTTAATTGATGTCTTAAATGATATTTATGACCAATATGGTTTCTACTTTACAGATACTGTCAATTTAAATGTTAAACCAGAAGAAAAAGCAATCAAATTAGATCCAATTATGGATAAATTAAGAGCGAATGGTTTAAAGGAATTAAACAACTTAAAAGTTGTTAATTCTGAAGATTACATCAATGGATTGCATAACATGCCAGGTCAAAATTTAATGAAATTTTATTTTGAAGATGGATCATGATTTGCTGCTCGTCCATCAGGGACAGAACCAAAATTAAAAATTTATTTTGTTGTTGTTGATAAGAATCAACAACAAGCTCAAAATAAACAAACCAAAATGTGAAATGCGCTAAAAGAAGCATTATCATTAGATATATAAAAGGAGAAAATAGAATGCCAACACCACATATCGAAGCCAAAAAAGGCGAAATTGCAAAATTCGTTTTAATGCCAGGAGATCCATTACGGGCAAAAGTAATGTCTGAAAAATTTTTAGAAAATCCTAAACTTGTTAACAAAGTTCGTAACATGTTTATGTACACAGGAACTTACAAAGGAATGGAAATTACTATTGCTGCATCAGGAATGGGAAACCCTTCAATGGGAATTTATTCATACGAACTATATAATGAATATGGTGTGGAAAATATTATTCGAGTTGGAACTTGTGGAGCTTACAATAAAGATTACCGACCTTATTCAATTTTCAACACTAAAGATTCATTTGGAGAATCACAATTTGCTAAAATTGTAACTGGTAAAGATGAAGCAATTCTTCCAGCATCAAAACAATTGTATGATGCCATTAATCAAACTGCTGAAGAATTGGGAATTCCGATGCTTCACGGAAGAGCACATGCGAGTGATGTTTTTTACAGAAGTGATGACTCATTAAAACTTGCCCAAGAAAAACATTTAGATGTTGCTGAAATGGAAACATATGCTTTATTTGCAAATGCTCTAAGATTACAAAAACAAGCCGGAGCACTATTTACAGTTTCTGACAACATTGTAACTGGTGAAGTGACAACGAGTGAAGAACGTCAAACTAAATTTGTGAAAATGTTTGAAGTTGCTTTAGAAACAGCTCTAAAATTCAAAAAATAAAAAAATAAACGATAAAAAAATTGGATTTCAAATCCAATTTTTTTTAGTATTTTTCAGTGTTTTCTTGGCCATTAACAATGGCCACACCACCACTTGTGCCTAAACGATCAGCTCCAGCTTTGATCATGTCAATCGCATCTTGATAAGTACGAACTCCACCACTGGCTTTAACTTTAGCAGCATCACCAACTGTTTTTTTCATTAAGCTCACGACATGAATGTTGGCACCATCAGTACTAAAACCAGTTGATGTTTTAACAAAATCAGCTCCAGCTTCAACACTTAATTGACAAGCTTTAATAATTTCAGCATCACTTAGTAAACATGTTTCTAAAATAACTTTTAAAACATGTCCAGTGCTTGCTTGTCTAACAGCTTTGATATCATTTAAAACTAACTCGTAGTTTTGATCTTTCATTGCTCCAACATTTAAAACCATGTCGATTTCAGTCGCCCCATTTTTTAAAGCATTGGTAGTTTCACAAGCTTTGGTTTCACTTGTTGATGCACCTAATGGAAATCCAATCACAGTTGTAATTCCAACATTTGAACCTTTCAAAAGTGTTTTTGCTTGAGCGATGCGACAAGGATTAACACAAACTGTTGCAAAATCATGTGCGATTGCTTCTTTGCAAATTTTTTCCACATCAAGTGCTGTGGCATCTGCTTTTAACACTGTGTGATCAATATATTTATTTAATAACATTTTTTATTCCTCTTCTTTAATTTTATTATGAATTTTAAAAAACTCCAAAGATGTTTTTTAAAATTCAAATGCTAGTTGTTCATCATTTGATAATGAATCAACAATTTTTAAGTCCTCAAAAATTTTCATTTGTGTTTGAGTAATTTGAGTTCTGTTTTTCAAGTCTTGAACTGAACTAAATTGTTGAACTTTTCGAGCATCAACAATTGATTCAGCAGCCGTCTCACCAAGTGAATCAATCACATTGAAAGGTGGGTATAAAATTTTGTTCCCATGTTCATCAATTTCAATTAAAAATTTGGTTGATAATGATTTGTTAAAATCAATATTTTCCATTTTAACTCCTCTTGATAGCATTTCCATTTGAACTTCAAAAGTTGTGATTAAATCATTTTCTTTAGCTGTTGTTTCTTTCTTAGCAGCTCTCACTTCAAGTTCTCTTAATTTTTGAACAATTGCATTATAACCAAGTAAACTTGTTTTTAAATCAAAAGCATTAGATCTGGTTGAGAAAAAGATTGCATAATATTCTTCAGGATAATAAATTTTATATCAGGCAATTCGATATGCCATTAAAACATAAGCTGTTGCATGTGCTTTGGGGAACATATATTTAATTTTTTGACATGATTCAATATATCACTCAGGAATTTTATAAGCGCGCATTTCTTCAATTCAAGCTGCTTTTAAACCTTTTCCTTTACGAACTGATTCCATAATATTAAACGCCAGTGATGGTTCTAAACCAAGGCGCATCAAGTAAACCATAATATCATCACGACACCCAATCACAGTTGAAATATTGGCCAGACCATTTTTGATTAAGTTTTGAGCATTACCCAATCAAACATCAGTTCCATGTGATAAACCAGAAATTTGCACCAAATCTGCAAAAGATTTGGGCTTAGTATCGCGCAACATTCCACGCACAAATTGGGTTCCAAATTCTGGAATTCCAATCGCCCCAGTGGTTTCATTATTGATTTGATTTGGGGTGATATTTAAAGAATTTAAGTTTGAAAATAAAGCATAAACTTTTGGATCATTTGTTGGAATCGTCACAGGATCAACTCCTGTTAAATCTCGCAACATTTTTAAGGCAGTTGGATCAACATGACCTAAAATATCCATTTTTAATAAGTTATCGTGAATTGAGTGGAAATCAAAATGCGTGGTTTTTCAAGTACTTTTATTATCATCTGCTGGAAAATTAACTGGTGTGAAATCTTCGATTTCAAACTCTTTGGGCAAAATGATAATTCCCCCAGGATGTTGTCCAGTCGTTCTTTTAACCCCAGTGGCTAAACTTGCTAAGCGTTCAATTTCAACCCTTCTTGGTTGTTCAATTTCAGTGTGTTCTTCTAAGAAATTTTTAACATAACCAAAAGCCGTTTTATCAGCAACTGTTGAAATTGTTCCGGCTCTAAAAACATTGTTTTCACCAAACATTTCTTTGGTGAAATTATGTGCTTGAGCTTGATATTCACCTGAAAAATTTAAATCAATATCTGGAACCTTATCCCCATCAAAACCTAAGAAAGTTTCAAATGGGATATCATGCCCATCCCCGATTAATTGAGTGTTACATTTAGGACAATTTTTAATTGGTAAATCATAACCACAATTATATTCTGGTGGTGTTTCAAAATTAGAATATTGGCAATTTAAGCAACGATAGTGAGCTTTTAAAGGATTAACTTCAGTAACATTACTTGCTCATGCAACAAAGCTTGAACCAACACTTCCACGACTTCCAACAAGATAACCATCATTGATGCTTTTTTCAACTAATTTATGAGAAATTCAATAAACAACAGCAAAACCATGTTTGATGATTGAGTTTAATTCTCGTTCTAATCGGTCAGCAACAATTTTAGGCAGTGGATTTCCATAAGTTTTTTCAGCAATTTCATAACATTTATCTTTTAATAACTGATCGACATTTTCAATTTGTGGGTCAAAAGTTCCACTTTTGACCGCTTCAATTCCATGATCAACCATGTCAGCAATCTTGTTGGTGTTATTGATCACGATGTCTTGTACTAATTGCTCATCATTTAATCATTCAAATTCATCAAGCATTTCTTGAGTAGTACGTAAATGTTGGTCTGGATAATCTTTAACACGTTTTTTAAAATCATATAAGGGATGGTTAACACCACCTAAACCTTTTGAATTAATATAAATTTCACGAATCAGTTTTAATTCAGGGTCTAAATAATGAGTATCACTTGAAGCCACCAGTAATTTATTATTTTTTAAAGCGGCTTCAATAATAATTTTGATTGTTCTTTGTAATTCTTGGAGATCCAAACTATCATTTTGCAATAAATTTTTATAAACACTAATTGGTTGAATTTCAACATAATCATAATCTCTGATTTTTTCATCAAGTCTTGCTAAAGTATTGGTTCTAGCCAAATCAAAAATTTCACCATTGGCACAACTTGTTCCAATTAATAAATTGCCCTTGTCTCTTAAATTTAATAATTCTGACTTAAAAATTTTGGGTGATCCCATTAATGATTCTGTATGGGTGTAAGAAATTAATTTGTATAAATCTTTTAAACCAGTTTGATTTTTAGCAAGCACAGTTGCATGATATCCACGAGTTTTAGTGAAGTTAGTATTAGTTTTTTTATCAATCGGATTGATCATGTTTCAGTCTTGATCAGTGATTATATCATGCATTTTTTTGGCATCGTTTCAGATGTGTTCATAAACATCAATCAAAATATCTGCATCATAATCAGCACGGTGGGCATCTCGATCATCATAAATAATTCCAGTTTTTTTAGCAACCGTTCCTAATCGATAATTTTTTAAAGTTGGATAAACTGATCTGGCAATTGATAATGTATCAATAACTGTGTTTGTAAGTTCAGGATAACCAAGTTTTTGAGCATAAGAATTCAAAAAATTAAAGTCAAAACTAGCGTTGTGAGCAACCAAAATTCCATCTTTGATCAAGTCATAAATTGTTGGAAAGATTTCTTCGATTGTTGGCTTATCTTCTAACATTTCATCAGTGATACCAGTTAATTCTTTGGTGAAAGCTTTTAATGGTTTTTCAGGTTTAATCAAATAATCAACACGTTTACGTTCACCGTTTTTGTAATTATAAACAACAGCACCAAATTCAATGATTTCATCAAATTCAGGACTCAGTCCTGTGGTTTCTAAGTCAAAAACCACAAATTTAGCTTCTTTTAATTTGATTCCAGTTGGGTTTTTGACATATCAAAGTTCATCATCTAAAACGGTGATCTCTGATCCATAAATTAATTTTAATGGACTTTTATTTTGTTGATCACGTTTTTTATTAACGCTTTTGATTGTGGCAAAAGCGTCCGGAAATGATTGCACATTTGTGTGATCGGTGATTGCTATGGCTGGTCAATTTCATTTGTCTGCACGTTTGATGTAATCACTAACATCACTCACCCCATCCATCACTGACATCTTAGTGTGAACATGTAATTCAACTCGTTTTTTTTCAGCATTGTCTTCTCTAATATTGGTTTCGCGATTAATTTTTTGAAAATTATCAATCGCAAAAATAGTTTCATTATCATATTGTGAAAAACTTGTTCGACCTTTAAGAGCAATTCAATCTCCTGCTTGAATGCGATTTTGACGATATGTTTCAACATCAGGACTATTTTGTTCATCTTCAGTCATTGGATCTAATAAATTAATTCCCTCATCTTTGGCAAAATAAATAGCCTTAATCGAAGTGTTGTGGTCAGTCACGTTTAAAGAATAAATTTTTCTTCCTGTTTTAGAAATTTTAATATTCATGTTCATGATTTGAGCATGAATCACAATATTATTCGCATTTTCTTCAAGGTCTAATAATGAACTATAGCTTGGAGTATCTAATTTTGGTCCAGCAAATGTGCGAAAAGAATTATTATTGAATGTTTTGACTTCTTTGGCATTTTCAATTTGGTTTTGTTGTTGTCTTTCTTGAATTGCTAATTGCTTGAAAACCTCTTCTTGCTGGGTTAAAAAATCTTCACCAGGTTCAATTAGATTGGAAATAATATCAAGTTCGGCAAAACCATATTGACGCATTTTAGCACTTAAATATAAGATTTCTGCTTCCACAACTTTTTGTTTACTCTTTGAATCAACAACAATTTCAAGTTGCTGATTTGCTTCATTGAAAGTAGCATATTTTGGTTCAATAAATTCTCAAGTTGAAGTTTTAATTGTTGCTTTTTCAGTCTTAATAAAATTAATATATTCTCAAATCAAGGTTGGATCATAATTGGCAATTAATGTGTTAATTTGGATTTTGGTTTTGACTTTAGCATTTTTAAATTTATCATCTAATTCTTTAATTAAAGCAATGGGTAATGTTTTTTCAACTTGAATGGTCAGATAGGCTTTTTCTTTAACTGTGGAAACAGAAATGTTTCCTAAAATACAAGCATTATTAAAATGGATCAAATCATTTTGATCGATTTTAATATCTAATTTTTCAAAAACTAATTTTAATCTTTGTTCCATAAAACCTCCCAGTTTTTAAATAATTTGAATAATGATAAATATAAAAAAGAAAACAAAAACAAATGAATCTAAGCGATCTAAGATGCCTCCATGAGCAGGGATCACACTTGAAAAATCTTTAATATCAACAAAACGTTTTAATCAACTGAACATTAAATCTCCGATTTGTCCAAGAATAGAAATCAGTATACTAAATAAAGCAATTAAAATTCCTCCAGCAGCCATTGATAAGTTTTTTACACTTTGAAAATCAATGTAAAAAGGTCCAAACTCTGGGGCGAAATAAAAGGGAAAGATTGCAATTAGAATTCCAGTGACTGTTCCAAAAGCAGTTCCAATTAGTGCACCTTCTAAACTTTTTTTAGGACTAATACTTGGAGCAAGTTTTGTTTTACCAAACTTGCTCCCACCTAAATAAGCGAAAGTATCTGAAAAAATAACAATTGCTCAAATTCAAATCAATGTAATAAATCCATATTTGGCACCGTTATCAAACATTGTTAATCCAATTTCACTAAACGCTTTAAATCCAAGAATGATGACAAGTGAATACGCAAATAGAAGCAAAGCATTAATTTTGGCGTGTTTTGCTTTGGTAAATAAACTAAAGATGCAAATCATGAATAAATAAGCAAAAAGAATTGCTAAAGTAAATCATCATCCAAACCATTCGTCAACTTTGGCATCATCATAAATAATATTCTTGTTAATAATTGTAAAAAAAGGAAAGTAGAACAAAGTTAAAACAAAAATAATAATTGGGATTTGCATCCATACTTTTTTATAACCAAGACTTTTGGCTAACTCATAAATGATGGCAATAATTAACAAAACTCCAAGCCCATAAAACATATAACTAGTAATGCGTGGATTAATTTCTCATCCAAATTTTCCAGCTTCAGTTGATAAGACGGAAAACATAATATAAAAACAAACAAAGATGACGATAAAGACTGAGGTAATCACCCTAGTTTTTAAATCTTTTAATTTATTTTGGCTTGTATTAATTGTTTTTACTTCTTCTTTATTATGAGTTTTTTGCACAAAACCGCTCCTTAAACTATGTTTAATTCTACCATTAAAATGGGTCAAATAAAAAAGTCAATTTTAATTGACTTTAATTAATTTTCTTGGAGAAGTGGTTAACATTTCATATCCATTTTCAGTGACAATCAAATCATCTTCGATTCTCACTCCACCAATCCCAGGAATATAAATTCCTGGCTCAACTGTAATCGTCATTCCTGGTTGTAAAATTGTTTGAGATAATGAACTTTCATATGGTTCTTCGTGAATTTCAATTCCTAATCCATGCCCAAGACCGTGATCAAAATATTGACCATAACCTTGTTCATCAATATATTTTCAAACCGCACGATGAATATCTCCAGCATTTTGTCCAGCCTTCACCATGCTAATTCCTAAACTTTGAGCTTCATAAACGATGTTGTAAATTGTTGCTAATTGTGGGTTATTAAATTCGTTTCCCATCAAAAATGTTCTTGTTTGATCAGAGGCATAACCATTGTAAAAACAACCCATATCCAAAGTCACTAATTCACCCTCAACAATTTTTTTATCAGTGGGAACAGCATGTGGTTTGCTTCCATTAACTCCACTTGCCACAATTGTGTCAAAACTTAATTTATCAGCATCATGTTTTAAAAATGCATCAGAGACAAATCTTGCTAATGCTTTTTCAGTGATCCCGGGTTTAATTCAACCTAAAACATCTTCATAAACTTGATTTGTGATTTCACATGCTTTTTGAATTTGTTTGATTTCTCATTCATCTTTGACCATTCTTCATTTTGAAGTATCAACTGGTGTTAAATCATCAATTTTTAATTGTTTTTTAAAATTTAAAACTTCTTGATATTTTAATCAGTCTGCTTCAAACCCAATTTTACTAATTTTTTCTGCCTTTAAAATATCACTGATTCGATTTCAAATATTTGGTCCAAATCCTTCTAAAACATCAATATTTTGTAAATCTGTTTTTTCGCGAGCCATCGTAATATAACGTGAATCTAAAAATAAATAGGTTTTATTTTTAGTCACTAAAAGATAACCCATTGAACTATGGAATCGTGAAAACCAATATCTATTTTCTGGTGAATAAATTAGAAACGCATCTAAATTATTTTCCTTCATACATTGATTTATAATTGCTTTTTTATTCATAAACAAAATCCCCTTTGCTTTAAATTTTAAACAAAAAAAATAGAAACTGATGTTTCTAATTATTTTTTTTGTTTATGAACAGTGTGTTTGTTACAATTTGGGCAATATTTACTTGCTTCAATCTTTTCTTTTTTCTTATCGTTTTTGCCAACATAGTTCTCGTGTTTGCAATCTGAACATCTTAAAATTATTCCTTCGCGCATGTTATTCACCTCTCTGCATATTCAAGTATTTCAATACTTTATTTATGATAACACAATTCTTGAAAATATAAATATGTTTAAAGATTAAATTTCACTTGCTTAAATAATATAGTAGAATATTTACTATAAGTGAAGAGGAGTTATTTTGAAAAAATTATTAAGTTTTATTAGCACTATTACAATTGTGGGATCAGCTGCATTAACTGTTGTGTCTTGTAGTGGTGACGAATCACAAGCAATTGTCAAATTAATTGAAAGAAGTAAAAATTCTGCAAGTGTAATCTATCTTGGAGCCAAAGATAACCAATCTTCAAGATCTTTTGAATATGGATTAAAGCAAGTTTTAGGTGTTAATTCAATGGATGAAGCCTCAAAACAATTGAGTGCATCTTTTAATGTTGACCCAACTGGGGCAACTGAATTAAAAGCAGATAATGAACTTTTCCTAAATTGACAAACTGCTTTTAAACAAGAATGAAAAAATACAGATCTTAGTGAAGCTAATGTGAATTTAGATACAAAAAGTAAAGAATATGGAAAAATTAGTGATCTTAAAAAAGATTCAAAACTTTTTTCAAAACCAAAGGGAGCAACTAATTTTTTCTTTGATTATATAAGTTATGACAAAACAGAAGATTTAACTAAAGCAACAACTAAATTAACTGATGAATATATTCGAAATGATTTAATGACTCAATTAGCATCATTTGAGTTTAGTAACAAAGAAGCAGAAAATGCCAGAGATGCTCTTTCTAAAAGAACAGCTGATATTAAAAAAGCTGTTGATGATATAAAAACAAACATTACTAAAGGTCCTATTTTTTTAGTAGTTAAAAATGGTCATATCGTTTCAATTAATAATGGTTGATTTACATATGTAGAACCAAATTTAAAGAACACTCCCAAAGGAGAACCACCAGCTGATTTACTTGGACAATATAAGAAGTTTATTGAATCAATTGGTGAGATAATGGGGAAAGACTTAAATAATAATGCTTTTGGAGAAATATTCAAAAAAAATTCATCTAATATCACAAATTTAATCAAAGTAATAACAAATGATGTTTCAAAAAGTTTAGCCAACGGTGGTTGAGATCAAGGTGCAGTTAATTGAGACACTAAAAAAGATCAACCAACTAATTTTCCTACAAAACCAGATCCAGAACCAAATCCACCAAAACCAGAACCAAAACCACCAGGTGATGGCGGAACTCAACCTCCAGCAGGAGATAAACCAGGAACTGGAGAAGGTGGAACCACACCAAAACCAGATGATAAAACAACCAAAAATCCAAAAAAAATTAATAAATAAGATCAAAATAATGATTATCAAGATGCCTAATCGGCATCTTTTTTTTAATGTTTTTGGAAATAAAAAAAACACCATGAAGGTGTTTAACATTTAACTGGTCCCCAAGGCCGGACTTGAACCGGCACGAGATATAAAGCTCGGTGGATTTTAAGTCCACTGCGTCTACCATTCCGCCACTTGGGGGAAACAAAATAAATGGTGACTCGTCGGAGATTCGAACTCCGGACCCACTGGTTAAAAGCCAGTTGCTCTACCTGCTGAGCTAACGAGTCATAAATTGGCTGGGCTAGCAGGATTCGAACCGGCGCATGAGGGAGTCAAAGTCCCTTGCCTTACCGCTTGGCTATAGCCCAAAAAAAATGGTGGAAGGGGAGGGATTCGAACCCCCGAACCGAAAGGAAGTGGGTTACAGCCACCCGCGTTTAGCCACTTCGCTACCCTTCCATAAATCTGGTGCTGACTATAGGAGTCGAACCTACGACCTATTGATTACTAGTCAATTGCTCTACCAACTGAGCTAAGTCAGCATGAAATACTTATAGATTATATATATTTGCATGATGTAAAGTCAATATGTAATACAAACAATACTTATTAATTTTCTCTTAATTTCTCAAAAAATCAAGTCCAAATTTTAAAAAAATAAAAAGAAAAACCCAAATGGGTTTAATTTGCTTAATCAACAATTTTGAAAATGTCTTTAAATGACTTTTTCTTTTTTGCTTTTTGTTTTTTCTCTTCTTTGCTTGGTTTTGGTTTTTTAGATTTTTTTAACGCTTTTAATTCAAAACGCATTTCTTTGTTAATTCAAGTATCCATCCCATCTTGAACTGCTTTTTGGACGTTTTTAGTTAGATCCTCAGTTTTTAAAGAAATGTGTTTATTTGGCATAATTGGTTTTCCGAATGCGACCTTAACTTCAACACGTTTTGGACGGTTAGGATCAGAGACCATATGTGAATTAATAATTGTGACAGGCACAACTGGGGCATTGGCCATTTGTGCAATTTTCATTGAAGCTGGAAGGAATGTTCCCATTTCTTGTTTTCCAGATCTAGTTCCTTCTGGGAAAATCACTAAACTACGTTTATAATCAACAATTAATTGTCTTGCTTCATTAAACGCTTCAATCGCGCTTCTTGGGCTTTTACGATCCAGTGGAATCATATCAATTAAATCAGTGAATCGGGCAAAGTTTTTATCTTCTCAAATTTCTTTTTTTGCAATAAAAGCAACAGGTTGTTGTTTTGAAAAATCATTAATTGCTAACAAAATTAAGGCATCAAAATTTGATTGATGATTAGGTGCCAAAATAATTCCGCGATCTAATCAGTTTTCGATTCCTTCAACTTTAACATCAACATTCATCGCAGTAATCATGCGATTAGCTGCTTTTTTTGCTCAATTATAACGATACTCTTCATTATAGGTATCGTGCATTTTCTTATTTTTGCGAGCAATTTTTTTAGCTTTACCTTTGATATTTAATAAAGCCGGTCACATATATAACAATTTAGTTCTATCAAATTTAAAATGTTCTTCTGCTTTTGGTTTTTCTTTTTTTTCTTTGACAACTGCAGTTTCATTAACTGCAGTTGCATCAAGTTCTTCACTTTGTGTTTCTTGTTCTTTTACTTCAACAGCTGGTTGTTCAACAACAGCTGTTAGATCTAATTCTTGGGTTTTTGGTTTTGCTACTTTTGGCATTATTTCTTCCTTTCAAAATATTCTATTTCGAATTCATTCTCTTTAATAGTATTGATTTTTTTAAAATTTTCAAAATTGTAATTTGAAATTTTCACGTTTCCTTGGTAATTTTCTAAAATCATTGAACGAATAATTTCATCAGCACAATCAAAAAAAATGGTAAAAATTTCATTTCCCCCGATCACATATAAGTCATCATTGGCAGGGCCTTGATATTTTTTAATTAGTGCATCAACATCACTTGTGAAAATTAAATTTTCAGCTTCAATGCCTTCAAATTTTTTTGGGTTTCTTGTTAAAACAATATTCAAACGATTTTTTAATGGGCGACTATTCATCGAAACAAAAGTTTTACTCCCCATCAAAACATTTTTATGAAGTGTTGTTTGTCTGAAATGTTTCATTTCAGCGGGAATACTTCACGGAAGTTTATTGTCATCCCCAATCACCCCATCTTGAGTTTGTGCGTAAACTAGTTTAATCATTAAACAGCTACCGCGCCTTTAATTCCGGGTCATGAATCATAATTTTCGATCACAATATCTTCGAATTTCACATCAAAAATTGATGTGAAATTATTGATTTTTAAGGTTGGCAATTTTTTTGGTTCACGACTTAGTTGTAAATCAACTTGATCTAAATGATTAGTGTAAATATGTGTATCACCAATTGTGTGGACAAATTCTCCAGCCTCTAAATTACATTCTTTAGCAACTAACGCTAACAATAAAGCATAACTTGCAATATTAAACGGAACACCTAAAAATAAATCTCCACTTCTTTGGTAAAGTTGTAAGCTTAAAGTTTTATGATCAGCTGAAACATAAAATTGGAACATTGTGTGACATGGAGGTAAAGCCATTGAATCAACTAATGGTGGATTTCAAGCCGAAACAATTAATCTTCTTGAGTCTGGAGTGGTTTTAATTTGTTGAATAATCTTTTTTAATTGGTCAACTCCGCCAAAATCCCTTCATTGTTTCCCATAAACTGGACCTAAATCCCCATGGATTTTGGCAAATTTTGGATCTGTTTTAATTAAATCAATAAATTCAATTAAAGTTTGACCTTTAAAATCTGGGCTTTTTTTAAATTTTTCATAAGGTCATTCATTTCAAATTTTGACATCGTTGTCAACTAAATATTTAATATTGGTATCCCCAGCAATGAATCATAAAAGTTCATGTGTAATCCCTTTCATAAACACTTTTTTAGTTGTGACAAGGGGAAAACCATCGCGTAAATCATAACGAGATTGGGCTCCGAAATAAGATATTGTATCAATTCCTGTTCGATTTGCACGATGTTCACCTTTCTTTTTCACTAATTTTAATAAATCTAAATATTGTTGCATTTTTCACCTCTAGCATTTAATTTCATGATTACTATTTTTAATCATTTATCCTTTTAATTATATAATCAACTTCAGATTACAATGTTGATAAAATGAAAAAAGAAAATAGAATTTAGAAAATAAAAAATGGAAAATTAAGGTTGCTTAATTTTCCATCGCAATTGCTACTGTAAAGTGCTTTTCATGGGAAATCGAAATCGCGATATTTGCGAATTCTGGATTTAAAACCATGGGACGATGACTTGGGTCATAACCGATTTCGATTTGATGAAAAGCAAGGCGTTTTTCAACTGGAATAACTTTTCAAATCGCTTCTTTGACAGCTCAACGACCAGCTGTAAATTCAATTTTTCTTTGTAAATCATCAACTTGATCTAAATATTTAATTTCATTTTGGGTCAAAATTTTATTTAAAAAATTTTGTTCAATTTTGATTCGGGAGTTTTCAATAATATCAATTCCAATCTTCTTCATTGTGCCTCCTTATTTGCATCTGCATCCTAGTAATATTATAATTGGATTAGAATTATTTGTTTACTAATTAATTCTACGATATTTTATGAAGGAGATATTACACATATGGCAAAAAATACACACGTCCTTGATTTAATCAAAACCCGTCGTTCAACAAAAAGAATGATTCCCACTTACACAATTAGTGATGAAGATTTAAGAAGCATCACTGAAGCAATTCGCTGAACCTCAATGAGTTATGGAGTTTGAGCATTCCGTATTATTGTTGTCCCACGCGGAAATTTACGCAACGAATTAACACCAACTTTTTTCAACCAACCATCATTTGTTAATTCAAGTCATGTTATTTTGTTTATTTCAAACAAAGAAGAATACATCAAAGGCGAAGGAATGAAATATAGTTATGAACAAACTATTCCTGACAGTGCTGCAAGTGTGCGTCAAGATATGGTCAATGCAGTTGCAACAAATTGAGAAGTCAATAAAGTGATCCCTGAAGAATGAGCATCAAAACAATCATATATTGGATTGGGGAGTGCGATGATTGCAGCCGCTGATCTTGGAATTGATTCAGCTCCATACGAAGGATTTAACCGTTTTGAAGTTGATAAAGTCTTGGCAAAACACAATTTAATCGATCCACAAAATGAAAGATTATCTGTGGCAATCAGTTTTGGAAAAGCTGATTTAGAAGATACAATGGTCCACTTCTTTGACAAAATCCGCATGGATGAAGATAAATTCACAACTATTGCTGAATAGTTATTAAAATGTAAGTTTACAGCTAAACCATTAGCTGTAAACTTATTTTTTTTCATCATTTTAAGTAGATGAAGATTATAATTTTAATAGAATTATTTGTTATATTTAATTCTTTCAATCTAAAAAGGAGTTAACAAAATGTTCAACAAAACTTACGTACTTGATTTAATCAAAAACCGCCGCGCAACCAAAAGAATGGTTGCTAATTATACAATTAGTGATGAAGATTTAAGAGTTATCACTGAATCAATGCGTTGAACTTCAATGAGTTATGGGGTTTGAAGTTATCGCATTCTTGTTGTGCCAAAAGGAGAATTAAGAGATGCATTAACCCCAGCTTTTATGCATCAACCATCATTTATTAATTCAAGTCATGTGATTTTATTGATCTCTTCAAAAGAAGAATTTATTAGAAATCAACAAATGGCATATAGTTTTGATCATGCAATTCCAGAACACGCTGCAAATGTACGCCAAGACCGCTTTAAAGCTGTTTTTAACAATTGAGAAATGAATAAAGTTGTTCCTGAAGAGTGATCTTCAAAACAAACTTACATCGCACTTGGCAGTGCGATGATCACAGCGGCACATTTAGGGATTGATTCAGCTCCATACGAAGGATTTAACCGTTTTGAAATTGATAAAATTTTAGAAAAATATCAATTAATTGATCAAAAAAATGAAAGACTATCTGTGGCTATTGGTTTTGGAAAAGCGGATTTAAATGACAAAATGGTGCATTTTTTTGATAAAACACGCATGGATGAAGATAAATTCACAATAATTGTTAATGGAGATGGTAGAATAAATTAGAGGATAAAGAAGTAGAAACACAATATGCTTGGTTTAATAAAATTAGTTATTAAACCGACTAGGCTGAATTTAGACTTTTATCCCATTAAGAAGGAGACATAATATGTCAAATATAAATTTAACATGTCCGAAATGTGGACAAGATTTTAGTTTTGATCAATTGTTTGATCATAACAAAGAAGCTTTTAATGATTTAATTAATCAAAAAGTAAAAGAAAAATTAAGTGAAAAAATCGGTGAAGAAAAACAACTTATTCTTCGTGATGCTGAAAATAAATTGAACCTTGAAAAGGTTGCACTTGAAAAATCATTTAATGAAAAAGAAAACAAGTTCGTGAATGAAATAAATCAATTAAATCTAGAACTTGAAAAGCAGCAAGAGCAAATTACTTTGCAAATTGGTCAAGAAGTTTTGCAAAAAGAGCAAGAAATGCAAAAATTATTGAATGCTAAAAATGAAGAAAATTCAAAACAAATCAATGAATTGATCAATCAAATTAATGGACTAAAACTTGAAGTTAAAAAACAACAAGAAGAAGCTAGTTTAAAAATTGGTCAAGAAGTCTTATTAAAAGAAAAAGAAATCCAGAAAAGCATTGATTTGAAAAACGAAGAAACTGCAAAAAAACAAGCAGATTTTGTCAATCAAATTAATAAGTTGCAAGTTGAACTTGAAAAACAACAAGAACAAATGATCTTGAAAATTACTCACGAAGTCTTATTAAAAGAAAAAGAAATGCAAAAATTACTTGATGAAAAAAATGAAGAAATTCAAGAATTGAACCTTAAAAATTCAACATTTAAAGTGATGCATTCAAAAGCAAAAGGTGAAAATTTTGAACACGAAGTAGAAACTGAATTGCGAAAAGGTTTTGGTATTTTAGACGAAATTAAAAAAATTAATGCTGATATTGATGGGACTAAAGCTGACTTTTTACAAGTGGTTAAAGATAGTACTGGAACTAATTTTGGATCAATCGTTTATGAAGTAAAAAATGCTGAATGAAAAGATAGTTGAGTGTCAAAATTAAGTATTGATGTGGCAAAACAAAAAGCAAAATTCGGAATTTTAATCACTACTTCATTTAATGATAAATACAAAGGAGATACTCCATTTATTAAATCTGAAGAATTTGATAACATTTGAATTACTGATGCAAATAGTTTTATTTTCATTGGTCAAGTGATTCGTAAATTGGTTGAAAATGAATATAAATGAAACCAAGAACTTAAAAAATTGATGGAATTATCTAAAAATGATGAACTGCAAAATTTATATCAAAAACAAAAAGAACAATTAAATAAATTTATCAAAGAAAATTTGCCAAGTTTATGAAAACGTTTTGATAAACAGATCAAAGATTTAGAATCTATTGAAAGATCATTAAATAAGAGTGCTGGTACAATCGAAAAAAGCAGAACTATCATCTACAAAATTATGACCAAGGATATCATTGGTTTTATGAGTAAATTAACTCAAACAAATTTAGATTTCATTATTAATGAACAAGAAGGAGAATATGAAACACATAGAGAAACTGATGACGAATAGAATCTCACCTAGAAGATTTGACGAAACACATGAAATTACAAACACAGATATGGAATCAATTATTGAAGCAATGAGAATGACCCCTGCTTCTTATGGTTTATTGAATGTTAGATTAATTAGACTATCAAGAGGAGAGTTTAAAAATAGCTTAAATGGCTTGTTTTATCACCAACCAAATTTTACTCAAGCAAGTGAATACTTACTTTTTGTTGTTGATAAATCTGAAAAATTAATTAACGAAACAATTGTGAAAACAGCTGATCAAATTTTTGTTGGTGAACCAGAAAAAGGACAAAAATTTGTGACTTCTTTCCAAGAAAGAATTCCGCTTTATTATGGAAGTGAAACTTTGGTTAATGAATGAAGTGCGAAACAAGCCTACATTACACTTGGGGTTGGAATTGTTGCTGCAGCCGATCTTGGAATTGACACAGTTGCTCAAGAAGGATTTGATCATCTTAAATTAAATCAATTCATGGTTGAACAAAATTTAATCGAAGACAATGAAATGATTGTTTTAGGATTAGCCCTTGGGAAATTGTCAAATCTTGATTTTGATCATACAAAAAAAGCAAAAGTTAGAAGAGATAAAAAAGAATTTATCAAAACTATTAAATAAAAAATCCTGCTAGCATTTAATTGCTTGCAGGATTTTTTATTTGTTTGGAATTAACCAATATTATTATTTAATTTTTTATTTGATTGTAGAAGTCTCTAAACTTTGAGCTTTCAATACCTTCAGAATAACTATTTTCATATCGATTAAGATTTTTGATCACAGCTAATTCTGCATCAGTAAGTTGAATTGTAACGTTTGCTAAATTTTCCTTCATATGTTCGAAGTTTGTTGATTTTAAAACAGGATTTAAGTGATGATGTTTTAATCATGACATAACTATTTGATTTGTAGACACGTTGTGTTTCTTGGCTAGTTGTTCAACCTCACTAGACTGCTCATGCCGTTTCAGCGCTCCATAAACTTGGCTTTCAATTCCATGTTTTTGTGCAAAGACAACACGATCTCATCTTTGATTAAAGATGTTCATTTCAAATTGGTGCATTTCTGGTTTTACCCCACTCTCTGATCATAATAGAACAATATGTTCTTTTTCAAAATTAGAAATTCCGACATGTTTGACGATTCCTTTGTTTTTTCATGCTATTAATTTTTTGTAAGCATTAATTGAGTTATTTAAATCCATTGAAGGTCTGTGTACTAATAGTGAATCAATGTATTCAAGATGTAAATCTTTTAAGATTTTCATCACCGCTTGATCCACGTTGTTGTTATCGATATCTGTTACTCATACTTTTGATTGGAAAAAGTAATCTGCTCTTTTGAGAGTTGGATTATTTTTGAATCAATCAGTAATTGCTTGACCAATTTCTGCTTGGTTACCATAAACTTCTGCGAAGTCAAAGTATTTATAGCCAGCTTGGAAAGCTTCCATTACCGCCTTATAAGTATCACCTGACTTAGTCATTGTGCCAAAATATATTTTTTGCATAAATATCACCTCTTGTCTATATTATATTCCTTTGAAAATGACTTTTGCTTTTTTTGAAAGGATTTGAAAAATTTCTTATTTTAAAGTGATTTTTGGCATAAAAAAGGTTAAAAAATGCATCCAACGATGCATTTTTTAAAACTAAATAACACAAGAATCACATTCGTAGTTTTCAGAATCTTCTAAAATTTCTTGACGGACACGAACATAATAAATTGATGCACATCCTTTATTAAAGGCACGAATATATGCTTTATTCAAGTCACGAGTTGTGGCTGTATCATTCATGAAAAGAGTTAATGAAATCGCTTGATCAACATGTTGTTGGGCCGCTGCTGCAATATCAATAATTGGATCTGGTCCTAGTTCATAAGCCCCAAGTGCATAATAACTCATATTATCAAAATCGATATTGTAAGCCGGCACATAAACTCGACCCATTTTACCTTCTTTGCGAACTTCAACACTTGAAACAACGGGTTGCAAACTTGGGGTACAACTTGCTAAGTAACTAATTGATCCAGTTGGGGCAACTGCTAATAGATGGGAATTTGCTAAACCGTGTTGTTGAATATTTTGAACTAAATTAATTCAATCTTGTTTGGTTGGAATAACAACATTGTATTTGGCAAAAACTTCTTGAATTTTTTTCGTTTCACATCTTCACTTGTCTTGTGAACATAAAGTATATTTATCAAAATATGTTCCATCTGCAAATTTCGTTTTGTGAAAATCTTTAAATGAACCATGAATTTTGGCTAATTTATTTGAAGCTTTAAAAGCATAATAAGCAACTGTATAGAAGAACATATTCGTAAAATCAATGGCTTCTGGTGAATGATAATTAATTTTATGTGTTGCTAAAAATCCATGTAAATTCATTGCCCCAAGTCCAACCGCATGATTATTTTGATTGCCTTTTTCAATGCTTGGAGCTGATTTTAAACTGGTTTTTCTTGAAACATGATCTAAGGCATAAACTGCATTGTATATCATTTCTTCAAAATCAGCTCCAGCTTTGATTGCTTTATCAACATTTAAACTCCCTAAATTACAACAAACATCTTCCCCAATTTGAGCATAAGATAAGTCATCATTTAAAATACTTATTGTATTTGGTTGGGCAATTTCACTGCATAAATTTGACATCACAATTCGATTGGGATGAGCATTGCGATTATTGACAGTGTCATCAAACAATAAGTAAGGGTAACCACTTTCAAAATGTAATTCAGCAATCATTTGGAATAATTTTCGAGCATTAATATAGGTTTTTCTGATCAACGGATTATTGACCATCTTGTCATATTCTTGAGTGATGGAAATATCACTGAAAGGTTTTTGATAAATTTTTTCAACATCATATGGGCTAAACAAAGCCATTTCATCGTTTTGTTTAGCCAATTCAAAAGTAATATCTGGCATTACGATGCCAAGTGATAAAGATTTAATACGAATTTTTTCATCAGCATTTTCACGTTTAGTGTCTAAAAAAGTTAAAATTTCAGGATGATGAGCAGAAAGATAAACAGCTCCAGCCCCTTGTCTTTGCCCTAATTGGTTGGCATATGAAAAACTATCTTCTAATAATTTCATCACCGGAACAATCCCTGTTGCTTGATTATGAATATTTTTAATTGGAGCACCAAATTCTCTTAAATTCGTTAAACATAAAGCGACACCCCCACCACGTTTTGATAATTGCAACGATGTTGAAATTGCTCTTCCAATTGATTCCATGTTATCTTCAATCCGTAATAAATAACAACTTGTATATTCACCACGTTGTTTTTTACCAACATTTAAAAATGTTGGTGTTGCTGGTTGATATCTTCCTAACATTAATTCTTTAATTATCTTTTTGGCAATTTCAACATCCCCATCACCAACAAAAAGAGCATTCATCACAACCCGATCTTCATAGTCTTCTAAAAAATATTTGTTATCAAATGTTTTGAGTGCATAAGCATTATAAAATTTTAGTATTCCCATAAAGCTTGGAAATTGATGATTAAAACTTAAAGCATAAGCAGTTAATTTTGCTAAATCTTGAATTGAATATTTAGCAATTAATTCTTGGTCATAATATTGGTTAGCAACCAAAAACTCTATGCGTTTTTCAAAGCTATCAAATTGCATTGTATTAGGTTTGATGTGCTTTTCTTTATATAAAATTGCTGCTTGGCGATCCAAATGATAATTGGCTTGATTATTGGAAAAAAGTTTGGATTTAGCATTTAAAGTAATGTATTCATCATTTTCAAATAATGAGTTATTTTTTGTTTTCATTTTAATTTATTCTCTTTTTTTCTGGTTCTTGGTTTCAAAAATTAATTAAAATCTTTTGAATTTGTTCAACATCTTTTGTGGTTCCTAAAAGTTCAAATTGATAGAGCAATGGAACATTTAATTTTTTAGAAAGGATTGGTCCAGCAATCGCAAATGTGTCACCAAAATTGGTGTTTCCTGAAGCAATGACACCACGACAAGATTCTCTATTTTCTTTTTTATTTAAAAAATTGATAACTTGTTTTGGCACAGCTCCACTTGTGAATTCTCCACCCCCACTATAAGTTGGAGAAAATAAAACATAATCTTGATTGACTGAAATTGTTTGATCAATTTCAGTCGGAATTCTAAAATTGGTAAACCCCAATTTTTGAATAAATTTATGAGTATTGTTGGAAGTTGATGAAAAATAGACCACACAAATTTCACCAATTGGTTTAATAATGTCAGCATTATTTATTTTGATAATATCTTTGTGCATAATTAAAATTCCCAATCTGCATCTTCAGTTTCTTCACTCACACCCATCACATAACTCGAACCATTCCCTGAAAAGAAATCATGATTTTCATCAGCTCGAGCAGATAATTGAGCAAAAATTTCAGATTTGATTGTTGTTTCAGTTTCAGAAAAAGGTGAATCATAACCTAAATTTTGCAAAAATTTACCAGCATTATAAATGCTGAATTTAATCGCATCTTCAGCAATCTCAAACCCATCATATAATTCATATAAATACTCTTTTTCTAACTCAATCAATTCATACATTAAATCAAAAACAAATGTTTTCATTGCTTGTTGTTTTTCAAGTGATAATTTTTGTAATTTTTGTTGATACTTATAACCACTATAATAGTTGTGAATCACTTTATCACGTAAAATTAAACGCACAATATCAGAAGTATTTGGTAATTTTGCTCTTGCTGATAAATAAAACGGTAAATAAAATCCCCCGTACAGTAAAAATCCTGGCATTAAAGCTGCTGCGACCTTTGATTTCAACGGATCTTCACCAACATAATATGGAATTAAGGCTTTGGCACGCTTTTGCAAACTTTCACAATTAATCACTCATGTGTGAGCTTCTTCGATTTGTTCACTTGAACATAAAGTAGAAAAAATGGTTCCATAACTTCGGGCATGAACCCCAACCATAAAAGCAAAATTAGTATAAATAATTTGTTCATGATCGGTCAAAGAACTTGGCATTTGACTTGTGTCTCCAATTGTTGCTTGAACAGTGTCAAGCAACGTTAAACCAGTAAAAGTTCTGGTAATTAATTGTTGTCAATCTGGGGTTAGGGTTTTTCATGAAGGTAAATCATTGGACACTGGAATTTTTTCAGGCAATCAAAAATTTTGGGTAATCCGATTTCACACCTCCAAATCTTTGTTGTCATTGATCACATTTCAATTAATTGAACGAATATTGCCATTAAAACCATTTAAAGCATATTCGAGTGGAGACACTGATTCTTGATAATATTTATTTTTTTCATTTGTTTTGTATTTGTTATTTGTCATATAAAATCTCTTTTCCTTTCTTGTGTATTTAACAATTGATTTTCAAGAAAATTTATTAGGGTTTAAAAATTTATTTGCTTTTTAGAGTCACTAAAAAGCATTAGATAATTTCTAATTTTCTTGATTTCAATTATTAGTTTTTGAAATAAAAACACGATTTTTTTAAAAAAATCGTGGTCATATTTGGAAAAAGATTTTTAACCAACTTTTTCTGACCAGGAAAAAGAATAATTTTGAAAAGATAATAGGTCTCCTGACTCAAGTTCATCTCAATTATCGCCTTCTCGGTTGCCCAATGGCCTGGATAATTGATCCCTTTTACAGTTGCTGGTACAGTTTTGGCATTGAACCAAATTCCCTTAGCATTACTTTTCTGTTTTTATTTCAAAGTGATTTTCTCACATTTTTAATTAAAAAAAGTTTATTTGGCAAAATAAAAAAATTTATAAAAAATAAATTTTTAAAACCAATTTAAAAGTCATGGTTTTAAGATATGTTTTGTTTGGAATGAATAACTTTTTAAAAATAAAACTATAAAAGCAGTTGATTTTATTGAAATAAAATAGTAAAAAAATATGTAATCTATTTAGAAAAGATTAAACACAAAGATTGATTTCAAAAAGGAAATTTTACTATGAACCATATAGCTGAATACATCGTTGGGGTGATAGCGAGCATTCTAATTATTAGCACCTTATTTATTTTTCGCAAATTTTGAGCCAAAACTGCAAAAACCTACTGAGTCAGAATTATTCTTGCTGGGTGAATGTTGGGGAATCAAATTTTTATTACAATTTTTCAAAATATCACATGAGATTGAGAACTATGTCATATTCTTGCATGATCATCAATTGTTTTAATGTTGATTCCAACAAAAATTCAAATTGATCTTTTTATGCCCTTGGTAATGATTGGTCCGGTTTTAGCAATTGCTGGCGGGATTGTTGGAACTGCTAAAGATTATGGTTTTGATCATTATCGTTATTACAATTACTATTTTGGACATTTAGGAATTCTTTTCAGTTACTTATATATTTATTTATATGATTTCACAGGTGCGCGTCTAACTTGGAAATCAATGAAAAGATCTGCCATATTTGCCTTATTACTTTTAACTTTTGTGATGATGTGAAACATGTCGCATTTACCAGCTGGCAGTGATCCATTAAAACCAGTTCCACCAGGTAAAATTCCAAGCGAATATTGAGGGGAAAATTACATTTATAAATACATTATTTATAATCTAGGACTAGGTAAATTAAGTTTATTAAATCAATATTTTGTGCTTATTTTCGGTTTTGGGCCAATAATTATGGTAATTGGTTGAACGTTGATGTTTTTTGCCAGACCAATTTATGAAAATCGTGGTGAACAAAAATTAAAATTCAATCTTCAGGAAGATATTTTAGGGATTAAAACTACATTTACCAAATCAAACTATAAGAAAATTTGAGTAAATTTCAAAAGTAAAATCAAAGCTTAATTTCGATTTTAAAAAAGCAAATCCACACTTGTTTTATAGTGTGGAATTGCTTTTTTACATCTTGTTTTTTCAAATTCTTAACAAATATAAGGAATTAATTTCGAGTTATTTTTACAAAAATGCCAATTAATTCATTTTAGTTTAAAAGAAATGATATAGTTTTAATAATTTTGTTCAAAAAGAGAGAAAACAAAAGAAAAAGGATAATGAAAAAATTATTAAAATTATTAGCAATCATTGCAACAGCATCACCAATAGTGATGACTGTTTCATGTCAAAAAACCAAAATCCAAACTACAAAACCAATTAATGCAATAGAAAATATCAAAAGAAGAATTGAAAGAAAAAGTATTAGTGATATTCAAATTCGTAACGTTGTATTTGTCAACAATACTTTAGAAGCAATTTATAACAAAATTCAAACTGAAATTTTAAAAGTAAGACCCGGTGTTGTCAAGGATAAAGACTATACCATTACAAAAACTGTTGATGCAGACAAAGTCCTTTTTACAGTGGGGGCAACAAGCGCATCGGAATTGATTTCCAATGAGTTTTCTTTTGAAGTTTCAAAAGAAGATATTTCTTTAGCAGATATTAAAGATTTATATTTTGATACTTATGAAACTGAATTAGAAACAAAAATTCAAACTGAAATTTCAACTTATTTTTCTATTGAAGCAAAAAAAGATATTGATTATCAAATCATTAAACAAATGACTGAAAATGCTGGAACTATTGAAGTTAAGGCTATTTCTACTTCAAATTTTTTAAAGAATTCATTTACAATTAATGTTTTACCTGCAAAAACAAATATTTCAACAATCACAATTGACGATGTGATTGTTGGGCAAAACATTGATCAACTTGTTTTAACAAAAATTCAAGAAATAGTTCCGGATGTAACAAGTGATGATTTCACAATTTCCGGGGCCAATTATGTAAATGGAATTGCAACATCAGTTGGAATCAAGACAATTAGAGTTGAAGCAAATCCTGATTCAATATTGATTCAAGGTGCTTTTTCAATGACTGTTGAAAAAGCCTCAATTGAAAATATTGAATTGGCAATTTTGGTTGGAGAAGAACAAGAAATGGTTGAAGATTATATTCAAACTGAAATGGACAAAATTGCCCCCGGGATTGAAAAAGATATTGATTATATAATCACAAATTTAGCTGATGTAACCATTTCTAGACAAATAATTACAGTTGAAGCAACAGCTAATTCAACAAAAATTAAAGATACTTTTTCAATCACTGTTGAAAAAGTATCAATTCAAGAAATTGAATTGATTGTTTACACTGATGATGAAGAAGATTATGTCAAAACATATATTCAAGAAAATATTCAAGTCTATGCTGAGGAAGTTGCAGAAGGAACTGATTACACAATCAGTAATTTGAATAGCTTAACCACTGCCGGAAGTGAGATAACAGTTAGTGCAATTGAGGATTCTGCTTTAATTAAAGATTCATTCACGATTACTGTTTTACCGGCCAGAATTACAATTAGCACTCTTTCGATCACTGATGTTTTTGTTGGTGATAATATTGGAGAAGCAATTTTAAGAAAAATTCAAACTGTCTCACCAAGAGCAACGGTAAATGATTTTGTGATCACCGGACCAATTTCTGAAACCGGGATTGCAACCACTGCTGGAGATGAAATTATTACAGTTAAAGCCAAAGAAGGTTCAACCTTGATTACAGATGAATTCAAAATTAGTGTTGCTAAAAAAGATCTGAGTGATCTTGGGACGACAATTATCAACATTGATGGTAATGATTTCACGATAAGAAGACTTCTTTTAGAAGCAATTAATCAAGCACTTCCAAATGTTGGTGTGACAAGTGATGATATCGATATTGCATGACCTCGATGAGCTTGAAACACCGAAACTAGAGTGACGGCGAAAGCGACTTCGACAAAAATTATTGGGACATTTATTTTTCAATATATCTAAATTTCTTGGATTTAAAGATTTGATTAATGTATTGGATCAACAATAAAAATTATTATGCCATTTTAGATTAAATATGGTATTATTTTATTGTAAGTTAGTAAACATGAGCAAGCTTCGGGCTTGCTTTCTTGTTTCGTTCAGGAGGATTATGGAAAACTTTACCAGCTTTAAAAACCAAATTGAAGATTTAGCAAATAAAATTTTAAATCAACACAACTTAAGAGTTTATGAAATTAATAATTTCCAAGATTTTGAAAGTGATGTGATTCAAATTTTAGTTGAAGATCAAACCCAACCAAATAAACCACTAAGTTTTGACATATTGTTATTAGTGAATGAAGATTTATCAACGATGATGGATGACATCAAAGGCATTGATAATCAATATTTATTAGAAGTTGCGAGTGCTGGTATTGAAAAGCCAATTAGAAATGAAAAAGAATTAGTTCAAGCAATTGATCAATATGTGCATATTGAATTTCATCAAATGATTAACAAAATTAAAAGTTTAGATGGAACAATTATTAGCTATGATGAAAAAGACAAAACATTCAAAATTGCTTTTTTTGTTAAAGGACAAAAAAAGCAAATCGATTTTACTTGAGAGTTGATTCAACAAGTAAGATATGCAGTTAAATTTTAAGAGGAGATGAAAAAATGATTAACGGAGCAGCACTATTAGGTGCAATTAACGAAATTGCGATGGAAAAAGGCATTGCCAAAGAAGTTGTATTAATAGGAATTAAAGAAGGATTTCAAAAAGCCCATGAAAGGTTTTTTGATACAGAAGCAAAAATTGTTGTTGATATTGATGAACAAGCTGGAACATTAAAAATGTTCCAAATTTTAGAAGTTGTTGAAGAAGTCGAAGATGATTGATTAGAAATTAGTTTTGCTGATGCAAAAAAATTAAATAATGCAATCCAAATTGGTGAAACAATTAAAAAAGAAATTCATTTCAATGAAGAGTTTTCACGTTTGGCAGTGATTCAAGTCAGACAAATTTTACAACAAAAAATTAAAGGGGCTGAACGTGCAAATGTTTATGATAAATTTGCAAATTTAGAACACACAATTTTACCAGGTAAAGTGACTGGAATGAACGAACAAGGAAACTCATATTTATTAGATATCAATGGTACACAAGCATCATTGTGAAAACAAAAAGTGATCCCTGGAGAAAAATTTGAAGTGAATCAAATCATTGAAGTTTATGTTGAAGAAGTTGCCAAAGAAGATAAAATTTCGCAAGTTAAAGTTTCAAGAACTGCACCAGCATTTCTTGAAAAATTATTAGAAAGAGAAGTTCCTGAAATTAGAAATCGACTAATTGCGATTAAAGCAATTAGTCGTGAACCAGGGGTCAGAGCAAAAGTGGCTGTTGTGTCTTATGATGATGCAATTGATGCAAAAGGTTCATTGATTGGTGAAAACTCAACAAGAATTGATGCTGTCAGAAAAGCATTAAAAGACGAACGCATTGATGTGATTAAATGAGATGAAGATTTAACTAAATTTATCATGGAAGCAATGGCTCCAGTCCGTGTGATTTCAATTAACTTTATTGAAGGAACAGAAGAAATTGATGTTGTTGTACCAAACGAACAATTATCTTTAGCAATTGGTAAAAAAGGTGTAGCTGCTAGATTAGTTGCGAACTTAATCAAAAAAAGAGTCAACATTTATTCATATGATGATGCTCAAAAATTTGCAATTGATATTAATTGAAATGGAAATATTACTTTAGCGGAATTAACAAGTCCAGAATTTATTGAAAGCACAATTAGAAGAAAAAAACCGTACCAACCATTCAACAATTATGCACATACAAACACTCAATACCAATCAAGAAATAACAATTTCAACAACAACAGTTTCAGAAATAATGACAAAGATTTTGACAATTTCAAAAATAATTTCAATTTAATTAATGAAGATGAACTATTGGCATTGCAAGAAGAAATCAAAGAAATTCAAGCATATGATGAATTAACAAAACAAGAAGAAGCAATTGATGAAAGTTTTGGTCTTTCAACTCCAGTTTTAGAATTAGAAGAAATCCAACAAAATCTTGCAGCTTTTGATGATTTAGAAAATAAATTCGAAGATGATGAAATTGATGATGAAGACGAAGAAGATTATGATGAGTATTACGACTAATAATTTAAGAAAAGATTTGTTTTCCAAAACGCTAATTGATCGTCATGATTTAATCAGAATTGTTAAAACCAAAAACAATGAAATTTTGATTGATCATCAACAAAATTTGTCAGGTCGAGGAGCTTATATTCAAAAAAATAAACAAGCAATTTTAAGCCTTAAAAAAACCAATGGTTTATCAAGAAGTTTAAAAACCAAAGTTGATGAATCAATTTATAATCAACTTTTAGAGTTGTTCAATGAATAAAATTAAGTTGATTAATAATCTAGGTCTTGCAAGAAGATCGGGAAAAATAATTTTTGGTTTTAGATTATTAGAAGCGATAAAAAACAATCAAGTAAATTTAGTCATCATAGCTACAGACATGGGTGAATCACAAAAAAAGAAATATTTAGATAAAAGTAATTTTTACAATATTGAAACATGAGTTGATGTAGTTAGTATTCAAGAATTATCACAAGCAACAGGCATGAAAAAAGTTGTTGCAATCGGAATTAAAGACAAAAACATGATTACTTTGTTTAAACAAAGTAAGGAGAAGGAGTAAAAATGGCAAATAACAATAACAACAATAACCACAAAAACAATAATAAATTGGCACAGAAAAAACGTGTCCAACAACATACAAAACAAATTAAACAACAATTAAAAGAAACGGTCGAAACAGGTTTGATTGATGGTGTTTTTGTTTACACAAAACCTTTATCAATGTCTGATTTTGCCAAAGAAGTTAATAAGCCAATTACTGAAATTATCAAATATTACTTTTCACAAGGAATGATGTTGAATCAAAATACCACTTTAAGTGATGAACAAATGGGAGAATTGGCATTACATTTTGGTTTTGACTTTAAAAAAGAACAAAATTTAACCAAAGAAAACATTTTCGAACAATTTCAAACCCCTGATAAACCAGAAGATTTAAAAGTTCGTCCCCCAGTTGTAACAATCATGGGTCACGTTGATCATGGGAAAACTACTTTGTTAGACTCAATGCATAATTCAAACGTTGTTTCTGGCGAAGCTGGAGGAATTACCCAAGCAATTGGAGCATACCAGGTGACTTCAAAATCTGGTAAAAAAATTACCTTTATTGATACACCAGGGCATGAAGCTTTTACAGAAATGAGAAGTCGTGGAGCGAACGTGACTGATATTGTGATTTTGATTGTGGCTGCTGATGATGGGGTGATGCCTCAAACTGAAGAAGCAATTGATCATGCAAAACAAGCTGGTGTTCCAATTATTGTTTTTGTTAACAAAATGGATAAACCTGGAGCAGATCCTGAACGTGTCAAAACTGAATTAATGCGCCATGGAATCTTAGCTGAAGATTTTGGTGGAGATGTACCATTTATTTATGGTTCAGCCAAACAAAAACAAGGTTTAGAAGAATTACAAGAAACAATTTTATTGATTGCAGAATTAAAAGATTACAAATCTAATCCGAATAAATTTGCATCAGGGGTGGTTTTAGAAGCGCATTTAGATAAATCAAAAGGACCTGTGGCTTCAGTTCTTGTTCAACATGGAACTTTAAATTTACGTGATGTCGTAATTGCTGGAACCACGCATGGAACGATTAAAGATATGGAAAATGAAGTTGGTAAAAAACAAAAAACAGCGATTCCATCACAACCCGTTTTAATTATTGGTTTAAATGAAGTACCACATGCTGGAGATAAATTTTTAGTCATGAATGATGAAAAAGTTGCGCGTTCAATTGCTGAAGCACAGCTTCATCAATTTGTTGAACGTGAACGTTCAAACAAACAAATTTTTACATTAGATTCAATCAAAACTCATATTGATGATGGGGAAATGAAACTAATTAATTTAATTATTAAAGCCGATACACAAGGAAGTGTTGAAGCTCTGAAATCATCATTGGCCAAAGTCAATATTGATGGAGTGAGAATCAACATTATTCGTGCCAGTGTTGGGGCAATTTCAAATTCAGATATTACCCTAGCAGCAGCAGGACAAGCATTGGTTTATGGATTTAACGTCCGTCCAGCAGCTCCAGTTCGTAAAAAAGCTGAAGAAGATGGTGTTGAAATTCGTTTACATAATATTATTTATAAATTAATCGAAGAGCTTCAAGCGGCTGCAAAAGGGATGCTTGATCCAATTATGGAAGAAAAAATTCTTGGTCAAGCTGAAATCCGTGCCTTATTCAGACATACAGATATCGGAGTAATTGGTGGATTTCACGTGATTGATGGAATGATTCCAAGAAATGGAAAAATTCGTGTCATTCGTGGTGGAGTTGTGATTTATACTGGTGAAATCTTATCTTTAAAACATGGAAAAGAAGACATCAAAGAAGCGAAAATTGATTCTGAAGGCGGATTAACCATTAAAAACTTTAAAGATTTAAAAGAGCAAGATATTATCGAAGCTTATGTTGTTGAAGAAAAAAAGGCAACTTAAAAACCTCAACCTCAGAATTTATATATAATATAGATATAAACGAAAGAAGGAAAACATCATGGGATTTAACAAGATATCAGCTCGTAAGGAGTCAACAATTTTACGTGAATTAACTTTAATTTTGACAAGAGAATTTAGCAACAAGTTTCTAAATTCAATTTCAATCCACGAAGTGAGATTAACAAGAGACAATGAAATAGCAAAAATTTTCTATTCATTTTTAGCTTTTGACCCAAGTATTAACAAGGAAAGTGTTGCTGAAGAATTGGAAATTCATCATAAACAAATTCGCAAAATATTAGCAGGAAAATTACAAATGAAGTTCATTCCGGAATTAAATTTTGTTTATGATACTTCCCTTGACAATGCTAATCACATTGAGGAAATCTTAAAAAAAGTTAACACAAAATAAATCAAAAAAGTCCGATGGGACTTTTTTAATAGAAACAACGAGGTATTTATGCAAGATGGAATTATCATTATTGATAAGGAACTAAATTTTAGTTCAAATAAAATTATTCAACAATTAAAACGTAAATTAAAGCTGAAAAAAATAGGGCACGCAGGAACACTAGATCCATTGGCAAGCGGAGTTTTAATTGCTTTGATTGGGAATGGAACTAAAATTAGTGATTTTCTTTTAAATGAAGATAAAACTTATCAAGTCACAATTAAATTATTTGAAACCACTTCAACATTGGATGCAGAAGGTGAAATTATTGAAACTCAAACCCCCTTTGCAATTAGTTTAGAACAAGTTCAAGCAGCGATTAAACACTTTACAAATTTGACTTATGATCAAATCCCTCCAATTTATTCTGCGATTAAAGTCGATGGTAAAAAACTTTATGAATATGCTTTGCAAAATCAAGATGTTGAAATTAAACCTCGCACAATCACGATTAATTCAATCGAATTAATCGAATTTGAAAATGATAAAATTAAGATGATTGTCAATGCAAGTAAAGGGACATACATCAGAAGTTTTGCCCTTGATTTTGCCAAACAACTAAACACCATTGGATTTGTGACAGAACTGAGAAGATTAGCATCAGGTGGTTTTGATTTAAGTCGTGCTAAACAAGTAAATGAAATTACTGAACAAGACATTATTCCTTTAAGAGAAGTTATCGAGATTGCACAACAACCCATTTTAAAATTTGAAAATACCCTTGTTTTTGAACAAGGGAAAAAAGTCAAATTAGATTTAGAAATTCCACATCCAATTGTGTTTATTGAAAATCATCAAAAGCAATTAGTGGCAATTTATGAAATTGATCAATTTCCAATTTATAAAAGTAAGAGAGGTGGATTAAATAATTAATGAAAATATTCCAAGAGACGATTCAAAATTTACAAGATTTAAACCAAACACAAAACAGTATTGTGGTGATTGGTTATTTTGATGGTCTTCATAAATACCATCAACAAATTTTAAACAAAGCCAAACAGCTTGCGATGAAGCAAAAAAAACCATTTATTTTTGTGACTTTTGATCAAAAAATTGGTAATTTTTTGAAAAATGAAAAACATGATTTAATTTCGCAGACAACCAAAATTAAATTAGTCAATCAATATAATCCAGACATGTATATTGAGTTAAAAGTTGATGATTATTTAGTGAATTATAGCAAAGAACAATTTATTCGATGATTAAAAAATATTCTCCTTGCCGATACTTTGATTGTCGGTCAAGATTTCAAATTTGGTGCTCGAGCAATGGGAAATGTTGATACATTAATCGAATATTTTTCAGCCAAACAAATCATTGTTTTTAAACGTAATAATATTATAAGTTCTCAAGAAATTAGAGAATTAGTCAATCAAGGCGAAATTCAAAAAATTTCTAAACAATTAAAACGTTGTTTAGAAATTGAATTTGAAAATAAGGATAATGAGATTCGAATTAAATATCCACAATCAAAATTTATGAACGGAACTTATCAAATTTCCAATCAAGACAATGAAAAATATGAAATCACAATTAATGAAAACAATAAAATTAATTGTGATTTATCACAAGAACAATTATTAAATGATCATTGACAGATTTTGCTTAAAAAATAATTTAGTTTTAATGCTTAAAATAAGAAAAAAACGTTTCTACAATTTAAAGTAGAAACGTTTTTTAAATTTTACAAGATGAATCACACTTAGAGATTAGAACTTCTAAGCGCTCTATTTTCGACCTCTAATTCACCAATTCTTTGATTCAATCGAACAACTTCTGCACGTAATTCGGCATTTTCAGCTCGCAACTGTGCATTTTCAGCTCGCAATTCAGCATTTTCAGCACGCAACTGTGCATTTTCAATTTCTAACTGTACAATTCTTTGATTCAAGCGAATATTTTCTGCTTGTAATTCAATCACCATTTGAGTTAACTTCTCCACTTGTTCACGTAAAGATGGTTTTTTAATTCGTGGTTTAGTTTGGATGTTTAAATCTTGAACTATCATTTGTTTTAATTCCTTTGCTAATCGATTAGAAAATTCAATTTTCTTATTATTGCTTAAACTTTTCATTTCTGGACTATATTTTAGCTCCAATAATTTTGGCAAAAATGAATTTGTTTGCAAATTAATTATAGCCTTTATTTCGTTCATATTTGATTATTTTCCTGCTTTTTGATCTTCTTTTTGTTAATGAATTTTCATCTTCTGGTATTAATCAATTTATTAGAAAATTTGATGATGATTAATCAGTTTCATTTTAATCTAGCAATTATGTTTTTCATAAAGTTTACCCCCGTCCAATATAGATTAGGATTTTTTCATTAAAAATGACCATTAATTGCTTTTGTTTTTTTGTAAAATCAAAAAAACAAAATAAAATTGGCGAAAAACACTAAATTTATTGAGAAAAGTAATTTAAATAAGTTTTAGAATCAATTTTTAATGTTAAAAAACAAGGTTTGAAGATTTTGATGAGAAGCATTAAAAAAATGAAAAATTTAGAGTGAATAAGAAAATTGTGAAACCTATAAAAGATTTATTGATAATTAAATTATAACATGCTGTTTGCAAAATGAAATATCTAAACTAATATTTTTTTGCAAATTAAAAATTTAGCAATAGTCTTGCTATTTTTGATTAATTAAAAGTTTAATAACTATGCACTTAAGTCATATTCATTATTAATTTTGAAGGCCCGCATTGTCATCATATTCATAAAAACTAAATCAGACAATGCTTTTGATCCAAAACCTAAAATAGCTTTAACTAATCGACAAACTTCCGATTCCACAGAAACACCAAAGTTATATTCTAATGAATTATTGACAACTGCTTCGCTATTATTTGTGAAATACTTAACAACCTTGCTTCTATTAGGGAAAAGCTTGAGAAAAGCCATTAGAGATTCAAATTCGCCTAAATAAAGCAATTCCTTTGCGTGTCTTAAATTTGCTTGGTTTTGTGGGTTGTACTTTTGTTTACCACGTATAAAAAAATCTTTTAAATATTTAACTGAATGGAATTTATCTAAAATTAAAGTGGCATTTAATTCTTTTGCAATTTTTTTAAAACTTCGATCACCATCACCACCAATAATAATTTGCGCATTATCAAAATTCTCATAAAAGTTATTACCATATTGTTTTATAGATTGAACTGTATCTTCAACTGAAATAGTAGGTCCAAAACCAACATAACCAGCAATAAAACCAACACGCTTCGAAATTAATAAACTCTCCTTTTTTGATTCTAAATTTTCTTTTTTTCCTAAATTGAACGATATTACTCGAATCTGTTTTTGAACTTTCTTATTTGTAATATTTTTCACATCTTGGTTTTTGACCGTTGGATATGCATCATCCAAGAAAACATAAACTAATTGACCATCTTGAAGTTTTGGTTTCTCCTTGATAGCTTTTTCCATTTCCATTTGGTGTAGATCCAAACTTCTATAATAAGTTGAAATTGTCATGTTTGTAATTTTCAATTTATTCATTGCAGCTTTTACAGCTTTGTATTTACCAAAAGTATCAATGTAATTTAAAATTTCTTTTCTAATAAAATTTGGTATTGGACTTTTGGAAGATAAATCAAATTCTTCTAATACGGGCGCAAACCATTTTTTTGTTTCTGCATTTTTATATATTCTGAAACTAAATAATATCGTACCTTCTTTTGTTCTTAAAAATCGTTTTCGATTTGTTGATTTTTTTCAAAGAGTTTTGTCTCTAGTTTTAAATCAAGTTTGATCATAATCTTCAATTTCTTTTTTTAAATTTGATAGCCCTTGCTCGTTTATAAAAGCAATGGTAGTTTCTAATTTTGAATTGTTCATAAATCTCCTTAAGTAAATAAAAAGGCATTACTAAATATAAATTCGTAATGCTAGAGATGCTATACTTAAAATGAGAAGAAAAGTCACACCTTCTCTTCTTAAATTAAGTAGTGATAACGCACTACTTTTTTATTTACAATTACATTTAATCATATGTTTTGAAACAAAGGATTTAATTACAAAAATTCACAAGTAATCAACATTAAAATTAGATTATTTTAAAAACAAAACAGCTTTTGAAATTTTGAAATAATTGTTCATAATTCGTATTCTTCAAATTATCTTAATTTTCAATCTTCATCAAATTTTTAGGGGTCAAATTATCCTGTTAATCAAAACATTTTAATTTCATTAAAACCGAAAAGCACCCCTAAAACCCCTTTTCTTGTTATTTATTAACAAGCAGGGTAAGGGGTGGTTCCATTTTTAACAAAATGAACCAAAAAGCCTTATAAATAAAGGACTTTTGGTGGAACCATTTTCAAAAAACGTGGTTCCATTTTTAACAAAATGAACCAAAAAGCCTTATAAATAAAGGATTTTTGGTGGAACCACTTCCTTGAAAACGTCTAACCCGACTTCTTTAAGTTAGTTGTTTTTTGACAAAAACAAGGTTATTAACCTTAAAAAAGCAAGGTTGTTAGCCTTTTGTCATGAACGAAAAGGTTAAAATTGACTAAAATATCCACTTATCCACAAAAAGCAGTACTTTTTGATTGAAAAGCTAATTTTTTTCATGTCAAACATAATAAAATGGAATTTAAATATGCTTTTATACAACTTTTGTTTGCATTAAATCATAATTAAAAACATAAAAATTGATGCAATTATTAGATCAAAATAAAACTTAAATCTTTTTTGAGACAACTATGGGATGATAGTTCTTTTTTCGTTTTTAATGATTCTAATAAAATAGCAAACATCAATACAAAAAAAGTGTAGTTTTTTCTACACTTTAAATCATCTATTTTTTTCTTTAATTTTTTCGATTAAATTGTTATATCCATTAATTTTTAAATCAAACTATAAATTTTGATTTTGATCATTTTGAAAGCAGTATAAAAAGAAAAGTTCCCTTTCAGGAACGTTCCATTTTTAATCTTTTGGTTGATGATTATTAATTCATTAACAACAATTTATTAGAAAATAAATCTTGTATTTCATCCAATTGTTCAAAAAAATAATTTAAATGTAAGCAATAATAACAAGATGAAAATGTTAATGCTTGTACTTTAATTGAAACATGTGTTCCTTCACAATCTTGGTATTTATGATTTAAATGTTGTAATAAAGATTTAAATGATGATCGTAATCCATCGATATAATCTATTAATTTTTCATTAGTTATATTTTCAAAAACTTCAAATTCTTGATTTATTCGTTTAAGGATTTTTTCATTTTCTTCTAAAATCTTATTCATTATTTAAACCCTCTTCTTTTATCGTCTTCTTTTATCATTTTAGCTAAAGTTTCACAATCTAATGTTTTGACAAATTCTTTCATAGAATTGTCTTTCATAGACTTGCTTGATTTTTTATCAAAAAATTTTATGAAATCACATTGTTGATTTTTACATTTTTGATATTTATTGCCATTCTTTGCAACACCTTCAAATACAACACCAACTTTACATTTTTTACATTTTTTTAATCCATAATCTCAATTAATATACTCACATTCTTTGTTAGAACAATATTCATAATCTTTACCAGTTTTTGTTTTGTTGAGTTTTAAAAAACCAACCTTACAATTTGTGCAAATTTTAGAATCTCGATTTGTTTCTTGGACAAATTCGATATGATCACAAGTCTCATTTATACACTTAGAATATTCAAAACCTTTTTTTGAAATTAAACCTTCCTTTCAAGTTTTTTGCTTACACTTTTTGCAATCTTTGTATTGAATAGTTTTTGAAGACACTTCCTTCATTAGTTTGTTTCAAAAATCCTTCAAAACAATTTTATGGTCCATTTTTCCACTTGAAATCAAATCCAATTCTTTTTCTAATTGAATAGTATAATTCACTGCAATAATATCATTTCAATTATTTTTTAAATAATCATTAACATTTTTTCCTAACGGTAAAATACTTATTTTAGATTTACTCTTAATTTCAGTGTATCCACGTCTTTGATTTACTTCAACAGCATTAGCATATGTTGCTGGTCTACCTAAACCATTTTTTTTCATTTCTTTAATTAAAGAAACTTCGGTAAATAAAGTTTTAGGTTTGCTTTCAATTTCAACCAATTCTTTTTTGTGAATATCTATAAAATTAGTTTTAGGTTTAATGTTGTTACTTTCTGGTTTTTTATCAAAAAAGTAAAGATCATAAACACCATAATCTAAATAGTTTTTTGCAGTGGCTCTAAATATAAAATTGTTTAATTCGACAACTAGTGTTTGGTTTAGACCGCTAGCTTCTTTTAAACCATAAGATATTGTATTTTTATAAATAATTTCATACACACCAGATACATATTCATCATTAATTTTATCTTGAACCTTTGCTAGAGAAAAATCAGTTGGAATAATTGCAGGGTGGCCTTCTTGAGCTGAAGAATCAACTTTAACATCCTTTAAAACACCTAATGCTTTTTGGCCAAATTTATTAATAATATATTCTGAAAGTTTTTCTTTAGTTTTTATATCAATATTTCTTGAATCTGTACGAATGTAAGTAATTAATCCAGCTTCATAAAGTATTTGCAAAGCCTTTGTAGCCTTGCTTGTTCCGCCTTTTAATTTACCAATTATTGCAACCAATGCACTTTGTGTATCAAAAGGTTGAAAAAAATTTTCTTTAAATTCTTTTTCAACAAAACTAATCACATTAGCTTTATTAGAAATTAAAGAATTTAGAATTTGCTCCATTTCTGGTTTGTTTGGGGTTTTTCAATCTTTTAATTCTTCAGTTATTAAATTAAAGACTAATTGATTTATATCTTCAATTTTAATTGTGTAATTAAGATCTTTAACAAATTCTTCAATTGCCTGTTGATTAGTAGCAATCAATCTTAATGTTGCTCCTTGTACACGTCCGGTAGATGCCCCACCTGTATTTTGGCGAACTTCTTGTGAAAGCACATAACCAATTGTTTTATCTAAAATAGTGCGAGTATTAGCTGAATTTACTAAATTATAATCAATTTCACTTAGATTATTTAGTTGTCTAGCAACTTCATCTTTTGTAATTGAATTTAATTTCATTCGCTTAAATGGTTTATTTAAATTTTTTAATATTTCAAAAAGATGCCAAGCGATAGCTTCACCTTCGCGATCAGGATCCGATGCTAAAATAATTTGATCAACTTCACTTGCTTTGGTTTTCAATTCCTCAACTACTTTTTTCTTATCTGCAGAAACTATTCAACTAGCTTCTAATTTATTTCAATCCACTCCAATTGAATAATCAAAAGAATTTGAAAGTTCACGAATATGACCAATTGATGCTCCACCAATTCATTTATGTTGTGGTTGTAATTCTTTTGCATATTCAACTACATGTTTTGCTTTAGATGGGGATTCCATAATAATTAAATATTTCATACTACTCAATTCCCGATTCAATTTCTAGTTTTGCATAACATTGATCACAGATTGGTGTCCCACAATTTTTATTTACATAATTAAAAATATCAAATGATTTAGATGATGAACAATAATTACAATTTCTATATTCCATTTCAAATGAAAATGAATTGACAGGTTTGTAAATAAAATCTGATTTGTTTATTTTATTAATGATCATAATTACATCTCCATTCCATCATCTTCATTTGAAGATTGATTATTGTTTGGGGTGGTTATTGTTGCATTTGTCGTTTCGTTTTTCATTCTTATTGCTTTTAACTCTTGAGTACCGTGTTTTTGAATTTGTTTTTCTTTTCCGCTAAACTGAAGATTGTAAATAAGTTTGGATTTGTGGTTTGTTTCAATAGAAGAATCTATTACCGCCATAACATCTTCAGACAATCTGCGTAAAGGGAATTTGGGGTGGGATTTTAAAGCCCCATAATCAAAATCCTCAATATTCTTTATTGGTTTTGTATGCTTGTTGAGTTTTGTTCAAAAAATATTAGTTGTATTAACATAAAAATGATTGGTATTAGGAGATTTATATTGTTGAGAACGCCTTCTTAAGGACATTGAATAATCGGTTAAATCAATAAAATTTTTGAAATTATTGTTTTTAACAGTTCCGTATGCAGCGATTAAGCTTCAACCGTTTCTTGATTCCAAAACCAGTGCCTCTCTTGGTTTTTTATGATGATTCATTTTTATCAGATTTGCATTTGATTTGTTTTTTTTCATATATTCCATTTAATATAAAATAAAAGTAAAAAGAGCAACAATGTTGCTCTTTAAATATGCGCCTACATTCCCAATAAAAGGGCCAGCATTATCTGTTTAAATTGTAGGTCGGTAATTTAATTATACAACAAAATTCAAATTTTTATATAAATTTTATATTTTTCCTTTTCTTTTTTAAAGTCCTGTGGACCATTTATTCAAAGAAAGTACAAAAGTACATAATTGTGGTTATAAAAACAAAAAAGCAGTACTTTCGTACTACTTTCTTTGTTACATTGATTATAACATTATTGTATGAAAAGATAATCTTAATTCGAAAGGAGAAAATGATTAAAAAATAAAATAGAAGGTTGATAGTTTAAAGTCGTTCCGGACTTTTTTGGTGGAAGTGGTAGGACTCAAACCTACTCATTTTAAAATTAAACTATCAATAATTATTAAAACAAATCTTTCACTTCCAAAAATAGTTTTTTAAAGTTGACTATTAACAACTAAATTTCTAATCTCATAGAATAGAGTCTTGAAGTGTTTGGTAATCTTCATTTTCATCAGTAGAATTATTATTGAATTGTGAAGTCAAAACTTCATTATTTTGCTCAACACTTAATTCTTTTTTAACTTTCTGAGATTCCAAAAAATGAACTCGATCAGCTGCAACATTGATAATATTTTCATATTTGCCCTCTTTGTTACTACTACGTACTTGCAATCGTCCTTCAACAGATATTAAACTTCCTTTTCCTAAATACTTATTCATATTTTCAGCAGTGTGGTTAAAAGCTATACAAGGAATAAAATTTGTGTGTTCTCCATCTTTTCTATGTTCAGACACCGCAATTGTAAATCCTAAAAAAACATTGCCATTAGAAGCTGTTTTTAATTCAAGATTTTTTGTAATTCTTCCGATTAAATTAATTTGATTCATTTATTTCACCTCCTGTCTCAAGTCTCATAACATTGATAAAATGTATTCCTTTTGGATTTCTATTAAATCTGAATTTGGTTGTTTATTTAACCTATTTAATTGTTTTTTGAGAAGATCTATTTCTAAATAAAATTGTTTTTTTGACATAATTATTCATGTCCCAATTCGTTTAGATATTCTTCAACCAAACCTAGGCCTTTTTGACTCATATAAGGTTTTAATAATGCTCTAGTATCTTTTTCTTCAACAAACCATCATGTTGCACAGTCATTATAATCATCTTCATCACTTGGCCATTTAAAATCACCAACTGGTATTTCTATCGTGTCATCTTTTTGAGTGAGAATACATATCTTATATTGATAAGCGTTATTTTTATCAAAATCTAAATACATATCAGAAATCTTTTCTTCATCAAAATATTTTTTAAATTCATCAATAATATCACTTGCATTTTCATTTAAAGATTCAGCCATTGTATCTGAAAAATAATATCCCATATTACTCAACCCCCAATTCTTGATCACCATCAAATTCAAAATTGTTAGCCATTTTTAAAATAGTTTGTTGAACTGAAGTATCTACAATTTGAATTAGGGCATCATATGGACTATCAAAATCACTTAAATAAAAATGATCATTAGCCGAATTGGTGTCACCTTCCACAAAAACATCATTAAAAGTTAAACCCTTAGATTTTACATAATCTGTAATATCTGCATTAAATGAATGTTGAACTTCAATTCATTCTTTTACTCACTCATTCGTTTCTGAATTTAATTCAATCATTAGATTTTTTAAAGTAGTTTTTTGCATATTAATTGACCCCCATTTCTTGATCTTTTGAAAGTTGGATTAAATTATTGATTTCGTTTATAAAATTTTGAAATGAAAAATTTAAAACTTCTCCAACTTTTCAATCGTTATCTAGAAATGCGTCTGCATTTTCTAAAGCAATTTCATACTTTGTTTTTAACTCTAGTAGTTTAGAGTCTAGTTTATTCGACATATCTTATGCCCTCCGTTTAAAGTCCTGTAGACCTTTTATTCAAAGAAGGTACAAAAGTATGCAATCACAGCTATATAAAAACAAAAAAGCAGTACTTTTGTACTACTTTCTTTGTTACATTGATTATAACACAAATTAGCTAAATCAATTTAACTAGTTTAAGGAAAAGTGTAATTAAAAATACACTTTTATCATCTTATTTCATTTGAATTTCTTCATCAGCTTCTAAAAATTCATTTGAATTTAAAACATTATAAAAATCTGGATATTTTTCAACAATGGAGATATATTTAGGATCATTTTCATTCAAAATATTGCTAAAGTTTGAATCACCATACATATCCTTTCCTTTATAAAAATAGAACTCATAAAATTGTGGTTGAAAATTCTTAAATTTTAAATCATAATTTTCATCAATATCCGTACCAACAAATCCTAATTTTCATTCTTTTCAATTTGTAAAATTTTCTTTAAAAATTTCATTAACAATAAAATCTTGAACTTCTTTTTTAAGATTTTTTAGATTCTTATTTTCAGGTTTTAGATTTTCATTATTTTCAATTTGGATTTTATCTTCCAATATTTTTGTTAAAACTTTTTCAAAACCTTCTAAATATATTTCTAAAACATTGTCCCAATTTTTTTCGTATTCATATGAATTGGTATTACCACTTTTATATTCACGCTTAAAATTTTTGTGAGTCTCCCCAAGATTTGAAAACTCTTCTTTTAGACGATCTAAATTAACTGTGTAATCTCTTTCATCAATGATGATATTTTCAATATCTTTTAAAGTGTTTATTCCACCATTATCTTCGCTTGGCATATTGAATTCATTTCAATAGGCAACCGCATCTTTGGCTCCCAATATTTTAATTTGTGCTTTTATTTTTTCACTTAAATTTTCTTTAAATGCTTTCATGTTATTCCCCAACAATTTCTAATTCATCTTCGGTTTGATTTACAACTTCATGTTTTTGAATCGCTTCTTTAGCTCAGTTGATAACTGAAAACGTATTATTAGCAACTAATTTATTTAATTCATTGTGTGATAATGTTTCGTTTTTAAAAATATGTTTTCCTTCTGCGTCTAATTCTTCGGTTTTAACACTAATTTTGACATCTTCAACAGTTGGAACAGAAATGTTATAAAATCCTGCATTAAAATTTGATTTAGTTGAATCGAAAGGAACAAAAGTTTTTTGCACTCCTTTTTCATTCAAATCTCCTAGCTTAGCTAATTTTCATTCAGTAATATTTTTTTCTGCAACTCAAAAAGTCTTGTTATCTAATGTAATGGGGAATTTAATTTTCCCAGTTTTTTCATTTACAACACCTTTACCTAATTGTTTTGGTCAAATATAACCACTAACTCAGTTGTGTTTTTTCATTCGTAATCCTCCGTTTAAAGTCCTGTAGACCTTTTATTCAAAGAAGGCACAAAAGCATGCGATCACAGCTATATAAAAACAAAAAAGCAGTACTTTCGTACTACTTTCTTTGTTAATTTGATTATAACATAAACTAGATTAATTAATTTAACTGGTTTAAGGAAAAGTGTAATTAAAAATACACTTTTATCATCTTATTTCATTTGAATTCACCCCTTTCTTTAATTATCAAAATAAATTTAAAACTGAATTTATGTTTTTTAGAAAACAAAAAACATAGTGCTGATATACACTATGTTTTTATTGTGATGCAGGAGGGTTGGAGGTTTTGCTTCACCTCCTCCGGCATACTTTCATTTATCAGTTTAATTTTTATGAGCTTGCTAATTTTTGTCCGCCCATCCACGATGGTTTTTTTGAAAACCTTAAATGATAAAATAATCTGGTGTTGTAAACACTAGGGGGGGGTGAGCGGAATGTGTGATAATGGAATTGAAAATAATCCATATTATGAAAATTGTGAAAATGATCCTAATTTTGAAGATTGTTATTCATGTAGTTTTAATAAACGTAATAATTTAAGAATGAATATGTGTTTAGTTAAAACTACCAAAAATAAAATAGGGCGATATTTTATTGAATCTGACAACAATGGTGATATTTATATAAAATTTTGTGTCGATTGTATGCTTCAAGGATTTGCTTCTGGAAAAGAAGCTACAATTAAAGGAACGAAATTAACCAAAAGATATGATTATTCTGATTATTGAAAAATTTTTGAAAAAACTTAATTTTTTTAAATTCACAACTAGCTTTTTAAGTTAGTTGTTTTAATTTCATTCAAAACACAAAACCAATAAGCAACTAAAGATGATTCTGTGACAGTGTTTTTTGAAGTTGGATATAATACATTAATTTTGCTTACAATATCATCGACCTTAATAATTTCATTAGTAAAGTTTTCTTCTATAAAAGTGCTCAATGATTCAATTCAAAACTGTGTGTTTTGTTTATTTGTATTTTGAATCGTTTTAATTTTACTTATAATTTGTGTTTTAGTTAAATTTTCTTTAAATGCTTTCATGTTATTCCCCAACAATTTCTAATTCATCTTCGGTTTGATTTACAACTTCATGTTTTTGAATCGCTTCTTTAGCTCAGTTGATAACTGAAAACGTATTATTAGCAACTAATTTATTTAATTCATTGTGTGATAATGTTTCGTTTTTAAAAATATGTTTTCCTTCTGCGTCTAATTCTTCGGTTTTAACACTAATTTTGACATCTTCAACAGTTGGAACAGAAATGTTATAAAATCCTGCATTAAAATTTGATTTAGTTGAATCGAAAGGAACAAAAGTTTTTTGCACTCCTTTTTCATTCAAATCTCCTAGCTTAGCTAATTTTCATTCAGTAATATTTTTTTCTGCAACTCAAAAAGTCTTGTTATCTAATGTAATGGGGAATTTAATTTTCCCAGTTTTTTCATTTACAACACCTTTACCTAATTGTTTTGGTCAAATATAACCACTAACTCAGTTGTGTTTTTTCATGTGTAATCCTCCGTTTAAAGTCCTGTAGACCTTTTATTCAAAGAAGGCACAAAAGCATGCGATCACAGCTATATAAAAACAAAAAAGCAATACTTCCGTACTACTTTCTTTGTTAATTTGATTATAACATAAACTAGATTAATTAATTTAACTGGTTTTAGGAAAAGTGTAATTAAAAATACACTTTTATCGCTTACCTATTCTACGAGATTTTCTTCGGATTGAAATACGTTTTCCTATAAAAAATATTAATCCAACACCAATTAAAGCTAGTGGTATAATTCACAATAAATTTAATGGACTAAACTTATCTTTATCAGGATTTGGTTTTTCACCACCTGGGTCTGGGTTCGGTTTTTCAGGATCAATTGGCCCTGGGTCTGGTTTTTCAGGATCAATTGGCCCTGGGTCTGGATTAATAATTTCTTTTCTATTTACAATTAATTGAAAAGTAACATCATCAGCTTCTGGATATGAAACAGTAATTGTAACTGTACCTTCAGCTATAGCTTGAAGGACGATTTTACCAGCATAATTAACACTTGCTTTCGCAATAGCATTATCACTTGACTTGACAGAAATTTCCTTATTCTTAATAGGATTTTCTATATCAACTGTAATTATCTTATTTTTATCGCCAACTGTCATTGATTCATCAGAAATATTTGCAATGATTGGTTTGTATGGATCAATTACTGGTGGTTTTGGATCTTTGTCTTTTTTAGTTGTTCAGTAATTAATAGTTAATTTAGAACCGTATAGATAATTTTCTCCTTCTGTGGAAATACCCAGTTGCATAGAATGGTCGAAACCATTTTCACTTGGTTTGTTTTGATAAAATCATCTAAATGTAAAGTACTCAATTTTAAATAATTTAGGATCATATGTTGCAGCATTCATTTGAATTAATTTTTCAAAAACTTCTTCTTTTGTATATTTATCATCACCATCACCAATTACCTCACCAATATTTGTAATAGGAAATAAATCTTCAATATTTTTCCTGTGGTCAACTGGTGGTGGATCGAGTTTTGTAGCAGTAAAGAATTCTGCATTGTGAGAACCATAATATAATCGATCATTATTTGATTTTATATTAAATGTGCCTTTGTATAAGACTTCATTTGGTTTATCAGGATTAGGTTTAGGTCTTTGACCTGAATCTTTGTGAAATAATTTAAAATGTTTAATGTTTAATGTATCTAAAAACTCGTTTAAACGTTGTGCAGACTCCGGATCATTGCTTCACACTTTATTATTCTTTTCTTTTTGAGCACTAATTAATTTGTTTCATAAAAGTTGATTATTTTTATCAAAAATCTGTTCTGGTTGTAATTCAGGATTTGTAACATTGTTTATTAAGTCTACAATTTCTAAATTTTCAACATTTAAGAATAAACTAAGATCTGTTGCAACATCTGGAGTTGGAATAATTGGTGGAAGTGGTGCATCGGGATTATTAATATATTTTTGAATAGTGGAATTTATCAATAATGGATGTTTAACCATTGGGTTAGATGTAACTTTAATCTTTAAGTTTGAATTTGAATTTGATAAAAATTCTTCAATTTTTTGAATTGATTCAAAAGCCTCTAAATCATATTCTTTGTTTCCTAAACCAGTTTCTAAAACTGACAATTTATAATCTTGTAAATATTTAGGTTTTCCCTTTGGATTTACATGTGAAATTGCTATTTCTAATTGTTTTTGCATTAAATCCTTAATTCATTTTTTTCTAAATGTTGGTTCATCTAATTTGGTGTTTGTACCTTCTTCAACACCTGAGAAGTTATATTCTTGAGCTTTTCAGTTTATTTTATTTAAATCTAAAACTTTATCCGGTTCAAAGAATGGATTATTAACAACTAAAAATTTTGTTTCCCCCTGTACTTCTTTGACATTGTCTTTTGCTTTAATAATAAAATTAGCAGATTTTATTTCATCAGTAATATTAGCTAAGTGTTTTAAGTGTTGTGGTGCATTAAACTCATTTAAAGCAACATCAACACCATCGATATATAAATCTCAATGAGTTTTATATATTGCAGTTCCTTTATTATTCATAGCGAATTTATTAACTTTTTCTTGAGCATAAGCTTCAATTTCTTTGAATAATTTTAAAACATCAGTTTGGTTTCTTAATAAAGAATCTAATTTTAGTTGATTTAAGACTAAAAAATTATTTCCTGGTTCTGGTGGTGTCAATTTTCCATCAATTGCAGCAGATACATATTCCTTTCAATAAGCAAAATTATTTTCATAGTTCAAAACATCAAGTTGTTGTGTAGTAAAGTTATATTTATTTATTAAATATCATTTTAAACGATGAGAAACTAATGAATTCCCAGAATTAAATTCCATAATATCAGGATTATTTTTAATGAAAGGCAATGATGTAAATTTTTGATATGCAACTTCCTTGTTAGAAACAAATAAAAATTTATGAAGAATATTACCAGCAGAAGCAGGAATATTATTTCCGGTTGGTGGATAAGTTGAAACATCTGCTGGATTTAATTTTTTACCAGATGAATTTTGATAAAGTGGAGCTTTATCTTTTACATAGAAGAAATATTCATATAACCCCGAAGAACTAAATTGTCCTTCATTTTTAAAATCAACTAATTCTGGTTTTGAATTCTCTGAACTCACGGGTTTTCCTTCTGAATCTGTAATTTGTATTCTTTCCACTTTTTCAAAAGCTTGATCAAATGTTTTGTCTTGGAAAAGATTTAAAACCCCTTTATTTACAACATAAGCTTCTGCAAAATATCCAACAGTTCTATTTTTTTCGTTAAAACCATTTTCAGGTTTAATGAAATTACCATTTAAATCAAATGGATCTAGAGGGAAAGGATGTTTATCTAAATATTTTTTATCTGTTTTCACAAAAACTTGTTGTATTCTAACTCCTGATTTAGGATCGATTGTTGGATCATATTTTGGATTAGCTTCTAATTGACCATCCTTGTTAGGTAATTTCTCTTGAGTTAACACTCATTGTTGATATTTTTCAGGTTGATTTTTATCTTCAACCGGATCTCAAGCCATTCATTTAAATGAGGAACGTGAAATCAATGAATTAATTGCAATTGAAAAATTGATTGTTCGCGGTTTTGGTTGAGGTAAAATTTGACCATTTTCATCAATTTTATCTCAACCATTAACGATGATATCGTACTGAACATATTTTTCATTTGGTTTCAATCCTAGATTTTGATCTAATAATTCTTTTTTAAATATGTTATCATAAACTTCAATGGGTTCACCATTTACAGTTACAGTTTCTTTAGCACTTTTTGAAGAGGCAAATTCAAAATCAACTTTATTATGATAAACAAAGGTTGGTTTCTCTTTATCTCAAATCAACTCCGGTTCATCTAATACAGATTTTCCTGGATTTTTTGGGTCAATCATATTTCCTGGTTTAATTGATATTCTTTGCAAAAATGATCTATTTAAAGCAATTGCAGTTGGCCTAACATTAACCTTTATTGGAATATTTTGAATTCATTGTCCTTCATTAATTAAACTCTGAGCATCTTTAAATTGAATAATCACTTTATTTTCTTCTTGAACAAATTTTTTGTTTGTAATTTCTAGATTGTTAGCAATAGCTGGATGAGAATTCGTCAAAGTTTTAAAACGTTTATCAATTTCTCTTTCAATTACTTGTTTATTGTTTAAACCTTTGTTCGGACTTCCATCTTGATCATCTATAATACTTTCATTGTTCATAATTGGGGAAGTATTGGTTATCAAATCAAAAGGTGTTTTAGCAAAAACATCATTGATTTTTGAAGTAATCCCATTTTTATCAAATTTAACTTTAACATGAATGTTATATTCTAATTTAAATTTTTTTACAAAATCTGCATTCACACCTTCTCTTTTTTTAAATTCAACTTTTAAAAAACCTTGTGATGAATTGTTAGGATCGTTTTTATTTCAAGTAAAAATAGGCTTGTCTAAATCAATGTATTTATTTCATTGTTTATTGTTTTTGAATTTGCTGATACGTGCAGTTACTTCTTGTATTGTTAAATCTTTATTAGAAGTTAAACTATTGTTGCCAGATCAAATATCAATTGTATTTGTAGAATCTATGTGTTGTGATGTTGTACTTTCAAATTCAATATTTTTTATAAATTCATCACTATTAGCAAAGTCAATTGTTTTATCATCAAATTTAATTGTAACTGGCATTTCAAAATCTGTTTTGAATTTGTTTTCAATAGTAGAGTTGACACCACGTTTATTTAATTTAATTTTAATAACTCCATTTGATACAGCCTCGTTAATTGAAAATTGTGGATTATCTAAATCAATATAGCTATTTCATTCATCTTTGTTTGGAAGATTTTTGACTCTTCTTTTAATTTCATCAGAAATTTTTGCTTGATTTGATGAATCTCCAGACCCAGTTCAATGATTAATTGTTTCTGTAGAATTAATTCATGGAGAAGTAAAAGAATTAATTTGAAAATGAGATTGTATTTGTGCTGTATAATTTGATAAATCGGAAGAAAAATCGTAAGAAGTTTTGAAAGTTATGTCACCTAATATAATTTCAGCAGAAACCTCCGGACTTCAAAAAGCAGTGTTTCTTCAAGTTTGTGCTCAAATCTCCGCTTTTATATAAATATTTCCATTTTCTTCATATAAATGAACACCAGCTGCTGCCTTAGCAGTTGAACTTGATCCACCATGATTTGCTGAAATGCTTGAATTTAAATGAAATTTAGGGGCATTCTCCAAACTAATATCTGGAGGAGTAGATTGTGTGATTGTGTTTGTATTAATAACAGGATTTTGATTAGACTTATCATTGGTTTGGGGCGTATAAGATGCGTAACCTTTTGTAATAAATCTTGGAGTATTTATTTGAATCTCGGGGTATTTTTGCTTAAATTCTTCAAAAGAATTTGCATATGTTTTTCAAGAAATCAAAAATTTATTATCTTTTTTATTGTCGGATCAATCATAGCCTTCATGCTCAAGCTTTAAATTTTCTAACGGGTTTCCAATTGTGAAACTCGGGTATGTTGGATCGATTGTTCTGATATTTTTTTGCTCTAATTGTTTAGATTTCAATTGTTCCAATTTCTTAGCTAAGTTTTGAGTATATGAAACAGTAAAAGATGTTGAGACAAGTAATGAGCTAGTTAGTATTGTTGAAAATAGTAATTTTTTCATTGTTATTCCTTCTCTTTCTTATTCTTTTTTCCAATATTTTTTCACGGGTTTTTAATCCCAATTGTATCTAACATTTTGTCAAAAAATTTTTTCAATCCTCATAGTAATAACGACATATTATTCCACCTCTTCCTTTAGCTTTTTCTTTTTAAAATTAGCTAATAAATTTCTTTGTTCGGACTTCATTTCACGATCGATTGTGTGTTGAAATGTAAAAGGTTCTAAAAAACTTTCTTTAGGCACTTCAATTTGATCTTCAAATTTCATTTCTTTAGCTAATAGGTTTGTTAGTAAAATCACATTGGCTTCAATTTTTGCCAAACGTCTTTCTGAATCTAAAATAGATTTTTTAGCCGTCACAGCATTAAAAAATTTTAATTCTTCATTTCTAGAATTAATTGAATTATTAATTGTACTTTCTAAGTTATCTAACAGTTTTCCATCTTTTAAATAATTTAAAACAGCTTGTAAAAAAATAACACGAATTTGTGGTTGCAAATTTTGATTATTTTGCTTTAAATTAGCCTTAAATAAATTCATTAATTCAATATCTTCAACATTGTATAGATCTATTCAAAATCTAGTCCTTTTACTCATTTTTATTTCTCCTTTTATAATTTCAAAGAAGGTACGAAAGGATACAATTGTGATTATAAAAACAAAAAAGCAGTACTTTCGTACTACTTTCTTTGTTAATTTGATTATAACACAAATTAAGAATAGACAAAACATTGTTCATTCCTTTAAAAAGTGTATTTTTAATTACACTTTTGGATATGTTATCTTCAAGTTTGATGATGGTCTCCATTCTGGTTTAGATTCATTGTGAATAAAATTCAAAGTCAGTTCACCTTGTAATAAATTTTTTCAAGGACTGTTTTTATTATTTTCATAACCTGTTAAAACAACTGAAATGTTGTTGTTGTTTTTATCTTTTGAAATTTTTAAATGTTTTAAATCACTTTGCTTTGGGGGTTGAATTTTAAAAATTTCAGTTGGTGCATCGGGATTTTTAGGATCTTTTTCTTTTAATTTAATTTTACCGAAACCATTCAAACCATGTTTTAATGTTTTTATTTTAAAATTTGGGTTAGATGGACTCTTAAATTCATCAAAATTCTTTAAATCTCATAGTTTATTTGCAATAGATTTAAATGAATTGTCAATTTGATTATTTATTCAATTTTTAAATTCAGGACTCTCAATGTTTGTAGGCTTTAAATTAAACTCTAAAGGTTCATATTTCAAATGCTTAATATTGAAAGATAAAGGACTGACATCAAATTGACTGGGATTAACTCCTGATGGTTTTTGGTTAACATCATTTATATCCACTTTTGTTATTTCTCGCACAAGTTTAATTACATTTCCAGTAATATTTTTTTTAGAATTATTAGTTTTTAAGTCTTTTTTCAAAGAAGACATACTGACTTCTTTTGGTACATAATCTTTAACTGATTGAATATATTCTCATTCTGGTGAATTTAGATATGTTTCTAGCATATATTGATATACTCATGTATTTGTTTTATTAGCTTCAATGTTTGAATAAACCAATTGATATAACAATGTGTTAACATAAGCAGTTCCAACAAAAGAAGTATTTATTTTCATTTGTTCTTCTTGATCAATGTGTACTGGTGGTTTTTTAATAGAAAATCTATTTGGATCTTTAGATGGAGGGTTTAATTCATCTTCGGTTGGAGCAATACTTTGATTAAATTGCTTATAAGTTGCTTCTTCAAAAATGATTAACTTTCATAAATGTTCTTGCAATTCATCTTTTGTTTTAAATTTAAAAGATTTAGAATCACCAAAAGAAAAATTTTTAACAAAATCTTTTAAATATTTATCAAATATTTTAGGTTCTTTTTCAAAACGTTGATCCAAAATGCTTATTGGTTGATATATATCTTGTTTTCATTCATCATTGTCAATACCGTGTCGAGAATTTTCGGCAATATAATTATAAGCTAAAATCCCACCAGCAGTGATTCCACCACCAATAGCTGTTGCTCCAACAATTTTAGTTGCTAACAATCACTTAATTGGCACATCAACTCACCTCCATTTCGTTGTTTTTCTCAATTAACAATTTCATATTACATCTCCAATCCATCATCTTCATTTGAAGATTGATTATCATTTTGAACAATTGGCTTTTGTAGATCAAAAGTTGGCATATGTACTGAAATTAAGACCCCAGGAACTACAGGAACTGCTTCCCCTTGTTTTAAAGCTTTTAGTGTTAATTCGTGCATGTAAAATTCAACAGCTTGTGTAACAATCTCTTCAGGTACTTTACTAATATCAAAACATTGAGTTTTAACATGTACTTTAGCACCATTTTTGGCTGCTTCAAGCTTTGATTCAAACCCATTTGTATAACCAATAGAATGAATCTTTTCACCTAAAAGATCTAATTGTTTAGATAACGAGTTTTCAGTATCTGTTAATTCTTTTTTAAGACCATTTAAAATATCTTTGTATGGTTTGGTTTGTGATTTCACACCGCCTAACTGATATTTTTTATATGATTTCATTTCATCTAAAATCATGTTAAACCTGTCTTTTGTAATACCCAATAATTCTGCATCTGACATACTAAAAACATCATCTAATATTGAATTTTCAAATTCATCTTTCAATGATTGAATTAATTTTGTTTGTTCTTGTTGGAACATTTCTTTTGCGATTAAAGTTTCATTAGAAACTAAAAATGTTTTTTTCATTCGTAATCCTTCATTTAAAGTCATAAAGACTCTTCAAAGAAGGTACAAAAGCATGCGATCACAGCTATATAAAAACAAAAAAGCAGCACTTTCGTACTACTTTCTTTGTTACATTGATTATAACATAAAACATAAATAATTCACTTAGCAATTTAAACCTTGAAAGTGTATTTTTAATTACACTTTTAAAGTTCGATTTCTTCTAAATCTTTTAGATTATTATCAGAAGCTTTTTTGTTTTCGTAATTTGAAATTATTTCTTTGTTGAATTTATCTTGTTTTTTAAGATATTCATTTTCAATTTCTAAAATTTTGATTCTTTCTAAAAGTTCTTCAACTTCAAATTTTAAACTTGCAATTTCTAAATCTTTTTTACCTAAAGGTTTTGGTGTTTTTTCAACTGGTTTTTGACCGTTGTTAGTATTAGAATTTTTAAATTTATCTACATTAAATGAATTAATGTAATCTTCTAATACTTTAAAATCAATATTACTATTAGTAGAAATATCATTTCACAATTTCTCATCCAGTTCTGTTTTATATCCTATGTTTTTATTGTTCGGCTTTAAAACGGTTAAACCAAATTCTTCAGCATGTTTTTTAAAGTTTTTATTATGGCGACCATTACTTTCTACATCGTGAATATTGTTTTCAGAACAATATTGATGAATCATTTCATGAAATAGCGTCGCAGTTACTTTTGCTGGATTACCATTAAAAACCAATCCATGTAAAACAATTTCATGATACTTCTCGTTTCAAACCGGATGATTGGTGTAGTGACCAAAAACCCTTTTATTCTTCGGATTAGAAACAATAGTAATAACCGCTTTACCTAATTTATTTTTGAAATGTTTTTCATTTAAATATGCATGTAAATCATTAAAGGTTTTGATCAAATTGGTCGAATCTATTAATTTATTTTCCATAATTATTTCATTTCCATTCCGTTGTCTTCTGATGCAATATCACCAATAGGTTTAAAAGTTGGTTCAGATGATGTGCTGTTATTATTGACAACAACATTTTTCATATTTTGGCATACATTAGTCTGACTATCCAAGTGTTTTTGCATGTTTGGCATTACATTATTATTAATAATTGTTTCATTTTTTAGGTTATTTAAAGTTTGATTGATAAGTGCAGTAGAAGTCATATCATGTCCCAAGCCAAGCCTAGCAGCAGATTCTTGGATGTGTGCTTTTGAGGCATAACTGACTTTTGGTGTTTGAGGAATTGGTTCTAAAGATTTTATATTGGTCTTTTTATTTTGAAAGTTAAAAGTAAATAATTTTTTAATGCCTTTAAAAAACTTTCCTATCTTCTCCCCAATTCAACCAAACAGACTATAAAATTTTAAAATTGGTTTAATCATATTAATTGACCTCCATTTCTAATGAATTTTCAACTCTTGGATATGTTAAATGTAATTCATTAATCAATTTAGCAGCATTCGGTAAATACTTATCTACTTCATCGTTTGAAAGATATTTATCATTTAATGATCATTGTTTTTTGAATTCATCAAAATTTTCATTAAATTGAAATTCCAAATCATTTTTAATTAATTTTTCAACTTTATTATATTCTTCACCATTTTTAACAGCTAAAGTCGGACTTACAAAAATCGATTCAACATCGTATTGAGATAATTTGTTATGATCAACATTCAAGCCTTCAATTGTTATAATAAATTCATGTGAATAATTTGATTTACATTCATAAAATTCATAATAATCTCCTTCTCAATCATTTCAAGAAATATCAGAATTTTCCAAAGATACTCATTCTCTTCTCGTTTGCAAACCTTCGAGATTACAAAGGTCGCAATTACTGCATTCCACGATACTATGATCCATACCTATTTTTCATAGAATTTTATCCATATCAATATTTTTTAATTCTTCTTGATTTTTAAATTCAACATACACTCCATTCAACAAGTTTAAAATAATTTCAATCTCGTCTTTATTAAATCATTTTGAAAAATATTTAATCTTTTGTTTTTCTTGTTCTGCAATTAATTTTGTTCAG